>NZ_JBVIST010000011.1:0-223087 GCF_055575375.1 Streptomyces sp. NPDC034111 | reverse complement strand
GAAATTCACCTTGATACCGGTCTCCTTGGTGAAATGCTCCGCGGTCAGCCGCTGAAGATCCACCATCTGCGGATTGTTGACCATCAGCACATTGATGCTGCGGCCGGCGTCGTTGCCGGCCTCGCCGGCGCCGCGGTAGCAGCCGGTGGCGGCCAGCGACAGGGCCAGGGCGACGGCGGTCAGCGCGCTCGCGCGGGGACCGCGGCCCGGTCCGGGGGGTCGTGCTCTCACGGCTCTTGCCTCTCTGGGGACGGATGCGGGTACGGCGATATACGGGGATGTCGGTTCGATCAGCTTTTGAGGAGGTGCGGCGGCGCGCTACGGGCACGGCCGGATCACCGCACGAAGGCCGGGGGTGCGGCCTGCGGGCAGCGGCTGTGGGGTGTCGTTCGGTGTCGTTGGGGATGTCGTACGGGGCCGGTCGTCCGGGCGGCCCCCGCCCGGGTCAGACCCGGAGCACCTGTGGCCCCAGGAGGGAGTAGCGGTGGGCCTCCGGCGCGGACAGCCCCGCGTCGGTGACGATCGTGTCGAAGTCGCCCACCTCGGCGAACCGGCAGAAGCTGCTGGCGCCGAACTTGCTGTGCACCGCCACCAGCACCCGCCGCCGCGAGGAGCGGACCGCCTGCTCCTTCACCTCCGCGACCGCCGGATCGGGGGTGGTCAGCCCGTGCTCCCGGGAGATGCCGTTCGCCCCGAGGAACGCCAGGTCGATCACGAACCGGGCGAGCATGTCGCGGGCCCAGGAGCCCACCGTGGCCTGCGTACCGGAGCGGACCCGACCGCCGGCCAGCAGGACGGTGGTCGACTCCGACGCCGCGACCAGCGAGGCGGTCCGCAATGATGCGGTGATCACGGTCAGCGGGCGGTCGGTGGGCAGCAGCATCGCGACCAGCTCCGGGGTGTAGCCCTCGTCGACGAACACCGTCTCGGCCTCACCCACCAGCGTGGCCGCGGCCGCCGCGACCCGGCGCTTCTCGTCCACCTGCTGGGTCTGCCGACGGGCCAGCGTGGTCTCGAAACCGGCGCTCTCGACCGGATACGCCGCGCCGTGGGTGCGCCGGACCAGGCCCCGGCGCTCCAGCTCGCTCAGATCGCGCCGTACCGTCTCGCGGGCGACCCCGAACTCGGCGGCGGCATCGGCGACCTCGACCCGGCCGGACTGCCGGGCGAGCGCCAGGATGCGGTGCTGGCGTTCCTCGGCCCTCATGGCTCACTCCTGCCCGAGTTCTGGATACTTCCGGCTTCCGTTCGGTCACGGGACTGCCCGTTTCCGCCCGCATCAGGTTTATAGCAAGCAGAAGCACGGGGATGGCTGCCCGTTATCGGAAAAATCCTGCCCGTTTTTGCCCGCCTCGGGGCGCCTCCGGGCTGCCCCGAGGCCTCGAGGCGTGCCCGTACGGCCCGATGGGCACGTCCGTACGGGCCGCCGGCCCCTTCGCCGCCGCCGGGCGCGGGCAGGGCGGCGGTCACGGGTTGCGACGGTGGTGCCACGGAAAACACGCCCTAGGCTGGACGCCATGAGCTCGGAGATGCGGTCGTTGGCGGTCACTGCGATCGTGCAGGCGGAGGAGTGCGCGGTGCTGAGGGTCAGCGGTGAGCTGGACCTCCGCACCGAGCAGGCCTTTCTCGACGAGGCGCGGTCGGTGGTCTCGGCCGGCCACCGCTTCCTCGTGCTCGACCTGACCGCCCTGCGGTTCTGCGACTCCCGGGGGCTGAGCTGTCTGCTCGCCCTGGAGTGGCTGTGCCGGCGGCTGGAGGGGCGGCTGCTGCTGGCGTCGCTCGGCGTACGGATGCTGCGGCTGCTGGTCGGCACCCAGTCCCTCGGCGTCTTCTCCTGCTACCCCACGGTCGGCCATGCGCTGGCCGCCGTCCCCGACGGCAGCCGCCCGGTGTGGCCCCCGGAGGCGGCGGACCCGTCCGTGTGATGCGGTGGTTCATCCAGGTGACGGTCAGGGTGTGGGGCAGTGCAGTCCCAGCCACGCCTCGTCGAACCGGACAAAAGCGATCTTCTGGTACGGCCCGGCTTCGTAGAGCAGCCCGAACGTGCCGTCCTTGAGCCGGGTCAGCGTCGAGTAGGCCGCCGGCCCCGGTGTGACGGACCGGGCGACCGGCCAGCTCGCACCGTCGTCACAGGACGCCCGCACGGTGAGGTTCTGCCGCGCGCCGGTGCTCGCCGTATTGCTGAACAGCAGCCAGTGCGCCCGCCGCTGACGGGCCGGTGCGGCGGGGTCGTAGCGCAGGACCGAGGCGTTGTTGGCCGGATCGATCAGCTCGTCGTCCGCCGCCGGGACGCCGTAGGTCAGCCCGCCGTCCCGGGAGTACGCGACCAGCCGCCTGGGGGCGCTGCTGGTACGGCTGTTGAGCATGATGCGGCCATCGGCCAGCTCGACGGTCTTGTTCTCATCCATCCGCGGACCCACCGGCGTCCCCATGTGCCAGCTCGCCCCATGGTCGTCACTGTAAGCGCTGGCCGCCCACATGCTGCCGTCGGCCTTGCGGAACGCGTACTGCTGAAGCAGCCGGCCGCCCGCGAGCTGGGTGCCGGCACCGGACGAGGCGAAGATGCCGCGCCACGACGGGTCCTTGAGCTCACGGGTGATCCGCCGGTGGCGCCAGCTGCGGCCGCCGTCGTCGGAGTAGCTGTAGTCGGTGTGCAGCACGCTGGAGCTGTCATGGGCGTTGCCCGCGCCCGCACTGCCGAACCCCACGCCCTTGGGCGCATACGCGTGGAAGAGGAAGACCCGGCCGGTCGTCCGGTCGACGAGCAGACTCGGATCGCCCGCGCCCACCCCGCCGCCGTAGTCCACCGCCGCCCGGGGCGCGCTCCAGGTGCGGCCCTTGTCGGTGCTCCGCCGCACCATCACATCCACATTGCCCGGCAGATCGGCCGCACTGTCGTTGCGCCGGTCGTACGCCGCGAGGAGGGTGCCGTCCGGGAGCGTGGTGAGTGCCGGGATGCGGTAGGTGTGCGCGCCCTGCCCGGACACCGCCAGAACGGTGCTCTCGTACAGGGCCGGCCGGACGGTGGCGCGGTGCGCCGCCGGGCGCGGCTCGGCGGCCGGCGCCGAAGGGGCGGTCAGCAGGCCTGCGGTGAGCAGCGCGGCCAGCGCGCGGGGACGGGCGGCGTTCACCGGGACCTCCGGGGCGGGACGCGGCGGGGGCTCCAGGGTGCGGGAGGTCCCCGAGAGGGGCGCGGCGAGCGGGCCCGTCGGGGTGATCCGTACGCCCTGCGGCAGCGCGCGGGCACGTAGCGGGAACCCTACGGTCCCGCGCCCGGCCCGGAGCCCGGGCCATACGGCGCCGCCCCCTCCCGGAGCGCGTCGATCAGCGCCGCCACCGACGGCCGGCGGCGCGCCGAGGCACCGACCGCGACCACGATGTGCCGGACGACCGGCTCTCTGAGCGGCACCGACGTGATGCCCTCCGACCGCAGCCGCAGCATCAGCTCGGTCAGCGGCGCCACCCCCAGCCCGGCCCCGACCATCGCCAGCGAGGTGGCGGTGTCGGTGACCTCGTGGACCACCCGCGGTTCGAAACCGGCCCGTCGGCAGGCCGCGCGGACCGCCTGCCCGTAGTACGAGCCGGCCGCCGGCAGGATCCAGTCACAGCCGGCGGCCTCCGCCAGCCGCAGCGGCGGTCCGTCCGCTCTCCCTTCATATGCCTCCCAAGGCGGCCGCCCGCTCGGTACCGCCAGCGAGAACCGCTCCGAGCGCAGCCGCACCAACTCCACCGCGCCGTCCCGGGCGAGCGGCGCATCCGGATAGTCCAGCCCGAGCGCCAGCTCCACCCGTCCTGCGCACACCTCCGTATACGCCTGGTCCACCTCCACCTCACGGCTCTCCACCCGCACCCCCGGGTGCCGGGCGCCCAGCCGGTGCAGGGCCGGCGGCAGCAGCACGGCCGCCGCCGTACCGAAGACCCCGAGCCGTAGCCGCGCCCGCAGTTCGCCCCGGGTGCGCTCCAGCGCCGCCACCGCCTCGGCCTGCGCGGCCAGGATCCGCTCCGCATGCGCGGCGAGGGTGTGCCCGGCGTCCGTCAGCTCCACCCGGCGGCCGGCCCGCCGCACCAACTCCGTGCCGGTGGCCCGTTCCAGCGCCGCGATGTGCTGGGAGACCGCCCCCGGCGTATAGCCCAGCGCCGCGGCCGCCGCGGTCATCGTGCCGCTGCGGGTCAGCTCCAGCAGCGTCCTGAGCTGCACCCCTGGCAGTTCCATGGCGGCACCCTACCCACGGGGCGCCGCCCCACCGCGCCCCGTACTCCGTCTCGCGAAACCCCGTCACGCCCAGAAGTCTTAATAGATCGCCTCCAGCAACTGTGCATGGACGCGGCCCGGCCCGCCCGGCACCATCTGAACCACCGGTGAACGGCAGGAACAAGCAGACGGGAAGGCGGCCCGGATGGTTCCCACCCCGGCCTCGGCGAACGCCCTGGCACCCCTCCCCGAAGAGGCCGACGTCGTCATCATCGGCGGTGGCGTCATCGGGGCGAGCATCGCATTCCACCTCGCCGAGGCGGGCGTCGCGCGGGTCCTCCTCCTGGAGCGCGACCGGCCCGCCTCCGGCTCGTCCGGCAAACCCCTCGGCGGCGTCCGCGCCCAGTTCTCCGACCCGCTCAACATCCGGCTCGGCCTGCGCAGCCTGGACGCCTGGCGGGACTTCGCGCAGCGGCCCGGCGCCGATGTCGGCCTGGAGTCCGTCGGCTACCTCTTCCTCCTCGGCGACGACGCTGAACTGGCCACCTTCACCGAGGGGGTGGAGACCCAGAACGCCCACGGCGTGCCCAGCCGCATCCTCACCCCGGGCGCGGCCCACGCCCTGTGCCCCTACCTCGACCCGGGCAGCATCGTCGCCGCCGCCTTCTCACCCACCGACGGCTACGCCCTGCCCCGCTCCGCGGTGACCGGCTATCTGCGCGCCGCCCGCCGGCTCGGCGCGACCGTCCGCAGCCACTGCCCGGTCACCGCCCTCGACACCGCGGACGGTGCGCACGCGGTCCGCACCCCGCACGGCACCGTCCGCGCCCCCACCGTCATCTGCTGCGCCGGCGCCTGGTCCGCCGCCGTCGGCGCGATGGCCGGCGTCGAACTGCCCGTCATCCCGCTCCGCCGGCAGATCGCCTTCACCGGACCGCTGCGCCCCGCACCACCCCGCATCCCCTTCACCCTCGACTTCGCCTCCACCCTCTACTTCCACAACGACGGCGCCGACGGCCTGCTCATGGGGCTCTCCGACCCACGCCAACATCCAGGATTCCAGCGGGAGTTCACCCGCGAATGGCTCGCCCCGTTCCATACCGCGGCCGCCCGGCGGGCACCGGAGCTCGCCCGCCTCCCGGTCGTCGACGGCTGGGCCGGCCTCTACGAGATGACCCCCGACCGCAATGCGCTCATCGGCGAGGCCGCCTGCCCCGCGCGGTTCCTGTACGCCACCGGATTCTCCGGCCACGGGTTTCTCCAGGCCCCCGCCGTGGGAGAGCTCGTGCGCGACCTCTACTTGGGCCGGGAGCCGTTCCTCGACATCACCCCGCTCGCCGCCACCCGCTTCACCGACGGCGGGACCCGCCCGGTCCGTCCCGAGGCCCACATCATCTGACCCTGTCCGCCCGCCGACCCCGTCCCCGGAGCTGCGTATGGTCCCCACCTGGCAACTGCGCGCCGCGTTCGCCCACCGGCTGTCCGCGATGTACGGCACCGAAGTCCCCGCGTACACCACACTGCTGGAGGTCGCAGGACAGATCAACGACGAGGTCGCGGCCCGGGACCCGGACGCCGCCCGGTTCGGCAGCATCAGCCGGGTCACCGCCGAACGCCACGGCGCGATCCGCGTCGGCACCGAGGAGGAGCTGCGCCAGGCCGCCCAGATCTTCGCCGCGCTCGGCATGCGCCCGGTCGGCTTCTACGACCTGCGCGACGGCGACGAGGGTGCGGTACCCGTCGTCTCCACCGCCTTCCGGCCGACCGACGCCGAGGAACTGGACCGCAACCCCTTCCGCGTCTTCACCTCGCTCCTGACCACCGCGGACCGCCGCTTCTTCGACCCGGACCTGGAATCCCGGCTCGACGCCTTCCTCGCCCGCCGGCAGCTCTTCCCGCCCGAACTCCTCACCCTCGCCGAGCGCGCCGAGGAAGCCGCCGGGCTCCCGGAGGAGCAGGCGGAACGCTTCCTCACCCTCGCCGTCGCCGCGTTCGAACTCTCTCCGGAGCCCGTCGACCGTGCCTGGTACGCCGAGTTGGAACGGGTCTCCGCGGTCGCCGCCGACATCGGCGGGGTGACGGCCACCCACCTCAACCACCTCACCCCGCGTGTCCTGGACATCGACGCCCTCTACCGGCGCATGGGGGAGCGCGGCATCACCATGATCGACCGGATCCAGGGGCCGCCGCGCTGGGACGGCCCCGACGTCCTGCTGCGCCAGACCTCCTTCCGTGCGCTGGCCGAGCCCCGGAAGTTCCGCGAGCCCGACGGCAGCGTCACCGGCGGAGCGCTCCGGGTCCGCTTCGGCGAGGTCGAGGCACGCGGTATCGCGCTGACACGGGCCGGCCGGGCCCGCTACGACCACCTCATGGCCGAGACGGACCGCCGGATGACGCTGCGCCCCGACGCCGACCGGCAGGAGACGGCCCGCGCACTGTGGCGCCGGGGCTTCCCCGCCACCGAACACCAACTCGCCGTCTCCCACCAGGCGTTCTTCAGCTACCGGCCGGTGGCCGGGCGGCCCAGGGACGGCCGCTGCCCGCCCGCCGACCTGGCCGGTCTGCTCACCCACGGCTGGCTCACCGCCCACCCCCTCGTCTACGAGGACTTCCTGCCCCGCTCCGCCGCCGGCATCTTCCGCTCCAACCTCACCGGGGAGGGCACCCGCGACGCGCACCTGGCGGGCACCCCCTTCGACGCCCACCGCCTCTCCGAAGCGATCGGCCGCCCCGTACTCGACCCGTTCGCCCTCTACGCACAGCAGCAGGACCACGCGCTGCGGCAGGCCCTGTTCACCCTCCAGGCGGGCGCGGCGCTCCGGGCACTGGACGACGGGGAACTGATCGACCCGGACCCGGGCAACACCGCCCCGGACCCCACCCGCTGACCCCGCCCGCCCCCAAGGAGCCGCACCATGTCCGCCAGCCCCGCCACCGCCGCCCAGCTCCCCGCCACCGCCGCGCTGCGCGCCCGCGCGGCGGCCGCCCTCCGCCGCTGCGGCGTCGACCTCGACGGCTACCCCGCGGCATCGGACCAGGCCGTCCTCGCCCGTACACCGCTCACCGGCGGCGTCCTCGCCCGCCTCCCCGCCGCCACCCCCGAACAGGCCGACGCGGCCCTCGCCGAGGCGCACCGTACGTTCCAGGACTGGCGTACCGTGCCGGCGCCCCGCCGCGGCGCGCTGGTCAAGCGGCTGGGCGCACTCCTCACCGCGCACCGGGAAGACCTCGCCGACCTCGTCACCATCGAGGCGGGCAAGATCCGCTCCGAAGCGCTCGGCGAGGTACAGGAGATGATCGACGTCTGCGACTTCGCGGTCGGTCTCTCCCGGCAGCTCTACGGGCGGACCATCGCCGGCGAACGCCCCGGCCACCGGCTCTCCGAGAGCTGGCACCCGCTCGGCGTGGTCGGCGTCATCTCCGCGTTCAACTTCCCGGTGGCCGTGTGGTCCTGGAACACCGCCATCGCCCTGGTCTGCGGCGACACCGTCGTATGGAAGCCCTCGGAGCTGACCCCGCTCACCGCGCTGGCCTGCGACGGGCTGCTCGCCCGGGCGGCCGCCGAGGAGGGGGCGCCGGCCGGGGTGCACCGGCTGCTGCTCGGCGCGCGGGACTGCGGCGAGCGGCTGGCCGACGATCCGCGGGTGGCGCTGGTCAGCGCGACCGGTTCGGTCCGGATGGGGCGGCAGCTCGCGCCCCGGGTGGCCGCCCGCTTCGGCCGCTGTCTGCTCGAACTCGGCGGCAACAACGCCGCCGTGGTCACCCCCTCCGCGGACCTCGAACTCACCGTCCGCGGGATCGTCTTCTCCGCGGCCGGCACCGCGGGCCAGCGCTGTACGACGCTGCGCCGGCTGATCGTCCACGAGGACATCGCCGACCGCCTCCTGGAGCGGATCGTGCACGCCTACGGTCAGCTGACGGTGGGCGACCCGTTCGACCCGGCCACGCTTGTCGGCCCGCTCATCAACCCCGTCGCCCACACGGCGATGTCCCGGGCGCTGGCCGCCGCACAGCGCGACGGCGGCACACTGCTGACCGGCGGCGAACGGTGTCTGGAGGCCGAGGCGCCGGATGCCTGCTACGTCCGCCCGGCGCTCGTCCGGATGCCCGCACAGACCGAAACCGTCCGCACCGAGACCTTCGCCCCGCTCCTCTACGTGCTGACCTACCGCACCTTCGACGAGGCCGTCGCCCTGCACAACGACGTCCCCCAGGGCCTGTCGTCCAGCATCTTCACCCGCGACCAGCGCGAGGCCGAGCGCTTCCTCGCCGCCGACGGATCCGACTGCGGTATCGCCAACGTCAACATCGGTACGTCGGGGGCGGAGATCGGCGGTGCCTTCGGCGGCGAGAAGGAGACCGGCGGCGGCCGGGAGTCCGGCTCCGACGCCTGGCGTGCCTATATGCGCCGGGCCACCAACACCGTCAACTACTCCGACCGGCTCCCGCTCGCCCAGGGCGTCAACTTCCTGTGAGGCCGCGGTGGAAGGCGCGTGCTAGGTGGCCCGGCCGAGGTCCTGGACGAGGGTGGGGGAGGGGCGCGGAATCGCGCCGAAGTCCTCGTCGTCACTGTCCACCACGAGCCGGTTGATCACGTTCTCCAGCGCCGTCGGCAGCGTCGGCGCGAGCCCGCTGTGCCACTGGACGAGGAGGTTGTGCCGGGCGGAGTCCGGCAGTAACTGCCTCTCGTCGAACGCGGCCACCGACCGGCGCTCCTCGTCGGGGGCGTGCGCCGCCTGCTCGCGCCAGTAGGCGGCGTCGCGGTACTCGCCGTTGCGGCGGTGGGAGAGGTAGAGACAGTACGCCGCGGTCCGGCTGCCGGCGCCGGCGCCGAAGTGCCACCAGAAGTGCGCCGCGTCGGTGCGCCCGGTGATGTGCAGCAGACAGGCGAAGACCAGCGCGCCCTCGGGGTCGATGCGGTGGTCGTTGACCAGCCGCTCCAGACTGGCGGCGGCCGCCGCGGCGTTGACGACCAGCGCACAGGCCAGCTGGAGTTCATGGGTGGCCTCGTCGCGCGCGCTGGGGTAGGCGCTGGGCGCCCCACGGTCGGTGCGGGCCGGCAGCACCGCCACCCGTGGCCCCTCCGTCTCGGCCCCGGCCCGCACCGGACCGGCGTGCGTTCCGAGGCCGCCGAGCGCCCCCGCCTCGTCGAGGTCGCAGAAGCCGGCCAGGCCATCGATCCCGGACACCGCGGCGGCGGCGCTCAGCAGTGTCTCAACGGTCTCCCGGCGGCCGGCCGGACGGTTGTACGACATGGTTCAGTTCCCCCTGCAATTTCCCTGATCGATGCCGAGCGCCGCGGCGAGCTTGCGCTTGCCGCGGCTCGCGTAGGAGCGGACGGTGACCTCGTCGACGCCGAGCAGCGCGCCGATCTGGGCGTCGCTGTAGCCGATGACATGCCGCAGCACGATCACATCGCACTGCCGCTCCGGAAGTCTGGCGATGGCCGCATACAGCCCCAACTGGCTCTCCAGCACGGCGAACTGCTGCTGGCACTCGCGCAGCAGGGCGTGCGTGACGACGGCGAAGGCGGCGGTCTCGGTGAGCGCGGTGGGCTGCTGGTGGTCGTAGAGCCACTCCACCACCCGCTCCTTGAGCACCGACCAGGCGTACGCCTCCACCGACGCCTGCCGCAGCGCATGCGCCCACAGCCGGCCGAGCTGTTCGTACGCCGCCAGCGTGACCTCGCGGGCCGCGGCCTCGCTGCCCGTATGCAGATAGGCGTACGTCAGCCACTTACGGGCATGGGTGGTGAGGAACGCCTCGAAGGTGATCGACAGCTGGCGGTCGCACGGGACCAGTGGGAAAGCCGGAGGTGGGCAACGGGCGAGCGCCGCTAACTGCGCGGTGCTGACGTGCGCCGGGGCGCACGCCGGTAGAAGTCGGTCCCGGTCTGCGCTCACAGGCAGTCCTCGTTCCGTTCGCCGTGCACAACTGGCCGGGCGCCGAGCCGCGGGCGCCAGCGGGAGGGCGGGTTGCCCTCACCCTCCAATGAACAGGAAAACAGGCCCGTTTGTGGCATGAGGGGCGCAAAAATCTTCCGCTCCGTATTCATATGACTACTCGCGACCATGTCATGTGAGGAACAGTGGCACCCTTCGGAGGCGGTGTCACGGCGGTTGTCGGACGTGCGCCCCGCATGATCAGGGACGGACCGGGCAGTGCTTCCAGAACCGAGCACACGGTGGCACGTTGTGCATCGGGGGCGCACAGCTTATAAATGTGCGCCCCTTTCGTCGGATCATGCCGGGCCGGCATGCCGTAATGGGGAGGCAGCGGACGATGAGCGAGCACGAGCCCGTGGTGGACCTACGGCTGGACCGGGCCCACTCCTCCCGGATCTACGACTACTTCCTCGGCGGCAAGACCAACTTCCTGGCCGACCGGATGGCCGCCGGCAGCGTCCTCGGTGTCTTCCCCGCCGCGCTGGTCGCCGCCCGTATCAACCGCGAGTTCATGCACCGGGCCACCCGCTTCCTGGCCGAGGCCGGACTGCGCCAGTTCCTCGACATCGGCACCGGCATCCCCCTCGCACCGAACCTGCACGACATCGCCCAGGGCATCGCCCCCGACGCCCGGGTCGTCTACACCGACAACGACCCGATCGTCCTCGCCCACGCCGCGGCCCTCCTGCGCAGCACCCCCGAGGGCCGCACCGCGTACGTCCAGGCCGACGTCAACCACCCCGAGGGCATCCTCGGCGCACCCCAGCTCCTCGACACCCTCGACCTGACCCGCCCGGTCGCGCTCAGCCTCAACGCCCTGATGCACTTCGTCACCGACGACGGCCAGGACCGCGCCCACACCATCGTCGAAACCCTCAAGACCGCGCTCCCCAGCGGCTCCGCCCTTGCCATGACCCATGCGACGGCGGACTTCGACCCCGAGGCCATGCACAAGATCACCGAGATCTACGCCGACGCCGGAACCGTCCTCCAGTTCCGCTCCCGCCCCGAATTCCTCCGCTTCTTCGACGGCTGGGAGCTGCTGGAACCCGGCGTCGCCCTCTCCCACCAGTGGCGCCCCGACCGGCCCGGGGACGCCACCCACGTCACCGACGCGGAGGCCGCCTGCTACGCGGCCGTCGCCCGCAAACCCTGAGCACGGCGCGCGGGCGCCGGCCCGCCCGCCTGCTCCGGCGCCGTACGCCTCCGCCGCCGGCCGGTCACTCCTTCCGGTACCCGTACGCCTCTCCGGCCGCCGCCGCGACCGCGTCCAGATCAGCCCCCGCCGAGGCGGTGACCACGGCGGCCACCGCACCCTCCACGAACGGTGCGTCCACCAGCCGTGCGCCCTCGGGGAGTTCATCCCCCTCGGCGAGCAGCGCCTTCACCGTCAGCACCGCGCTGCCCAGGTCGGCCAGGATCGCCACCCCCGCACCACGGTCCACCCGCCGCGCCGCCTCGGCGATCAGCTCCGGGCTCGTCCCGAACCGGCCGTCCTCCGTACCGCCCGCGGCCGTCACCGGCGCCGTGGCACCGCCCCCGGCCAGCCCCACGGCCATGGCCGCCAGCGACTCGGCGACCGGCCCGCTGTGCGACACCAGCACCACACCGACCAGCGCCGCCCCGTCCCCCTGCGCCGCACTCACTTCGCCACCTCCGCCAGCGCGGCGAACAGCAGCGCCGACGACGTCGCGCCCGGATCCTGATGCCCGATGCTGCGCTCGCCCAGATAGCTCGCCCTGCCCTTCCTGGCCTGCATCGGTACGGTCGCCAGCGCGCCCTCCTCGGCTGCTTCGGCCGCCGCGTCGAACGAGGTCGCCAGCGCCGCCACCGCCGGCACCAGCGCATCGAGCATCGTCTTGTCACCCGGCGCCGACCCGCCGAGCTGACCGACCGCCGTCACTCCGGCGTCCAGCCCGGCCCGCAGCTCCTCCGCCGACACCTGCGGAGCAGTACCGAGCGCCTTCCCCGCGCGCCGCAGCAGCGTCCCGTACAGCGGCCCGGCCGCCCCGCCCACACTCGAGATCAACTGCCGCCCCGCGGCGACCAGCACCGCACCGGGCGTGGCCGGCGGCTCCGCCTCCACCCCCTTCACCACCGCCGCAAAACCACGCTGCATGTTCGTGCCGTGGTCGGCGTCACCGATGGCCGAGTCCAGCTCGGTCAGCCGCTCCGCCTCCCGGTCGATGACGGCGGCCGCCGCCGTCATCCAGCGTACGAAGAACGCGGCATCCAGGGCCGTTTCGGACACGGGCTACTCTCCTTCGGTCGTTCGCGTCGTGATGTCGTCGCCCTGCGGTCCCTCAGCGCCCCCAGCGCAGCCCCGCCGTCTGCACCGGTGCGTCCCACAGCCGCAGCAGCTCACCGTCGACCTGACACAGCGTCACCGAGCAGCCCGCCATGTCCAGCGACGTCACATAGTTGCCGACGAGCGTACGGGCCACCGCCACCCCGCGCTCGTCCAGCACCCGCCGCACCTCCGCATTGAACCCGTACAGCTCCAGCAGCGGCGTGGCCCCCATGCCGTTCACCAGAACCAGCACCGGCAGCCGCGGTTGAAGATCCTCCAGGATCGCGTCCACCGCGAAGTCCGCGATCTCGTGCGCGGTCATCATCGCGCGCCGCTCCCGGCCCGGCTCCCCGTGGATCCCCACCCCCAACTCCAGCTCACCCGGGGGCAGATCGAACGTCGGACTGCCCTTGGCCGGCGTCGTACAGGCGCTCAACGCCACCCCGAAGCTGCGCGAGGACGCCACGACCTGCCGGGCCAGCGCCTCGACCCGCTCCAGAGGCATCCCCTCCTCGGCCGCCGCCCCGGCGATCTTCTCCACGAACAGCGTCGCCCCCGTGCCGCGCCGCCCCGCCGTGAACGTCGAGTCGGTCACCGCCACATCGTCATCGACCAGCACGCTGGCGACCTGTACGCCCTCGTCCTCCGCCAGCTCCGCCGCCATCTGGAAGTTGAGCACGTCCCCCGTGTAGTTCTTCACCACGAACAGCACACCGTTGCCGCTGTCCACGGCCGCCGCCGCCCGCACCATCTGATCGGGCACGGGCGAGGTGAACACCTCACCGGGACACGCCGCATCCAGCATCCCGGGCCCGACGAACCCGCCGTGCAGCGGCTCATGCCCGCTCCCGCCCCCGGACACCAGCGCCACCTTCTCCGCCACCGGCGCATCCCGCCGCACCACCACCCGGTTCTCGGCATCCACCACCAGCTCGGGATGCGCAGCGGCCATCCCGCGCAGCGCATCGGCGACCACGGTCTCGGCCACGTTGATCAGCATCTTCACGGGTACCTCCTGGTGAGGGGAGTTGTTCCGAGGTCAGTATCTGTGCTCACGCCCCTCAAGGTCACGTGACGCGAGGGGCGCGCCCGACGAGGGCTGTGGCCCCGGTCATCGCGGTCTCGTCGCGATCATGGCTTCCCCGCACCGGCCCGCACACACATGAGCCCCGCCGCACTTCCCATGAGCGGCGGGGCTTGGTGCGTCGGACCGAAGGCCGACGTGGTGTGCGTCAGCCGAGCGCCGGGGTCTCCTGCTTCGCCGATCCGGTGCCGACTGCACGCGGGGCCACAAGGCGTTGGGCCAGAAGCCCGAAGACGACCCCGAAGACCGTCCACAACACGGCCTGGATCGCCAGCGAAGCGACCCTGAACTCCCACAGCAGGGCCGCGGGGAAACTGGCCTTGACCGCGTCGGAGTTGGCCGGGAGGAACACGAACGCGACAGCCACCGCGACGATGAAGCCCGCACCGGCGGCCAGCGTCGCGTTCCAGTTGCCCAGCCGCGGCGCCAGCCGGCGCCCGGCGATGACCGCGCCCACGCCGAGCAGCACACTGAGCAGGATCATCAGGAAGAACAGCGTGGTGCGCTTCCCGATCGTGTCCGGGTTTCCCACCGCCGGTGGGGTGGCCGGGTACTTCAGGAACGGCACCAGATAGACGGTGGTGAAGGCGGCCGCCGCCGTGAGCGCCGCGGTCGCCCGTGGGCTGAACCGGCCCACGCGTCCCAGCGCGAAGGAGAACACCAGGGAGGCGAGGCCACCCAGCGCAACCCCGTACACCAGGACGCCGGTGGCCAGACCCGCGGTCGACTGCACCGGACGGCTGACCGGTTCCTCTTCCTCCGCCGCTTCCTCGTGAGCGGCGGCGTCGCCGTGTCCGGCGTGGGCCTCATGGGCGGCCGCCTGGGCTTCCTCCACCGCGATCGCGCCGTCCACGGGCGGCTCGCCCACCGTGTAGGCCACGGCGAAGGCGAACAGCCCGGCGATCAGGCCCGCGAGCATCCCGCGGACCAGCAGTCCTCTGACAGTTGAGGCGTGCATGTGCGTCACACCTCTCAGTGGCAGGGGAAGCCGAGCAGATGACGTCCGTCGTGTACCCATTCGTGCACATCGGTGCCCGAGAGCACGGACGTGGCGCCCTGTTCGGCGCCGACGAAGTACAGGGCGACGAGCATCAGGAGGCCGGCGAACACAGCCCACGGCAGTACCGCGCGCACCGGGAGAGCGGTCGGCACGGGAACGGATGGGGTGGAAATGGCAGCGGACACAACGGCCTCGGCCATGGTGGAACCTCCTCGGGGAACACGCGTCCCATACGGTGGTACAGGACGACGGTCCACGGGTCTGACTCGCCACGACCTCACCCCTCTTGGGAGGTTTGCCGCGGCATACAGTGGCGCGACCGTGCCGGATTCCCACCGGACTTCCGTCTCGCCGTCGTCGCGTTGTTGAAATGTCGACATGACCGTACCGTGTGCCGGTTCTCCGGCCAAGGGCGTGAGGCCCGCATCACTCCCGCCCGCTCTCTTCGGCACGGGACTGCGCGCGCTCCAGCGCGGCGGGCGCGGAGCAGCCTCAGTTCCGCTCCGCGCCCGCCCGACGGCAACCGGGGCCCTCACCCCGGCGGCGTACCGGGGCCCCTCAGCCCCGGTCGTCGGTGTGGAAGCCCCGGCCCGGCTTCCTGATCCGGCCTGATCGGGAAGACACCCCCTGGTGGAACTGCTCCTCTTCGGTGGACCCGGTCAGCGCGGTCGTGGCGGAGGCGGGGTTGACGGCGGTGGAGACGAGGTCGAAGTACCCGGTGCCCACCTCGCGCTGGTGCCTGACGGCGGTGAAGCCGTGCTCCTGAGCGGCGAACTCCCGCTCCTGCAGATCGACATACGCCGTCATGCCGTGCTCCGCGTAGCCGCAGGCCAGGTCGAACATCCCGTGGTTGAGGGAGTGGAAACCGGCGAGGGTGATGAACTGGAAGCGGTACCCCATCGCCGCCAGCTCCCGCTGGAACTTGGCGATCTGGTCGTCGTCGAGGGCGGCCTTCCAGTTGAAGGACGGCGAGCAGTTGTAGGCGAGCATCTGGTCCGGGTGCTCGGCGTGGATCGCCTCCGCGAACTCACGTGCCTGGGCGAGGTCCGGGGTGCCCGTCTCGACCCAGATCAGATCGGCGTACGGCGCGTAGGCGAGGCCGCGGGCGATGACCGGCGCCATACCGTTGCGGACCCGGTAGAAGCCCTCGGCGGTGCGTTCCCCGGTGACGAACCGCGCATCGCGCTCATCGACGTCGCTGGTGAGCAGGCTGGCGGCCAGCGCGTCCGTACGGGCCACGATCACGGTCGGCACATCCGCGATATCGGCCGCGAGCCGGGCCGCGTTGAGGGTGCGGATGTGCTGAGAAGTCGGTACGAGCACCTTGCCGCCCAGGTGGCCGCACTTCTTCTCGGACGCGAGCTGGTCCTCGTAGTGGATGCTGGCGGCACCGGCCGCGATCATCGCCTTGGTCAGTTCGAAGGCGTTCAGCGGGCCGCCGAAGCCGGCCTCGGCGTCGGCGACGATCGGCGCCAGCCAGTCCGTGGTGTCGGTACCGCCCTCCGCCGTGGCGATCTGGTCGGCGCGCAGCAGCGCGTTGTTGATCCGACGCACCACCTGCGGCACGGAGTTGGCCGGGTACAGGCTCTGATCGGGGTAGGTGTGCCCGGCCTGGTTGGCGTCGGCGGCGACCTGCCAGCCGGAGAGGTAGATCGCCTGAAGGCCCGCCTTGACCTGCTGCACCGCCTGACCGCCGGTCAGCGCGCCCAGCGCATGGAGGTAGTCCTGCTCATGGAGCTGCCGCCACAGCCGCTCGGCGCCGCGCCGGGCGAGCGTGTGCTCCTCACGGACGCTGCCGGACAGCCGTACGACATCCTCGGCTCGGTAGGTCCGCTCGATCCCCTCCCAGCGCGGATCCGTAGCCCACCGCCGCGCCAGCTCCTCGGCCGTCGCTGTCGTGGTCCCTGCCTGCGTCATGACCGTCTCCCGAATCGCGTGAAGTCGCTTGTGCATGTGAAGGGTGCGAACGCCATGTCACTTGGTGCCGCTGGTGCCGCTGGTGCCGCATCGCTGGAGCACGGCCCGCCGCCCCGTCCGGTGTGTGGAACGGTGAGCAATGCGTCCGGAGAGCCGGGCCGGGACGCCAAGTCGTGCGACGTCAGGGCATGAAGTCGCTGCGGAGTCCCGGTCCCGTTGCCGGGGTCCGGCGGGCCGTACGAAGACTCTGGCAGTGGCACTGAGTGCCATCAAGCGTGGCCCGATGCCAACTTCTGCGCATCTTCGGAGGCTCCTTTGCCAAGTCTGCCAAGCTCGATCAGGGGTTGCCGCGCGCATAGGCTTGGGCGTCGTCGAAGGGGAGTTGCGGTGAGCAAGATCTATGCGGGCGCACGGCTCAGGCGGTTGCGTGAGGAGCGCCGGCTCAGTCAGGCCGAACTGGCGCGGCGGCTGGAGATCTCGCCCAGCTACCTCAACCAGATGGAACACGACTCCCGGCCGCTCACCGTCCCGGTGCTGCTGCGGCTGACCGAGACCTTCGGCGTCGACCCGGGCTTCTTCTCGGAGCGGGACACCACCCGGCTCGTTGCCGACCTGCGCGAAACCCTCGCGAACGAGGTCGCCACGGCCCAGGTCTCACCGTCCGACCTGGCGCAACTGGCCACCCGGCTGCCGGCCGTGGCGGCGGTCCTGCTGGAGCTCGGCCGACGCAACCACGCCCTGACCCAGCAGCTGGCCGTGGCCGCCGAGGGCCGGGACAGTGACGCGTTGGCTCTGCCACGATCGCCGCACGAGGAAATCCGGGAGTTCTTCTACCGGCGGCAGAACTACCTCCACGACGCCGACCTGGCCGCGGAGGATCTGGCCCGCGACATCGGCGTCCGTCCCGGCGAGGTCCTCCGGGTCCTGACCGCGCGGCTCACCGGACACCACGGGGTACGCATCGCGCCGGATTCCGAGCAACCGCATCACTACGACCCCGTGGCCCGCGTACTGCATCTGTCCAGCCGGCTGCGCCCCGGCCAGCAGGCGTTCCGGATGGCGACCCAACTCGCCCTGCTCGAACGCGGCGACGAGCTGTCGGCGCTCGCGGCGGAGGACTTCGCGGAGGGCTCCGTCACCTGGTCGCTGGCCCGGATCGGCGTCGCCAACTACTTCGCCGCCGCGCTGATCCTCCCGTACCGCGCCTTCCACGCCGCCGCGGAAGAGGCCCGCTACGACATCGAGCGGCTCACCGACCACTTCGGCCTGGGCTACGAGACCGTCTGCCACCGCCTCAGCACCCTTCAGCGCCCCCGACTGCGCGGAGTGCCGTTCTCCTTCGTACGCGTCGACCGGGCCGGCAATATGTCCAAGCGTCAGTCGGCGACCGGTTTCCACTTCTCCCGGGCCGGCGGCACCTGCCCGCTGTGGAACGTCTACGAGGCGTTCGCCGCCCCCGGCCGTATCCACGTCCAGATCGCCGCCATGCCGGACGGCCAGCGCTACCTGTGGACCGCCCGCGCCGTCACCCGCCACCGGGGCGGCTGGGGCGAGCCCGGCAAGACCTTCGCCATCGGCCTCGGCTGCGAGATCCGGCACGCCTCCCGGCTCGTGTACTCCGACGGCCTCGACCTCGACAACGCCTCCGCCGCCACCCCCATCGGTATGGGCTGCCGCATCTGCGAGCGCGTCGACTGCCCCCAGCGCGCCGTACCGCCCCTGGGCCGGCCACTGGTCATCGACGAGAACAGCAGCACCTTCGTGCCCTATCCGGTGGCGAACAAGTCGGCTTGAGCCGGCTTGTCGCCTGGTACCCGCACAGGACGTGGGCCAGGACGGCTGCTCGGGCCCGGGCGCATGATGGGAAGCGGGGAAGGGGGGCGCACGAAGGAGGTTCAGTGATGACAGCGACCACCAGGGATGCGGCACCCGTCGAGCTCACCGATGGTGAGCTGGAGCTACGCCTCCAGGAAATTGGTGGAGGCATGTCCGTCGGCTACATCAGGGTCCCTGCCGGAACCGACCTCGGCCCGGCCCTCAAGGGCCTGCCGGACGACCTGTGCCAGTGCCCGCACTGGGGCTTCGTCACCAAGGGGCGGCTGCGCATGCGGACGAAGGACGGCACGGAGGAGTACCAGGCGGGCGATGCCTACTACTGGGCGCCCGGACACGCCCCGGAAGCGTTGGAGGACACCGAGTTCATGGAGTTCTCGCCGACCGAGGAGTTCCACCAGGTGCTCGCACACATCAAGGAGAACGCCGGTTAGGCACCGGTGAAGGGCGTCGGCGGTCACCGCTGCGGAGGCTCGGCGCCGGGCGTGAAGGGTTGCGTGCGGCAGACGAGCAGGGCGACGTCATCCGGGTCGTCGGGACGCCGGAGTTCGCGAAGGAGCCGGTCGCAGGTCTCTTCCAGGGAGTGGTCGGGCACATCGAGCAGGTGCAGGAGGGTTTCGAGGCGTTCGTCGATGGGGTGGTGGCGGGTTTCGACCAGCCCGTCGGTGTACAGGACGAGTTGGTCGCCGGGGCCGATGCCGAAGGTGGTGGTCTCGAAGGGGACGCCGCCGACTCCGAGCGGGGTGCCGGTGGGCAGGTCGAGGAGTTCGGGGTGCTTGCCGCTGCGCACGAGGGCGGGCGGGAGGTGGCCGGCGTTGGCGATGTGGCATTCGGCGCGGCGGGGATCGTAGACGGCGTAGACGCAGGTGGCGATGTAGTGCTCCAGCCCTGAGGTGATCTTGTCGAGGTGCTGGAGGACCTGGTCGGGGGCGAGGTCGAGGTCGGCGAAGGCGCTGGTGGCGGTGCGCAGACGGCCCATGGTGGCGGCGGCGTCGATGCCGCTGCCCATGACGTCGCCCACGACGAGCGCGGTCTTGTCGCCGTCGAGGGAGAGGACGTCGTACCAGTCGCCGCCGATCTCGTAGGTGGCCTGCGCGGGCCGGTACCGGGAGGCGATCCGCAGGCCGGGAAGGCGCGGCGGGTGGCTGGGGAGCAGGCTGCGCTGCAAGGTCTCGGCGGCGTTGCGCACGCTCTGGTGCGAGCGGGCGTTGTCGATGCACACGGCGGCGCGGGAAGCCAGCTCACCGGCGAGGGCGAGATCGTCCTCGGCGAAGGACACCGGGTTGTGGGCCCGCGAGAGGCCCAGGAAGCCGAGGATATGGCCGCGGGCGGTGAGCGGGACCGACATGTAGGAGTGCACACCGGCGCGGGCCAGCAGGGTGGCGGCGTGCTCGTCGCGGGCGATACGCGCCAGGTCGTCGTCGTCCGTGTGGGAGATCAGGAGGGGGCGGCCGGTGCGTACGGTCTCGGTGGCCACGCGGTCGGCGGCATAGGCGGCGATATGGCCGGGGGGATCGGCGGCCTGGACCGCTTCCGTGGGGTAGGCGGCCTTCACCGCGAGGGCGCGGAAGAGCGCGGGGCCGTCTGCCGCGGCCGGGCGGTGCTCATCCAGGACCGAGTCGAGTACGTCCACCGCGACCACGTCGGCGAGCTCGGGAACGATGACCTCGGCCAGCTCCCTGGCGGTCTGTGCCACCTCCAACGTGGTGCCGATCCGGGCCGAGCCGTCGGCGATCAGGGCCAGGCGCCTCCGGGCCTCGGCGGCTTCCATGGCCGCCTGGTAGCGGTCGGTGACATCCACCACCAGCTCGGCCACCCCGAGAACCCGGCCCTGGGGGTCCTCCAGCCGGTACAGCGAGATCGACCAGGCGTGCTTGTCCAGGTCGGCGGGGGTGTGGCCGACGATGGTGGCTTCGTCGACCAGGGGAGTCCCGGTCGTCAGGACCTGCCGCATCGCGGCCTCGGGCACCCTGAACTTCTCGGCGGTCATGATCTCGCGGTAGTGCCGGCCGAGGTGATCCTTCGCGGGTATGCCGTGCATCCGCTCCAGCGCGGGGTTGACCGCCACATAGCGCAGGCCGGTGTCGAGGATCGCCACCCCGATGGGGGACTGGGAGATCAACCGGGTGGACAGCGCGACGTCCCACTCGACCTCGCGAAGGGTCGGTGAGTCGGTGGCGAGCCCGAGAGCGTAGAAGTCGCCGCGGTCGTCCAGCAGCCGCATGTTGCGCAGTTCCACCAGCCGCGAGGTGCCGTCCCGGTGCCGGACGGGGAACGCTCCGGCCCAGCTCTGGCCGGTCTCCATGACCTCGGCGAACTTCTTGACCACCAGATCCCGGTGCTGGTCGTGGACGAGCAGGGGCGCCGCGTACTGCCCGAGCGCCTCGTCGGCGGTGTAGCCGTACAGGTCCTCGGCCTGCGGGCTCCACAGGACGATCCGCCCCTCGGCATCCAGCAGCACCGCCGCGACCCCCAGGAGGTCCATCAGCCCGCTCGGCTGCGGTGACCTCCCCTGCGGCTGCCCGGCACCAGCCCGACGCCCCTCGGCTGCGCTCATCGCAGGCTCTCCTTCCGCCTGCCGCACCGCACGGGCCGTCCGCTGGCGACGGCCCGTGGCCTGCCTCCTGCGGCCCACAGGCGCTTCGGCTTCCATGGTCCCCCCGGAGCGGCCGACCGCACCATCCAGGGGCGCTCGGGTGCCTTGATCTTGCGCTTGTTCAAGTGGGGGCAGCCGGGGATGTACTCCCCTCCGCAGGTCTACGGGTGGAACTGCGGATGCCACACGTCGCGCACCTCTCCGTTGTCGTCGGTGACGGCGATGTCGGGCCAGCGGTCGAAGGCCGAGCAGGGGTGGGAGATACCGAGGTCGACGATGTCGCCCACCTCCAGGCCCTGGGTGTCGGTGAGGACCAGGTGGTGGTCGTAGATCTGGGCCGCGGTGGCCTGTGCCGCGGGGCGCGCGACGCCGGTTGCCGTGGATGCGGAAAGAAGGACGGGAAGCCCGGCGTCGTAGGGGAGTTCGCGTTTTCCGGCGCCGACGACGGCGGTGCCGGGCTCGGGTGTGGACAGTACGGCGGCGCGGACGGTGAGGGCCGGGCGCAGGCCGGGCAGGGGGGAGACCTGTGCGTAGGTGCCGTGGTCGTGGGTGACGTAGCAGCCCGAGCGCAGCACCGGCACCAGGGGCAGGTCGCGGGACCGGCGTACGAGGTCCGCCACGGTGGCGGCGACACGGTCGGGGAAGGCGGAGCCGCCCATGCTGAAGACCGGCCGCGGGGTCCGGTACAGCGGGGCGAGGGAGGCGAAGGCGTCGGCCGTCGTACGGCAGTGGGCGTCGACCGCGGCGAGCGTGTCGGCGTCCCGGCGGTTGGGCCGTACGCCCTCGTACCCGGCGACACCGGCCAGCAGCAGTCCGTCCCCCGCCTTCGCCACGGCTGCCCCCAGCTCGTACGCCTCGGAGACACCGCGCACCCCGGTGCGGCCGCCCGGCACGCCGACGTCGACCAGCATCCGGAGGGGGTTGCCGGCGCCGTCGAAGGCCGTGCGCGCGTACCGGAGCCCGGCCGTGGAGTCGACGAGGCAGTAGAGCTCGAGGTCGGGTGTGGTGTCGAGGCGCCGGCGCAGGAGCGTCAGGTCGGCGGGGTGCACGACCTGGTTGGCGAGGAGGATCCGGCGTACGCCCCAGCTCAGCGCGATGTCGGCCTGGCGGGCGGTGGCCACCGTCACGCCCCATGCCCCGGCGGTCAGCTGCCGCTCGACCACGGGGCGGGTCATCGTGGTCTTGATGTGGGGGCACAGTTCGAGGCGGTGTGCGCGGCACCAGTCCGCCATGAGGTGCACATTGTGCTCCAACGCGCCCAGATGGAGGCGGACTTCGGGCAGTGCGCGGGCTTGGTGGCGGGCGGGGGAAGCGGGGGCGGAGTCCATCTGTCCTCACAGGGTTCTCGGCGGTACGCCGGACGGGGCGTCCGATGAGGGGGCGTGCGATGAGCGGGCGTCCGATGAGTGGGCGCCGACTCTGACGTCTTCTATAGAAGACAGACGGTAGAGGATATGAGACGTCCGGGCAAACGATATAGTGGACGGGACGTCCTGTTTACTGGATGCGTGGAGAGGTGAGGGCGCGTGGCGAAGGATGGCGCGGACGGCGTTCAGGGCGCGGCAGCCGACGCGGAGGAGGGCATCGGCCGGCACCTGCGCCGCGAACGTCAGGCGCGGGGGCTGACGCTGGAACAGCTCGCCGAGAAGACCGGGCTGTCCCGGAGCTACCTCAGCAACGTCGAGCGGGACGTGAACAGCCCGACGATCAACACGCTGCGCACCATCGTCAACGCCCTCGGCACCACCCTCAGCCGGCTGCTGCACGCCGTCGACCGTGAGCAACGCGTCCTGACCCGCCCCGACCAGCGCGTCGAGCTGACCCGGGCCGGTGTGGACGGGGTCAGCTACACCCTCCTCAACCCCGAACACGGCGGCAGGCTGGAGATGATGCTGCTGGAGGTGGCCCCCGGAGCCTCCTCCGGTGACCGGCCGCACGCCCACACCGGCGAGGAGGTCGGCGTCCTGCTCAGCGGCGAACTGGACTACTGGGTCGACGGCGTCCACTACCGCCTGGGCCCCGGCGACTGCGTCAGCTTCCCCTCCGCCACCCCGCACCGCTACAGCAACCCCGGTGACGTCCCGGCCGTCTGCGTCTGGGCCGAAACCCCTCCAAGTTTCTGACCCCTCCGAGCTTCTGACCTCTGCGAGTTTCTGACCTCTGCGGCGCGGCCGGTGCGCGCGGCAGGGCCCCATGCTCGGCCCCTGCGCGCTACGACAGCGTGTCGGCCACCACGGAGGCCGCCTTCGCGATCAGTTTGTTGTCGTAGGTGGCGTCTTCCTTGCTGCGGTTCGACAGGATCGCCACGACGAGGGGGGCGGCGTGGGGGCGCCACACCACGGCGATGTCGTTGCGGGTGCCGTACGTGCTGCCGGCTCCGGTCTTGTCGCCGACCTTCCAGCCCTTGGGCATGCCCGCCCTGATGAGCTCGTCCCCGGTGGTGTTGGTCCGGATCCACTTGGTGAGCTGGGCGCGTTCGCCCTTGCCGAGGACGTCTCCGAGGACGAAGGCGCGCAGGTCCTTGGCCAGCGCCCGCGGCGTGCTGGTGTCCCGCTGCTCGCCCGGGGCCCAGCGGTTCAGCTCGGGCTCGCGACGCTCCATCCGGGTGTCGTTGTCGCCGATCTTCTCGAGTGCGGCGTCCAGGCCCTTGGGCCCGCCGAGCGCGTCGAACAGCAGGTTGCCCGCGGTGTTGTCGCTGAAGCGGACGGCGGCGTCGCACAGCTCGCGCAGCGTCATCCCGGTCTCGACATGCTTTTCGGTCACGGGGGAGTTCTCGACCAGGTCGTCCTTGGAGTACTTGATCACCTTGTCCATCCCGCTCGGCGCGTACTTGTCCAGCACGGCACCGGCGGCCAGCGCCTTGAACGTGGAGGCATGGGCAAACCGATCACCATCGTTGTAGGCCACCTCGCGCCCGGTGCCGGTGTCGACGGCGTAGACGCCCAACCGCGCATCGAATGTGCGCTCAAGTTCCTTGAACTCGCGGGCGAAGGGCCGAGCGGCCACGGTCGGCCTCGTCGCCGCGCTGGACGGGGACGACGAGGCCGCGGAGTTGCCTTGGCCGCAGGCCACGAGCGGGACGAGGGGGAGCGTGGCCAGCGCGGCGAGAACGGCGCGCCGGGAACGGGTGTGCTGCATGGTCCAAACCTCCAAGGCGCCCCGTACGCAGGGCGCGACAAGGGAGGGAGCGACACGGCTCCATCCGGTGTGTGGTCATGAGTGCCGGGACCAGCCTCATCGTCGGCGGCCATGCGATCCAATACGCTTCTGCGCTGTTCCATGCCGATCTGGCATAGAGTCCGGGCTGTGGATCTTGTGGGAGCGTGTCGCGCGTTCATCAATGTCAGCAAGCACGGCAGTTTCACCGTCGGAGCGGCCGCTGCCCGGATGTCCCAGTCGGTGGCCAGCCGTCGCGTAGCCGCCCTGGAGGAACACTTCGGTGAGCAGCTGTTCGAGCGCAGCTCGCGGCGAGCCGTCCTCACCCCCTTCGGCCGGGACATGCTTCCGGTGGCCAGGCAGCTCGTGCAGGCGGCGGATGTGCTGCTGCACGAGGCGGAAGCCGCCAAGCGCAAGCCGTGGCGGCTCGCGGTTCCCGGCATCTGCTCCACGGTCGATCTCGCGCGCCTCGTCGCCGATGCACGAGGGCACGGCGTCATCCTCGATCTTCGCGTCGCCGCGCCGGCGCAGCGCATGGAGCTCGTCCACGCGCAGCAGGTGCGCGCCGCCCTCGTCGCGGTGCCGCCGGACGAGGCGACGTGGTCCGTGCCGCTCGGGCTTGCCGGCGTCCAGGATCCCGGCGTGAAGCGCGTCTACCTCGACACGCTGCGGATGGGCCGCGCCTCCGCCGGCCCGGCCCGCCGCGTCTGGATCCAGCCGGAGGACGATGTGCCGCACATCCGCGACCCGCTGACGCGACTGCGCGACGCCATTGGCCTGCGGCCCGCGCAGGTCGTCGCCGGGGCCGACCTGACGACCGCCGCGGCAGAAGTCCTCTGCACCCGCGACCTGCTGCTGTGCTCCCCGGCACAGGCCGACGAACTCGCCCTGAACTGGCGGCCCATCGGCGAGACCACGCTCAGCCGGGGCTTCGCCCTCGCCGCCGCCGCGGACGGCAATCCGGAGCGGATCGAAGTGCGTCTGGGCGACGCCATCGCCCGCTGCCTCGGCGCAGACACCCGGGCGGGCACCGCGGGAGGGACGGCGGCATGAACACCGAGGCACTCCTTCGCGACCTGCGCCGGCAGCTGCGCGACGGCGGCCTGCACGGCTGCCTGCTCGTGCGGGACCTCCACACCGGCGACGAGCTGGGGATCGAGCCGGACACCCAGCTCCCCGCCGCGTCCCTGGTCAAGGTCCCGCTCGCGCTGGCCACGGCAGAGCGCATCCGGCGGGGCGAGCTCGACGGAGCCACGATGCTCGAGGTGCAACCCGGGCGGATCACCACGCCAGGACCCACCGGGCTGAGCCGATTCCAGCACCCCGCCCGCATCGCGATCGACGACCTGTTGTACCTGAGCACCTGCGTGAGTGACGGAACGGCCGCCGACGCGCTGTTCGGCCTCACCCCGCCCGCCCAGGTCGCCGGCATCCTCCACGAGTTCGGCCTCCACGGCATCACCGTGCGGCACACCACCCGCGAGCTGTCCGACACCCCCGTGGAACGCTTCGATGCCGCCCAGGCCCATCTCGCCCTTGCCCTGGCCATCGACTCCGGTACCAGCGGCCGCGGACACCGGGTCCCGCAGCTCGACGCCACCCGGGCCAGCACCGGTAGCGCACGTGCCTGGGCCGACCTGCTGCAAGCCCTCTGGACCCCCTCGGCGATCCCCCCTGACGTGGCCGAGCGGGTACGCGGCCTGATGGCCCACAACGTGCTACGGCACCGACTCGCCCCGGACTTCAGCTCCGACGCCACGACGTGGTCGTCCAAGACCGGCACGCTCCTCAACCTCCGCCACGAAATCGGTGTCGTCGAGCACTCCGACGGTCAGGCCTTCGCCATCGCCGTCCTCACCGAGTCACTCGTCCCGGCCACGACGCAGCCCGGCGCCGAAGCCCTCATGGCCCAGGCCGCCCGCAGACTCCGAGACCACCTTCGACAGTTCTAGCCGCGCAACGCGCTGGCCGCCGGGGCCGCCCAGAAGTCGGCCTGCGCATGCCGAAATGCGAGCACCTGGGGCCGGCCGCCGGGCTCCGGTGGTGGGGTCATGGTGACGGGCACGAACATGGAAGGAGCCGCAAGGAGGGAGCGCTGTCATGTCCGCCGAGGAGAACAAGATTCTCGTTCGCCGGTTCTACGCGGAGATCGACAAGGGCAATCTGAGCGCCATGGACGACCTCGTCGCCGAGGACTACCTCGACCACTCCCCACCGCCGTTCCCCGGGTTCGCCTCGGGCCGCGAGGGCCTCAAGCAGGCGTTCCAGCTGTTCTGGGAAGCCACCCCGGGCCGCCATGAGATCGAGGACCAGGTCGCCGAAGGGGACAAGGTCGTGACCCGGATGACCGCCTACGGTGTCCACAAAGGTGATCTCCCCGGCGCCCCGGCCACCGGGAATCCGATGAAGATGACGGCCACGGTCATCCACCGCATCAAGAACGGCAAGCTGGCCGAGAAGTGGTCGGACAAGGACCTCCTCGGCCTCCTCCAGCAGATAGGCGTCCTGCCAGAGGCTCCGACGGCGGGCCCCGGCCCGGATCCTGACGCCGCGGGCTGAGCAGCGGGAGGCTTCCCCGCCGACATGCTCAGGCACTCCGGCCGGGGGCGACGGCCCCGCCCCGACCCATTTGACGCGGGGCGGGAGAGGGGAGAGGCTGGGGCGGATGTTGCACCGCGACGGGCCCCCTCCGGGTGACGGGGAGCGACGCGCACGCAGGGCGAGGATGTCCGCGTGTGTGCAGCGCCTGGCCCGCTGGTTGCCCGTCCTCCTGATCGCCGGCGGCCTCGCCTTCGACTTCGCCACGCCGCCCAGGTTCACCGCCGCCCCCTTCTTCGCCGCTGCGCCCCTGGTTGCTGCGCCGCTCTGCTCCCTGACCGCCACGATGCTCACCGCGCTGGCCGCGGTGCTCAGCGAGTTCTCGGTGGTCGCCTTCCAAAGGGTGGCGCTCGGCTACCACGCGTCGCTGACCGAGATCGCCACGGTGCTCGTGGTCACCCTGCTCGCGCTCGGCATCAACCGGGTCGTACGGCTGGGCAATGCCCAGCTGGCGTCCGTACGGGATGTCGCGGAGGCCGCGCAGCGTGCCCTGCTGCCCCCGCCGCCCGAGCGGATTGCCGGGCTCTCGGTCGCCGCACGCTACGTGGGCGCGCGGGCGGACGCCCGGATCGGCGGTGATCTGTACGCGGTGCAGGACACCCCGCACGGCGTCCGGCTGATCGTCGCCGATGTGCGCGGCAAGGGCCTGGAAGCGGTGGAGTCCGCGGCGGTCGTCATCGGCGCCTTCCGGGAGGCGGCGGAGCAGGAGAGCACCTTGGAGGCGTTGGCGGGCCGGCTGGAGCGAGCGCTGCAACGGGAGAGCGCACGGCACCCGGGCCCCGACCGGTTCGAGGGGTTCGCCACGGCCGTACTGGCGGAGCTGCCCGCCGACGGGCAGCCGGTACTGCGCCTGCTGAACCGCGGCCACCCGGCGCCCCTGATGTTCACCCCGGACGGCGGGCTGCGCGAGCTGGCCCCTACGGCACCGGCGCTGCCCCTGGGGATGGGCGACGTGGCCGGCTGGCCGGACAGGCCCGACGAAATGTTCCTCCCGGTCGGCTCACTGCTGCTCTTCTTCACTGACGGGGTGACCGAGGCCCGCGATGTCCGGGACCGTTTCTACGATCCGTCCGTCCGGCTGCACGGCCGCCCGTTCCCCGGGCCGGACAGCCTCCTGGACACGCTCATCGAGGATGTACGCCGGCACACCGGCGGGGCGACGGCGGACGATATGGCCCTGCTGGCGGTGGAGCGGACCACGACGGCGTAGGGCGTGTCTCCCCGATCTCCGTGGGCCTGCGACGCTCCCCCAGCTAACGCTGGGAGGTGCCCCCAGGCACCGCACCTCGCGGCGTTGTCGCATCACCCACGGACACCCAGTCCGCGGGAGATGCTCCGCCTTGCGCTCCGCTTCGCTCCGCCTCGGCTCTTCAACTGGCCTCCGGATGCCGAGCTGCACGGCACCAGACGCCGCAGGCTGATCCACGGAGATCGGGGAGACACGCCCTAGGGCTTCTTCGCAGTAACTGTCGTGCTTGCCCTGGTGAGCCCGCGGCCGATGTCTGCGTTCGCAGCAGGTGCCGGCGGCTCGTACTGCGTTTGTGGCAGGCCAAGAGTCTGCGGACGGTCGACGACAGCCTCGGGACGGGACGGCACTGTTGGGGGTGCCGCAAGTGGCGCCGCACACACCGTCGTTGAGGAACCTGGAGCAGCCGTGGATCCTGAAGCACCCCCCGTGGACGACGGTGCGGACGCCGTCCGGGCGGCCGCACGCGAGCGGTTGCGCGCGACAGTGGTCGATGTCGCGCCCATCTTCGGATTCACCGTGAGCTACGCCCTCACGCACCGGCTCACCGTCGCGCTGGTACTCGCCCTGGCGGCAGCGGCCGGGGTGTGCGTCTACCGGGTCGTGCGCGGGGAATCGGTGTGGCGCGCGCTCGCGGTCCTCGGCTTCGTATGCGTCCAGGGTGCTCTGGCCGCAAAGACAGGGCAGGCCACCGACTTCTTCCTGCCGAACCTGGTGCTGCACAGCCTGGTCGCCCTGGTGAACGCCGTGCTGATGCTGCTCGGCCGGCCGCTGCTGGGCGTGGCGGTGGCGCTGATCACGAAGGAAGGGGCCGGCTGGCGCCGGTGCACGGTGCGGCGCCGCGCGTTCATCAAGGGCAACCTGGTCATCCTCACCACGAGCCTCACGATGCTGGCGATCCAGCTGTCGCTCTACCTCTCCGGCCAGGCAGTCGCCCTCGGCACGGCCGACGCCTTCGGGCCTCCCGTCCTGTTGCTCAGCATGCTGCTCGGCTGGCGCGTCTACCGGCGCGCCGCCGGGGACCACCACTGCGCCACCCACGACCGCACACACCCCGAGACACCCCTCCCTATGGAAAGGACTCTTCCGTGACGAACACCCAGCCGACCAGTACCCGGCCCACCAAGACCCAGCCCACCGTACGGAGTTGCCCCTTCGACCCGCCGGAGGAGTACCGGACGCTGCGTGAGCAGGAGCCGGTCGCGCCGGTGACCTTCCCGGACGGTTCCGCCGGCTGGCTGGTCACCAGGTACGAAGACGTGCGCAGCATCCTCGCCGACCCGCGGTTCAGCGCGAAGCGCACCCTCCTACGGCCCGGCGGCCCCGAGACGGACGACGTACCGGCACCGCCGCCGGGGATGTTCATCATGATGGACGCGCCGGAGCACACCCGGTTCCGGCGGCTGCTCACCGGGCAGTTCACCGTGCGCCGGATGCGGCAGCTGACGCCCGCGGTGGAGAAGATCGTCACCGAGCAGTTGGACGCGATGGCCGCGGCCGAGGGCCCGGTCGACCTCGTCCAGGCCTTCGCACTGCCGGTTCCCTCACTGGTGATATGCGAACTTCTCGGGGTGCCGTACGCCGACCGGGAGGAGTTCCAGCGGAACTCGGCCACGATCGTCCGGCTCGATGCGAGCCCCGAGGAGTTCCAGCAGGCCCAGGCGGCGATGCGCGGGTACATCCACCAACTGGCCCTCGCCAAGCGGGAGAACCCCACCGACGACATCCTCAGCGAGCTGGTCCACTCCGGCGAGCTGACCGACGAAGAGCTGGCCGGCGTCGGGGTGTTGCTGCTGATCGCCGGGCACGAGACGACCGCGAACATGATCGCGCTGAGCACCATGTGCCTGCTGCAGAACCCGGAGCAGCTGGCAGCGTTGCGTGCCGACCCCTCCCTGATGGACGGCGCCGTGGAGGAGCTGCTGCGCTATCTGACGATCATTCAGTTCGGGCTGCGCCGTACGGCGTTGGAGGACGTGGAGCTGCACGGACACCGGATCGAGGAAGGCAGCACGGTGGTCGCCTCCCTGGTGTCCGGGAACCGGGACGCGGCACACCTCGCCGACGACCCGGAGCGGTTGGACGTGAGCAGGCCGCACAGCCCGCACCTGGCGTTCGGCCACGGTATCCACCAGTGCCTCGGTCAGCAGCTGGCCCGGGCGGAGATGAAGGCGGCGCTGTCCGCGCTCCTGGACCGGTTCCCGACGCTGCGGCTGGCCGTTCCTGTGGAACAGGTGCCCATGCGCGACAACATGCTCGTCTACGGCGTCCACGAGCTGCCCGTGACCTGGTAAAGCCTGTACCGCCCCGCACGTTGTCGCGACACACACCCCACGGAGAATCCCCATGAAGATCCTCATCGATGAGGACAAGTGCGTCGGCGCGGGCCAGTGCGTACTGGCTGCCGCTGACGTCTTCGACCAGCGGGACGAGGACGGCATCGTCGTCATGCTCGACGCCGACCCGCCGCACGCGCTGCTGCCCCAGGTCCAGGACGCCGCCGCCCGCTGCCCCGCGCTGGCGATCGAGGTGGTGGAGTAGTGCCCACCATGGACCACATCGTCCTGGTGGGCGCGTCGGCCGCGGGTCTCACCGCGGCCGACGCCCTGCGGCGCGAGGGCTTCACCGGGACACTGACCATGATCGGCGACGAACTGCGGCCACCCTACGACCGTCCCCCGCTGTCCAAGCAGATACTGGCCGGCGACTGGGAACCGCACAGGTCCACCTTGCGGCAGGAGGCCGATATCCAACGGCTGCGGCTGACCATGAGACTGGGCTGCCGCGCGACCGGTCTGGATACGGCGGAACGCGCCGTCACCCTGGCGGACGGGGACCGGCTGGGGTACGACGGCCTCCTCATCGCCACCGGACTGCGGCCCCGCCGCCTGCCCTTCGGCCACGAACTGGCCGGCGTGCACGTGCTGCGCACCCTGGACGAGACCCTGACGCTGCGCGCCCAGCTGCTGGCCGGTCCCCGCGTCGTGGTGATCGGCGCCGGATTCCTCGGCAGCGAGATCGCCGCCACCGCACGCGGACTCGGCCTGGACGTCACCCTCGTCGACGTCGAGCCCACACCGCTGGCCAGACAAGTCGGCACATTCGTAGGCGGTTTGGTGGGTGAGATGCACCGCGACCACGGTGTCCGGCTGCGCATGCGCCACCATGTCACCGGCCTGACCGGCGAGAACGGCCGGGTCACCGCGGTGATGCTCGACGACGGTACCCGGCTGCCCGCCGACGTCGTCGTGGTCGCGATCGGATCGGAGCCGGCCACCGACTGGCTGGCCGGCTCCGGGCTCCCGCTGGGTGACGGGGTGCTCTGCGACATCACCTGCCGCGCCGCACCCGGGGTGTACGCGGCCGGAGATGTCGCCAATTGGCCCCACCCCGCGGCGGGCGGCCGGGTCCGCCTCGAACAACGGACCAACGCCACCCAGCAGGCCCTCACCGCAGCCAAGAACCTCCTGTCCACCCCGGCGGAGGCGGTGCCCTACGCACCGGTCCCGTTCGGCTGGACCGACCAGTACGACACCAAGATCCAAACCTATGGCTGGTGCCCCTCCGGCGCGACCGTCGAAGTCGTCGAAGGGGATCCAGGGGCACGTAAATTCGTCGCGCTCTACAAGAGGGACGACCGCGTGGTGGGCGCGCTCGGCTGGAACCACCCACGCGCCCTGCGCGGGTACCGCGGCCACCTCACCGAGGACCACGCCACCCAGTGAAACCGCCCGCACCCCAAGGCCGGACCGCCGCCTTCGCCGGTCCGGCCGGGGCTGCGTACCGTGGGAGAGTGCAGATGATCGACCGGCTCGGCGAGTGGCAGCGAACGGCCCGGCCAGCCGTGGTCGACCTGGCCGTCGCCCTGGGCTGCTTTCTCCTGGCCTCCCCGCTGTCCGTCGCCTTCGCCCTCGCCGACCATGCTTCGATCGCCTGGGCCGTCGCCGCCCTCGCGCTCTCGTGTGTGCCACTGCTCGCCCGGAGCCGCTGGCCGCTCGCCGTGGTCGCCATGACCGTGGCCGTGCAACTGGCCCAATTCGCCCTGCTCCCGCTCCCCAGGCCGACGCCCGCCGCCACGACCGTCGCGCTGTTCACCGCGGCCCTCCGCACCGACCGGCGGAGGGCCTGGCGCGTGGCCACCCTCGCAGCCGTCGTCCTCATCAGCGCGTCGCTGGTCTTCCGCCCGGACGCGGAAAGGCTCCCGCAGTCCCTTGCCCTGATTGCCTGGACGCTCATGCCGGTGGCCGTCGGCGACGCCGTCCGCAGCCGCCGCGAAGTGCTCGACGCAGCGGTGGAGCGAGCCGAACGGGCCGAGAGCACCAAGGAGGAAGAGGCCCGCCGCCGGGTCACCGCGGAACGCCTCCGGATCGCCCGAGAGCTGCATGACGTCGTGGCCCACCACATCACCCTGGTCAATGCCCAGGCGGGCGTCGCCCACCACCTCATGCGCACCGACCCCGAGCACGCCTACCAGGCACTCGAACGCATCCGGGACACCAGCCGGGCGGCGCTGGACGAACTGCGTGCCACCGTAGGACTGCTCCGGCACGGCGAAGACCCGGTCGAGCCCCGCGAACCGGCACCCGGACTCGCCGGTCTCGACAGTTTGCTGGACTCCTTCCGCCACTGCGGCCTCACCGTCACGCTGGAGCGCACCGGGCAGCCGGGCGAGCTGTCGCCGATCACCGATCTGACGGCCTATCGGATCATCCAGGAAGCCCTGACCAACACCCGCAAGCACGCGGGCCCGGCATCGGCGCGGGTCCGTCTGGACTTCCGCACCGATGTCCTGCGGATCGCCGTCGAGGACGACGGCCGTGGCCTCGCGGGCAGCAGCGGCACCACCCCCACCACCCCAGGTACCGACGCAGCCCGCGGCACCGGCACCGGCCACGGAATGATCGGGATGCGCGAGCGGGCCAAGGCCGCCGGAGGCACCCTCGCCGCCGGACCACGCCCCGGTGGGGGCTTCCGTATCGACGCCGAACTGCCGCTGCGCGCCGGCCGAAAGGGCTGACCATGACCATCCGTATCCTGCTCGCCGACGACCAGGCCCTGCTGCGCGGCACCTTCCGGATGCTCCTCGACTCCGCCCCCGACATGGAGGTCGTCGCGGAGGCCGCAACGGGACGCGAAGCCGTGGAACTGGCCCGCAGCCACCGCGCCGACCTGGTGCTGATGGACATCCGGATGCCCGACCTCGACGGCCTCGCCGCGACCAGGCTGATCAGCGAGGACGAGGATCTCGCAGGCGTGAAGGTCCTGGTGCTGACCACCTTCGAGAACGACGAGTACGTCGCGGAGGCACTGCGCGCCGGGGCGAGCGGCTTCCTCGGCAAGGGCATCAACCCGGACGAACTCCTCGACGCGATCCGCGTGGTCGCCGCCGGCGACTCCCTGCTCTCACCGACCGCGACCAAGGCCCTGATCGCCCGCTTCCTGGCCCAGCCCGCACCCCCCGAGCGCGCCGCACCACCGCAGCTGGCCGCCCTCACCCCGCGGGAGCACGAGGTGGTCACCCTGGTCGCCGCCGGCCTGTCCAACGACGAGATCGCCGAGCGGCTCTTCGTCACCCCGCTCACCGCCAAGACCCATGCGAACCGCGCCATGACCAAGCTGGGCGCCCGGGACCGGGCCCAACTCGTCGTCATCGCCTACCAGACCGGACTGGCCCGCCCCGACCACCGCTGAGGCACCTCAAGGGCGAGAGCCCCGGCGACGGAGGACGCTGCGGCTGCGGCACCGGACACCACCTCCACCGCCAGCAGGCCACGCCACGCTCCTCAGCCGGGAAACGGCACCCGAACGGCCGCTGGATACAGGGCGGGACATCGCGGGAGCATCGTCGTCACGGGGCCGGCACGTACGTCGAGACGCGACGCAGCCGGGTGCTGCCCCGTTCGGATTCCGTCAGGAAACCGACCACGGCATTCGCAGGGCGTCACGCCGGCCGCCACGGGGGAGCCGGTTCAGGGCGCGCAAGAAACAAGGAGGCCCGTGATGAGGCGTGCAGAGACGATGACGGCGGCGGTGTGGTGACCATGGAGCACATCGTGGGCATGCTGGTAGCGGTCTCCCTGGTCGGACTCCTGGTGGCCGTCGTGAAGTTCCCGGACCAGTTCTGAGACGGGTCGGGGCGCGCTCAGCGGATGCCTGGGCGGGGCGAGTGGTGTGCGGCCCGGGTTCAGGATGCTGCCGCGTAGCGGTGTGCCAGGGCGGATACGGCCCGGGCGACGGCCTGCCGTAGTGCGGGCGGGCCGAGGACCTCTGCCTCCGTGCCGAGTCTGAGCACGTCACCGACCGCAACGGCCTGCGCCTCGACCGGCATCTCCACCTGCACCCACCCTTCTTCGTCAGGCGGGCCGGCGCTTTCGAGGGCCCGTGTGCCCACCGCGCCGAACTGGGCGGGCAGCAGCCGTTGCGCACGGGGTGATATCCGCAAGCGCGCCGTTCCCTGGTGGAGAGCGGCTTCCAAACTCCGGGAAGCCTCCTCCCAGTAGGCGGCCAGATCGAAGCCGGCCGGCCGCTCGAAGACCTCCTCCGTCGCCTCCACGGCCAGGAACCGCGAGAGGCGATAGGTCCGTACGACCCCTTCCGCGAGCGCCGCCACGTACCAGATGCCGCCTTTGAGGACGATGCCGAGCGGACGCAGTTCCCGGTGTACCTCACCGCCCCAACGCCGGTAGTGCGTACGCAACACCCGCTGTTCCCACACTGCTTGCGCCACCGGCGCCAGACAGGACACCGGGTCCGAATCCCGGAACCATCCCGGCGCATCGAGGTGGAACCGGTCCTGAATGCGCCGGGTGCGCTCCGCCAGTTCGGCCGGGAGGGCGGCCTGTAGCTTCAGCTGAGCGGTCGCCAGCACCGCCCCCAGGCCCAGCTCACGCGCCGGCCCGGGGGCTCCGGCGAGGAAGAGCGCACCGGCCTCGGCATCGGTGAGCCCGGTCAGCCGCGTCCGGTACCCGTCCATGAGGCGGTAGCCGCCGGCGGGCCCGCGGTCGGTGCGGACCGGGACGCCGGACGCACCGAGCGCCTCGATGTCCCGGTAGACCGTACGGACCGACACCTCCAGCTCCGCGGCGAGTTCGGAAGCGGTCATCCGCCCGCGGTTCTGGAGCAGCAGGAGCAGGGCGAGAAGCCGGTCGGCACGCATGACGGCATTGTCCCTGGTACCTGACAGGAGGTGTCAGGTACGGCCGACAGGCTGGGCGTACAGCGCAACGCACAAGCTCGTGCGTCCGATCGAGAGGACAGCCATGCCCGTGCAGACCACCGGCCACTTCACCTTCGCCAACTGGGAGGAACGTACGGTCGGCCGGAGCGAGACCTGCCCGAAACTCGCCCATGCCTCCGTCACCAACACCTTCTCCGGTGGCATCGAGGCCGTTGACACCGCCTGCGAGTACGCCCTCGTCTACGTGACGGAGCAGACCGGTACCTTCACGGGGATGGAGGTGCTGACCGGCCAACTCGACGGGCGCGAGGGCAGCTTCGTCGTCGAGGAACGGGGCACGTTCGATGCCGACGGCACCGTGCGCTGCACCTTCGAAGTGGTAGCCGGAACGGGCACCGGAGCCCTGAGCGGGCTGCTCGGGACCGGCGCCTTCATCGCCAAGCGCGGTGAACCGACCGTCCCTTACACCTTCACCTACGACGATCTTGAGTGACCGCGGCGAGAGGGCCGATGCGGTCGGTAGCGTGCGCGGCACTCTGGGTCAGTATCGGTGTCTCTGGCCGTACTCGCGCACGCACATCATTCATTCGGTGCGAGCCAGCCGGGAACGCGGGGCGGTTCGCCGGCCGCGTCCCCCGCTGGGGCTCGGGGGAGGGTCAGTGGGCGAGGAGGGAATCGTCTTGCACGCGTGCGCCCGGCAGCCGGTGACGGGCAGCGATCAGCGCGGCGTCCACGTCGCCGGTCCCCGTGGAGATGCACAGCGTGTAGGCGATGTCATCCATCCGCCGACGCACGTCCGCGCTGCCCTGGTCCGCGTTCAGCAGCTGCAGGGCCTCGTACTCGGCGGTGAGGTCCTGGAGCACTGCGGGGTGTGCCATCAACACGGTGGGGCTCCTTCCGTCGCGCGACTGGGTTCACACCGTGCGGGTGCCCGATCTTGGACGGCTTACTCGTCCGGGGATGGCAGCGGGAGCCGGAGCGGGGCCGCATGATCGGGTTGTGCCGCCCGGCAGGAGTTGCCGCTGGGGCGATCCGGGATAAGAGTGAAAAGGGAACGTTTATGCGAGATCGGAGTGCGCCGTGCTCATTCTCGGAATCATTCTGCTGGTCATCGGATTCGTGACCGGACTCTCCATCCTGTGGACCATCGGGATCATCCTCGCCGTCATCGGAGCCGTGCTGTGGATCCTCGGTGCCGTAGGGCACGGGGCCTTCGGACGTAGGCACTACTGGTAGACGGAACGGAGAACATTTCCGACGGAGGGGTGACGGGCGGGCGGCCGGGCTACCTGCCGGGGTCGGCGGGGGCGTGTGCCAGGGCCGGGATGACGCCGCCGGCCAGGATCGCCTTGCGCTGGCGGGGGGAGAGGCGGTGACGGACGAGGTAGTCCTCGTTGCGGGTGGTGTTGCGGACGCGGAGAGCCGGCTCGCCGGTCGCGCCGAGGGCCTCGTGGAGTCCGGACAGGTACAGCCGGTCGCCGGTCTCGATACGGCCGTGGTCATCGGGGTCGTCGAATTCGAGGGGGAGTACGCCGAAGTTGACGAGGTTCTGCCAGTGGATGCGGGCGTAGGACTTCGCGACGACGGCTCGTAGTCCGAGGTAGCGGGGCGCGATGGCAGCGTGTTCGCGGGAAGACCCCTGCCCGTAATTGTTGCCGGCGACCAGGGCGTGGCCGCCGGATTCCCGCGTCTCCGCGGCACGCCGGGGGTATTCCGGATCGAGCCGGATGAGGGTGAATTCCGCAAGCTTCGGAATATTGGACCGGTAGGGCAGGGCTTTCGCGCCGGCCGGAGAGATCTCGTCGGTCGAAACGTCGTCGCCGGCCTTGAGGAGGACCGGGAGCTCCAGCTCGTCCGGCAGCGGGTCGAGATCGGGCAGGGCGGAGATATTGGGGCCGCGTTCCAGGTGAACGCGGGCCGCCTCGTCCGGCGGTACGGGCGGCTCCAGCATGGCGTCGTTGACCGAGGCCGGGTCGGGTGTCTGCGGTGCGGGAGGCTCCGCCAGGAGGCGGTCTGCCCAGTCGCGCGGGTCCGTGATGGCGCCGATCAGGGCGGACGCGGTGGCCGTCTCCGGCGAACACAGCCACACCGCGTCGTCCTCGGTGCCGGAGCGGCCGGGGAAATTACGGGGAAAGGTCCGCAGGGAATTGCGTCCCGCGGCCGGTGCCTGACCCATGCCGATGCAGCCCAGACATCCGGACTGGTGAATTCTGGCGCCGGCGGCGACCAGCTCGAACGTCGCCCCGGACCGCGTCAGATCCTGGAGAATTTCACGCGAGGTCGGATTGATGTCGAAGCTCACCCCGGCCGCCGTCTGACGCCCCTTGACCATCGCGGCGGGCACGGCGAAGTCGCGGTATCCGGGATTGGCGGAGGACCCGATGACCGCCTGCCCGATGGGCTCCCCGGCGACCTCCCGGACCGGCACAACATTTCCGGGGGAGGTCGGCCGCGCGATGAGCGGTTCCAGCGACGACAGGTCGATCTCCTCGTCGAGGTCGTAGACCGCGTCCGGTTCCGCGACGATCTCGATGAAGTCGTCAGCCCGTCCCACCGAGCCGAGGAAGTCGCGCACCGCCCCGTCGGCGGGAAAGACGGTGGTGGTGGCCCCGAGCTCGGCCCCCATATTGGCGATGACATGCCGGTCCATGGCGGTGAGGGAGGCCAGACCGGGGCCGTGGTACTCCAGAACGCGATGGACGCCGCCCTGGACCCCGTGGCGGCGCAGCATTTCCAGGATCACGTCCTTGGCGCTCACCCACGGCGGCAGTTCCCCGGTCAGCCGAATGCCCCAGATCTTCGGCATGGTGAGGTGGAGGGGGTGCCCGGCCATGGCGAGGGCCACCTCCAGACCGCCGGTACCGAGGGCCAGCATGCCCAGCGATCCGGCTGCGCAGGTGTGCGAGTCGGAACCGGCCAGGGTCTTGCCGGGGACACCGAAGTGCTGCATATGGGTCGGGTGTGAGACGCCGTTGCCGGGTTTTGAGAACCACAGCCCGAAGCGGCGGGCGGCCGAGCGCAGAAAGAGATGGTCCTCGGCGTTGCGCTCGTCGGCCTGGAGAATGTTGTGGTCGACGTACTGGACGCTGACCTCGGTACGGACCCTGTCCAGGGCGAGCGCTTCCAGTTCCTGCATCACCAGGGTGCCGGTGGCGTCCTGAGTGAGCGTCTGGTCGACGCGCAGTGCGATCTCCTCTCCCGGCTCCATACGACCGGACAGCAGATGCTCGCCGATCAGTCGCTGCGTCACGGTGCCTTGTGCGGGGCCGCGGAGCTGGGCCATGGGAAGTGCCGCCTTCCTGAGTGCGCAGCGGCCGGACCGTCCGGGCGCCACATAGCGGGTTCCCGGCAGCCACCGCCGGCGATACCTCATGGAGGCCGGATTCGCTGCTTGGAAGGTCCCCGGCTTGCGCCAGCTGATGGAGTCACGAGGCCGCTTCGGGCTTTGGGAGGGCGTTCACTCGTCGTGGTGGACGGTCCCGTCAGTCGTCGTGGTGGAGGGTCCCGTCCTCGTCCATCGTCGGGTGGATCTTCGTCGGCCCGTAGTCGTCCACGTCCGACGGGCGCGGCGGTTCAGGGCCGTCCGGGCCGGACCTGACCATCCGCTCGATGCGGCAGATCCGGAACAGCTTGTCGCCCACGCGCACTTCGTCGGCGCGGCCGGCGGCCGCGAACTTCTCGGCTGCCCGGGCGTACCGCTTCCGTTCCGGTTCGCCGAACTTGTAGAGCAGCGGCCAGATTTCGGCCATGCCGTCATGGAGCAGCCGGCGCGCTTCATGCGGGGTGGGCATGAGGGCGCCTCGTGACAGCCACCCCTGGTCGCTGCGTTCCACCACACCGAAGCCGACCGGGAGGAGCACGACGTCCGGATAGGCGGCGAGGGCCCGCTCGGAGTCCTTGCGCACCTCGGCGGGTAACGGGAAACCGGTGTAGGTGAAGTCCCGCAGTGCCAGTTTCATGGCCCCGGCCATGACGCCGGCCTCACGGCCGGAGGCGAGGACGAAACCCAGGTCCGGCGAGGGCGTCTCGCACCGGCCCTCCCATGAGCGGTCGGCCGGCTCCGGGTCGGTGGGCCGCGGCGGCTCAAGGCCGCTCTCACCCCGGCGTGCGAATTCGTCCCCGCGCACCACCCGGTACCGCACACCGAGAACCGTCAGCTCATCGACCGGCTCGCGCTCCAGCCTGGCCACCGCGGCCAGCAGGTCTCGCCGGACACCGGGGTCGTCGGTGTCGTCCTTGGCCTTGAACCACAGCAGGGAGTTCAGGCTGTCCCTGGCCTCTTGGGGCGCGCAACTGGTCAGGGGCCGCAACAGCCGCCACTCCCCGCCGGTTTCGGGGGAGTGCGCGGCGACCCCGAAGGCCGGGCCGCGAGGTGTCAGGTAGGGATAGCGGTAGGAGGCGTCCACGGCATCGGCCTCGGTCACCCATTCGGCCGGATCGTTGCGACGTACCAGTCCCGCGTGGAGCCGGTCGATCTGTTGCTTCCAGTCACTGTCCATGCGCACATTGTCATGCCTGGGTGGCGGCGGCCCGGCCCGAATTCCTCAAGTGCTCCCCGGCACGGGCGACCTCCGGCCGGTCAGGGCCCGGCGTCCGCGGGCGGGCGGGGGCGGCTGCCCGCTCGCCTCGCGGGCCACGTGCTTTGGGGGTGGAGTAGAGATACACGGCCCCAGATCAGTGGGATGCCCGCCATGGGGCGGGCGTCCGGTACGAGGGAGGAGCGGCACCATGCCCGCGGGTTCCAGCAAGAAGCGTGAGCGGCAGTACGAGCACATCAAGGAGAACGCGCTGGAGCACGGCGTCTCCGAGAAGCGCGCCAAGGAGATCGCCGCGCGCACCGTCAACAAGGAACGCGCCCGCTCCGGCGAGGCGGAGTCCGCCAGCAGGACCTCCGTGCGGGACCCCAAGTCCGCCCCGCAGCGGGGCGGCGAACGGTCCCACAAGGGGCCCCAGGGGCCGACGAAGGACCAGCTGTACGAAGAGGCCAGGAAGAAGAACATCGAGGGCCGCTCGACGATGAACAAGGAGCAGCTGCGCAAGGCCGTCGGCCGCTGACCGCCGGCCGGGCGGAGGCGGTTGCCCTCCGCCCGGCCCGGTCCGCGGAACGGCGGCCGTGAGGAGGGACGATGAGGGCTCTGACCTGGCACGGAAAGCGCGATGTACGGATCGACACGGTGCCCGACCCGAAGATCCAGGATCCGGCCGACATCATCGTCCGTGTCACCTCGACCGGTATCTGCGGGTCGGACCTGCACCTCTACGAGGTGCTCGGCCCCTACATCGACCCCGGTGACATCCTCGGCCACGAGCCGATGGGCCTCGTCGAGGAGGTGGGACCCGACGTCACGGCCGTCGCGGTCGGGGACCGGGTCGTCGTCCCGTTCAACGTCTCGTGCGGCACCTGCTGGATGTGCGAGCAGGGCCTCCACTCCCAGTGCGAGACCACCCAGGTCAAGGAGCGGGGCATGGGCGCCGCACTCTTCGGCTACACCAAGCTCTACGGCCAAGTACCCGGCGGCCAGGCCGAATTGATGCGGGTGCCGTTCGGCAACACCTTGCCCGTCAAGGTGCCGCACGGCCCGTCGGACCAGCGGTTCGTCTACCTCTCCGACGTGCTGCCCACCGCCTGGCAGGCCGTCGCCTACGCCGACATCCCGCCGGGCGGCAGCGTCACCGTGCTGGGCCTCGGCCCGATCGGGGACATGGCCGCGCGGATCGCCCTGCACCAAGGGGCCCGCCAGGTCATCGGCGTCGATCTGGTCCCCGAACGTCTCGCCCGGGCCCGTGAACGCGGCGTCCACACCCTCGACCTCAACGAGTACGGCAAGGACATCGGCGAGGAGGTCCGCCGGCTCACCGACGGCCGCGGAACCGACGCCGTCATCGAGGCCGTCGGCATGGAAGCGCACGGCGCTCCGCTGACGAAAGCCGCCCAGAACCTCACCGGGATGCTGCCCGACGCACTGGGGGAGAAGGTGCTGGGACGCGCCGGGATGGACAGCATGGCGGCCTTCAACACGGCCGTCGACGCGGTACGCCGCGGCGGCACGATCTCCCTCGTCGGCGTCTACGGAGGGGCCGTCGACCCGGTGCCGATGCTCAGCCTGTTCGACAAGCAGATCCAGCTGCGCATGGGCCAGGCCAACGTCAGACGGTGGGTCGATGACATCCTGCCGCTCCTCGACGACGAGGACGTCCTCGGAGTGGAGCACTTCGCCACCCATACGCTGCCCCTGGAGGACGGCCCCCAGGCGTACAAGACCTTCCAGGCCAAGGAAGACGGCATGGTCAAAACGCTCCTGACGCCATGAAACGCCCCTGACACCATGACGGGTGCCCTGGCGACGGGGCGGCCGGGCCCCTGCCGCGGTGCCACGGACGGCCGGCTACGGACCGTCGGTGGCCTCGCGGGGTTCGAGCGGCGCGGTGGCCGGGCCGTGCAGGACGGCGCCGTCGATGCCGAAGCGGGACCCGTGGCACGGGCAGTCCCAGGTCCGTTCGGCGTCATTGAAGCCGACCAGGCACCCGAGATGGGGACAGACCGCGGAGACCGCGTGCAGCTCCCCGCCGTCATCGCGGTGCACCGCACAGTGCCGGCCCCGGAGCCGTACGACGGCGCCGCCACCGGGCGGGATCGCGGCGACGGCGTCGGGCTGCGCCGGCCGCAGCCGGTCGGCGAGGAAATGGCGCGCGGTCGAGAGGTTGGCCTTGACGAAGGTGCCCGCCTCGGCGACCGGGTGGAGCCGCCGCGGATCGTACAGGCCCGACCAGGCCGGCTTCTTGCCCTGGATGAGGTCGCAGAGCAGCCGGCCCGCCATGACGCCGCCGCTGAGGCCCCAGCCGCCGAAGCCGGTCGCGACATAGACGTGCTGGGTCGCGGGGTGGAAGAGCCCCACGTGCGGGACCTTGTCGGTGGTCCAGTTGTCCTGGGTGGCCCAGTGGTGGGTGATCTCGTCCACCGGGAAGTGCTCGCGGGCCCAGGCGATGAGGCGGGTGAACCGCTCCGAGACCTGGGCCTCGCCGGGGGTGAACTTCTCACCCGTCACGAGGAGCAGCCGCTTCCCCTCCCCGTAGGGGGCGCTGCGGACCGACCGGGTGCCCCCGTGGGGCGTGAGGTACATCCCGTGGGGCGCGCGGGCCTCGTCCAGCGGAGCGGCGACCACGAGTTCGCGCTGCGGGCTGAGCCGGGTGAACGCCAGGGACCGGTCGAAGACGGGGTAGTGGGTGGCGAGGACGACGTCCCCGGCCGTCACCGAGGCCCCGGACCGGGTGGTCAGCCGGCACGGACGGCCCTCCCGCAGGCCGGTGACACGGGTGTGTTCGTAGATCCTCCCGCCGTGCCGGGCCAGATCACGGGCGAGACCGAGGAGGAACCGCCGTGGGTGGAACTGCACCTGGTGGTCCACCCGGATGGCCGAGCCGGTGGGGAACGGCAGCCCGGTGTCGGTGACGAGCGACGCCTCCAGCCCGGCCGCGCGGGCCGCGTCGACCTCGGCCGTGATCTCGTCGTCGTGGTCCGGGTGCGCCGCGTAGGTGTAGGCGGGCCGGCGTTCGATGTCGCAGTCGATTCCGAGTTCGGCGGCGGTTGCCACCGCATGCTCCACGGCGTCGCTCTGCGACTGGGCGTACAGCCGCGAGGCCCCGACGCCGTACGTGGCACGCAGATGCGCGTAGATGAGGGAGTGCAGGGCGGTGAGCTTGGCGGTCGTACAGCCGCTCACGCCCGCGGCGATGCGTCCGGCTTCGAGCAGCACCACCGAACGCCCGGTCCGGGCCAGCTCCCACGCCGTGCAGAGCCCCGCGATGCCGCCGCCGGCCACCGCGACATCGGCCCGCAGGTCCTCGCCGAGTTCCGGGTACGCGGTCGGTTCGGCCGTCTCCATCCAGTAGGACCTGGGTACGCCAGGAATGGTGTCCATAACGCCCGTATACCCGTATACGCGTGGTGTTGGGTTGTGCCTCGCCGTGATCGGTGCATACGGAGGGCGGCGAGCCGGGCGGCCCCAGGACGCCGGCGCGACGAGCGGGCGTCGGTCAGCCCCGGTGCGCCCCGTGTGGGTGTGCCCGCCGCCGGCCGGTGCTGGGCGTCCTGATCAGGACGCCCACCAGCTCCGCCAGATCGGCAGCGCCCGCCGGATCGTCCGCGTAGCGGGTGGTCCGGAGGGGGCCGACCTCGGCCGGTACGACACCTTCCCGCGCCAGCACGAACAGCAGGGTGAGCAGGGCCGCCCTGGCGTTGCCGTCGGTGAACGGGTGGAAGAACGCCACGTCCAGGTAGGCCCGGGCGGCCCGGGCGGCGAGCGCCACCCCCGGCTCGTCGCTGCCGCGCAGACAGCGCGCGAAGTCCGCCTCGGTGTGCGGGGTCAGCCGGTAGCGCTCGCGGCCACCCTTGGCGTACGCATCGCCCGACCGGAACGGCGCCCCGGCCGTCCCGAGGAGCAGCCGCTGCCAGCCGGCCAGCAGACCGAAGGTGAGCGGTGCGTGGCGTACGGCGTCCGCGCGGGCCAGGGCGTAGGCGGCCAGCAGACGCGCCGCACGGTCCGGATCGCGGCGGCGGACCGGCCCCTCGCACCAGCTGAGAAAGCCGTCCACGGCCGGCGCGACCGGGCCGGGGGTCTGGTCCGCCGCGCCGGTACGCGCCCAGTCGACCTGCTGTCTGACCCGGCACCATACGGCCAGCGCATCGGCCTCACCCGCGGTCATACCGTTCCTCCAGGTCGGCGCGTTCCGGCTGGTCGCGGTAGGGCAGCTGCCCGGTCAGCCCCACGGCCAGGTCCTCGCTCACCGCGTCGATCAGCGTCGTCCGGGGCGCGGCCCAGCTCCTGAACCGCCCGCCGATGGCCTCCTCCACCGCCCCGCGGGCCGCTGCGGGAGCCATCCCGGTCGAGGTGAGGAACCACTCCAGGGCCAGGGCGCACTGCCCGTACCAGCCGCTCTCCGCACCGGTGCGGTCCAGCACCCGCGTCACCAGCCGCACCGAGGCCCGCTCCAGGTGCCAGCTGCGGTCCTCCGGCCCGGCCTGCGGGGGCGGCGCCAACTCCGCGAAACGACCGGCCAGTTCGGTCAGCCAGTCCCGCCACTCCAGCAGGCCCGCCACGGCCCGGGCGGCGGTCTCGTCCGGTGTGGTCACCGAGCAGGGGCCGCAGCACCAGCTGCCGACCACGCCACCCCCTTCGCCGACACTCCAGTTCCAGTGCCGGGCCCACGGCCCGTAGCGGTCCAGGAAGAGGTCGCCCACCTCCCTTTCGCACCATTTCTCCGCCTGCCACCAGCCCTCGTAGCGGGACAGCACGGGCGGCACACACTCCTTGATCAGGGCGGTGACGCGGGCCTCCTCGGCCTCGTCCCAGCCGAACGGGTTCCGCTCCGGGTCCACCTCGTGCCAGGTCAGCGGGCGGTAGGGCGAGTCGGGCCCGGTCTCTTCGGTTGACGTGGTGCACTCCCTGCGCGCGACGGATCGGACGGTCGCGCGATTATGCCCGGCCCTCGTCCGTACCGCTTCCGAATTACGGGGCGGGCGGTCCGAGGGGGAGGACACTCCCTCGGCGGAGGGGAGTTGTACCGGGTTGGGCAGTGCCGTGGCTGCGACCACTGCCCAACCCGGGGTTTCAGGCCTGCGGCACCAACTCAGGGTGCTCGTGTGCGCAGGCATCGCCCGCTCCGCCCGCGCCGCCGTCGAGTCCGTAGGCGTCCCATACGGGGAACGGGTCGTCGCAGAGCGCTTCCCCGTCGGCCGCGAGGCAGCCGGTCAGCGCCGCCCGAAGGGCCTCGGCGCGCAACCCGGTGCCGATGAAGACCAGTTCCTGGCCCTGGCTGTCGCCGGCCTCGCGGGCGCCGGAAGGCTCGAAGCGGGCGACCGCCCCGGCCTGGGACCACAGCCCGGTGATGTCCGGGCGGCTGGCCAGCCAGAAGAAGCCCTTGGAGCGCAGGATCCGGCCGTAGGCGCCGCTGTCGAGTCCTTCGGTGACGAAACTCCAGAGCCTGCCGGGGTGGAACGGCGCGGACGCACGGAAGACCGTGCTGGAGATGCCGTACTCCTCGGTCTCCGGGACGTGGTCGCCGTTGAGCTCCCGCACCCAGCCCGGGGCCTGCTGGGCCCGGTCCAGGTCGAACAGTCCGGTGCCGAGGATGTCGCCGGCGTCCACCCGCCCGTGCCGGGCAGGCACGATGCGGGCGGCCGGATTGAGGCGGGCGAGGGTGGCCCGGAGCTGGGCGGCGCTGCGCTCGTCGACGAGGTCGGTCTTGTTCAGGACGAGGACATCGGCGAACTCGATCTGGTCCATCAGCAGGTCGCTGACGGTGCGTTCGTCGTCCTCGTACTGGTCGAGCCCCCGCTCGGCCAGCCCGTCGCCTCCGTTCAGCTCCGGCAGGAAGTTGGCCGCGTCGACGACCGTGACCATCGTGTCGAGCCGCGCCACGTCCCCCAGGGTGGCCCCGTCGTCGCGTGGGAAGGCGAAGGTGGCCGCGACCGGCATCGGCTCCGAGATGCCGCTGGACTCGATGAGGAGATGGTCGAAGCGGCCCTCGCGCGCCAGCCGGTCGACCTCTTCGAGGAGATCGTCGCGCAGGGTGCAGCAGATGCACCCATTGGTCATCTCGACGAGGCGTTCCTCGGTGCGCGAGAGTGCGGCCTGGCCGCCGCGGACCAGTGCCGCATCGATGTTGATCTCACTCATGTCGTTGACGATGACCGCGACGCGCAACCCCTCCCGGTTGGCCAGGACATGGTTGAGCAGTGTGGTCTTGCCCGCGCCGAGGAAGCCGGACAGCACGGTGACGGGCAGTCGGTCGAGCGTCATACCGTCTCAGCGCTCCGGGTGGAGCAGCCCGCGTTCGTACGCCTTGGCCAGCCGCTGCGGAACCAGGTACGAGGAGCCGTCGACGGTGATCGGCACCAGCTGGGGCGTCCTGGCCTTCCACTGGGCGCGGCGGTGCCGGGTGTTGCTGCGGGACATCTTCCGCTTGGGTACGGCCATGACGAACTCCTCATGAGTAGGCGGCGGGTGGCAACGACGACCAGGCTATATGAAAACGGAATCCATTTTCAAATATTGCGGTGGTCAACCCGCGCGCACGGCCCTCACCGGAAGGCGGCGATATGGCGCCGCGCCCAGTCGGCGAACGAGCGGGGCGCACGCCCGAGCACCTGCTCGATGTGAGGACTGATCCGCTGCTCGGCCGCGGTGGGCGCGCCGAGGATGTCGAGCGTGGTCTCCACCACCGGCTCCGGCATGAACTCCAGCATCTGCGCGCGGGCCTCCGCACGGCTCTGCCCGACGAACCGGACGGGCTCGCCCAGTGCCTCGCCGATCGTCTCGGCCCGCTGCCGCGGCGTACTGAGCGCGGGCCCGGTCAACTCGTAGACCTGCCCCGCGTGCCCGTCCCCGCGCAAGGCCGCGGCGGCGACCTCGGCAATGTCGGCCGGATCGACGGTCGGCAGCCCGACGTCACCGAACGGCGCCGCGACGCTCCGCAGGACCCGCACCGACTCGGCCCAGGCGTACGCGTTGGAGTCGAAACCGCTGGGCCGCAGAATCGTCCACTCCGCCCCCGACTGCCGGACGGCGTCCTCAAGCGCCCGCGCCCTGCCGCCATGAGAGGGCGACTGCGGCCGGGTGGCGACCCCTTGGGAGGACAGCAGCACGATCCGCCCGATACCGCCCGCTCGCGCGGCGCCCAGGATGTCCGACGGGCTGATCCGGTGCGCCGACGCCCCGGTGTCATGCAGAAACAGCGCATCCGCGCCGTCGAAAACCGGCCGCAGGCTCTCCGGGGCGGTCAGGTCCGCCCGGCGGTTCCGGACGCCGTCCACCGGCACGGCCCCGTCCGAGGCGCCCCGGGACACCGCCGTCACCTGCTCACCGGCTGCGGCCAGTGCCTGCACAAGCGGTCGGCCGACATTGCCGGTTGCTCCCGTCACCACGATCACAAACAACAACTCCCCTGTCATACCAGCATGGTTGGTCACGCCCGAGCGGGCGGGAACGTCGCGCGGGCGGTCCGGCCTCGCTACGACACGGGGACGCTAACACCGCCCGTATAGTAGGTACCTAGAGGAAAGTGACCAGGCCGAGGGAGAGTGGTGACCGTGGTGGCCGGTGACACAGGAGCCCAGCGGGCGGGCGCTACCGACCGGACGCCGCTCGCGTCGGCCGATCCCGAACAGGCCTGCCCGGTCAGCCCCGTTGTGGACATCGTCTTCAGCCGGTGGACCACACCGATCCTGTGGACCCTGCACGCACACGGCCGGCAGCGGTTCGTCGAACTCGAACGACGGATCGCCAGGATCACACCGAAGGTACTGACCCAGCGGCTGCGGCAACTCGAACGCGACGGCCTGGTCGTGCGCACCTACCACCCGGAGGTTCCCCCACGGGTCGAGTACACCATCAGCGAACTCGGCCGCAGCCTCGCCCCGCTCTTCGCCCACCTCACCGAATGGGCCACCACCCACCTCGACGAGGTCGAACGGGCCCGTCACGCCTACGACACCGATCCCGGGCGTTAGGGGGTGTCTTGTCGATCAGGCCGGGCTCCAGCCTGATCGACAAGACACCCCCTAACGGCCGCGGCCCGGCCCTTCTGCTCCGCCTCCGGTCGGCCGTCCTACTTCGCCTCCGGTTCCGGTGCCCGCTCCGGCGCGGACAGCTGCGCCGAGGCGTCCACGAGTGAGGCCGTGAAAGCGTGACGCGGCGCGGTGAGCACCTGACGCGTCGGCCCCTGCTCCACGAGCGTGCCACCGTCCAGCACGCCGATCCGGGTGGCCGCGGCGGCAGTGGCCAGATCGTGCGTGATCAGCACCAGAGAGAGGTCCTGACGCTCACACAGCAGCCCGGCGAGCGTGTCGAGCAGCCCGCGCCGGGTCACCGCATCGAGACCCGATGTGATCTCGTCGCAGATCAGGACGCGGGGCCGGGCGAGCAGGGCACGGGCGAGCGCACTGCGCTGCAACTCGCCCCCCGACAGCCGGCCCGGCCTGCGCCGCACCACGCCCTCGGCGAGACCGAGGCCGGACAGGGTGCGCAGGGCCTCGGCCGACGCCTCCGCCGGGTCCGCTCCGCGCAGCCGCACCGCCGTCCGGGCCACCTGGTCCAGGACCGGCCGGTGCTCGTCGAACGCCGCCCGCGCATCCTGGAAGACGTACTGGACCGCGGCCAGTTGGGCACGCGTCCGGGCACGCAGACTACGCGGGAGCGGCGCGCCGTCGAGCAGCAGCTCGCCCTCCTGATCCCGGTGGAGCCCGGCCAGACAGCGAGCGAGGGTGGTCTTACCGCTGCCCGAACGGCCGATCAGCGCGAAGAACTCGCCCGAATGGAGGGTGAGTTCAGGGATGCGGAGCGCCGGGGGCGGGCTGCTGCGGGCGGTCGTATCGCGGTAGCGCGCGGAGAGGTGACGTATCCGGAGCACCGGGTGGGCACGCGTCCGGGCTTCGGGCTCAGGTGCCTCGGGTTCGGGATCGGGTGCCTCGGCGCAGCGTTCACGCTCGCTCAACTTGGCTTCCGGCGCGACGAGTTCGGCCGCGAGGAGTTCGGCCGTCCAAGGATGCTGCGGTGCCAGGAACAGCCGGTCGGTGGGGCCGGCCTCCACCACCCGGCCGTTCCGCATCACCAGCACCTCATCGGCGAGCGCCCGCACCACATCCAGATCATGACTCAGCAGGACCACGGCGATGCCCTGCCGGGCAATCGCCGCCAGCCGGCCGACGATGCGCCGCTTGGTCACCGCGTCCTGCCCGGTGGTCGGCTCGTCCGCGACCACCACACCCGCGCCGGGCAGCAGCGCCTGAGCCAGAACGACACGCTGCTGCTGGCCGCCCGAGAGCTGATGCGGATAGCGGCGGAGCAGGGCCTCGCCCTCCGGGAGTTGGGCGAGGGAGAGGGCCTGCCGCAGCCGCGTACGGGCCGCTGCCCGGCGCTCGGCCCGGGGCAGGCTGCGTACCTGGCCGCGCGCGATGTCGTGGAGCAGCGCGCCGGCCCGGCGCACGGGGTTGAGCGCCGCACCCGGGTGCTGGGGTACGTACCCGACCAGGCCGTCGGGCACCCGCACGTTGCCCGTCACCCGTGCGCCCGGCGGGTACTCGCCGAGGAGGGCGAGGCCGGTCGTGGTCTTGCCGCTTCCGGACGCACCGACGAGCGCCGTGACCTTCCCTGGCACGACGGAGAGGCTGACCCCGTCGACGACCGTCCGGCCGCCGACCTCGATGCGCAGATCCTTGACCTCGGCAATCGCGTCCGCGCCCATGCCCGGGCCCGCTCCCTTGATGTCAGCGGCCGCATCCACGTCCGTTTCCCCTTTCCCGGTACGGCTTTTCCAGCACGGCGTCGAAGAGCAGATTGGTTCCCGTGGTCAGGGCCGCGATCAGCAAGGCCGGCACCACCACCGCCCAGGGCTGGAGGAACAGCCCCGTACGGTTGCGGTCCACCATCACCGCCCAGTCGGCGGCGTCCGGCGCGACACCGACACCGAGGAAGGCCGCCGTGGCCACGAGGTAGAGCACGCCCGTCAGACGCACGCCCGCATCCGCGACGAGGGTGCGGCCGATCGTCCGGCCGACGTAACCGAACGCCATCCGCCGCCAGGTCTCGCCCTGCATGCGCAGCGCCTCGACGGCGGGGCGGGCGGCCGCCTCGGACGCGGCGGCGCGCACCATCCGCGCCGCGTCGGGGATGTTGACCAGGGCCACCAGCAGCGCGAGCCCCACCGGGCCCGGCGAGGCCACCGCCGCCACCAGCAGGATCAACAGCAGCGACGGCACGGCGAGCAGCACGTCGAGGGGCCGTATCAGCAGTTCGTCCAGCCACGTCCGGTGCGTGAGCGCCGCCAGCAGTCCGAGCGGCAGCGCCACCAGATAGGCCAGGGCCGTTGCGGTCAGCGCGACCAGGACCACGGAACGGCCGCCGAGCAGTATCTGCCGCCAGACGTCCCGGCCGATGAAATCCGTGCCGAGCCAGTGCCCGTCGGCGAGCGTGAAGGAGGTCGCACGGGGCCCCGGCCCACCCGCGAACACCGGCCCGAGCAGGGCCAGGGCGAGCGGTACGGCCACGATGAGCAGAGCCGGAACGAAGCGTGCGGGACGGGCGCAGACGAGGCGTGCGGGACGGGCGCGGACGAGGCGGTGGAGGAGGACGGCAACGAGACGTGGGGGACGAAGGGTGAGGACGAGGCGAGGGGGACGAGTGCGAGCGGGGAGTGGGGGACGAGAGGTGGGAACGCGGCGTGAGCGACGAGGATCGGTTGGGCGGTGTCCGGGGCCGGGGCCGGGGCCGGTGCCGCTGCCGGGCAGGCGTTTCATGCGGCCACCCCCGCCCGCGGAGCGAAGCGATGGGCGACCAGATCCGCACCGAGATTGAGGACAACGGTGGTCAGACCGAACACCACCGCGAGCCCCTGCACCACCGGCACATCGCGCTCCGCGACCGCGTTCATCAACACCGTGCCCAGCCCGGGGATCACATACAACGCCTCGACGACGAGGACACCGCACAGCAGCCAGTCGATCGTGCGGGCGAGCTGCTGGGCGGCCGGCGCAAGGGCGTTGGGCAGCGCATGCGCGTACCGGATACGGACGGCCGGGACGCCGTAACGGCGGGCCTGGGCGGCGTACGGCGAGGCGAGGGCGTCGATCATGCCGGCGCGCACCAGACGGGTCAGTGAGCACACCGGGCGCGACAGCAGTACGAGGACGGGGAGCACCAGCGCCGCCGGGTGGGCGAGCAGATCGGTGCCGTAGCCGACGGCGGTCGGTGGCAGCCAGCCCAGGCGCAGGGCGAACACGGCGACCAGCAGCACGCCGGACGCGAACTCAGGGACCGCGTACACGGCCAGCGTCACCGAACTGACGAGCCGGTCCACAAGCCGCCCTTCGTGCCGGGCCGCCAGCACACCGAGGCCCACTCCGGCCGGCACCAGCAGCGCCAGCGTGAGCACGGCGAGCAGCACGGTCGGCCCGAAGCCGTCCGCCAGGTACGTACTGACGGGCCGCCCGGAGGTCAGGGACGTACCGAGGTCGCCGTGCAGCAGCCCGGCCGCCCAGACGGTCAGCCGCTCGTACGCCGGACGGTCCAGATGCATCGCCGTACGGATGGCCGCGATCCGCTCCGGATCGGGCTGGTCGCCGGCGAGCACCACCGCGGCGTCACCCGGCAGCGCCTCGGTCAGGGCGAAGACGAGCAGCACGACGGCCGCGGTCTGCGCCACACCGAGCAGCAGCCGCCGGACGACCCAGGAGCGCAGCCCGCTCACACGCCCGCGCGAGCGCCGGCCCAGGCGCCCGCCCACACGCCCGCGCAAGCACGGGCCCAGGTATCCGCCCACGCGCCCGCTCACGCCAGCCAGACCTTGTCGAAGCGCGCCCAGTCGAGGGAGTTGGCGGGGGCCTGCCGGTCGACGCCCCGGACCCGGAGGCCGGTCCCCAGGATCCAGTCCGCGAACCCCCAGACCAGGAAACCTCCCTCGGCATACAGGCGCCGCTGCATACGGGCGTAGACGGCGGCCCGGTCCTTCTTGTCCTTGGTGGACTGGGCCTGCCGATAGAGGGCGTCGAAGTCCTTGTGCCGCCAGCCGGTCGCGTTCGTGGTGGAATCCGTCAACAGGCGCTGGGAGATATGCGACTCGATGGGCATGGCGCCGGAGCGGTAGCAGCACAGCGTCCCGGAGTCGAGGATGTCCGTCCAGTAGCTGTCCTTGCTCCCGGTCCTGACCTCGACGGTCACGCCGGCCTTGGCGGCCTGATCACGGAAGATCGCCGCTGACTCGGTGAATCCGGCGGCGACCGGAGAGGTGTCGAGCGTGACCTTCAGCCCCTCCGCACCGGCCTGCTTCAGCAGATGACGGGCCCGGCCGAGATCCTGGGCGCGCTGCGGCAGCCCGTCGGCGTAGTACTCATAGCCCTTGCCGAAGAGGTCGTTGCCGATCTCGCCGGCGCCCGACAGCGCGCCGTCGACCAGCTCCTTCCGGTCGGCGATCAGAAAGAACGCGGCACGGACCCGCTTGTCGTCGAACGGCGGCCGGTCGGTCTTCATCGCGAACGCCTGCATCGAGCTGTTGCGCAGCCGGACGATCCTGATCTGCCCCTGGTCCTCATGGGCACGGGCGGTGGCGGGGTTGAGCTCATGCGCGTACTCCACCTGACCGCCCAACAGGGCGTTGGCGCGCGCCGATTCCTCATTGGCGATGACGAACTCCAGCTCGTCGAGGTAGGGCGCGCCGTCCCAGTAGTCGTCATTGCGGCGGAAGACCGCGGACTTACCGGGCGCGAACGACACAAAGCGGAAAGGGCCGCTGCCGACCGGCCGCCGGTCGAAGTCCTGCGCGCCCTCGGGAACGATGTACGCGCCGAACGCGGCGAGCACATTGGGGAATTCGGCCGTCGGACGCTTGAGGACGAACTCGACGGTCCGGGCGTCCACCGCCCGGCTGGCCTTGAGGTCGATCGGCTCCAGTGATGCCTTCGCCCGGAAGGCCTTCTTGGGGTCGGCGATCCGTCGGTAGCTGTAGAGCACGTCCCGGGCGGTCACCGGCCGCCCGTCGTGAAAGGTGGCCTTACGCAGCGAGACCCGCCAGCGGTCCAGGCCGGCGTTCGGCTGCCACGCCGAGGCGAGCCGGGGCCGGGCGGCGAGGTCGGGGCCGAAGTCGGCAAGCTTGTCGAAGAGCGCCTTGGCGCGGGCGGCATCGGCGAAGAGATTGCCGAGGTGCGGGTCGAGGGTCTCGCTCGCCCCACCACCCGCAAAGGCCGCCCGAACGCGCCCGCCACGGCGCGGTCTGCCCGCGGAGGCATCCCGCAGCCCGGAATCCCCGCCATCACTGCAACCGGTGAGCCCCAGCGCACCGAGACCGACCGCCCCACCGGCCGCAGCAAGCAAGGCCCGCCGGGCCACACCGGCCGGGTGGGGTGATGCGGACGACGGACGAGGGGAGTTGAAAGGTACGTGCGGCACGGCGGTGTCCTTACCGGAATCGATGGGAAGAATGTCCAACGCTCCTCACGGAGCGTGACAACGCGGGGAACTAACTACTCTCCGTAATCGTTGCCGAGTTGAAGGAGGAAGCGAGCGCGGGGGCGTGGCGTCAACGGAACGCACTCACGCGGGCGACGCAGTCACGTGAGCGACGAACCGACGTGAGCGACGAACTCACGCGAGCGACGAACTCACGCGAGCGACGAACCGACGCGAGCGACGAACCGACGCGAGCGACGAACTCACGTGAAAGTGGGCGCCTTTGAGTTCTGACTTCGTCAGGTGTCACTCCTGAGGCGCGCGACAAGATGCAGCCGGTCTCCGTCGGCCTTGGGGGGTCTGTCGGCCGTATCGGGTCTGTCGGCCGCGGCGGGTCTGTGGGCCGCGGCGGGTCTGTGGGCGTCGGTCGTGGCGGGGCCATCGGTCGTGTCGGGCCCGCCGGGCGTGGTGGGCCCATCGGCTGTAGGAGCCGCCTGAGCCGCCTGAGCTGTCTGGGTCGTATCGACGGGTGCGTCGCCCTCGCGCCAGGGCGGTTCCGTACGGGGCCCGGGGCCGTCGTGCAGCGCGAGCACGTCGAAGCCGTGGGTGGCCAGGACATGGCGCAGCTCCTGGGGGAAGAGCAGGCGCCAGGCGGAGCGCTGCTCGACCGGTGGGGATCCGTCGTCAGCGGTCCATACGCGGGTGCGGCGCAGCAGTTGGGCTGCGCGGTCCACGTGCAGGGTGGTGGCGGAGCGGTAGGTGACGCCCTCCCAGGCGATGTGGTCGCTGGTTGGGCGGTCCAGGAGTTGGGTGCGGCCGAGGAAGAAGGCTCCGTTGCGCAGCTCCGCGAGGAGCAGGCCGCCGGGTGTCAGCGCGCGGCGGCAGGAGGCCAGAAAGCCGTCGAGCTCCGCATTGGTGTGGCAGTACAGCAAGGCGCTGTCCAGACACACCACCGCGTCGAACTCCTGCTGGGGGAAGGTGAATTCGCGGAGGTCGGCCGGTATGTAGGTGGGGCCGGGGTGGTGGGTGCGGGCGTACTCCAGCATCGTGGCGGAGAGGTCGGCCCCGGTGACGGTACGGCCGGCACGATGCAGATGGGCGGCGTCGCGTCCGGTGCCACAGCCGATGTCCAGGACTCGCGGGCCGGCCCCGTACTGCCGCAGGGTGTGCTCGGCCCAGCGGCCTGCCAGGCGTTCGGGGTCGGGGAAGCGGGCCTCGTACAGCGCGGGGTTGGCGGTGAGCAGGTTGCCGGCGGTCGCGGTCATGTGTGCCTCCTCGCGCTGCTGCTGCTGCTGATGCGGTCGGGTTCGGGGCCGGGGGCAGGGGCAGGGTCGCCGTCGGGGTCGGGGTGGTGCGGGGGCTGGGTGGTGTGGGCGGGGCCTGGGTCGGGTGGGGGTGGGGTGGTGTGGTGGGGCGAGGGTGGTGTGGTGATGGGGCTGGGGTCGCGGGCGTCGCAGGGGAGTGTGTTGGCGGGGGTGGGGCTGGGGTTGAGGGCGGCGTTGGGGGTGGCGCGGGTGGATGTGGTGTGCGTGGGCGTGGGGGTGGAGTGGGGTGAAGTGGTGGGGGTGCTCTTGGCGTTGGGGGTGGACTTGATTGTGGGGGTGGGATGGGTTGTGGGGGTGGGGAAGGGGTGGCGGTGGTTCAGGTGGGTGAGGGCGGTGGTGGAGGCGAGGCCCAGGGTGAGGCAGCAGGCCCAGGGGAGCCATGGGGCGCCTGCGTGTTCGCCGGCGTCCATGGCCCAGCCGACGACGGCGTTGCCCACGGCCGCGGCGATGCCGGAGACCACGTAGAACAGCCCGAAGTAGGTGCCGGTCAGTTCGGGGCGGCCGAAGCGGGGGATCAGCTCCATCACGAACGGCTGGGCGATCATGACGCCCACGTAGAGCAGCAGGGTCCCGGCCAGGACGGGGAGGGCGTGGAGCACCGCGGTGGCTGGGTCGTCGGGTGCCGCCCCTGCCCAGGCTCCCGATATCGCCATCGGCGGTACGAAGCCCAGGGCCATCAGGGCGATGCCCGTACCGATCCAGCGCGTTCGGCTGCCGCGTTTCTTGAGTGCCTGGGTGAGGCGGAGTTGGAGGCAGAGGTTCGTCAGGGTGCCGACGAGGAAGACGAGGCCGGCCGCGCCGTCCCAGCCGGTGGCCCGGCGGGCGCCGTCGGGGATCAGCAGATAGAGCTGGTTCTCCATGGTGAACATGCCGACCATGGAGAGGGAGAAGGCCAGGAAGGCGCGGTTGCCGAGCACTTCGCGCCAGTCGGCGACGACGCTGCCGTTGGACGGGGTGGCCTCGCGCGCGGGCAGCACCAGGGCCTGGGCGACCGTGAGCACCGCGAAGAGTGCGGACGCGGTCAGCGCGGCGGCCTGGAAGTCGACGAGCAGCAGGGCGCTGCCGAGCAGCGGGCCCACCAGTGCGCCGGTGGTCGCGAAGATGTTGAACAGGGCGAACGCCTCGGCCTTGCGCTCTCCCGCCTCCAGGGCGAGGTAGGCACGTACGGCCGGGTTGAACAGCGCCCCGGCAAGCCCGCTGAGCACCGAGGCGGCCAGCAGTACGGGCAGTCCGTCGCCGAGGGCGAAGAGACCGAAGCCGACGGTGCGCAGCGCGCATCCGGCGATGATGACCCCGCGTGCGCCCAGCCGGTCGGCGGCCGATCCGCCGAGGAGGAACAGGCCCTGCTGGCTGAGGTTGCGCACGCCGAGCACCATGCCGACGACGGCCGCCGACAGCCCGAGGTCCGTGCCGAGGTGGACCGCGAGGTAGGGGATGAGCAGGTAGAAGCCGGTGTTGACGCCGAGCTGGTTGACCAGGAGAAGTCGTATGGCGGGCGGGAAGCCGCGTATCTCGTGCCAGGTTTTCACGGCCGCTGCCTTTCTCGGGCTGTGCCGTGCGGGTGCGGGTGCGGGTGCGAGTTCCCGTATGCCGGGTGCGGGTGCCCGTATGCCGTGTGGGGGTTTTCGTGGGTCATGTGGGGTGTCCGTTTGTCATGTGTCCTGTGTCGTGTGTCATGTGCCGCTGTTCGGCGGCCTGTTCACGTGCGGCTGTTCGGCGGCCCGTTCATGTGCGGCTGTGCGGCTGTGCGGTTGTTCGGCTGCTCGTTGGGCGTGTGGCGTTGTTCGTCGGACGAGTGCCGATCTCCGTAGCCGGCGCCCCGCCGCCAGTAGCCCCCGCACTGCCGCCCGTCAGCCCGCTCCTCAGGCCCCTGCTCCTCAGCCCCCCACCCCTCAAGCCTCCCGACCCTCAAGCACCCCGCCCTCGCGTCGCCGCACCCCCAGCCCCGGTTCCCCGCTCGTGCGTACGTGGCCATCGGTGCCGGCGATGCCGGTCCAGGGGTCGTGGGCGAGGAGGAGGTGGCCGTCGAGGTCGAGCCAGCGGGCGCGGTCGGCGAGGTGGACGGCGGGGGCGAGACCGAGGGTGCTGGCGGTCAGGCAGCCGAGCATCAGCTCGGTGCCGGTGCCGGCGAGGAGTTGGGCGATGCGCAGGGCGGCGGTGACCCCGCCGCATTTGGCGAGCTTGACGTTGATGCCCTGCACCCGTCCGGCCAGGCGGCGGGCGTCCTCAAAATCGACGGCGTCCTCGTCGGCGATGAGGGGGAGCGGGGAGCGTTCGGCGAGCCGGGCGAGGGCTTCGGGGTCGCCGGGGGCCAGGGGCTGTTCGACGGCTTCGATCCCCAGGTCCGCGAGGCGGGGGAGCAGCCGTTGCGCGGTGGCGACGGTCCAGGCGCCGTTGGGGTCGAGGAGCAGGCGGGCGTGGGGGGCGGCACGCCGTACGGCGCCGATGCGTTGGAGGTCGTCCTCGGGGTCGGGGGTGCCGGCCTTGAGCTTGAGGACGGAGAAGCCGTGCCGGGTGAGGTGGGCTGCCTGGTCGGCGGCGCGTTCCGGGGAGATGATGCCGAGGGTGCGGGCGGTCGGCGCGCAGGGGGCCGTGGAGGTGCCGAGGAGGCGGTGGACCGGGGCGTCGGCGCGTTTGCCGGTCAGATCGAGCAGGGCCGACTCCACCGCCGCGGTCACCGCGGGCGGGGTGCCGTGCGCGGGCAGGTCGCCGGTGCGCAGGGCGGCGAGTGCGGATTCCGGGTCGGGGAAGCGGGCGAGATCCAGGGCGGTTTCGTCCAGCAGCCGGGTCAGGGTGGTGGCGTCGAGTCCGTAGTACGTGCTCGCGACGGCTTCTCCGTACCCGTGCTGGCCTTGGTGTTCGAGGGAGAGCCAGACGGCGTCGCGGGATGCCATCGCTCCCCGGGAGATGCGCAGGGGCTCGGCGAGTTCGAGCCGTACGGTGCGGCGGGTGACCTTCACGGGGACTCCTCCTGGTCGATGTCGTGCTGGAGGGGGTCGGCCACCGCCGGGCACCGGGTCCAGCCGGTGGCCTCCGCGGCCCTGGGGTGGGGGATCTCGGCCGGGCGGGTGGCGGCTGCGGCCGGGTCGAGGCCGTGGGCGGTGAGGAAGTCGTCGTCGTAGACGGAGCCGAGGTAGCGGTGCGGCCCGTCGGGGAAGATCCCGGCGACGACGGCGCCCGGGTGGGTCCGGGCGGCCCAGGCCGCGACGAGGGCGACGGCGCCGGTGCTCCAGCCTCCGCTGACGAAGTTGCCGCGGGCCAGCCGGCGGCAGGCGTCGACGGCTTCGGCGGGGCCGACCCAGTGAACTTCGTCGAAGGCCTGGTAGGCGACGTTCCGGGGGTGGATGCTGCTGCCCAGGCCGCGCATCAGCCGTGGCCGGGCGGGCTGGCCGAAGATCGTCGAGCCGGTGGCGTCGACGCCGATCAGCCGCAGCCCGGGCCAGTGCCGGCGCAGCGGTCGGATGGTTCCGGCGCTGTGGCCGCCGGTGCCGACGCTACAGACCAGCACGTCGAGGTGGTCCAGGGACGCGGCCAGTTCGGCGGCGAGGGAGGTGTAACCGGCCACGTTGTCGGGGTTGTTGTACTGGTCGGGCCAGTACGCGCCAGGCAGCCGCGCCCGCAGTTCGCGCAGTCTGGCCAGCCGGGCGGCCTGCCAGCCGCCCTCGGCCGCCGGGCGGTCGACGAGCTCCAGCCGGGCGCCGTGCGCGCGCAGCAGTGCGCGCATCGACGGTTCCAGTTCGGCGTCTCCGACGAGTACGACCGGGTGCCCGAGGGCCTGTCCGGCGAAGGCCAGGCCGATGCCGAGGGTGCCGGAGGTGGACTCCACCACCGGGGCGCCGGGCCGTAGTTCGCCGCGCTCCCGGGCACCGAGCAGCATGGCCACGGCGGCCCGGGCCTTCATTCCGCCGACGCCGAGGCCTTCGAGCTTGCCCCAGAATCCGGGCTGTGGGCAGGGCAGATCGACGGTGATCCGGGCGAGCGGGGTGCGGCCGAGCAGCGCGAGCAGGTCCCGGTTGCCGGCGGGGCTGAGGACGGCGGTGCTCACCGGGCGGCCCCCGGGCGGTCGGTGGGGCCGTAGCGGTGGATGATCCCGGGGCCGCCGTCGAGCCAGAAGAACGGGTACGGTTCGGCGCAGACCGCGCTGACACCGGAGCCGATCAGCCGCGGCAGTACGGCGCTGCCGGTCTGGGCGAACATCACCAGGGGTGTGCCGTGGCGCAGCGCCTGCCTCCGCAGCGGTTCGAAGGTTCCGTTGCCGAGCGTCATCCCCGAGGCGAGGACGGCGTCGCAGTGCGGCAGTTCCGCGAGGGCGTCGGTGCGTACCGGCTCGCCCCACTCGGTCGTACCGCCCTTGAGGTCACAGGGGAGGTAGCGGAGTTCTCGTGTACGCAGGGCCTCCAGCAGCGAGTTGACCACTCCGACGACGAGCACGGTGCCGCCGTGGGGGATGTCGAGCAGCCCGGTGACGGCCCTGGCCCTGGCCCGGGACTTCTCCAGTGAACTCCCGGCGGGCAGCGGGCAGGGGCGGGCGCCGGTCGCGGGGGAGTGGGGGTGGTGGTGCATCAGGTAGGCGTCCAGTGCGGCCACCCGTACGGGGAGCAGATCGTGCTCCAGGAGGTGGGCGACGTCCGCGCCGACGCAGTCGTCGACGGCGCCGTCGGGGAGGGCGCCGGGTTCGACGGCGCAGGAGCCGACCGCTTCGCCCAGCCGGAGGCTCAGCACTTCGTTGCGGTAGCCGCCGCTGCGGCCGTCGTGCCGTACGGCCTGGCGGGTGGTGAAGGCCATGGCGATGCGCTGGGTGCGCGGGTCGGGGCCGTAGCCTCCGTCGCGGACGCGGTCGAGGAGGTCGTCGTACGAGGCGGCGGGGGGCGGCGGGGCGGTCGTGTTGGTGGGGGCGGTCGGTGCGGTCATCGGCCGGCCACCTTGGGGCGGAGGGCGGCGAGCAGGTTCTCGACCCGTGTGCGGGCGCCGGGGCCTGTTGGGTCGCCGGCCATGAGGTGGCCCAGGTAGTCGTTGTTGCTGCCCGCGGCCGTGACGACCGTGCCGGGCTCGGTGAGCTGGATCTCCAGCAGGTCCGCGGCGCCGCGTACGTCGTCGGCACCGTCGATGGACTCCAGCACCCCGCCGGTGTCCGGGAGCAGGAACCCGATGGCGGCGCTGCGCAGTCCGGTGGGCCGTTGGCGCAGGTCCGGTGCCCGGCCGAGGGCGACGTCGACGCAGGCCGCGGCGAGGTCGATGCCCGTGACGTGGCGGACGAGTTCGGTGATGCGGTTGCCGGCGGGGCGGGGGTTGACCTCGATGACGCGGGGGCCGTCGGCGGTCAGTTTGATCTCGGTGTGTGCCACGACGCCGTCCAGGCCGAGGGCGGTGAGCGCCTTGAGGGCCGTGCGGGCCGCTGCTTGGGTGTCCGTGTCGCTGAGCGCCGCGGGGAACATATGGCCGGTCTCGATGAAGGCCGGGGCGCCGCCGACGCTCTTGTCGGTCACTCCGACCACCCGCGCCGCTCCGGCGAACGACACGGTCTCGACGCTGACTTCCGGTCCGTGCAGCAGTTCTTCGAGGAGGACGGCCGGCTCGCGGTGCTGGCCGCGGGCGTTGACGGGGAAGTCGGCGAGTGCCCGGTAGGCGTCGGTCAGCGCCTTCTCGTCGTCGATGCGGCGGACGAACATCCCGGCGCACAGGTCCACCGGTTTGAGTACGAGCGGGTAGCCGATCTCCCGTGCCGCCCCGGCGGTCGCGGTCCAGTCCGAGCAGACCGCGAAGCGCGGTCCGGGTACGTGGGCGTCGGCGAGCACCCGGCGGGTGGCGTCCTTGCGGCAGGCGTGGTGGACCGCTTCGGGGGAGGGGCCGGGCAGGCCCAGGTGGTCGGCGATCCGCGCGACTGTGGGGAGGTAGTAGTCGCAGGAGGTGAGCACCCCGTCGAACTCCCAGGTACGGTGGGCGTGTTCGAGGAGGGGCAGCAGGGCCTCGGGGTCGTTGGTGTCGGCGGTGAGCACATTGCGCGCCGCGAGGAGCGGGTGTGCGGTGCCTTCGGGGGCGTTGCGCAGGTAGTGGTGGAGATCGCGGGTGAGGAAGGTGAACTCGTGTCCGCCCTCGCGGATCGCGCGTGGCAGCAGTCTGCTCATCGATCCGACCCAGCTCTCGACCATCAGCAGATGGGCCACGGCTTCCCCTTTTCGGAGTGCGGGTTGGGAGGCATGCCGGCGTACGCAGGGCGCGTCGTCGGCGGCGCCCGTACCCGTGTGCCGGGGGGGCGGGCGCCTTGACGAGCACCCACGTTATCGATAATCGTTTTCATTGTCATCTGAGGCCCTGTCGGCTTGCTTGTGCTGCCGCTCGGTCCTGCCGTGCCGGGCTGTTCCGCGCCGGCGCTTGAACTCCCTCGGCGTCCCGTCCCGCCGTCCGTTCCCGATTGCGAGCCCCCGTGAGACCCGCACCCCGCATACGCCGCCGCGCCCTGCTCCGCCCCCTCGTGTGCTGCGCCGTCCTGGTCTGCGCCACCGTCCTGGAGCCGGTGGCCCCCGCCCGCGCCACCGCCCCCTCCCCCTCGCTCCGCTTCGGCGCCTGCCCTGCGTCGGTGCCCACCCCGCCCGCGCCCGCCCGCGTCGAATGCGGAACGCTGAGCGTCCCGCTCGACTGGGCACACCCCGGCGGCAGACACCTCCGCCTCGCCGTCTCCCGCGTCCGCGCCTCCGGCCCGCCCGAGGAGCGGCGCGGCATCCTCCTGGTCAACCCGGGCGGGCCCGGCGGGCCGGGGCTGGCCTATGCCGTCACCAAGCGCGCCAAGCTGCCCGAGCGGGTGCGCCGCGCCTACGACGTCATCGGGTTCGACCCGCGCGGGACCGGACGCAGCGCCCCCGCCGACTGCGGCCCGATGGGCGGTCTCTTCGACCGGCCCGGTGCCGACCCCGTGCCGGTCGGGCGCGCGGCGGAAGCGGCGTACCTCGGCTCGCTGCGGCGCCTGGCGGACGACTGCGCCACGGGCCTGGGCGACGCCCTGCCCCAGCTGTCGACGGCCGCGACCGTGCGCGATATGGACGCCCTCCGCTCCGCGCTCGGCGAACGCCGCACCGGCTTCCTCGGCGTCTCCTACGGCAGCTACCTCGGCGCCGCCTACGCCGCCCAATTCCCGCACCGCGTCGGCCGTATGGTGCTCGACAGCGTCGTCGGCCCCTGGGACTGGTACGACTTCGATCTGCGCCAGAGCCGGGCGCTGCTGCGCCAGCGCGCGGTGTTCTTCGCCTGGGCCGCCCGGCACCAGGAGCGCTTCGGCCTCGGCGGCAGCGCCGGCCGGGTCCGTGAGGCCTATCAGCGGGCCCGGGACCGGCTCGCGGCCCACCCCGTGGACGGCCTCGGCCCCGCCGGTTTCGACCGCGCCGTGTACCGGGCACTGGGCCGCACCGAGCGGTGGGCCGGCCTCGCCACCGGCATCCACACGTATCTGCGCAGCGGCAGCACGGCGCTGCTGCGGCCCGCCGAGCCCTTCGACGGTGCCGCCTCCCGCACGTACGAGTCCGCCAACCGCGTGGTGAAGTGCGCGGACGGGCCAGGCCCCGGGCCCGGACGGGTCCTCGCCGACCTACGGCGCCTGCGGCGGCTCGACCCCCAGCCGGTCGTCACCGGCATGGAGGCCTCGGCCTGTGCGTACTGGCACCACACGCCCGCCCACCGCACCCGCCTCGGCAGCCCGGCGGCTCCCCCCGTCCTGCTGATCGCCTCCGCACACGACCCCGTCACGCCCGTCGAGGGTGCCCGGCAGCTCCGGCGGCACCTGCCCGGCTCGCGCCTGGTCACCCTCCATCGCGACTACTCGCACGGGGTGTTCGCCAGCCGGGGAAACGCCTGCGTGGACGACGCCGCCGCCGCGTATCTCGTCGACGGGGCGGTCCCCGCGGCGGATGTGCACTGCACCGGCCCCGGTCTGCCGGTGCCGTGACCGCCCGGCCCGCGGACGCGCGGCGGGCCGAACCGCCGCCCTACGGCCGGTAGACGCACGCTGCCAGCGGGGTGTGCACCTTCCAGTCCAGGGTCTCGTACAGGGCGCGCCCGTCGTCGGTCGCGCCCAGTACGCCGAGGAGCGCACCCTCGGCCACCGCGCGGTCGGCGAGGGCGCGCATCACGAAGCTGCCCAGGCCGCGGCGGCGGTGGGCCTCCTGGGTGATGACGCGGTCGACGACGGTGGTCCGGCCGAGGACCGCCATCTGCCCCTGTGCCGCCAACTCGCCTGCCCTGTCGTGTACTTCGACGTGGAGGACGCCGTCGCGGGTGTGCGCGGAGGTGGTGTAGCCGGCGGGTGCGACCGGGTCGGTGGTGCGCAGGTCCGTGGCCATCAGATGGCCCGCCTCGGCCCGGTCCACCACCCAGCCCCGCGGGAGCCAGCGGCCGATGTCCTCCGGCTCCATGGGCACCTTGAGCCAGGTGTCCGGCACGGTCACCGAGGAGGCGGCCCGGCGTACGGCCTCCTGCCGTGCCTCGGGCAGCACATGGCGCCCGACGTTGCCGGGCTGGTCTATGTCGATATAGAGGCCCCAGGGCAGCTCGGCCGGCCGTGGCGTACGCCGTGACACGGCCCAGCCGGACGCCCAGGTCCTGACGAGTTCCGCAACCATCAATCCCTCCCGGAGTGCCGGACGTTGGAGAGGCGTAAGAGGCAATGCATGGGAGGGCACATTACGTCGTGGGGTGCGGGTGCGGCATCTCCTTTACCGGGAGCGCGTCCGCGCGTACCGGGCGGCTTCTGCGCCGGTGGGGGCGCAGGTGTAGAGAGGAGTTATGAGCGTCCGGCGCGGTCTCACCCGGCTCGCCCGGTCCTGGCGGCCGAGTCACGCGGCGCTGGCCCTGCCGCTGGCGATCATCGTGCTGATCACGGTGATCGACATCCACACCCCGACGACCATCCACCTGGGCCCCTTTCTGGTGGCCGCGCCCGCGATCACCGCTTCCTTCGCCGGTCCCGGACTGACCGGCGCCGTCGGTGCCCTCGCGGTGCTCGCCCAGATCGTCATCGGCCATCTGCACGGCGGTCTGATGACACCGAACCACCAGGCCCAGATCGCCGCCCTCGTGCTGATCTCCGTACTGGTCACGCTCTTCCGGTACGTACGCGACCGGCACCAGCGGCGGCTGAGCCAGGTGCAGTCGGTGGCCGTCGCGGCACAGCAGGTACTGCTGCGGCCGCTCCCCGAGCGGATCGGACCGCTGCGCCTCGCGTTCTCGTACATCGCGGCCGAGGCCGAGGCGCAGATCGGCGGTGACCTGTACGCGGCGGTGCCCGCCCCCGGCGCGACCCGTCTGGTCATCGGTGACGTACGGGGGAAGGGCCTGTCCGCGATCGGGGAGGCCGCGGTGCTGATCGGCGCCTTCCGGGGGGCCGCCTACCGCAATCTGACGCTGCCCGCCATCGTGGCGCACCTGGGCAACTCCGTGCACTGGAACATCGCCCACCTCGCCGACGGTGACCCGGACTCCGCGGAGTCGTTCGTGACCGCGCTGGTCATGGACGTCCGCCACGACGAGTCCAGGATCGCAATGATCAACTGCGGGCATCCGCCGCCCTTGCTGCTCAGGGGCGGCACGGTCGCCTCCCTCGAGGTCCGCGATCCGGCGCTGCCCCTGGGGATCGGCGCACCGTCGGAGAGCGACTACGAGGTCGAGACCTTCGGGTTCTCGCCCGGCGATGTGCTGCTCCTCTACACCGACGGCGTGATCGAGGCCAGGAGCCCCGACGGCGTCTTCTACCCGCTGACCGACCGGCTCGCCTCCTGGCGCGAGAGCGATCCCCAGGCCCTTGTGACGTACCTCCATGACGATCTGCTCCGGCACGCCGCAGGAAACCTCAGCGACGATGTCGCGATGATCGCCGTCACCGGCGCACCCTGAGCCGGGTCGCCCCCGGACCCCGCGCGGAGCACCCTGGAAACAGAAGCCGCGTAGCCATGAGCCGAGCTGTGAGGTGCCAGATGAGCACGCTCGAAGAACACATCGACATCAGCGTTCCCCTCAATACGGCCTGGGAATGCCTGCACCGTGCGGAGTCCTATCCGCGCTTCCTGGACGGCGTGCGCGAGGCCCGCGCGGAGGGCGAGCTGACGCACCTCGACGTCGAGGCGGGCGGCCGGGCCCAGGAGTTCGAGGTCGAGATCGTCGACCGGGACCAGGACAACGTGATGACCTGGCAGACCACCAGCGGCCCCGAGCTGTCCGGAACCTTCTCGCTGCGGCCGATCGACGGGGAGCACACCCGGCTCCAGGCCCGGTTCGAGTACGAGCCGGGCACGGTCACCGAGGCCTTCGGCGGGCCGAAGGGGTTCGCCCAGGCGGCCGCGATCGAGCGGGGCGTGCGCAGCGATCTCCAGCAGTTCAAGGAGCTGGTGGAACGGGAACGGTAGGCAGTTCCGACCGGGGGGCCGAGGGGCGGACACCCGTCGGCCGGACGGTCAGGCCGGCCCGGCCGGCTGAGCGGCCAGCAGCATCAGGGCCACATCGTCCTGCCGGCCCGGGTCGGCGAGCCGGTTCTTGAGCAGCAGGTCGGCGAGGCGTTCGGGGCTCTGCGGCGGTGCGTCGTGGAGGCGTTCGGCGAGGTCGGCGACGGAGGTCTCCAGGTCGACGCCAGGCGTCTCGACCAGGCCGTCGGTGTACAGCGCGAGTACCGAGTCCAGGGGCAGGTCGATCTGCGTGGCGTCGTACCGGGCGTCCGGGTCGATGCCCAGCAGCAGGCCCGCGGGGACGTCCAGCACCGTGGTGTGCCCGTCCGGGTGGCGGAGGACCGGGGGCGGATGGCCCGCGCTGGCCAGGCAGGCACGCCGGCTCCGCAGGTCGATGTGGACGTACAGACAGCTGGTGAACAGGTCCGGGTCAAGGTCGGTCAGCAGCCGGTTCGTCCGGGCCAGTACCTCACCCGGTGACGCGCCGGCCGTGGCGTGGGCGTGCACGGCGGTGCGGGCCTGGCCCATGAGGGCGGCGGCCGCCGCATTGTGCCCCTGGACGTCACCGATGACGGCGGCGACGGTGCCCTCGTCGAGACGGATCAGGTCGTAGAAGTCGCCGCCGATCTCCATCCCGCGGGCCGACGGCAGATAACGCGCGGCGACCGCGAGCCCGGGCACCGTGGGCAGGCCGTGCGGCAGCAGTCCCGCCTGGAGGTCATGGGCCAGCTGCTGCTTGGTGTCGTACAGCCGGGCACGGTCCAGCGCCTGGGCGATCAGCCCGGCCAGGGAGGTCAGGACCTGGCGCTCCTCGTTGCTGAAGGTCCGGGGCCGGTCGTACGAGAGGATGCAGCAGCCGACCGGGCGGCCGGAGACGATCAGCGGCAGCACGGCCCGGGCCGCCTTGCCCGTCAGCCGGTGCAGCCCCGGATAGTCGCTCTCCAGCTCCTCGGGGGAGGAGTAGAAACTGGGCTCGCCGGTGGCCAGCGCGCGCACGGCCGGGCTGTGGGCGGCGCCGAGGGCGACGCCCTCGAAGGTGTCGACGGCCTCGGCGGGGTAGCCGCGGTGGCCGATGGTGCGCAGACGGCCGCTCTCCGCGGCGTACATGAGCATTCCCTGGGCGCCGAAGGCCGGCACGATCTGGTCGGCGACCAGGTTGACGACGTCCAGGGCCCCGACGGCCTCGGTGAGCGCCGCGGCCAGGTGCAGTACGTGGTAGATCTGCCCCGCCCGTACGGGCACCGCCTCGCCCTCCAGCGGGTGGGGCGCCATCGGGCCGTGGTCCTCGCCGGAGGGGCCGATCCATACGCTCAGGCCCCGGCCGTCCGGGTAGAGCCGGAAGGTGAGCCACTGGTCCGGGGGGTGGCAGGCGGTGAAGGTCACCGGCCGGCGGCTGATCACCGCGGCGCGGTAGCGGTCCTCGAAGGCCGGGTCGCGCAGCCAGGGCAGCGCCTCCCAGGGACGCGCGCCGATCAGCCGGGCCGCGTCCTCGCCCAGCAGCTCGACCGCGCCGGTGGTGACCAGGGTGATACGGCCGTCCAGGTCCAGGGCGCATGCGCCGCCCGGCAGCCGTTCCAGGTAGTCGACCGCCGCCAGGGCCTCCGCGGGGCCCGCGGTCCGCGCCGGTGGCGGCGACAGGACCCGCGGCTCGGGCGGCGGCATCCGGCCGTCGGGCCGGGGGCTCTTCGCCAGCAGGGCCGCCAGCCGCCGGCAGGCGCTCTCCACCGCCTGCTGCTCGTCCGCGGACAGCTGCGGCGGATGGCCGGCGGGCCACAGCATCAGCAGGGCGCCCCGGCTGTCGTGGCCGTCGCTGACCGGCGCCGCCACCAGGGAGAAGTCGTAGGGGACCGCCACCGCCGTACGGGGGAAGTCACGGGCCATCTGCTGATGGCCGGCCGCCCACACCAGGCGCTGCCGGCGGGTCGCGACGGCGACCGGGATCGGCGCTGCCAGGGCGACCCGGCTCCACGGGTCCAGGAACGGCGCCGGCAGCCCGCTCATGACCGTCAGGTGCAGCACCGGTTCGTCGGACGCCAGGACGTACAGACCGGCCGCGGACGCCCCGGTCTCCCGCATCGCCCGGAGCAGTGCCCGGTCGACCGCATCGGAACCGGTCCCGCCGCTCATCTCGCACCCTCGTACCGCTGTCGTCGTGACACCGCGACCACTCCGGTCCGGCCGCCCTCCCGCCGGACAGTGCCGACGTTACGCCGCCCGCCGGTCCGCGGCATGCGCGTGCCCGCCCGCGCCGAGGCCGACGGGGTGACCGGGTATGGGGTGATACCTCCAGATGTGTAGTGAGTTGTGCCGTATATCATGTAATGGCGTCTGAATGAAGTGGCGCGGGCAGCATGTCGTCTCCGCAACCGGAGAGGGAGCATGGCCGCAGACGAAGAGGACGAGACACCGCGCGTCCGGCGCCCGTCCCGCAAGAAGCCCGGCGAAAAGACCGCAAAGAAGACCAGCGGTGGGCGTGAGCGGGCAGCAAGCCGGACGAGCGAGGACGGTACGGAGCGCGCGGCCCGCCGCGTTTCGGCGTCGCGGGCCATGCGCAACGCGGCGCAGCAGCTCCAGGAGCTTCTGGGGCGCGCCCCCGAGTCCGTCTCCGCGGTCAAACCGACGGAGGACGGCTGGGAGGCGGACGTGGAGGTCCTGGAACTGGAACGCGTCCCCGGGACCACCAGTGTGATGGGGAGCTACCGGGTGACGCTGGACGAGGAGGGCGAACTGGTGGCGTATGAGCGCATCCGCCGCTACACCCGCGGACAGATCGGGTCCTGACGTCCCGGGCCGCGCTCCGGCGCTGTTCGCCACGCGAACCGAGACGGCCCCTCCACGAGTGGGGCGGGCCGGTGAAGGGAGGCACCGTGACTGTGGTGCCGCAAGGCCAAGGGGCCGTTGCCCGGGGCGGGGGAGCAAGCTCCGGCAACCTCTACGACATTCTCGATCTGATCCTGGACCGCGGTCTGGTCATCGACGTCTTCGCGCGGGTGTCGCTGGTGGGCATAGAGATCCTCAAGGTCGATGCCCGCATCGTCGTGGCGAGCGTCGACACCTACCTGCGCTTCGCGGAGGCCTGCAACCGCCTCGACCTGGAGGCCGGGCGCAAGAAGCCCCAGGAGCTCACGGACCTCGTCGGCGAGGTGACCGAGGGCGGCTCGCACGGCAAGGCCAAGGGGGCCTTGAGCGGAGCCGCGGAAGCGGTGGCCGACGCCCTCAAGGGAGGCGGCGACGAGGACGAGGAAGCGGAGACCGAGGAGCGGCAGAAGGAGCCCGCGGCCAAGCGGGAGCGCTCGGCCCGTCGACCGGTGCGGCATCGGAAGGAGTGAGCCATGGCCGTTTACGTCTACTCCATCGTCGGGGCCTCCCACCCCCAGCGTCTCGACGGCCTGGACGGTGTGGGCGACCCGCCGGCCGCCCTGCGCACGGTGCAGACCGACGTGCTGTCCGCGGTGCTCAGCGACGCGCCCGAGGACCTACGGGCCAAACGCCGGGACCTCGCCGCCCACCAGGCCGTCCAGGAACGGCTGATGGCCGACGGCACGGTCCTGCCCCTCCAGTTCGGCTTCACGACCGAGGACGACGACGCGGTACGCGAGGTGCTGGAGGAACGGGAGGAGGAGTTCACCGAACGGCTCGAGGCGCTGGAGGGCTGCGTGGAGTACCACCTCAAGGCCGCCCAGGACGAGGAGGCGCTGCTGCGTCAGATCCTTCTGGAATCCGATGACGCACGCGCGCTCAACGAGGAGATCAGAAGCGGCCGCGGCGGCCCGGACGCCCCGCTCGCCCTCGGCGAGATGGTCGCCCAGGAAGTGGAGGCCCGTCAGGACCGGCTCGCCGCCCAGATCGTCGAGTCGCTGCGCGACCTCGCCCGGGAGGAACGCGTGTCGCAGGCGACCGGGGACGACTTCCTGAGCGTGTCCTTCCTGGTGAACCGGGACCGCGACGACGACTTCCGCACCGCCGAGAAGGAGCTCGCCGACGAACTGGGCGGCGACTTCGACCTGCGGCTGCGCGGCCCGCTGCCGCCCTACAGCTTCGTCTAGGGAGAACCTCATGGCCGGACTGCTGACCCACCTCGCCACCCTTCCGCTGTCACCGGTACGCGGTGTCGCCTGGGTCATGGAGCGGGTGGTCGAGGCCGCGGAGAGCGAGTACTACGACCCGGCGCCCATCGAGCGGGAACTCGCCGCGCTCGAACAGGCGCTGCTGGACGGTGAGATCGACGAGGAGACCTTCGACCGGCGGGAGGACGAACTGCTGGACCGGCTGGAAGAGATCAGGGCGCATGAGCTGGGCACCGACACCTGAGCGTGAACCGAGGGAGCGGCCGTGAACGAACCCGTCGCCAGGAGGCTGGGCGACTACCCGTCCAGAGCAGGCTCGTACGGCCAGGGGTCCTCGGCGAACCTCGCCGACATCCTCGAACGGGTCCTGGACAAGGGCATCGTCATTGCCGGCGACATCCAGATCAACCTCCTGGACATCGAACTGCTCACCATCAAACTGCGGCTGCTGGTCGCCTCGGTCGACAAGGCGAAGGAGATGGGCATCGACTGGTGGGAGCACGATCCCGCGCTGTCGTCCCGCGCCTCCGACGGCTACCGCTCGCTCGCCGACGAGAACAAGCGGCTGCGCGCCGAGATCGAGGCGCTGCGCGAGGGCGGTGAGCTGCCGCCGGCCGAGGAGAGCACCGGCACCTCGCGCACGTCGAGCTCGTCGCGCAGCAGTGGCAGCAGCCGCAAGCGGGCGGAGCCCAGCCCCCGCCGCAAGAAGCGGGATGAACCATGACCGAGGCCGTCAGCTACGCGTACGCGGTGGCCCGGGACACCGACGGCTCGCTGGAGGAGGCGCTGGCCGGACTGCCCGGGGTCGCGGACGCCCCGGTGCGTCTGGTGCGCGCGGGGCCCGATGCGCAGGTGGTCGTCGCCGTGAGCGCGGTGCCCGCCCAGGACTTCGACGAGGACGCGCTGCGCGCCCACCTGGAGGACCTGGACTGGCTGGAGGCGGTCGCCCGGGCCCACCACCGGGTCATCGAGGCGCTGGCCGCCCGCACCACCGTCCTGCCGCTCCGGCTGGCGACCGTCTACCTCGACGACGAGCGGGTGCGGCAGATGCTCGAAGCCCGCCGGGAGGCCTTCGCCGAGCGGCTGTCCGCACTGGACGCGCAGGTGGAGTGGGGCGTCAAGGTCTACGTCGAGGCCGCCGAGGAGGCCGCCCCGCCGCCCGGACCGCCGGCGGACGCGGGCCTGAGCCCCGGGCGGGCCTACCTCAGCCACCGCAAGGCGCAGCGGCACGCCCGCGAGGACGCCTACCGCGAGGCCGAACAGGTGGCCAGGCGCATCGAGACCGCCGCCCGCGCGCACGCCGTCGACCGGGTCCAGCACCGGCCGCAGCAGGGCGAACTCGCCCACGGCCCGGGCGAGAACGTCGTCAACGACTCCTACCTCCTCCCACAGGAGCACGCCGAGAGCTTCCGCACCGACGTGGAGCAGACCGCGGAGGGGTTTCCCGGCGTACGTGTCGAGGTCACCGGGCCCTGGGCCCCGTACTCCTTCGCCACCCCCGCCGAAGCCGAACCGGTGAAGCGAGCCGCACCGTGAGAGCGGTGGGCGGGCCGCCGGCCACGGCGGACGAGCCGCTGCCGGACCGGCAGATCGCACTGATCGACCTGCTGGACCGGCTGCTCAGCGGTGGTGTGGTCCTCACCGGGGACGTGGTGCTGTCCATAGCCGACATCGACCTCGTCCGCATCTCGCTGCGTGCGCTGATCGTCTCCATCAGCGAACGCAACCCCGGGCCCTGGTCCACCACTCCAGCGCTGCGAGACGGCCATGACGACTGACGGTCACCGGCCGGGCGGGCGCTTCGACGATGTCGCCGACGCGGCGGACCGCGCGTTCCGTCTGCTGCCCGCGGCGCCGCAGGACACCGCGCCCCGGGCCGGCGGGGCGCCGCGCGGCCCCGCCCACCGGATCAGCACCGACCCCGACACCGTTGAACGGGACCTGATCAAACTCGTTCTCACCCTCGTCGAGCTGCTGCGGCAGCTCATGGAACGCCAGGCCCTCCAGCGGGTGGACGCCGGCGACCTCACCGAGGAGCAGGAAGAACGGCTGGGAGCGACGCTGATGATCCTCCACAGCCGGATGGTGGAACTCTGCGCCCGGTACGACCTGACCATGCAGGACCTCAATCTGGATCTCGGACCTCTCGGGACCTTGTTGCCACCGTCCGAATGACGGCCGACCGAACAGGAACGACGGGAGCAGAAGATGGGCATCGGAAAGAGAGCGAAGAACCTCGGTGATATAGGCCGAGGAAAGGCAAAGGAAACCACCGGAAGGACGATCGGCGACAAAAGCATGGAGCGTAAAGGCATGGCCGAAAAGGCCATGGGGAAAGTGAAGGAGGCAGTGGAAAGGGGCAAGCGCTCGCTCAAGCACTGACCGTCACCACGGCCCGGCCCGAACCAGGTTCGGCGCCGGGCCCCGGCCGGTGGCGCCCCGCCTGTGTGCGGGGCGCCACCGGCCTGACGTCTCCCCGCCGCCTACTCCTCCTCTTCCTCGTCCTCGTACTCCTCCTCGTCCCCCTCCTCGCCTTCGTCTTCCTCCCCTTCTTCCTCCTCGCCTTCCTCGGCCTCGTCCTCCCCCTCCTCGTACTCCTCGCCTTCCTCTTCCCCCTCTTCGCCCTCTTCGCCCTCTTCCCTCTCTTCCTCCTCCACGGCCTCCTCATGGGTCCGTACGACCTCGCCGTCGCGCACCTCGCCGCGCCAGCCCTCCGGCTCCTCGTCGGTGAGCGTCACGTAGCGCTGGAAGTGCTTGAAGTCCAGCCGCAGCCGCCGTCCCTGGGCGCGCCACAGATTTCCGGTCTTCTCGAAGAAGCCCGAGGCGTAGTACTCGACGACCAGCACGATGCGGGTCAGATTGGGCGCCAGTTCGTGGAAGCTGACCGCACCGCGGGTCGTTCCCTTGGCGCCCTCGGACGTCCAGACGATGCGGTCGTCCGGTATCTGCTCCAGGATGGTCGCCTTCCAGCCCCGGGTCGACGGGCCGACCTTGGCCTTCCAGTCACTGGTCGTCTCGTCACTCACCGAGACGCTGCGGACGCCCTTGGTGAAGGTGTTGAACTTCTCGTACTGCGTCCAGTGGTCGTAGGCGGTACGCAGCGGCACCCCGACATCGAGCACCTCGATGATGTTGGTGACCTTCTGGTCGCCCGAGCGGCCCTTTCCCTTTCCGCCACCGAAGACCTCCTTGGCCTTCCCCACGACGTTTTCCTTGACGTTCTTCGCCGTTCCGGACAGCACGGCCTTGAGGGGGGAATCGCCCCCCAGCAGGCTGGCTCCGACTTTCGACAGCGATCCGCCGTTCTCGGCGACGTCGGTGAGCTGGCCCGTCACATCGACGAGCTTGTCGCCGGCGCGTTCGGCCAGATTCCCGACCCATGCCGTCACGAAGTCGCCGAGTTCCCCACGCAGTCGATCGAGCCCCGAGTCCACGTTGCCCTCTCCGGTCTTGGCCATACCCGGTTACCTCCGGCTCCTGCCGCGCGATGAAGTCTTCTTTGCGGTCTGGGTGGTTTTCTTGGCGGCGGCCTTCTTCGCAGGTGCCTTTTTGGCGGTGCTCCTCTTCGCGGTGGTCTTTTTCGCCGCGGTCTTCTTGGCCGCTTTCTTCGCGGTGGTCTTCTTTGCCGCGGTCTTTTTGGCGGGTGCCTTTTTCGCCGGGGCGGTCTTCTTGACGGCGGCCTTCTTCGCAGGTGCCTTCTTGGCGGTGGTCTTCTTGGCCGCGGCTTTCTTTGCTGTGGTCTTCTTCGCCGCGGGTCGCTTCGCGGCAGTTTTCTTCGCGGCCGTCTTCTTCGCGGCCGTCTTCTTTGCCGCGGTCTTCTTTGCCGGGGCCTTCTTCGCCGCCGGCCGCCGTCCGGCCTGCTTCGCCGGGGCTCCGCGGCGGGGCGCGCGCCGGCGGGGCCGCTCCTCGGGCTCCTCCTCCGGCTCTTCTTCCTCTTCTTCCTCTTCCTCCGGCTCTTCTTCTTCGCCCTCGTACTCCTCCTCGGGCTCTTCCTCGCCCTCTTCTTCCTCGGGCTCCTCTTCTTCCTCTTCCTCCTCGGGCTCGCCCTCCTCCTCGTACTCCTCCTCTTCCTCTTCCTCTTCCTCCTCCGGCAACAGGCCGGTTTCGAGGTGGCGGGTACGGTCGTGCAGCGTGTCGGCGAACTCGCTCAGCCGGCGGTTGGCGGCAGCCGTCACGGCCTTCCGGCCGGCCTCCATGACCTCACCGCGCACCTGCTCGCCCAGCTCCGCGACCTGGGGGATCTGCCCGAGCCGGCGCGCGCCCTCGGTCAGCAGCTGGCGCGGCTCCAGCCCCAATTGCTTCCCGGCCAGGTAGGACGCGACGGTGAGAGCGAACCGGCCCTTCTTCGTACGGCCCAGCACGTACCCGCCGGCCAGTGCGGCGGCGAGCATGATCTTGGTTCTCTCGTCCATGAATGCGTCACCTTTTCCTGAGCGTGCTGCGTATCGGCGCCATACTTCAAGAGTGATCCGTGTGATGACGTGCGCATCTTGAGCGGTCCGATGGTGGGGCTCGGCGGCGCTGCGCCGTACGGGTCAACGGCCTGTCGCAAGGGCCTTCGGCGTGCTCCGGCGGCAGGTGTGCGGAAGCTGGGGGACGGCCCTAGGCTCGGAATATGCCGGGAACACGCCGTGCACCGTCTCGTGTGGGAGTAGGGGGAGCCCGGTGTGTTCACCGGCGTAGGGCGTCGGTACGGCTGATGGCCGTGGCCGCCGTGCTGGCACTGCTGGGCGCCCTCACCGGAACTCAGGCCGCGGTGGCCGTCGATGACCCGGATCTGACCCGCTTCTACCAGCAGCGGCTCGCCTGGGAGCCGTGCACCCAGGATCTGCGGGGCAGTGCGCAGAGTCAGGGCGCCACACCACCGCCCGGGTACCGGGAACGGCTGGAGTGCGCCCGTCTGACGGTGCCGCGCGACTACGCCGACCCCGGGCGGAGCACGATGCAGGTCCAGTTGATCCGGCTGCGGGCCACCGGGCCCGGCAAGCGGCTCGGCTCACTGGTGATCAATCCTGGGGGACCGGGTGATTCCGGCGTCAACTACCTGATCGACAGCGGGAGCGCCTTCGCCGCGCTGGGCCAGCGCTACGACATCGTCAGCTTCGACCCGCGGGGCACCGGCCACACCGAACCGGTCTCCTGCGGCAGCAAGCTGGCCCCGCCCCCCGGCAACGGCGCCGACGACACCCTGGCCGACAAGGAGAAGCGCATCAACGAGGCCTGCGGACGGTACTCCGGCGGGCTGCTGCGCTGGGTCGGCACCCCCGATGTCGCACGGGACATGGATGTGCTGCGCGCCGCGGTCCACGACAACAAGCTCAACTACCTGGGTTTCTCGTACGGCAGCAAGCTGGGCGCGGTCTACGCCCATGAATTCCCGGACAAGGTCGGCCGGATGGTGCTGGACAGCGTCGAGGATCCGACCAAGAACAACTGGCAGACCGCACTGGCCCAGGCCAGGGGCTTCCAGCGGGCGCTGGACGACTTCGCCGCCGACTGCATCCACGACAAGGGCTGCCCGCTGGGCACCGACGGGGCCCGCGCACAGGATCAACTCCGCACCTGGTACCGGAAGTTGAGCGAGGCACCGATGAAGGTCAAGGGCGAGACGGTGGACGAGACGACGTATGTCTATGCGCTGCGGGAGGCGCTGTACAGCCGGAGCGACTGGCCGGCGCTGCGGCAGGCCCTGGCGCAGCTGCGGCGCGGTGACGGCGCCGGCATCCTCCGGCTCAGCAGCAGCGGGGGCAGCGAGGCCGGTGGAGCGCGCCGGGCGCCGGTGCGGCAGGCCGGTGAGGCCGGCGGAGCGCATCGGGCGCCGGTGCGGCAGGCCGGTCAGGACGACCTGCCGCCGCAGGACCAGCTGGCCCTGCGGGCGGTCTCCTGCCGGGACACCTCGGAGCGCTACGACGCCGACGACTACCCGCGCGCGGAGCGTGAACTCACCGAGGCCTCCCCGCTGTTCGGCCCGGACATCGCGCCGACCCTGCTGGACTGCTACGCCTGGCCGGTCGAGGGCGACGACTCCTCCCGCGACGTCTCGGCCCCCGACGCGCCACCGCTGCTGCTGGTGGCGACCACGAACGATCCGGCCACGCCGTACGAGGGTGCCCTCCACATGGCCAAGGCGCTGGACAACGACAGCACCGTGCTGACCTACCGCGGTGAGGGGCACGCCGCCTACACCACCGGTGACAGCTGTATCCAGCGGTATGTCGACGGCTTCCTGCTCGACGGCGCGATGCCCAGGAACGGCACCTCCTGCGACTGAGCCGTCAGGGGCGAACACGGTGTGGATCTGGGCTACTTGTAGTAGCGGTTGTCCTCCACGTCGACGACCGGTGCGCCGGGGGCCGGCGGCTGGGTGCGCCGCCGCTTGAGGATGTTCACATACGTTGCGAGACCGATGATGCCGACGATCATCATGATGACGCCGACGAGGTCGACATTGACTCCGGCCATGTGCCAGTCCACCGCAAAGGTGAGGATCGCCCCCACCGCGAGCAGACCGATGCACCCGCCGATACCCATGGTGTCAGCCTCCATAACTGGTGAGACGACAATGCCTGTTGAGCATCGGGTACCCCCGGGCGGTCGGCTTATGTCCGGGCCCCCCTGCCGCAGGGCTCAGCCGGCCCGCCGTCCGCGGCCCGCGGTCTTCTTCGCCGCGGCCGTCTTCTTGGCGGCGCTCTTGGCCGTCGCGGTCTTCTTCGAGGCGCTCTTCCCGCCGGCGGCGGCCTTCGTACCGGCCGTGGCGCCGGTCTTCTTCGGGGCGGCTTTCGTGGCTGCTTTGGCGGCGGTCTTCTTCGCGGCCGGCTTCTTCGCCGCACCCTTCTTCCCGGCCGGCTCCGCCTCCTCGTCCTCGCCGCGCGACCTCTTCGCGGCCCGGACGCTGTCCTGAAGGGCCGCCATCAGGTCCATCACCTGGCCGGCGGGCCGCTCCTCGCCGGCCTCGAACTCCGGCTCGCGATGCGCCAGCTTCGCCGCCACGATCTCTTCCAGCGCCTCGCGGTAGTGATCGTGCACATCCTCCTCCGACAGCTCACCGAAGGAGTCCATCAGCGTCTCCGCCGCCGCCACCTCGTTGGCGTGCACCTCCGCCTGCCGTTCGGGCAGCACGCCCTCCATCGGGCGGATCTGGTGCGGCCACAGCAACACCTGCATCACCAGCGCGCCCTCCATCGGGCGGATCAGGGCCAGCGTCTCCCGGCCGTGCAGCGCGATCTTGCCGAGCCCGACCCGCTGGTGCCGTTCCATCGCGTCGCGCAGCAGCACATACGGCTTGGCCGCGGCGGGGCTGTCGATGCCCAGGTAGTAGCCCTTGCCCATCTGGAGCGGGTCGATGTCGCCGCCGGCGACGAAGGCCAGGATCGTCAGGGTCTTCGCGGTCGGCAGCGGCAGCGCCTCCAGATCCTCGTCGCTCAGCGGTACGACGACGTCGCCGTCGCCGGGCCGGTAGCCGCGGCCGATCTCGTCCGGGGAGATCTCGACGCCCTCCAGCGAGCACACCGGCTGATTGCGCACCCGCCCGCCGTCGGCGGTGTGCAGGCGCACAAAGCTGACGGACGCCGAGGTGTCCGTGGCGTTGTATGCGGCGACCGGGATCGTGACCAGGCCGAAGCTGATGCTGAACTTCGCCGTGGGGCGCATGGGGGCCGCCTTCGTCGCTGCCGTTCGGCTCCATGCTAGGCAGCTCGGACATCCGGCACATCTCGTGAGGTGCCGGATGTGCCGTCCGAGTGGTTTGCCGGGTGGTCGTTCACTCCGCCTCGGCCGGGACCCGCCCGGCCCTGACCGCTTCCGCCAGCGCCTGGTGATCGAGCTCGTTCTGGTCCGCGTAGCGCTCCGCGAACCGTGCCAGCGCCCGGTCGAAGACCTCACTCGTGCCCAGGTAGGCGCTGATCGCGATCCGGTCCCCGGACCTGGCGTGCGCCCGGGCCAGGGTGGCCCCGCACAGCCCCGCGAACCGCTGCATGCTCCCCGGCGACATGGTCTCGGGCCGGGCGATGCCCTTCCAGTCGCGCAACTGGCGCACATAGAAGTCGCGCTGCCTGCCGTCGATGCCGGTGGTCCGCTCCCAGCCGAGGAAGACATCACCGGCCGCCTGCATCAACCGCTGTCCGGCCACCACCCGTTCGCCCTGGTTGGTGTGCCGGACCGGCCCCGCGTACGGGGCGAGCACCGACTCGTCGGCCTCCTTGGCCTGGAGCAGCAGCGGGTCGTTCTCGTCCTTGCCGAGCAGCAGCAGGATCCAGCAGCGGGTGCCCACGCTGCCGACCCCCACGACCTTGCGGGCCACATCGACCACCCGGTACTGCGCCAGCAGAGTGCGGTGGTCCGACCGCAGGCTGCGGCCGTAACTCTGGACCAGCCCGCTCAGCTGGCCGGCCAGCTGCTCACGCTCGGCGTCCGGCAGCAGAGCCTCCAGGGGCACCGTCAACGGCGGATCGGGGGCGATCCGTACCCGGCCGTCGCGCACCTCGGTCAGCTTGCGGAACGCCTGCACGGTGTCGCGCGTACGGGCCTTCGCCATGGCCCGGGCCAGCTGCGCCCGCCCCGTGCTGTCCAGCGCGGCGGTCTCCTCGGCCTGGACCTCGGCCATATCGGCATGCGCGTACCAGACCTCCAGCGTGCGCATCTCCGCATACCGGCGCATCCATGTGCGGTACGCCGCGCAGGCCGCGCGGACGATGCCGGCCCGCGCCTTCACACCGAAGCCATTGGCCCGCCCGGCGATGGCGAGGCTGGCCGCCAGCCGCTTGACGTCCCACTCCCACGGGCCCGGCAGGGTCTCGTCGAAGTCGTTGAGGTCGAACATCAGATGACGCTCGGGGGAGGCCAGCAGCCGGAAGTTCAGCAGATGGGCGTCCCCGCACAGTTGGGCCGCCAGCCCGGTCGACGGGGTGGTGGCCAGATCGGCCGCCATGAGGCCGGCCGCACCGCGGTAGAAGCGGAACGGGGACTGAAGCATCCGGCCGTAGCGGAGGGGCACCAACTCCGGTACCCGGTGGGCCGACTGGCGTTGGAGAACGTCCACCGGATCGGCCCGGCCGGCCGCGGGGGCGTACTCCTCGTGGCCGGAGCGGGGCACCTCCGCGCGACGTGCCCGGCCCCGTTCCGTCCGCTCCTGCACGGTGGCTGCCACGGTTTCCGAAGCCATGGCCGCGTGCACCACCGGGTCAGGTCACCGCCGCGTGCCGGTGGTTTCCCGCACACAGGGCCCAGATGATGAAGATGTCGATGGCGATCAACACGATGGCCCAGAACGGGTAGTACGGGATCCACAGGAAGTTGGCGAGCGCGCCGAGTCCGGCGAGGACGACACCGAGCACCCGCGCCCACGTTGCACCGCTGGTGAGCAGTGCGACGCCGGCGAGGAGGATCACGATGCCCAGGATGAGATGGATCCATCCCCAGCCCGTGAGGTTGAAGGAGAAGACGTAGTTGCGTGTCGTGACGATGAAATTGTCCTTGGCGATGGCGGAGATGCCCTCCAGGAAGGTCATCGCACCACCGAAGATCATCAGGACTCCGGCGAATGCCGTCCATCCGCCCACGACGTTCTGCTTCTGACGGGCCATGGGTCACCCCTCACTTGAGAAACCTGGCCGCCGGCAGGGTTCCGCCGGCGGTCATGCCCTCACTCCAAGCTTCCACAGGGGCCGGTGATCCGCATGTCAGGACGGGTGTACGGGGAGTGCCCGACGGCGGACGGAGGCGTGGAGGGGTGACCTGTCCCGGTGCGCTATCCCTGGTCCCCGCGGGGGCGTTGGGCGTGCGTACCGGTGGGGACCGGGGTCCCGGTTGGCGCTCCGGGCCGCCCTGTGGTACCGGGCAGGGGCACCGGATCGGGTGCGGGTCCCGGTTGCGGCCCCGGAGTCGGCGGCGCCGGGTTCGGCGGAACGGGGTCCGGTTCGGGGGCCGGCACCGGAGGCGGCACCGGATCGGGGCCGGGTGCGGGGACCGGGCCGGGCCCCGGGCCCGGCGTGGGTCCTGGTGGCCCGGGGCCCGGACCCGGAGTCGGGGGCGCCGGATCCCGATAGGCGGGTGTGTGCCTGCTACTGGCTTCTTGAGGCATAGGGGTCTCCTTGCCGTTTCCGTGCCGCCCATGCGGCGGACGGAGAACGGACCGTGCGGCCTGTGTACGTACTCACTCTGCGATGGCCCGCACGGTGCGGCGACACGGGCGGCGTACGGACCGGACCGCTGCCACCCGGACGACGGAGAGTGGGGCGGCGCCGGGCCGGGTACCCCCGCCCGCATGGACGACACCACCAACGGTCCGCACAGCGGGCCCGGCAGGGACACACGTGCGGACACGGATACGGACACGGTGCGTGCGGGGCGCCGTACGGTGCGGATCCACCGGCCGGACAAGGTGCTCTTCCCCGACGACGGGCTGACCAAGGCCGATGTCATCGACTACTACCGCCAGGTGGCCGCGGCCATGGTTCCTCAGCTCAGGGACCGGCCGCTGATGCTGGAACGGCTTCCAGAGGGGCTGGACGGCCCGCACTTCATGCAGAAGGAGACCCCGGACCACTACCCCGACTGGATCCGGCGGGCGGAGGTCGCCAAGGAGGGCGGTACCGTCACCCACCCGGTCTGCGACGACAAGGCCACCCTGGTCTTCCTCGCCGACCAGGCCTGTCTCACCCTGCACCGCTGGCTGTCCCGGGCCGGCCGGCCCGACCACCCCGACCGGCTGGTCTTCGACCTCGACCCGCCCGGCTCCGACTTCGAGGCGGTACGCGAGGCCGCCCGGGCGCTCCTCGGCCTGCTCGACGAACTCGGCCTGCCGTCCGTCTTGATGACCACCGGGTCGCGGGGGCTGCACGTCACCGTTCCGCTGGACGGCAGGAGCGACTTCGACACGGTGCGCGGCTTCGCCCAGGACCTGACCGAGGTACTGGCGGGGCGTCACCCGGACCGGCTCACCACCGCCGTACGCAAGAAGGCGCGCGGCGACCGTCTCTACCTCGATGTCCAGCGCAACGCCTATGCGCAGACCGCCGTCGCCCCCTGGTCGCTACGGGCGAGGCCGGGCGCCCCGGTCGCCGCACCGATCAGCCACCAACAGCTCGACGACCCTCAACTGACCGCGCAGAGATGGTCGTTGCGGGACCTCAAGGGAGTGCTGGAACAGGTCGCGTCCCGCCCGTGGTCCAAAGTGCCGACCCGGGGACGGTCGCTGCGCACCGCCCGCAAGCGGCTCGACGCCCTGCGGTGAACAGCCGCCGCTCAGCTCTCCGGCTTCCGCTTCGGCGCGCTCCGCCGGCGCTCGGCGACCACCGCGTCGTCGAGCTCTCGGCGCTCCTGCCGGGCCCGCTCCCGGTCCCCGGGGGAAGCCTCCGTGACGTCCAGGAAGATCTGATCGGCGATCGGCCACCGCTCCTGCATGGCCCTCTTCACCCGCACCAGGACCTCCTCGACCTCCTCGCTGTCCAGCCCGCCGACGAGATCGATACGGGCCGCGATCAGCGTCGAGCGGGTGCCCAGCCGCATCGACAGCAGCGTGGTCACCGCGTCGATCTCCGGCTGCTCGTCCAGGAATTGCCGGATCGCCCGGCGCAGCACCGGGTCCGCGGCCTCGCCGATGATCGCGCCCCGTGACTCCTTGGCGAGCTGGTACGCGACGAACATCAACAGCCCGCCGATGATCATCGAGGCCCAGGCCTCCCAGCGCACCTCCCCGGTGAGCAGATGCAGCCCCATGCCGGCCATCGCGACCAGCACACCGAAGCAAGCGGTGGCGTCCTCGGCCAGCACCGTCCGCAACGCGGGATCGTCGGCCGTACGGATCGCCGCCCGCATGCTGCGGCCGGTCGTCCGCGCCTGGCCGTGGACCTGCACCAGGGCGCGCAGGAGCGAGGAGCCCTCGGCGATCAGGGCGACGAACAGCACGGCGAGCCCGACCAGATAGCCGGTCCGGCTCTCCGCATGGCCCGAGCGCAGCGCCTCGATGCCCTCGAAGAACGAGAAACAGCCGCCCATGACGAAGATTCCGACGGCGGCGAGCAGCGACCAGAAATACCGCTCTTTTCCATAACCGAAGGGATGCCGGGCATCGGGCGCCCGTGTGCTGCGCTTGAGTGAGGCCAGCAGAAACAGCTCATTGAGGCTGTCGGCGACCGAATGGGCGGCCTCGGAAAGCAGCGCCGGTGAGCCCGCGAAGAGTCCACCCAGCAGCTTGGCCAGCGCAATCACCAGATTGGCGGCGAGCGCCACAAAAACCGTGACCGCGGTCCTGGCGTCCGCCCCGCCCTTCGCGTCGTCCGTCAAGCGTCGCCTCCGCGTCGTCGGTCGGACAGCCGACGTGAGCGTAGCCGCCGGGACCGGGCCGCGCACGCCCTGCGGCGGCATTGCGCCCCACGGAGCAGCGGGCTGTTTCCTGATCCGCGGACCGGGGAGGCTGAGAGAGCAAACCGATCGAAAACGGATCGAAAGTCGATCCAAACGGCGGAACGACGGAATGACGGAGGACCGAGGATGGCCGGGAATTTCCCCCTCGACCCCCCGCGTCCGCGCGGAGGCACCCGGTGAGCCCCCGCGGCGGACAGCGGGCCCTTGCGCAGACCCTGCTGGAACGGCACGGCACGACCTATGCGGCGCAGGCCGGCATCCGGCTGGGAAACACCCCGCAGCCGCTGTACCAGACGCTGGTACTGGCCGGTCTGCTCAGTGCGCGGATCCGTGCCTCGGTGGCCGTGGCGGCGGCCCGCGCCCTGTTCGACGCGGGACTGCGCACCCCGCGCCGGATGGCGGAGGCGACCTGGCAGCAGCGGGTCGACGCCCTGGGTGAGGGCGGCTACCGGCGCTATGACGAGCGCACCTCCACCCAGCTCGGGGACGGTGCACGGCTGCTGCTGGACGAGTACGGCGGCGATCTGCGGCGGATGCGGGAGGCGGCGGACGGGGACGCCGACGCGCTGCGCGACGCACTGCGTGCGGTACCGGGCATCGGGCCGGCGGGCGCCAGTATCTTCCTGCGCGAAGTGCAGGGCGTATGGACCGAGTTCGCCCCGTACCTGGATGCCAAGGCCGTCCAGGGCGCGGAGCGGCTGGGCCTGCCGGACGACGGCGGAAAGCTGGCGCGGCTGGTCGGCAAGGAGGACACCGCCGCCTTCGCCTCGGCGCTGGTGCGCGCGGCACTGGACAAGTCCGTCGTGGACGACGTCCTGGAGGCGGCGCACGCCTGAGGCGCCCCCAGGGCCTGTTGCGAAAAGTGTGGCCCGAATTCCGGCTACCGTGGAATGCCCGGGCACACGCGGAAGTTACTCACGACATGACTCAAGGCCCGGCACCCCGCTCCCTGTCCGAAGACGCCCTCTCCGAACTGCTGAGCACTCAGCAGTTCGGCACCCTCGCCACCAATAAGCGCAGCGGCCATCCTCATCTCACCACCATGCTCTACCACTGGGACGCCGAAGCGCGCATCGTGCGGTTCTCCACCACTGCCGACCGCATCAAGGTCAAGCAACTCCGGCGTGACCCGCGCGCGGCCGTGCATGTTCCCGGCGGCGACGTATGGTCGTTCGCCGTCGCCGAGGGGGAGGCCGAGGTCTCCGAGATCACGACCTCACCGGGCGATGCGACCGGGCGAGAGCTGCTCGCGATGGTGCCGGAGGCCGCAAAGCCGCAGGATGAAGCGGCGTTCCTGGAGCAGTTGGTCGCCGAGCGCCGGGTGGTCATCCGGCTGAAGGTGTCCCGGCTGTACGGGACGGCACTCGACATCAGCGGCTGAGGCAGGTCCGCAGCCACCCTTGATTCAAGACCGAGGCCCCGTTCGCAACACCCCCTGGACGATCAGCGCCCCCAAGAGGGTGACACCCGCCAGGAACCAGGCGACATAGTCGCCGACATGACCGGAGTGCAGCCGGCGCAGCGGGGTGGCCCAGCGGACCGGTTCACTCGGTGCGGGGCGTCGTACGGCCTTCAGCGCGAACGCGGCGGCCAGGGCGGTGGCCAGCAGGCCCCACAGCACGCCGGCCACGGTCCAGTGCGGTGGGGGAGTGGACGTGGGCTCCGGGGCCCGGCCGTGGAGCACGGCCGTGAGATAGCCGGTGTGGTCGGTGAAGGCGTCGGCGGCCCGGCCGGTGCCGGTGCGCAGGCCCGGGACCAGTCCCACCGCCAGCGCACCGGCGAGCAGGACCGTGGGCACCGCGAGCATGGACGCCGGGATCCGCACGAGCCGGCCGCCCCGGGTCTCCGGCTCCTCCTCCTTCCCCGTGGTCTCCTCCGGGGCACCGGCCGGACGGGGCCCGAGACCGAGGAACACCCGGGCGCCGGCCCGCAGTACCGCGCCGCCGGTCGCCGCCGAGACCAGGACGAACAGCCCGGTTGCCCAGCCGCCCGCGGCCTCCTCCGTGACCGCCTTGCCGAGCGCGGTACCGAACGGCGGCAGCCCGGTGAGCGCCAGCCCGCCGAGCCCGAACAGCCCGCCCACCCACGGCAGTTCACGCCCCCGCCCGTGCAGCTCGTGCTCGTCCACGCTGCCGAAGCGGTCCAGCAGGATCCCCACGCAGGCGAACAGTGCGGCCTTCGCCCCGGCATGCCCCAGCACGTACAGGGCGACACCGCCGACGCCCTCCGGGGTGAGCTGGGCCAGACCGATCAGGAACAGCCCGGTGTGCGCGACTGTGGAGTAGGCGAGCAGCCGCTTGAGATGGCGCTGCTGCCAGCACATCAGCGCACCCAGTACGGCCGTCAGCACGCCGAGCGTCAGCAGCGCCCGGTGCACGTCGGATGCCGGGAGACCGCCCGGGCCGGCGAAGACGGTCCAGTAGACGCGGGCCGTCCCGTACAGGCCCAGCTCGACCATCACCCCGGACAGCAGCATGCACACCGGAGTGGGGGCGACCGCATGCGCATCGGCGAGCCAGAAGTGGAACGGTACCGCCGCGGCCTTGACCAGCAGCCCGGTGGCGACGAGGACGAAGGCGGCGATCACCAGGGCGTCCGGGCCGCCGGGGCGGGCCGCGAGCGCCCGGCCGGTCTGCGCCAGCCCCAGTTCGCCGGTCCGGGCGTAGAGCAGGCCGATGCCCAGCAACATGGCATAGCCGCCGAGGGAGTTGACGACGCCGAAGACCAGACCGCCCTGGACGGGGCGGGCCTCCTCGACGCGGTAGCCGGTCAGCGCATAGGCGACGACGCCCATCAGCTCGAAGAAGACGAAGGCGTTGAAGAGGTCGCCGGTGAGCGCGAAACCGCACATGCCTGCCTGGAAGAGCAGCATCAGGGCGGGGAAGGAGCCGGCATGGCGGCGCGGCGGTTCGTCGAAGTACCGCCAGGCGTAGGCCAGGGCGGCCGGCACCAGCAGCGAGACCAGGGCCGCCAGGCCCAGGCCGATCCGGTCGCCGACCAGGACGATGCCCACGCTCACCCCGCCGTGCGGCCGCCAGTCGCCCAGCCACTCGACCGGCCGTGCGGTGGACGAGGGGGTGGCGGCCAGGGCGGACAGCGCGAGCGCCGCGGTGCCCGCCGCGAACAGGCACCCCAGCACCTCGGCGGCGTACCGCGGCAGCCGCCGGCCCGCGCCGACCAGCACCGCGGCGCCGAACAGGGGGGTGGCCACGATCAGCGGGAGGGTGCCTGCGACGGTCACCCCCGCAGCTCCGAGAGCTCGTCCGGATCCACCGTCCGGTGCCGTTTGGCGATCTGGATGACCAGGGAGAGCAGCAGCGCGGTGACGGTCGCCCCGATCACGATGTCGGTGAGGGTGAGGGCTTCGACGACGGGGTCGACGACGGGACGCGAGCCGGGGGCGATGTCGGAGAAGACCGGGGCGGTGCCGCCGTCCCGGTAGCCGACGGCGAGCAGCAGGACGTACGTCGCGGACTGGCAGACCGTCAGACAGCCCACCGCGTGGATGAGGTTGCGGCTGGTGGCCAGCCCGTAACAGCCGATCAGGAACAGCCACCCCGCGATCACATACGGCAGCACACTCACGTTCCGGCCTCCGCCTCGTCGTCCCGTCGTTCGCTCTCGATCTCCACGGCCTGGTCCAGGAAGCGGGCCAGCAGCACCACGACCCCGGCCGCGACCTCCACCCCGATCGCGGCATTGAGCAGCGGGACGGTGCCGCCGGAGGAGAGGGTGTTGAAGGTGCCGTAGGGCAGGAAGTTCGTCAGGAACGCCGCACCGGTCAGCAGCGCGGCCGCGCCCAGCAGGAGGTAGCCGGCCTCGCCCGCCGCGTCCGCCACCTCGTACAGCCCGACCGGTCTGATCCGCTCCAGCGCCCGGTAGTCCACGGCGATATAGAGCAGATGCAGCGAGGTCGCCACCACCACGCCGCCCTGGAAGCCGCCGCCGGGGCTGAGCTGGCCGTGTGCGACGACATACAGGCCGATGAGCAGGGTGACCGGCAGAGCGAGCAGGGCGTAGCGGCGCACCGGCGGGGCGACCCGGGCCGGCTGCGGGGGAAGGCGGTCCTCGTCGCGGGTCTGGCGGAGCAGGACGACGGTGCCCAGGACGGAGCCGAAGAGGATGGACTCCTCGCCGAGGGTGTCCAGGGCTCGCTGGTCGAAGTTGACCGAAGCGACGGTGTTGGCGGTGTGCCGGGCGAGCGCGGCCCGCACGGCCCGGTCGCCGTACGGATGCCACCGGCCGCCGAAGGCCGGCATGTCGAAGCAGGCGAGGACGAACAGCACGGCCGCGCCCAGGCCCCCGACAGCCAGCACCCACAGCCGCAGCCGGATACTCATGCCGGCACCTCGCTGCGCTCACTCATGCCGAAACTCGCTCCCCTCACTCATTCGTGCTCCTCCCGGCGCTCGCTGCGTGCCTTGCGGCGCACCTTGCGTACGGACAGCAGCACCATCAGCGGTGTCAGCACACAGCCGACCGCCAGTTGGGAGAGCGCGACGTCCGGCGCCTGGAGCAGCAGGAACAGCGCCGCCAGTGCCAGACCGAGCAGGGACAGCAGGAAGGACTGGCGGACCGGATCGTGGACGAGGACGGTGCCGGTCCCGGCGGCGGCCACCAGCAGCAGGCCGAGCAGCAGCGGCAGGTCGTCAGCCATCGGACATCCCTTCCGCGGGTGCGCTCAGCCCGTGCCCCGCCGTGACCGCCCCGGTCACCGCACGTGCCGCGCTGCGGCTGCCCAGCACCAACAGCGCCCCGATGACCAGCAGTTTCGCCATCGCTCTGCCGGCGCCGACGGCGGCGCACAGGGGCAGCACCACGGCCGGCACCGCGACGTAGTTCAGCGCGGTCACCGCCAGCAGTGAGCGCGGCCGCGGCGGGCGGGCCGCCAACTGGTCGGCGAGCAGCCGCACATAGAGCAGGGTGCCGGCCGGTCCCAGCACCGCGAGCACCAGTGCCGTATCGACGTACGCCGGGCGGCCGAAGCCCTGCGCCAGCAGCAGGAGGACCAGGGCGAGGAGCGTGGTCGTCAGGTTCTGCGCGGGCACCCGGCGCCGGACCGGGCCGGTGGCCGCGCCGCAGGCGGCCGGGGTCACCCCGCACAGCAGTAATGCGGTGCCCGCCGCGGTCCAGCCGTTCACCGGCCGCCGACCGCCTGCCGCGCCGCGCGGCCCGCGACGGCGGCCACCAGTCCGGCGCCGGTGCCGACCGCCCACTCCAGGGTGTCCACGGGCCCGATCAGCACGATCCACAGCAGGGTCAACGCAGCCCACCAGCCGATGAGTTCGGCGCCCACAGTCAGTCGTCGAGCCACCGTGCACGCACCTCCTGCCGACCGGGTACCCGGGCCACAGGCTCACATGCGGGGCCCCGGCCGGTCCGTCACCGCGCCGCGCGTTACTCCGTCGGGGTGCGGCCGGCGCGGCGCCGGGCGGGCGTCAGCCGGACCAGGTCCAGTCGGCGACCTCCGGCAGATCGGTGCCGTGCTCCCGGATCCAGGCGTGGTGGCGGGTACGGACGTCCGCCATCGCCTGGCGCAGTGCGACGGCGCGGACGCCGAGGCCGGGCACCCGGTCCACCACATCCATCACCAGCCGGTAGCGGTCCAGGTCGTTGCGGACGACCATGTCGAAGGGCGTGGTCGTGGTGCCCTCCTCCTTGTAGCCGCGGACGTGCAGATTCGGGTGGCCCGCGCGGCGGTAGCCGAGCCGGTGGATCAGCCACGGGTAGCCGTGGTACGCGAAGATGACCGGCTTGTCGCGGGTGAACAGCGCGTCGTACTCGGAGTCCGGCATACCGTGCGGGTGTTCCCCGGCCGGCAGCAGCCGGGCCATGTCGACGACATTGACCACCCGCACCGCCAGCTCCGGCAGATGCCGGCGCAGCAGATCGGCCGCGGCCAGCGTCTCCTGGGTGGGGATGTCCCCCGCACAGGCCAGCACCACATCGGGCTCCCGGCTGCCGTCCTCGGTGCCCGCCCACTCCCAGGCGCCGGCGCCGCGTGCGCAGTGCGCGCGGGCCTCGTCGAGGGTGAGCCAGTCGAAGCTCGGCTGTTTGCCGGCCACGATGACATTGACGTAATCACGGCTGCGCAGCGCATGATCGGCCACCGACAGCAGGGTGTTGGCGTCCGGGGGCAGATAGACCCGGACCACCTCGGGGCTCTTGTTGAGGATGTGGTCGACGAAGCCCGGGTCCTGGTGCGAGAAGCCGTTGTGGTCCTGCCGCCAGACGTGCGAGGTGAGCAGGTAGTTCAGCGAGGCGATCGGGCGCCGCCAGGGCAGCCGGCGGGCGGTACGCAGCCATTTGACGTGCTGGTTGACCATCGAGTCGACGATATGCGCGAACGCCTCGTAGCTGGAGAACAGCCCGTGCCGCCCGGTGAGCAGGTAGCCCTCCAGCCACCCCTGGCACAGATGCTCCGAGAGCACCTCCATGACCCGGCCGTCGCGCGCCAGATGCTCATCGGTGTCCAGCGTCATGGCCTGCCAGGCCTTGCCGGTGGCGCCGTAGAGCGCGTCCAGCCGGTTGGAGGCGGTCTCGTCGGGGCCCACGACGCGGAAGTCGCGGCGCTCGGCGGTGTTCTCCATGATCCCGGCGAGCAGACCGCCGAGCACCCGGGTGGGTTCGTGCAGCACGCAGCCGCGCTTGTCGACCTCCACCGCATACCGCTCCAGCGGCGGGACCGGCAGCTCGCGCACCAGCAGGCCGCCGTTGGCGTGCGGGGAGGCGCCCAGCCGGCGGCGCCCCTCGGGCAGACAGGCGAGCACCTCGGGCCGTGGCCGGCCCTCGGCGTCGAACAGTTCCTCCGGGCGGTACGAGCGCAGCCAGCGCTCCAGCTGCCGCAGATGCCCTTCGTTGTCGCGGACGCCGGCCAGCGGGACCTGGTGCGCGCGCCAGGTGCCCTCGACGGGGACCCCGTCGACCTCATGGGGGCCGGTCCAGCCCTTGGGGGTGCGCAGCACGATCATCGGCCAGCGGGGGCGGTCCGTCGCGCCGTCGGTCCGGGCCCGGCGCTGGATGTCGGAGATCCGGTCCAGACAGCGGTCCATCGCGGTGGCGAGCTCCTGGTGCACCGCGGCCGGCTCGTCGCCTTCCACATGGACCGGCTCATGGCCGACCCCGCGCAGCAGGGCGTCCAGTTCCTCCTGGGGGAGCCGGGCGAGCACCGTCGGGTTGGCGATCTTGTAGCCGTTGAGGTGCAGGATCGGGAGCACCGCGCCGTCGTGCACCGGGTCGAGGAACTTGGTGGTGTGCCAGGACGCGGCGAGCGGGCCGGTCTCCGCCTCCCCGTCGCCCACCACACACGCGACCAGCAGCTCCGGGTTGTCGAAGGCCGCGCCGTAGGCATGGGTGAGGGAGTAGCCCAGCTCACCGCCCTCGTGGATCGAGCCGGGGGTCTCCGGCGCGACATGGCTGGGGATTCCGCCGGGGAAGGAGAACTGTTTGAACAGCCGGGCCATGCCCGCGGCGTCCCGGGTGACGTCGGGGTAGGTCTCGGAGTACGTGCCGTCCAGCCAGGAGTTGGCCACCACGGCCGGGCCACCGTGCCCCGGGCCCCAGATGCACAGCGCGTCCAGCTCGCGGGCCTTGATGACGCGGTTGAGGTGGGTGTGCACCAGGTTGAGGCCGGGCGAGGTGCCCCAGTGGCCCAGCAGCCGGGGCTTGATGTGCTCGGGGTGCAGCGGCGCCTCCAGGAGCGGATTGGCCATCAGATAGATCTGGCCGACGGCCAGATAGTTGGCGGCCCGCCAGTGGGCGTCGAGCGCCCGCAGCTCCTCGGCGTCGAGCGCTCCCGGTGCCGGTGCGGCGGCCGCGGCCGCTGCCGGGGTGTGCGCATGCGCATCGGGCATCTCGTCTCCTCATCGAGGGGTGGTGTGCAAAGGGGCGTTCACAGGTCGCGCAGCGCGGGCAGCAGCTTGCTCTCCGCCCAGTCCAGGAAGGGCTCTTGGTGGTCGCCGCCGATCTGGACCAGGGCGACCTCGGTGAAGCCCGCGTCCGCATACGGACGTACCGCCTCGACGAAGCGCCCGACGTCGGCGCCGCACGGGACGGCTTCGGCGACGTCGTCCGGCCGTACATGGCCGGTGGCGCCCTCGAATCCGGCAGGCCCCGGCAGCTCGGCATTGACCTGCCAGCCGCCGAGCATCCAGCGGAACTGGTCGTGCGCCCGGGCGACCGCCGCATCGCGGTCGGGGTCGTAGCAGACGGGCAGCTGGCCGATCCGTGGTTTGCCCGTGCCGCCGTGCCGGTCGAAGGAGGCCAGCAGCCCGCTCTCGGGCTCGGTGGCGATCACCAGGTCGGCCAGCCGGCCGGCGATCTCGCAGGAGCGTTCCCCCGATACGGCTACTCCGATCGGCGGCAGTACCTCGGGCAGGTCCCACAGCCGGGCGTGCACCACGTCGAAGTGGGTGCCGTGGTGGGTGACCTCGCCGCCGCCGAAGAGCGCCCGGATGATCTCGATCGCCTCGGCAAGCTTGTCCAGCCGTACCGGCGCGGCGGGCCAGCCCTGGCCCACCACATGCTCATTGAGGTTCTCGCCGGAGCCGAGGCCCAGCCGGAAGCGGCCGTCGGACAGCAGCTGCATGGTCGCCGCCTTCTGGGCGATGACGGCGGGGTGGTAGCGCGTCGTAGGGCAGGTCACATAGGTCATCAGCGGGATACGCGTGGTCGCCTGCGCCGCGGCGCCCAGCACGCTCCAGGCGTACGGCGAGTGGCCCTGCGAGGCCAGCCACGGAAAGTAGTGGTCAGAGGTCACCGAGAAGTCGAAGCCCGCCCGCTCGGCGCCCACCACATGGTCGACCAGGGCCCGGGGCCTGGCCTGTTCGGTCATCATTGTGTAGCCGACGTGCACCATTCAACACACCTTGGGTTGGTGACGCTGTGCATGCAACCGGGGCCGTCCCGCTCAGTCGGGCGGCTCGGGGGACGGGTGCTCGTCCGGTACCGCACCGGGCGGTTCGGTGGGGTTCGGACCCGGCTCGTCCGGTTCCGGTTCGGCGGGCGCGGGCTCGCGCGGCAGCGGTTCGGGTTCGCTCGGTACCGGCCCCGGGCCGTCGGGGGCAGGCTCGGTGCTCATCGCAGTCGTCGCCGTCATGGCGGTCGTGGCAGTCATGGCGCTCTCCTTCCTCTCCATCCTGCGTCCAATGCCCGTTGTCGGCCCCTTCAGGAAAAAACCTCCGCCGGCGCTCACGAAGCGTTACGTTCGGGGCATGTATCAACGCGCGCACGACGGCAGCGCCGATGAGCGGTGAACCCACGATCGAGGTGCAGTGCGACGGCCAGGGGCTTGCCGTGCGGAAGGCCCGGGACGAGGGCGGGCCGTACTACACCCTCCACGACGGACGGACGGCGGACGCCCCGGCTCTCACGCTGTCCCTTGCCGAGGCCCTGCACGCCCGGATCCGTCCGGTGGGCACGGCGGAAGCGGTGCTGCGGCAATGGGCGGCCGGTGCGCCGCCGCGGGGCCCGGTACTCCTCGACGATCCGGCGGCCGCCGACCCGGTACGGGTCCGGGCCGGCGCGCTCGTGATCCGGGCCGGCCGGATGCTGCTGATCCGCTTCGACGACGAGGCGGAGCCGTACTACGAGATCCCGGGCGGTGGGGTCGAGGAGGGGGAGACGCCGCGGACGGCGGCGGTCCGGGAACTGCGGGAGGAGACCGGTCTGACCGGAACCGTGCTCCAGGAGGCCGCCCGGGTCTGGAAGGACGGCCGCCGCGAGCACTACTTCCTCATGGAGGGCGAAGGCGAGGTCGGCGACCCGCGGACACTCGACAACTACGGCGGCACCCCGGCCTGGGTCCCCGTCGACCGGCTGCCCACCACGGCGCTGTGGCCGCGACGGCTGGGCTGGCGCCTCGCCCACTGGCACACGACGGGCTGGCCCGGTCAGCCGGCCGAACTCGCCGACAGCATCGTTGACCTGCACACGGCCTGTACCTGGTGAGGGGCGGAGGAACCGGCGAAGCGGTCAGTACACGTCACGGACGTAGCGCTTCTCGGCCGCGAGCTGTTTGACGTAGACGGCGGCGGCCTCCTCCGTCAGGCCGCCGTGCGCGACGGCGATCTCCCGGAGCGCGCGGTCGACGTCCTTGGCCATACGGGAGGCGTCGCCGCACACATAGAAGTGGGCACCCTCCTGGAGCCAGGACCACAGATGGGCGCCGTGTTCGCGCATCCGGTCCTGGACGTAGACCTTGGCGCGCTGGTCGCGGGAGAAGGCGGTGTCCAGGCGGGTGAGCAGCCCGTCGCGGTGCAGCCGGCCGAGTTCGTCCTCGTAGTAGAAGTCCGTGGCGCGGCGCTGCTCGCCGAAGAACAGCCAGTTGGGGGCGCGGTGGCCGCGGGCCTGCCGCTCGGCGAGGAAGCCGAGGAAGGGGGCGACGCCGGTGCCGGGCCCGACCATCACCATCGGGGTGGCCGGGTCGGACGGCGGCCGGAAGTGCGCGGTGCGCTGGACGAAGACCGGCACCGGGCGGCCGGACTCGGCGTCCGCCAGATAGGTCGAGGCCACCCCCTTGCGCGGCCGGCCCTGCCGGTTCTCGTAGCGGACCACGGAGACCGTCAGATCGATCAGCCCGGGGTCGGTGAGCGGGCTCGACGATATGGAGTACAGCCGCGGCTGGAGCCGTTTGAGAACACCGGCCCACTCCGCGGCATCGGCCCGGACCGGGTGCTCGGCGATCACATCGACGGCCTGCCGGCTCCACGCCCACTGGGCCAACTCGCCCTTGTTGTCGGGCCGTAGCAGCTTCTTGAGGACCCGGTCACCGGTCCGCTCCGCGACCAGCCGCAGCAGGTCCGGGGTGATCCTGGTGATGTCCAGATGGTGGAGCAGCGCCTCGTGCAGCGGCACCTCGCCCAGGCCCGTGACGGGGACGGCGGCGGCCGGGTCGAGGCCGGTGACGGCCAGCCACTCCGCCACCAGCTCCGGGCAGTTCTGCGGCCGCACCCCGAGGGCATCGCCCACCTCGTACTCCAGCGGCGTGCCCTCGGCGTCACGGGTGTCGAAGGTGAACCGGCGCACCTCCTTGGTGGCCCCGGGAAGGCTCAGCAGCTGATTGCCGACGAGGCGGGCGGTGGCCGGGGCGGCCTTGGACGGGCGGGCCGGGCCCGCGGCGGCGGGCGCCGGAGCAGCGGGGACCGCACGCTCCGTCGTGGCGGGGTCCCGGTCGTCCGGCTCCGCCCCGCCCTCCAGCGCCCTGAGCACCTGCTCCAGCCACTGCCCGGCCGGCTGCTCATAGTCCGGCTCACAGTCCGTACGCGGCACCAGCCGCACCGCGCCCAGCTCCGCGAGCCGTGCGTCGAGCCGCCGGCCATGGCCGCAGAAGTCGTCGTACGAGGAGTCGCCCAGCGCCAGGACCGAGTAGCGCACCCCGTCCAGCCGGGGGGTGTCCGGCGCGTTCAGGGTCTCCCAGAACCCCGACCCGTTGTCGGGGGCGTCGCCGTCGCCGAAGGTGCTGGTGACGATGAGCAGATCGGCGGTGCTCGGCAGGGCGGCCGGTGCGCTGTCGGCCATGCTCAGCAGCTTCGCGTCCCGCCCGCTGCCCTTCAGCCGGCGGGCGGTGTCCGCCGCGACCTCCTCGGCGTTGCCGGTCTGCGAGGCCCACAGCACGATCACCGTACGGGCGCCGGAAAGGGCCGGTGCGCCGGTGGCGCCCGCCGCGTCCTGCTCCGCCGCCGCGGGGTCGAGCGGAGCCCGCGAGAACATCCCGGCCAGCAGGCCGTTCACCCACAGCGCGCTCTCCGGGCTGAAGGGCGCCTGGGCGGGAAGTACCGGGGTGCCGACGGCCGTTCCGGAGCGCAGCCCGGTGAGGAAGCCGGACAGATAGCGGCGTTCGTGCTCGGCCAGCACCGGAGGGGCGGGATCGGGCAGCTGGAACACCTCGGCCAGCACGGCCAGCGCACCGTCCGCTCCGCCGCCGTGTCCGGCACCGTCGAGGGGCCCGGCACCGGGCTCCGACGGGCCGCCGGCGGCCGCCACCGTCCCGCCACCGGTACGTCCCACCTCTCCCGCGACCTTGGCCAACGACACCGCGCAGACCTTGAACTCGGGCTGGAAGGAGATCGGATCGACCGCGTCATGGGTGACCGCGTTGACGCTGAGGTACTCGCCGAACAGATCGTTCCAGTGGAACGGCGCAAAGCAGTTCCCGGGCCGGACCCGGTCGGTCACCACCGCGGGCAGTACCGCCCGCCCGCGCCGGGAGGCGACCTCCACCGCATCGCCCTCGGCGAGGCCCAGCGCCTGCGCGTCCTCGGGGTGGATCTCCACGAACGGGCCCGGGTTGAGCTTGGCCAGCTTGGCGATCTTGCCGGTCTTGGTCAGGGTGTGCCACTGGTGCTGGAGCCGGCCGGTGTTGAGCACGTACGGGAAGTCGTCGTCGGGCAGCTCGGCCGCCGGGAGGTGCGGCCGGGCGAAGAACGCGGCGCGGCCACTGGCGGTGGGGAAGGACAGCCGCGGCCGGGAGCCGTCCGCACGCACGGCCGGGTCCTGGCTGACCCCGTCGTTGAGGTAGCGGACCGGATTGCGGTCCGGTCCGTCCACGCTGGCGCTGGGCCACTGCACCGGGGTGCCGCGCAGCCGCTCGTAGGAGATCCCGCGCAGGTCGTAGCCGGTCTTCGGGTTCCAGGCGCGCTTGATCTCCTCGAAGATCTCCTCCGCGCTCTGATAGGTGAAGGCGTCCTCGTACCCCATCTCGCAGGCGATCCGCGCGATGATCCGCCAGTCCGGCCAGGCCTCGCCCGGCGGGTCGGCGGCCTGCCGCACCAGCGTCAGATTCCGCTCCGAGTTGACCATCACGCCCTCGGACTCGGCCCACATCGCGGCCGGCAGCACCACATCGGCGTACGCATTGGTCTCGGTCTCCGCGAAGACGTCCTGCGCCACGACGAACTCGGCGGCCTCCAGGCCCTCGATGACCGTCCGGCGGTTGGCGACCGAGGCGACCGGGTTGGTGCAGATGACCCAGCAGGCCTTGATGTCCCCGTCCGCCATCTGCCGGAACATCTCCACGGTCCCCCGGCCCGCCTCGTCCGCCCGCACCGTCCCGGGCTCCAGCCCCCACAGCTCCTCGACGAAGGCCCGGTCCTCGGCCACCAGCGTCGACCGCTGCCCGGGCAGGCCCGGCCCCATGTAGCCCATCTCCCGGCCGCCCATCGCATTGGGCTGGCCGGTGAGCGAGAACGGGCCGCTTCCCGGGCGGCAGATCGCGCCGGTCGCCAGATGCAGATTGATCAGCGCATTGGTGTTCCAGGTGCCGTGGGTGCTCTGGTTCAGCCCCATCGTCCAGCAGCTCATCCAGTCGTCCGACGCACCGATCCACTCGGCGGCCCGGCGCAGGTCGTCCTCCGGGATCCCGGTGATCTCCGAGACCTTCGCGGGCGGATAGTCCCGGAGGAATTCCGGCATCGCCTCCCACCCCTCGGTGTGCTCGGCGATGAACTCCGTATCGATCCGGCCGTCCTCGACCAGCAGATGCAGCAGCCCGTTCAGCAGCGCAAGATCCGTGCCAGGCGCGATCTGGAGGAACAGATCGGCCTTGGCCGCGGTGGCGTTCCGCCGCGGATCGACGACGATCAGCTTGGCGCCCGCCTTCACCCGTTCCATCAGCCGCAGGAAGAGGATCGGGTGGCAGTCGGCCATGTTGGAGCCGATGACCAGGAACACGTCGGCGTGCTCGAAGTCCTGGTACGAGCCGGGCGGGCCGTCCGCACCCAGCGACAGTTTGTAACCGCTGCCCGCGCTGGCCATGCACAGCCGGGAGTTCGACTCGATGTGCCGGGTGCGCACAAAGCCCTTGGCGAGCTTGTTCGCCAGGTACTGGGCCTCCAGCGTCATCTGCCCGGAGACATACAGCGCGAGGGCGTCCGGACCGTGCTCGTCGACGATCTCACGCAGCCGCCCGGCGGTCTGCTTGATCGCGGTCTCCATCGCGGTGGGCACCGGCTCGTCCCCGCGGTCCGCGCGCACCAGGGCGCTCGACAGCCGGCCCGGGGCGGCCAGCAGCTCGGCGCTGGTCGCCCCCTTCGTGCACAGCCGGCCACCGTTCGCCGGGTGCGCCTTGTCCCCGGTGGCCTTACGGACCGTGCGGCGGCCGTCGCCGTCCGTCGCGATGTCGAGGATCATCCCGCAGCCGACACCGCAGTACGAGCACGCGGTCCGCACCTGCGTGATGCGCTCTGCCAGCGGTTCCGGTGCGGTCACGGACGGTCCCCTTCGTGGTCGGATGCTGGGCTCCGACCCTACGAGCGGCCCGTTAACCTCGTGTCACACGAAGCGATCACCGGTCGTTACGGCGACCACACACTCACCCGCGGCGCTCCGTGAGATGTGCTCCGGCCCGCCGGATTCCGCCGCACCGGCTCATGTGGCGCCCAGGAAGTGGAAGCCCGGGTGCGGGTGCATCAGGAAGTCATGGTGCGAGATGTTCCAGGCGTACGCCCCGGCGACACCGAACACCACCCGGTCACCGGCCCGCAGCCCGGGCGCCGGGACCGCGCGTGCGAGCACGTCCTTGGGTGTGCAGAGCTGGCCGGTGACGGTGACCTGCCCGCCCCGTGCGGCCGGGCGGGGCCAGGGGTGCGGCCAGGGCGCCTCGGACCGCAGCACGGTGCAGGGCTGATCATGGCCCTTGGTCGCCGGGGTGCGCAGATGGTGGGTGCCGCCGCGGACCACGGCGAACTCCTCACCGTGGCTCTCCTTCACCTCCAGCACCTCCGTGGCGTACCAGCCGCAGTACGCGGTGAGCGCCCGGCCCGGCTCGATACGCAGCGTGAGGTCCGGGTGTGCGGCGGCGAGCCGGCCCAGGCCCGCGCCGTACGCCGCCCAGTCGAAGCGGCGCTCCGGGTCGGCGTAGTCGACGGCCATCCCGCCGCCGAGGGTCACCTCCGCGAGGCGGACGCGGTGGCGGGCGGCCAGCCCGGCGGCCCAGGACACGATGGCCCCGGCGACCGCCAGCTGCGCGGGCGCCTCCAGACCGCTGGCCAGGTGGGCATGGATACCGCGCAGCTCGAGGTGCGGCCAGCGGCCGTCGGTGAGCAGGGTGACCACCTCGTCGGCGTGGGCGGGGTCCAGGCCGAAGGGGGTGGGGCGGCCGCCCATGGCGAGCGCACTGCCGTCCAGCGAACCGTCGTCGACGGCGAGGTTGAAGCGCGGGAGCACCGCGATCCGTCGGCCGGGCGCGAGCCGGGCCGCGAGGTCGGCGAGCATGTGCAGCTCCTGGACGCTCTCCACATGGAAGCGCGCCACGCCCAGCTCCAGCGCCTGCGCAAGCTCCGCGGGGGTCTTGCCCGGCCCGCCGAAGGCGAGCGGCGCGTCGGGCACCGCCTTGCCGACGTGGGCCAGTTCGCCGCCCGAGGACACCTCGTAGCCGTCCACGTACGGGCGCAGCGCGCCCAGGAGCTCCGGCTCGGGGTTGGCCTTGGCCGCGTAGTACAGCTCGACATGCCCGGGCAGCGCGGCCCGCACCTCGGCGAGGTGCGCCCGCAGGGCCGTCAAGTCATAGAGGAACGCCGGGAGTTCGTCGGGGGAGAGGGAGAGTGCGCGGTCGCGGACCGCGGGGGTGAGGGGGACGGCGGGGGTGGTCATCGTGCGCTCCAGGGGGTGGTGTCGTCGGTGCGCACGGCGCCCGACAGTACGGCCTCGGCCAGCGGCGAGGGCAGCAGGACGTAGCCCGCCTCGCGGTCGGCCTTGCGCTCCCAGCGGGTGAGCAGATTGGCCTTGGCGGGCAGCGGGACGCCGGCCAGCAGGGCGGCCAGTCGCGGCGGGCAGCCGTGCCGGTCCGCATGGGTCTGGAGGGTGCGGCGGACCTGCGCCCACAGCTCCGCCTCGGTGCCCGGGTGCAGATCGGCGAGTGCGGCAAGCATCTCGGCGACGTGGTTGACCAGCAGGCAGTACACCACGCGGTCCCAGCCGCGCTGGGCGTCGTAGGTCATGGGAGCCGCGATCTGCTCGGGCAGCGAGGCCAGCAGCTCGGCGTGGTGCTCGGGGACGAGCTTGGTGCCCTCCAGGTCGCGGAAGAGGACCTGGGCCGGCATCCCGTCGCCGTCCACGCAGACCAGGACGTTCTGGAGGTGCGGCTCCAGCACCAGGCCGTGGTCGAAGTAGGCGGCGAGCACCGGCGGCAGCAGCAGGCCGAGGTAGGCGGCCCACCACTCCAGCGCGGCCTGCGGGCCCGCCCCGGCCAGCAGGCGGGAGATGTGCGCGGGGCCGGTGGGGTACTCGTCGGCGACCGCGGCCGCCAGCAGCGGGGTGGTGCCGGGCAGCAGCCGCTGCGACAGCCCCTCGCGGACGATCACCCCGAACCCTTCGAGCAGCGCGTTGTCCGGCCGGCCGTCGGCGCCGGGCAGGGCCAGACTGCGGTAGGCGGGCTCGCGCAGTACCGCGCTGCCGGGGAAGCGGGTGGCGAGATCGGTGAGCACCGGTGCCAGCAGCCGGGTCAGCGCCACCGCGCCGGACAGCTCGTAACTGGAGTTCTTCCGCAGGCAGTTGGTGATCCGGACGTTCAGGCTGAACTTGAGGAACGCGTCCCCGTCGTAGAGGGTGCGCACGGACGCGGTCGCCGCGAACGGCTGACGGCCGGTGCCCAGCACCCGGATGTCGTCGCGGTCCAGGGCCGCCCGCAGCCCCGGGTGGTCGCACAGCAGCTCGTACTGCCAGGGGTGGACGGGCAGCAGCCGGTAGCCGTCCGGGACGTCGGGGTGCAGGGTGTCCAGCGGTGCGGTGGCTCCGTCGCCGGTCGTCTCCTCGACGATCAGCGCCTCCCGTACGGCGAGCAGCAGCAGCGGGAAGGCGGCGCCGGTCTCCGGGGCGTACGACTTCCAGGACGCCAGGTCGCCGGTGCGGGCCTTGGGGGTGGGGTGGAAGCGGTGACCGAGGAGCAGCGACTGCTCGGAGGCGACATACGCCGACGGCCAGTCGGCAGGGGCAGCCCGCCAGTCGGCAGAAGCGGTCTGCCAGTCGGCCTGCCAGTCCGTGGCGTCGGTGTCCGCAGCGGGGCCGCGCCGGTCGCGGTCGGCCAGGGCGACGGCGACCGCCTGATGGCTGGAGGCGACCTGGGCCAGGAACTCCTCGTTGTCCACCCCGGTCCGCAGCGACAGCTCCGCGTGGACGTACTCGGCCAGCCGGCGCCAGCCGACCTCCGCCCAGCCGTCTGCGGTCTCTTCGGTCACCGGGCCGGTGAAGCGGTGCGCACCGAGCAGCGAGGTACGGCGCAGTGCGACCCGCAGCAGGACGCCGCGGCGCGGCAGCCGCAGCAGCAACTGCCCGTTGTCGACGGCGGTCTGGTGCTCGGGACCGGACACCTCGCGCAGCAGGCAGTTCAGCAGGGTGTGCGCCACGGCCTGGTCGGCGGTGGGCAGGGCGGCCGGGGCGGTGGGGGCCGCCGGGGCGGGGCGGGAGGAATTGGTCAGCGGGGGCATCGAGGGCTCCAGCGGGTGCGGGGGGTGCGGGCAAGGCGGGGAAGCAGACGGGGGACGGCGGTCGTGAGTCCGGTGACCACGGCTATCGCGGTGCCGGTCAGCAGCGGGGCGACCGGACCGAACCAGTCGTTGCCGGCGGTGGCCGCCACGCCCGCGGCGACCGCACCGGCCTTGGAGAAGAACTCGATCGAACCGAACAGCCCGCCGGGGGCACGGCCCTTGGCGCAGTCGGCGGCCAGTACGGACAGACACACCAGGCCGAGGGTGAGCCCGGCGCCCAGCACCAGGCGTACGGCGATGAAGGAGGCGAGCGAGTCGGCGAGGCCGTGCCCGGCCAGACCGGCCGCGATACAGCCGAAGCCGAGTGCGATCCCGGTCCGGGGGCGGCTGCGGAAGGCTGCGTGCACCCCCATCGCCGCGATCAGGTAGCACAGGTGCGGCAGGGCGAACAGGACACCGGACACCATCGGTCCGGTCCCCGGCAGCCGTTGGGTGATCAGCGAGATCAGGTACGGGAAGGAGATGACGGTGGAGAAGACGAAGGCGAACTCCAGGGCGTAGAGGGCCCGCAGTGGTCCGGCGGCCGGTGCGGGCCCGGACGGCTCCGCCACCGCCCCGGACGGCTCCGTGGTGTCGGTCGCCTGGGCGTTATTGGCCTTCTTCGCCGCGGTGGCTCTGGCCCCCGACGGCTCCGGGAGCGTCACCAGCATCAGCGCCGCGGCCAGGGGCAGTACGGCCAGCAGGGCGTACTGGCGGTGCGGCGACACCCACGGCGTCAGTGACCCGACGACGATCGGCGCGAAGACCAGCGCCGCCCGGGCACTGCCCTGCATCAGCGTCAGCGCCCGGGACAGCGCATGGCCTTCAAGGGCCGCCCCCAGATAGCCGTTCGACGCGGAGAAGGTGCCACCGAGGATGCCCTGGACGACCAGCGCCGCGGCGAACGTGGCAAGCGAGTCGGCCCAGCCGGCCAGCAGGAACGCCGCGGCCAGCCCCAACTGTGCGCGCAGCAGCAGCCGTTTACGGCCGAAGCGGTCGGCCAGCCGTCCCCACAGCGGGGCGCCGATGGCGCCGAACAGGGTGGGGACGACGTAGAGCAGACCGGCCCAGCGGGCGGCGCCGTCGCCCAGCTCCGGCAGCACCTCGGTGAGGTACGGCGGCAGGCCGAGGGCGGCGAACGACGCGACGAAGTAGCAGCCGGCCACGGCATGCACCTGGCGGCGCGCGAGGGCCGGGCGGACCTTGGTCTCGACGGCGACGGGCTCGGTGCGGCGGGAGGTCGCGGTGCTCATCGGGAAGCCCCCGTAGGCAGCAGGTAATTGGGTCCGGTGGTGTAGTGCTTGTTGATGTCGGCGGCGCCCGAGCGCTCCTTGGACAGCAGCGTTCCGGCGCTGACCATCGCCTTCACCGGCAGCTCCGGCGCGTCCAGGACCTGGGCGCGCAGCACCGCGCCCGGCTCGTGCGGCCCGGTGCCCAGCCGTTCGACGGCCTCGGCCAGCCGGTCGCGGACCAGGTCCAGCAGCCGGGCGAGCGGGGCGCGCCGGTGCCGGGCGAGGCCGAAGGCGTAGGAGCCCGCGCACAGATGGACGGTGATGGTGGTGAACAGGTCCAGGACCGGCCGGTCGCTGTCGGCGAAGATCCGCGGGTCGGCGAAGCGGGACGGGTCGGGGGCGTCGTCGCCCAGGGTCTCGCGCAGCCGTACGGTGTTGATGCGCGGACCGTCGTTGTCCTTGAACAGCAGCCGCAGCCGGGTGCCGCCGGCCGTACGGTCCAGCACCAGCGAGACGTTCTGCTGGTGGGATTCGAGCGCGATGCCGTAGCCGAAGAGCATGGTCTGCCAGTCGAAGAGCAGGGTGAGGCAGGCGTCCAGCAGGGCCAGCGGGTCGCCGCCGTAGAAGCGGTCGGCGAGATGGTCGATCACCAGCCGGCCGCCGGGCGCCCGGCTCAGCAGTGCGGCCATCGGCACGACGGCGCTGCCGTCCAGACCGGCCGGGTAGCGACGGCACAGCACGGCCAGCAACTCGTCCCCGGCGTGTGCGTAGCGGGTCTCATCGGCCTGGAGGACCGAACCGGCGAAGCGTGGCTCGCGGGCGAGCACGGTCTCCAGCAGCCGCTGGCCCGCCGCGCCGTCGACGAGCGTGCCCGGCTTGATGGTGCGCCGGTTGCGCAGCCCCAGGGTGGCGGTGGCGAGCGGCAGCTTCAGATGCAGCCGCGGGTCGGCATCGAGCGCGACGGTACGCATCGACAGCGTGGGCACCGCGGTGAGCGGGGCGCGGTCGGACAGCACCGCCGCGCTCTCCAGCCCGGTCCGGCGCAGCGCACCGTGCAGTGGATCGCCGAGGGTCAATGGGTGGACGGGGAAGGCGAGATGGCTCTCGTCGAGGTGGCGGAGGCCCAGCTCGCCGGGCGTCGGCCAGCAGGCCGGCAGCGCCGCGGAGCCGCCCGGCACGGTGAGCGCGGTGCGCGGCAGGGCGAGCCAGCGCAGCGCGATCCCCGGGTGGAACTCGGGTGCGTAGGCGCGGAGTTGGTCCTCGTCGAGGCCGGACCGGCCGCGGGCGGTCGGGTAGACGGGGTGGTCGGTCCGGGCCGCCAGCGTGTCGTACGCCAGTCCGCCGGCCAGGCCCTGCCAGGCGCCGGGGTCACTGCCATGGCGGTTGGCCAGTTGGGCGTCGGCCTCGTCCCGGGTACGGGTGTGCAGCCGCATCGTCGCCAGGGTCTGGCGGCACTCCTCGGCGAACGCGTCGAAGCCGTCGTGGTCGGCCGGGTCGGCGAGCCCGCGCAGCGCGGTGACGGCCTCGTCGAGGGTGGTCAGCCTTGCCCCGTCCCGCTCGCGTACCAGGAGCGGCAGCCGGGCGGTGTACTCGCCCTGGTAGCCGTCCTTGCCGAGCGGCAGCAGCAGGGCGCCGGCGGCCGGGCCGGCGGGCAGCCGCAGCCAGGGCCCGTCCGGCCGGGCCAGCAGCGTGCCGCGGGTGCGCAGCCCGACGACGTCCTCGCGCAGCAGCGCTCCCAGGACGCGCAGCAGCAGTTCGCCCTCCTCGTCCGCCCCGGCCGGGGCGTCGGTCCGGTGCGCGGAGGGGGTCTCGGCCGTGGCGAGTGCGGTGTTCACGGCGTGATCTCCCAGCGCTCCGCGGCGAGGAAGCCGTCCGCCACCCGGTCCACGGCGGCGCGGTCGGTGCCGGTGACCCGCAGCACGCCGAGGTAGTCGCGGTTGGTGCGGTAGTGCGGGTGCCGTTCGCCGAGCGCGCGCATCGGCCGGTACGTCAGCTGTACGCCGTCCACCGTCCGGTCGGTGGCGGCGGGCGCCGCGGTGAGCGTGCCCGCGCGGTCGGCGACGGGGGTGTCCACCCGGCCCGCGCCGTCGCGCCGCGCACCGAGATCCGCGGGCAGCGGCTCGCCCAGATGGGCCCGCAGGATGTGCTCGAACAGCGGGATGTCCAGGACCTGGGCGAGCATCAGGTCGCACTGGTCGCCGATGACGCGGTAGTTCACCTCGATGAGCCGCGCCCGGCCCTCGTGCACCACGTACTCGGTGTGGCAGGCACCCAGCCCGACGCCCAGGGCGTCGAGTTGCGCCGTCACCTGTGCGACCACGGGCTCCGGCGGGGCGGCGACGAAGTCCAGCCGCTCCTCGATGAAGACGGGTGGTGGTGAGACGGTGGTGTGGAAGCCGCCCAGGACGTGCCGTACCCGGCCGTCGCCGAGGGTTTCCAGGGTGTACAGCTCACCGGTCAGGAACTCCTCGGCCAGCAGCGCGGCGTGGGGGCGCCGGGCCTGGATCTCCTTGGCGCGTGCCACCAGTTCCTCGGGGTCCTCAGCCAGGATCACGTCCTCGCTCGCCACGCCCTCGCGGGGCTTGAGGACGACGGGGTAGGGCAGGTCGGCGGCGGCGAGCGCGGACGGGTCCTGCCCGGCGGCGAGTTCCACGGACCGCACCGGGTCGATGCCGGTGGCGGCCAGATGGCGCCGCATCTCGCCCTTGTTCTTGGTGCGCAGCGCGGCCCGCCAGTCCTTGCCCGGGAGCCCGAAGTAGTCGGCGGCCAGGGCCGCTTGGGTCTGGAGGTGGTCGCTGTTGGTGAAGACCGCGTCGGCGCGGTGGTGGGTGGCTATCCGGTTGATGACGGCGCGGAAGTCATGGACGTCGCACTCCAGGACCTCGGTCTGCGCGGAGACGTCCTGATGCGCCCGTGGCTGGTCCGTCAGGATGGTGACGTCGAGGCCGAGGCGGGCGGCAGCGGGCAGGAATCCGTCGGTGACCGAGTCGGTGGGGTTGAGGGCGAGCAGATACATCCGCATGAGCGGGCCCCTTCGGGGTCGAGGGTGGTGCGGTGGGGGAGAAGCCGGAGGACGGCAGGAGGGGGCGGGAATCAGGGGGTGGCCCGGGTGGGGACGCGGGCCACCCCGGGGCGTCAGCCCTTCGGCAGCGGTACGCCGGTGGCCTTGGCCACGTCCGCGAGCATGTGCTCGGCGGCATTGATGCCGATGCCGGACATCCAGGTCTCGTCCGGCACGGTGAAGACCTTGTCGTTCTTGACGGCCGGCAGGTCCTTCCAGACCGGGTTGGAGGTGACGTCCTTCTGCTGGGTCTTGTCCGGGCTGTCCGCCACGGTCACGAACACCAGGTCCGCGTCGGCCTTGTCGATCTGCTCCGGGCTGACGTCGAGCATCGTCTTGACCGGGTCCGTGGAGCTCTGCGACTTCGGGCGGGCCAGACCGATGTCGTCGAGGACCACACCGCTGTAGGAGGACTTCTGGTACAGCCGGGTCGGGCCGGCGACGAAGCGCACGACCGAGGCCGACGGCATCTTGCCGTGGTACTTCTTCTTGATGGCCGCGCCCAGCGCCTTGGCCCGCTCCTCGTACTCCTTGAGCCTCTTGTCGGCCTGCTTCTCCAGGCCCAGGGCCTTGGCGTGGACCTTGAGGTTCGCCTTCCAGGGGCCGCCGGTGGTCTCGGTGAAGACGGTCGGCGCGATGGCCTTGAGCTTGTCGTAGATCTTCTCGTGCCGGACCTTGGAGGACAGGATCAGGTCGGGCTTGAGGGAGATGATCTTCTCGAGGTTGGGCTCGAGCAGCGGACCGACGTCCTTGACGCCGCCGATCTTGGACTTGAGGTAGGAGGGGAAACCGCCCTCGGTCTTCATGTGCGGGGAGACCGCACCGACCGGCTTGATGCCGAGCGTGGTGACGTCGTCGAGCTCACCGGTGTCCAGGACGACCACGCGCTGGGGCTTGGCGGGGATCTTCACCTCGCCGCCCATGGCGCTCTTGACGGTGCGGGGGAATCCGGTGCCGGCCTTGTCCGCACCGTCGGCCGAGGAGGTGTCGCCCTCGCAGGCGGTGAGGGAGGCGGCGCCCAGGGCGACGGCGAGCAGCGTGGCCGGCAGCCGGCGCGCGGCACGGGAGGAACGTGTGAGCATGAGCGTTCGACTTCCTTCGGGGGTGCGGAAAGGGAGTGCTCGTGGGGGAGAGCGGTGAGGTCAGACGGCGTTGGCGGGGTGCCGCAGCGCGCTGCCCTTGGGGATGACCAGCGGGGTGCCGGTCTCGGGGTCGGCGATCACCCGGCAGTCCACGTCGAACACGGACTTGACCAGCTCCGCGTCGAGTACGTCTGCCGGGGCGCCGGCCGCCGCCAGCTGCCCGTCCTTGAGGACCACCAGATGGTCCGCGTAACGGGCGGCCTGTCCGAGGTCGTGCAGCACCATCACCACGGTGCGGCCCGCCTCGGCGTGCAGTGCGGCGACCAGGTCGAGGACATCGAGCTGGTGCCGCAGATCCAGGAAGGTGGTGGGCTCGTCGAGCAGCAGCAGATCGGTGTCCTGCGCCAGTGCGAGGGCGATCCAGGCGCGCTGCCGCTGGCCGCCGGAGAGCTGGTCCACGGGCTGATCGCGCAGCTCGACGGTGCCGGTGCGGCGCAGCGCCTCCTCCACCGCCTCCTGGTCGGCCGCCGACCAGGGGCTCAGCAGCCGCTGGTGCGGATAGCGGCCGAGCCGTACCAGCGCCTCGACGGTGATCGCGTCGGGGGTGACCGGCTGCTGCGGCAGCAGCCCCATCCGCAGCGCCAGTGTCCGGGCCGGCATCCGGTGGATGTCCGATCCGTCCAGCGTGACGGTGCCGGCGGCCGGTGCCAGCAGCCGGGTCAGACCGCGCAACAGGGTTGATTTTCCACAGGCGTTGGGGCCGACGACGGCGGTGACCGCCCCGCCCGGCAGCACCAGGTCGAGGCCGCCGACGATCAGCCGGTCGCCGTAGCGCAGGTCGAGTCCGTGGGTGGAGAGCTGGTTGGCGGTCATCGGACACTCCTGTTGACGGAACTGCTCTGACGGATCATCAGCACCAGCAGCCAGGGCGCGCCCAGAGTGGCGGTGACCACTCCGACCGGCAGCCCGCTGACCGGCAGCAGATACTGCGCCACCAGATCGGAGGCGAGCAGCAGTACGGCACCGGCGAGGCCGGACAGCGCGAGCGTCCCGGCGGTCGGCGGTCCGGCCAGGAACCGCACCATGTGCGGGACGGCCAGCGCGACGAACGCGACCGGGCCGGTGAGCGCGGCGGCCAGCGAGGCCAGCACGATGGCGACGGCCAGGACCTGGAGCCGGGCGGTGTGGGTGGGCAGTCCGAGCGCACCGGCCGAGTCGTCGCCCAGATCGAGTACCGCCAGCCGGCGGTGCAGGGCGAAGGCGGCGAGCAGCGCGACCACCACGGCGCCGCCCGCCGACCACACCTCGCTCCAGGTCCGCCCGTACACCGAGCCGGTGGTCCACTGAAGCGCCGAACCGGCCAGCTCGGTGGGGAAGCGGACGACCACGAAGTTCACCGCCGCGGCCAGCCCCGCCTGGACGGCGAGCCCGACCAGCACCAGCCGGGTCACGCTGACCCCGGAGCGCCAGCCGAACACCCCCAGCAGCACCGCGGCGAGCAGCCCGCCACCGAGCGCGGCCGGCGGAATCAGCGCCTGCGAGGCCCCCGTGGCCAGCATCGCCACCGCACCGAACGAGGCGCCGCCGGTCACCCCCATCACGTCGGGCGAGGCGAGCGGGTTGCGGAACAGCCGCTGGAGCAGCGCACCGGCCACCGCGAGCCCGGTGCCCGCGACGACGGCCGCGGCCATCCGCGGGGCGCGGAACTCCTGGACCACCAGCACCGTGGCCGGATCGCCCAGCCCGAACAGGCCCTGGACCGCGTCGAGCGGCGGCAGCGGCATGTCCCCGTTGGCGACCGAGACCGTGATCAGCGCGCAGAGCACCAGGGCGCCCACGAGCGCGAGCAACGGGGTCCGGTGTCGCGCCGGCCGGCGTCCGGCAACCGGGGCACCGGCCGGGCTCTGACGGTGTATGACGTTGTTCATCGCGCCACCTTCCGGGCCAGCAGCGCCAGCAGCGGTGCGCCGAGGAACGCGCTGATGATGCCGACCTGGAGTTCGGAGGGCCGGATGACGAGCCGTCCGAGGATGTCGGCGGCGAGCAGCAGCAGCGGTCCTGCGATCAGACAGCCGGGCACCACGACGCGGTGGTCGGAGGTGCCCAGCAACTGGCGCACCAGGTGCGGGGCGGCCAGCCCGATGAAGGCGAGCGGGCCCGCCACGGCCACCGCGGAGGCCGCGAGCAGCACGACGGCCACTCCGCCGGCGGTACGGATCCGGGAGACCGGCACGCCCAGCGACTGCGCCGAATCGTCGCCCAGCGCAAGGGCGTTGAGCGCGGGAGTGATCGCCAGTGCGAGGACCAGGCCGATCACGAGGGTCGGCAGCACCGGATAGAGCGCCGCCAGCGGACGTTCGGAGAGTGAGCCGGCCAGCCAGAACCGGGCCTCGTCCAGCGACCGCTTGCTGGCCAGCATGACCGTGGACGTCCAGGAGAGCAGGACGAGTTGGAGGACGGTACCGCCCAGCGCCAGGCGCACCGGGTCGAGATCGCCGGCGCGCCGGGCCAGCGCCTGGGCGAAGAGCGCGGCGCCCGCGGCGCCCGCGAAGGCGAACCAGATGTACTCGACGGGCCGGTTCAGATGCAGTGCGTAGATGGCGGTGACCACGGCGAAGCCGGCGCCCGCGTTGATGCCGAGCGTCGTGGTATCGGCGAGCGGATTGCGGGTGATGCCCTGGACGATCGCCCCGGCGACGCCGAGCGCGGCGCCGACCGCGAGCGCGATCGCCGTCCGCGGCAGCCGAAGTCCCGTCACCACCAGGGCATCCCGGCCGTGTTCGGTGCCGGACAGCGCGTCCAGCACGGTGGACAGCGGGACCGAGCGGGAGCCGAGGGCCAGGCTGAGGGCGGCACAGACCGCCAGCGCGGCGAGCCCCACCACGAAGAGCGGGACGCGCCGCCAGGCCTTCGCGACGGGGCGCGCGTCGGGCACGGGGGGCGCGGTGGCGGATGGTTTGGTCGTCGACACGTGTCGTTACATTAGGTTAGGCATACCTAAACCTGCAAGCCGGTATGTAGGAAAAGGTCAACTGTCCCTTTTGTTGGCACCCGGGTTTCAACTCACCCCGGAAGCCCGTGACCTGGAGGTATTCGCCGCAACGCCGATGCGTCGAGGTGTCGGTGGGCCGGTCCGGATCGAGTGATGTTGAGTGAGTTCGAAAGTGTAGTCATTGCACTTTCTGAGTCGCTGTGCTTTTCTGGTCCCATGAACCCCACACCTCTTCGCATCGCGGTCATCGGCGCCGGCCCGGGCGGACTGATCTGCGCCCGGGTGCTCCAGCGGCACGGCGTCCCGGTCACCGTCTTCGACCACGAGGCGTCCGCCGCCGCCCGCCCCCAGGGCGGCACGCTGGACCTGCATCTGACGACTGGTCAGGCCGCGTTGCACGTCGCCGGGCTGTACGACGAGTTCGCCGCCCTCGCCCGTCCCGAGGGGCAGGAGATGCGGCTGCTCGACCAGACCGCCACCGAGCTCTTCCGGCACACCCCGGCCCCCGAAGAGACCGCACGCCCCGAGATCGACCGGGGCGAACTGCGCCGCCTGCTGCTGGACTCCCTCGCCCCGGAGACCGTGCGCTGGGGCCACCATCTGCGCACCCTGCACCCGCTCGGCGACGGCCGCCACAAGGCCGAGTTCGACGACGGCCACACCGAGACCTTCGATCTGGTCATCGGCGCCGACGGCGCCTGGTCCCGGGTGCGGCCGCTGCTCTCCGACGCGACCCCGCACTACTCCGGTGTCACCTTCGTCGAGTTCGGCCTCGACGACTCCGACACCCGGCACCCGGAGCTCGCCCGACTGGTCGGCGACGGCAGCATGATGGCGCTGTACGCCAACAAGGCGCTGATCGCCCAGCGCAACAGCCACGGCCATATCCGCGGCTACGCCGCCTTCCGGGGCTCACAGGACTGGGCGCTGGCGGCCGGTGTGCAGATGACGGACACCGAGGCGGTGCGGGCCGTACTGCTTGACGTGTTCGCCGAGTGGGACGACCGGCTGCTGGCGCTGCTGCGGGAGAACGACGGGGGCTTCATCAACCGGCCGCTGTTCGCACTCCCGGTGCCGCACACCTGGACCCACACCCCGGGCCTCACCCTGCTCGGCGATGCCGCGCATCTGATGACGCCGTTCTCCGGCATGGGCGCCAACCTCGCCATGCTCGACGGCAGCGAACTCGCCCAGGCTCTCGCCGGGCACGACGACCCGGATGCCGCGGTACGCGCCTACGAGGCGGTCATGCTGCCCCGCTCCGCCCGGGCCGCCGAGGGAGCGGCCCGCGGCCTGGCCAACGCCATCGCCCCCGACGCCCCGCAGGGCTCCCTGCGCCATATGCGCCGGATGTCCGGGCAGGAAGGAGCGTGACCGCCGTGCACCCGCCGACGCCGGGCCGACGCGAACGCAAGAAGGCCCAGACCCGCAAGGCACTGGCCGATGCCGCCCTCCGGCTGTTCCTGGAGCACGGCTATGACGCGGTGAGCGTCAAGGACGTGGCCGAGGCCGCGGATGTCTCGGTGACCACCCTGTTCAAGCACTTCTCCGGCAAGGAAGCCCTGGTGTTCGACCAGGACGCCGAGCAGCGCGAGGCCCTGATCGCGGCCGTCCGCGAGCGCCGGCCGGGCAGCACCGTCCTGGACGCGCTCCACGCCCATCTGCGCGGCCTGCTGTTGGGCGCCCACCGGACCCCGGGGTTCCGGGAGTTCCGGGAGCTGATCGAGGGCACCCCCGCGCTCAGCGAGTACGCCCACCGGATGTGGCTGCGCCACGAGACCGCACTGGCCGAGGTGCTCGCCGCCGAGACCGGTGCCACCGCGGACCAGGCGTCGGTACGCGCCCTGGCCCACTTCGTACTGGCCGCCCCGCGGCTCGCCGGCGGTGGCGACGGGCCCGGCCCCGCACTGGACGAGATCTTCGCGCGCCTGAAGACCGGCTGGGCCGACCTGGACGTCTGAGCCGGCCCCCTGGGCCGCACCCGCGCCCTCCGGTTGCGGCCCCCGCGCCCCCGGCGGACGATCGGCAGCGTACGGACAGCGCCGGCAGGTACCGGCGTGACCGCAGCACGGCCCGGCCGTGGCCCGGCCACATCCCGGCGCGGAGGGAGGGAACCACCGTGAAGATCACTGAGCCCACTCCCGGTGCGCCCTGCTGGGTCGAGCTGGGCACCTCGGACGTCGATGCCGCCAAGGTCTACTACCGCGAGGTCTTCGGCTGGCGCGCCGAGACCGACCCGCGCGACGAGGCGGGCGGCTACACCATGCTGTATCTGGGGGCCGCGCCGGTCGCCGCGCTGACGCCGCTCTACGCCCCCGGGCAGCCGACCGCCTGGACCGTCTCGTTCGCGACCCGGGACGCCGATGCGCTGGCCGCCGCGGTCACCGAGGCGAGCGGTCGGGCGGTGCTGGGGCCGATGGACGTCTTCGACCTGGGCCGCTTCGCGGTCCTGGCGGACCCGGAAGGGGCCGTCTTCTCGGTGTGGCAGGCCCGTTCGTTCGCCGGTGCCGGGCTGCTCAGCGCGCCGGGCTCGCTCGGCTGGGTCGAGCTCGCCACCCGTGACGCCGAGGCCGCGAAGCACTTCTACACCGGGGTCTTCGGCTGGACCGTGGGCACCCATGAGGACTATCCGCAATGGGGCATCGACGGCGCCGACTTCGGCGGCCTGAGTGCGCTGGACGAGTTCTACCCCGATGATGTCCGGGCGCACTGGCTGCCGTACTTCGCGGTCGCCGACGTCGACGAAACGGCCGCCCGGGCCGCCGAGTCCGGGGGCATGCTGCTGGTTCCCCCTACGGACGTCCCCGAGGGGCCGCGGATCGCGGTGATCCGGGATCCGCAGGGGGCCTCCTTCGGGATCCACCGCGCCGGTGCGGAGGGCTGACCGCCCGCGGTCCAAAGACTGACTGTCACACGATCGGCGGCCTGTTCGTCGTTTCACCACATTCCATGGGTCTTTTGCGCGTAATGTCCACTTCGCGCCAATGGGTGGCATTGCGCGTCAAGAACAGGAGACCCCCTATGTCCACGACCGAAGTCCTCGTGGCCCGAGGCAGAAAGCTCGCAGCCGGCGCGGGCGCACTGACCGCCGCTGTCGCCCTCGGAGCGACGCTGTCCGCCGCGGCCCCGGCGCAGGCGACGCCCGGGCCCACCACCGCGAAGCCGTACGGCATTGTCACCACGAAGATGGGCCTGAGTGCGCGTCAGTACCCCAGTACGGACTCCTCCGTGAAGGGCTTCTACCGGCACCGCGCCCAGATCGGCCTGGTGTGCAAGGTGCGCACCCAGAGCGTCGGCGGCAACAGCGTCTGGTACCTGACCCGCGACGAGCGGCCGACCTGGGTCTCGGCGAAGTACGTGACCAACAGCGGCTACGTCAAGTACTGCAAGGACGTGCAGCGCAGTCGGATCCAGCCCGGCAATCACAACGCGGCGAAGCACGCCGTGGGCTGATGGGGCCCGGGCGAAGCCCGGTTCGGTACCCGGGGGTGCCGAACCGGGCTTTCGCGCATGCGCAGCCTTCCCGGTCCGAGAGGCGCTGCGCAACGCCCCCTGCCGACCCCGGAGTTCGTCGGTGAAAGGGGAGGTCCGTCGGCGAACGGGGGCTCTTCCGTATTACTGAAACAAGTTCTACTGTGCCCTCCATCCGGATTCCGACGGGGCGTCAGAAGCAGATGATCCGCCCCGCCGGGCCGAGGACCGGACCGGACGAACTGGAGGGGCCGTGCACCTCGAATACACCCCCGAGCAACAGCAGTTGCGCACCGAGCTGCGCACCTACTTCGCCGAGCTGGTGCCGGACATCGCCTCCGCGCGGTACACCGACCCCGCCGCCCAGAAGCGCTTCTACCGCGAGACCGTACGGCGCCTCGGCGCGGACGGCTGGCTCGGCGTCGGCTGGCCCAAGGAGTTCGGCGGGCGCGGGATGACCCCGATGGAACAGTTCATCTTCTTCGACGAGGCCGCCCAGGCGGGCGTACCGCTGCCGCTGATGGCGCTGAACACCGTCGGACCGACGATCATGCAGTTCGGCACCGACGAGCAGAAGGCCTACTTCCTGCCCAGGATCCTCTCCGGCGAGATCGACTTCGCGATCGGCTACAGCGAACCGGACGCCGGCACCGACCTCGCGGCCCTCAAGACCCGCGCGGTACGCGAGGGCGACGAGGAGACCGGCCACTACGTCGTCAACGGGCAGAAGATCTGGACGACCAACGGCGATACCGCGGACTGGGTGTGGCTCGCCGTACGCACCGCCCCCGTGGAAGAGGGCGTCCCACCGCACAAGGGCATCACCATGCTCCTGGTCCCCACCAGCGACCCCGGGTACTCCTGCACCGTCATCAACACCCTCGCCTCGCACGACACTACCGCCAGCTACTACGAGAACATCACCGTCCCGGCCGGCCGCCGCGTCGGCCAGGAGAACAAGGGCTGGCGGATCATCACCAACCAGCTCAACCACGAACGCGTCACTCTCGCCGCCCACGGCACCATGGCCATCCGCGCCCTGCACAACGTCCAGCGCTGGGCCGCCGGCACCAAACTCGCCGACGGCCGCCGGGTCATCGACCTGGGCTGGGTGCGCGGCCGGCTGGCCCGTACGCACACCCGGCTCGATGCCATGAAGCTGCTCAACTGGCGGATGGTCGACGCCCTCCAGCAGGGCACGCTCACCCCCCAGGACGCCTCCGCGGTCAAGGTCTACGGCTCCGAGGCCCGCCGGGACGCCTACGCCTGGCTGATGGAGATCGTCGGCTCCGCAGGCCCCCTCAAGGAGGGCTCGGCCGGCGCGGTGCTCCACGGCGAACTCGAACGCGGCTACCGCTCCGCCGTCATCTTCACCTTCGGCGGCGGCAACAACGAGATCCAGCGCGAGATCATCTCCTGGATCGGCCTGGGGATGCCCCGGGTACGGCGCTGACCGAATGTGACGAGGACCTTTTGGTTGGCACAAACGATGAATAGTTGGCACCGAGACGGGCAACCAAGCGTCTCCCGCGCCGCGCGATGCCTGGGCGATGGGGCAGCGCGGGGCCGCAGCACCATCGTGAGGTGCGATGCACAAGGTCAGGGGCGAAGACCGCAATTCCTGCCCGATATCGGGCAGGAATGTGGACGTCCCGCGGCTCCCGACCTAGGGTGATCGCTCATGATCACCCCAGACGCAATGGGAACTTTCGCGCTGATAGTGGGACTTCTCACGCTTACTCCCGGGCTGGATACCGCACTCATCCTGCGCACCGCGACGCTCGGGCACCGCCGTCGCGCCTGGGGCGTGGTCCTCGGCATCCAGAGCGGCACGCTGGTTTGGGGCGTGCTCACCTCGCTCGGCGTGACGGCACTGCTGACCGCGTCTCACCTCGCATACGAGGCTCTTCGCTGGGCGGGGGCCGCGTACCTGGTGTGGATGGGCGGCAGACTGCTGTGGGCCACCCGGCGCCACTCATCGAGCGACAGCCCTCCGACAGCGGAGGCCCGGGGCAAGGGCAAGACCAGGACGGGCGCCGGCGACACCCTGCTCGGTGGATGGCGGCAAGGGTTCGTGACCAATCTCCTCAACCCAAAGATGGGCGCCTTCTATGTTGCGGTGCTCCCGCAGTTCATCCCCGCCGGCGCCTCGCACCTCGCTTCAGGCGTGCTCCTGGCTGGTGTGCACATCCTCCTGGCCGTCATCTGGGCCTGCGCGCTGATCGCCTTCGCGCACATGCTCCGAGACCGCGTGCAACGGCCTTCGGCTCGCCGCTGCCTCGACCGCATCACGGGCACGGTCATCGCCGCCTTCGGCATCCGGCTCGCACTCGGACAGTAAGGCACCGGGCGACGTAACCGCAGGCGATCCGGCAGCCGCCGAATGGGCACCTGCGCACCACCTGAAACGAAAGGACATCTGCATGGGCTCGCTCCTCACCAGCGCCGAGGCGGTGGTCTTCGACTGCGACGGCTTGCTGGTCGACACCGAAGCATGCTGGACCGTTGCGGAAACGGCCATCTTCGCGGCACACGGTCACCTCTTCGGCCCCGAACAGAAAGCCCTGGTCATCGGGCGCACCGTGGAGGACGCTGGAGAGGCCATGGCCGAATACTTCGGGCGCCCCGGCGCCGGCGCCGAACTCGCCGCCGAACTCCTCGCAAGAGTCCGCAAAGAGCTTTCCCGAGGCGCCGCAGCCCTCCCCGGGGCAGCGGAACTGGTGCGCGCCTGCCGGGCAGCCGTACCCATCGCCGTAGCCAGCAACAGCCCCCGGGAACTGCTGGACGCGGCACTGTGGTCGGCCGGCCTCGCCGACTACTTCACCCACTCGTTCGCCGCCGACGAAGTGCGCTTCCCCAAGCCCGCACCAGAGCTCTACCTGACGGCATGCGAGACACTCGGTGTGACCCCGAGGTGTTCCGTCGCGTTCGAGGACTCGGCCACGGGCATTGCCTCGGCGCGTGCTGCCGGGCTCTACGTCGCGGTCGTACCGTCCCTTTCAGGAGCCAACCTCGACCACGACTGGCTGGGCACCAGCCTGGCCGAACGCGAACTGCTGGACTGGGCCAGGCAACTGGGAGCTGGCACGGTCCGCTGACCCACTCATCTTGGTGCGCACGAGCGGGCCTGCGGCGAGTTGACGAATGCTGCTCACTCCGCGTCGTTGGGGCCGGCCGAAATGACCGTCTGTTCCGCCGGGGGCTGGTGTGACAGGCCCGCCGAGTAGGCGAGGATCGCCGCCTGGACGCGGTTTCTCAGGCGGAGCAGCCGCAGGATCTGACTGACCTGCGTCTTGACCTGAGACTCGGTCAAGCCCCGGCAGGCGCCGATCTCAGTATTGGAATAGCCCTGGGCGATCAGGGCGAGGATCGTGCGCTGTTCCTCCGGGAGGGCACGCAAGCGGTCCTGTGCGTTGGCGACAGGCGAGGCAGCGGGAGGGGCGAACCGCTGGATCAGCGAGCGGGTCATCGACGGGGAGATGATCGCGTCGCCGCCCACGACGGCTTTGACGGCGCTCAGCAGGTCGTGCGGATAGACGTCCTTGACCAGGAAGCCGTCGGCGCCGCATTTGAGGGCCGCGAAAAGGTACTCGTCCAAGGCGTAGGACGTAAGCATGATCACGCGCGGCGGCCGCGGAAGGAGCACCATTTCCCGGGCCGCGGTGAGTCCGTCCATGCCGGGCATGCGGATGTCCACGATGGCGAGGTCCGGTTGATGCCGGCGAACGATGTCGACGGCCTGCGAGCCGTCGGTGGCCTCTGCGACCACGGTGATCTCGTCATCGGATTCGAGCACGAGGCGTATGCCCTGCCGCACCAGTGCCTCGTCGTCCGCCAGCAGAACCCGGATCATCGGGCTCCCCAGGAGGACGGGGACCGAGGAATTCCGTCGCTGCCCATGGCCTGCCGGCCGCGTCGGCATCGGGGGTCGCGGCCTCGGCAGGTATGCGGGCGACCAGGCTGAACCCGCCCTGCGGAGTCGCAAACGCCCGCACGACTCCGCCCAACATGGACACCCGCTCGCGTATCCCGATGAGGCCGTGGCCACCCCCCAGTGCCGTCCCGGCCACCGGCTCGGATGGCCGGCCGTTGCGGATGCTGACGTCCAGACTCTGGGCGGACACCGCGACCGACACATAGACCTCGGCTCCGGGCGCGTGCCGGACCGCATTCGCGATCCCCTCTTGAATCACACGATATGCGGCCCGCTGCGCCGCCGCGCCGGCTCTCTCGGGCTCTCCGCTGACTTCCCACGTTACTGATACGCCCGCGCGCCGCACTTCGTTCAGCAGAGCCTGAACGTCTTTCCGCCACGATTCGGTTCCGAGGGCTCGCGAACCCGCCGACTCCTCGCCTACTCGTCCGCCCTGCCCCTCCATGTCCTCGTACCGCAACGTGTCCAGCAGATCCCGGAGTTCACCCATGGCACGTCGCCCCAAGTCGCCAAGGAGACGGGCGCTCTTGTACGCCGCGGACCCCTGGGTCTCGCTGATTTCCAGAGCGCCTGACTGGATAACGATGAGCCCCACATAGTGGGCGACCACATCGTGGATGTCCCGGGCCATCCGCGCGCGCTCCTCCAGCCGCGCGTTCCGCGTGGCCAGTTCCTGCTCCCGCTGGAGTTGTTCCGCCGTCCGCCGCAGACTGCGAATGAGCGCCCGGTGCGTGCGAACCGCCGTGGCCACCAAGGCCGGAGCGATGACCGTCGGGATCACGTAACCCATCGCGGCGTCCCGGACGAACAGCGGTACAGGAGGCCGTTCGCCGTTGATCATCAGGAAGTCCAGGACGGGCACCGTCGCCCCGGCCAGGCCGACTGCCACCGCCCAGCGGGTCCGCCCGCGCACGACCAGGGTGTAGATCGCAAGGGGAAAGGTAATTCCGGCACCTCCCACCCACAGATCGGTGAGGGAGGTCGCGGCCAGGACCAACGGCAGCCGACGGCGGACCAGGACGGAGAGCGCGGCCAGAATCTCCGCGGCGGTGACGGCGACGAGGAGGGCACCGGAGGGTGCCCCGCCATCGGGCCCCGGGTATGCCATACGCCAGAGCGGCAGGAACACCAGCAATTGCAGAAGGCTGTACGCGGTGGCGGCCACCGCGAGCGCAGCATCGACGGCGGTGACCTGACTGTTCGCCAGTTTCCACTGGCTTCGCTGTGGCCGGTGCTTGGGTCGCCTTGCGGGCGGCCCCTCTCTCACGAGCAGCCGTTTGACCCACGCCGTGGACATCCGTACCCCCCTGATGCCAACTGCCATCGCCGTCCTCCCTGCCAACGTCCAGTGAACGCCGGAGCCCGAGGGCTCCGCCCGTCCCGGTTCACGGCCCGCTCGCCTCACGTGGCAACGGCGTGCGTTCGCCGACCGGCTCGCGCCCGGGCCCCTCCGGTGCCGGGCAGGCGCGGGAGCCGGGGTACCGTCGACCGGATCGACGGTACCCCGGCCCTCGTATGACGCGAGGGGACCCACCACAGCCCTACTCGCTCGGCTACTTGACGTTCACCGCGTCCCAGGCGTTGGCGACGGCCTGGGCCTCGGTGCTGTCCTCGCCGAACAGGTCGGCGGCAGCCTGCAGACTGCCCTCCCGGGCATTCTGGAAGCCGGTGTCCGAGGTGAAGTACGTCGTCACCGCGCGGAACCAGATCTGCTCGGCCGCGTCGTTGCCGACTCCCTTCACCTGGGAGTTGTCACATGTCGGGCTGTTGCCGAATTCGGACTCACCGCTGCCATTGGCCAGCAGGAAGAAGAAGTGGTTCGATACGCCGCCACCGTCGTGGGGGTCCAGCCGGCCGACGTCGGGTGAGAAGCAGTCAGGTGACCTTCCGTCCTTGGAGGGGCGGTCCATGAAGCGCTGCAACTGCTTCGTCTGGTCGTCGGCCTCGAATTTCTCGCCAAGGGTGAAGTCCGGCGGGTCGTTCGGGTTGTTGGTGAAGAACTCGACCATGGTGCCGAAGATGTCACTCGTGGATTCATTGAGCGCCGATGGCTCACCCTCTCCGGACAAGGCGTTGTTCGTCCCGGTCACCAGGTGGCCCATCTCGTGGGCGACAACGTCGAGTTCGGCCAGCGGTTTGACGTTCTGACCGTCCCCGTCCCCGAAGACCGCACTGAACAGCTGCGGGTCGGCGAGAGCGAAGGCGTTGGTGAGACCGTCGCCGTAGTGCGCGTAGAGGGTCGGGCCTCGCCCGTCACCTTGGAAGCCGTTGCGGCCGAACTTCGTCTGGAAGTAGTCCCATGCCTGGGACGCTCCGAACTGCACGTCCGCTGCGATGGTGGAGCGGTCGGAGTCCTCTCCGGTCCCGAAGGTGTTGTCCTGGCTGACGACGGGGGCGGCTCCAGGCACGCCGAGCGGATTGCCGTTGGCGCTTCCGCCCTGGCCGTCACCGCCTCCGCCCCCGGGTGGGATACTTCCTCCTTTGTCGTCGCCACCGCCCGGGGACTGAGTGCTCCCGCCCGGGGGCCGCGCGCCCCCGCCCGCCGGCGGGGTCCCCTCAGGCTGCCTGCCTTGCTTGCCCGGTCCGTAGCAGACCGGGACTCCCCGCAGGCAATACGCCTCGGATGCCGCTCGCAGTGCCGGCAAGGGACCCAAACTGAAGACGGTGCCTTCCTCTGTGCCGGTGCCTTCCTTGCCCAAGCCATTCCGGTCATTCCGGTTCTGGTTGTCACCGGCACCGTTGCCACCGCTACGGGGATCCTGCGGGCCACCCGGGTCATCGGGACCGGCACCCCCACCACCGGGCCCGCCGCTCGGACCGCCTGGACATGCCGGGTCCTGCGGCGCGCACTGGTTGTTGGCGTCCAAGGTGGTCAACCCGCCCCGTGTGCCGTCGGTGAGTTCGAAGCCATCCTGCTGGCTGCGGTTCGTCTCCAACTCCACCTGCCCGCTGTACAGGGTGTTGCCCGTCCCGTGCTCATGCAGATACCGGTCGCGGGTGCCCAGGATCTTCCCGTTCTCCGCATCGACGTAGGTGTGTACTTCGGCGGGGGTGCCATCGGCGCGGACTCCGCGAATCACGTTCTCATAGGCAAGCAGCGGGCGCTTCTTCCCTGCCCATAGGACGAGCCGCGATCCCACCCGCGCGTTCTGTGCGGCCCGGGCCGGGCCCTTGCCGGACCGGGCCGCTGGACCCTTCTTGGCCTTCCCGCCCGGCGCTCGTTCCCGCACGGGCGTATGCGTGAACGCGTGCTTCCACGCGTCCTCGACGGAGAGCGCGGGGTCGGTGTCGAGGTCCGGCGCCGAGACGAGCGTCTGGCTGATGCCCTTGAGCCGACCATGCCCGGTCATGTGCAGAACGAGGTCGCCGCCAATGATCGGTATGCCCTTGTAATACCGGTCCATCCGTATATGCCGGTCACCGTCCTTGTCCTGCTCAATGGCCCGCGTCCGGAAGGTCTGGCCCTGCGCGTAGTGCGTCGTGGCGGGATCGCTTTTGAGCGCCTCATAGGCCAGTACGCGGATGTCGGACGTATGTGGATCCGGCGGGTTGGCCGACGCGTTCATGGCTATTGCGGTGACGAGGGAGCCCACCACGCCTATGGCGGTGATGAGAGGCGTGCGCCGGCTGAAGAGGGGAGGCCGTCGTCGTCTTGTCATGTGAAGTCCTCGGGTTTGTGGGTGTGTTGATCGAGTTGTCGACGTCTCGACACAGGGGTGCGCGACACCCGGCAAGGGGTTGGGGGCTCCAGCGCATCCCCCGCCGCTCCGGTTCCGCGGCTCGCGATGCGCTCAGGAACGGACAGGGACAGGAGCGCCCTGCTCTGCGTCGAAGGTGGTTTCAGCGGAGCCCGGGGGAGGGACACCGTCGGTTCGGCGTCCAACTGCCGCGCCAGTGGCCGCCTGTGCCGGGTGAGAGGAATTCAAGGACCGACGAACGTCACGGGGATCGGCCTGAAGGAGGAGAGCGCGGATCTTGGTCTTGCCGTGGAAGTCCTTGGTGCCGACGCCGGGATGGTGGTCTCGCCGTCCTGACAGGCTGCCGCGCAACCCGCTCGACAACGCCACCCGCTACGCGCGCGACCGCATCGACGTCACCGGCTGTTCGCGCCGGCGGGCATGATCACTCTGGCTGGGGCCGCCGCCGTCCTGCCGGCGTTCACCTTGTGACTGCGGCGGCGACCTGTCGGCGAAAGGCGTCCGACATGGGCGAGTCCAGTGCGTCGAACACGACGTCTTCATTCAACTAGTGAATGACTGAGACCTTTTCGTTTTTCTCTTGATTTACATCTTGACCCCTGGATGGGCCTGGAGAAGTATCTCGGCCAACCGTCAGGGTCCCGGTATGTACGGCGTCTGACGGGCTGACAGCGGGCACGCGACTGTCCTGACCGGTCGGCGTGGTTCGTTCTGCCTCGGCGGCTTCTTCGAAAGCCGGCTCCCATGTGGAAGCCCCTTCCAGCCAAGGAGTCCAACTTGATACCTCACCCGTCTCGCAGGGCTCTGCCACATGGGCGTGCCTCCAGATCCCGCCTCGTCGGCGCACTGCTCGCTGCGTCGGCGCTGGCCGCCGGCGCGATGCCCGCAGCATCGGCGCAAACCTCCCCGGAGTCCGGGACGTCCCCGACGTCTTCCAGCAGTCAGAAGGCGCCGTACCTGAACCCCAAGCTCCGGGTGGAGCAGCGGGTCAGCGACCTCCTCGGGCGTATGACGCTCCAGGAGAAGGCCGGCCAGATGGCGCAGGCCGAGCGCGCCGCTGTCGATGAGGACCAGAGCAAGATCACCAGCCTCGGCCTCGGCTCCCTGCTCTCCGGCGGTGGCTCGGCGCCGACCCCCAACACGCCCAAAGCCTGGGCGGACATGTTCGACGGCTACCAGAAGCACGCGCTCGCCACGCGGCTGCACATCCCGCTGCTGTACGGCATCGACTCGGTGCACGGCCACGGCAACCTCGTCGGTGCCACCCTCTTCCCGCACAACATCGCACTGGGCGCGGCCCGCGACCCGGCGCTGGTACGTGAGGCGGCGCACATCACGGCCACCGAAACCCGGGCGACCGGGCCCCAGTGGGCCTTCGCCCCCTGCCTGTGCGTCGGGCGCGACGACCGGTGGGGCCGGACCTACGAGAGCTTCGGCGAGGATCCCAAGCTGGTCACCGAGATGGAGACCGCGATCGACGGCCTCCAAGGCACGGACCCGAAGGACCTCGCCCGTCGCGACCGCGTCCTGGCGACCGCCAAGCACTACGCCGGTGACGGCGACACGACGTACGGCACGTCGACGACCGGCACGTACACGATCGACCAGGGTGTGACGATCAGCGATCGCGAGCACTTCCGGAAGACCGACCTGGCGCCGTACATTCCGGCCGTCCAACAGCACCGCGTCGGCAGCATCATGCCCTCCTACTCCAGCGTCGACTGGACCGAGGACGGCGTCGGCAACCCGGTCAAGATGCATGCGAACAAGGAGCTGCTGACGGACGTCCTGAAGCAGAAGATCGGCTTCCAGGGCTTCCTCATCAGCGACTGGGAGGCGATCCACCAGATACCCGGCGACTACGCCGCGCAGGTGCGCACGGCCGTCAACGCCGGTGTTGACATGTTCATGGAGCCCAACAGTGCCCCGAAGTTCGTGCAGACCCTGATCGCGGAGGTCCAGGCCGGACAGGTCCCGATGTCCCGCATCGACGACGCGGTGCGCCGCATTCTGCGCGCCAAGTTCCAGCTGGGACTGTTCGAGCACCCGTACACCGACCGCACGAACATCGACACGATCGGCTCGCCGGCCCACCGCGCGGTGGCGCGCCGCGCCGTCGTACGGTCGCAGGTGTTGCTGAAGAACGCCGACCACGCGCTGCCGCTCAAGCCCTCCCAGCGGATCTACGTCGCCGGCACCAACGCCGACGACCTGGGTAACCAGGCGGGCGGCTGGACGGTGACCTGGCAGGGCCAGTCCGGCAACACCGCGTTCCCCGGCACCACGATCCTTCAGGGCATCAAGCAGAACGCCTCGAACGTGACGTACAGCAAGGACGCGTCGGCGCCGACCAGCGGCCACGACGTGGGCATCGTGGTGGTCGGCGAGACGCCCTATACCGAAGGCGTGGGCGATGTCGGCAACAACGGCCGCACCCTGAACCTTTCGGACACAGACCGGGCGAACATCGACCGGGTGTGCGGGGCGATCAAGACGTGCGTGGTTCTCGACGTTGCGGGCCGCCCGCAGATCGTCACCGACGAGCTGCCGAAGACGGATGCCTTCGTCATGTCGTGGCTTCCCGGCAGTGAGGGCGAAGGCGTGGCCGACGTGCTGTTCGGCAAGCGTCCGTTCACCGGCAAGCTCCCGGTGACCTGGCCGCGCAGCGAGGCGCAGGAGCCCATCAACGTCGGGGACAAGAACTACGACCCGCTGTTCCCGTACGGCTACGGCCATACGACGCGAGCCGGTGGCGCACTGCGCTGACCGCCCGCCAGATCCATGCGGTGGAGCCGGTCCCTACCCGGGGCCGGCTCCCAACGCCGCCAACAAGGCGAGGCACTCCGCAGCTCGCCACCGCCTTCTCGATCGCCGGCCAGAACCAGGTCTCCGGCGGATTCGCCTCCTCGTACTCCGGCCCGTGGGACGACAACGGGACGACCTTGTCGTGCCAGGCACCGGCCGACGATCCCGGTGGGGCCGGTGCCTTCGTCGACAGGCGCGGGACGCCGCGGTGGGCGCGACCGGAGAGCTCCCGTCCTGATGCCTTTCCTCACGGTGCGCGATATGAGGGAATGAGAGCAGTGGCCCGGACGGGCGGCAGGTGCCGCGCGGAGCCGCACCAGGGCCGGGAGGTGTGGTGATGGCAGGCGACCCCGGGCTCTTCGGGCCCCGCTCGGTGACCTGGCAGATGCACGGCGACCCGATGATGTGGATCGCCGGCGTGCGGGCGCTCTACCTCCAGGCGCTGCACCCGCGCGCGGTGCGCGGGGTCCTCCAGAACTCGGACTTCAGGCGCGACGCCTGGGGCCGGCTGATGCGCACCGCCAACTTCGTCGGCACCCTCAGCTACGGCACCACCGACGCCGCCGAGCGGGCCGGTGCGAAGGTCCGCGGCATCCACCGCCGGCTGACCGCCACCGACCCCGCCACCGGCGAGCGCTACGGCATCGACGAGCCCGCCCTGCTGCTGTGGGTGCACTGCGCGGAGGTGGACTCCTACCTCCAGGTGCTGCGCCGCTCCGGCTACCCCGTCAGCGCCGTCCAGGCCGACCGCTACCTCGACGAGCAGCGGGCGAGCGCCCGGCTCGTCGGCCTCGACCCGGACGTCGTCCCCGGTGACCGGGCCGCGCTCGCCGCCTACTTCGACCGGGTACGGCCCGAACTCGCGCTCACCCGCGAGGCCCGGGAGGTGGACGACTTCCTGCGCCGTCCGCCCGCCCCCGCCCCGCTCGTCCCCGCCCGCGAGGTGCTCTGGCGATGGGTCGCCCAGCTCGCCTACGGCGCACTCCCGGGATATGCGCACGCGCTCTACGGGCGCCCGGCACCCCCGCCGGACGCCGTCACCCGCCGACTACGCGCCACCGGCCACCTCCTTCGCGCCATTCCGTCCACCGTCCGCTGGCAGCTGCCACCCCGTCACATCCTGCGCGCCGTCGCACGACTCGGCCCCGACACCCGCCCAGCGCCCTACAAGCTCCGCCGTGGCGCCGCCATACTGGACGGGCACGGGGACGCGCGGGGGGAGCTGCGCGGCTGACCGCGAGGGCGGGGACGGGGGCGGCGATACGTGATGGCGGAAAACAGGCTGATCCAGGGGCGCTACCGGCTGCTCGACACCATCGGGCGGGGCGGGATGGGGGAGGTCTGGCGGGCCCGTGACGCCTCGCTGGGCCGGCAGGTCGCCGTGAAGTGCCTCAAGCCCCTGGGCCCCCGGCACGAACCGTCGTTCCTCCAGGTGCTGCGGGAACGATTCCGCCGCGAGGCCCGGGTCGCGGCCGCCCTCCAGCACCGCGGCATCACCGTCGTCCATGACTTCGGTGAGGACGACGGCACCCTCTTCATCGTCATGGAGCTGCTCAGCGGCCGTAACCTCAGCCAGCTGCTGGACGACAACCGGCGCCAGCCGCTGCCCGTGGCGGACGTCATCGAGATCGCCGAACAGGTCACCGCCGCGCTCGCCTACACCCACGAACAGGACATCGTCCACCGCGATCTGAAGCCGGCGAACATCGTCCGCACCGCCGACGGCACGGTCAAGATCTGCGACTTCGGCATCGCCCGGCTCAACCACGACATCGGCTTCACCGCCCGCCTCACCGGCACCGGCGTCGCCATGGGCAGCCCGCACTACATGTCGCCCGAGCAGATCGGCGCGCACCCCATAGACCACCGCAGCGACCTCTACTCGCTCGGCTGTGTGCTCTACGAGCTGGCCACCGGCGTCCCGCCGTTCGACCTGGGCGACGCCTGGGCGGTCCTCGTCGGACACCGCGACACCGACCCGGCCCCGCCCCGTACGCTCCGCCCCGACCTGCCCGAGGCCTATGAGCGGATCATGCTGGAGCTGCTGGCCAAGGACCCGGACGACCGCCCGCGCGACGCCGACGAGCTGGCCAAACGCCTCGCCGACGCCCGCCATCCGCACCCCGCCCGGGGCTCCGCGGCGAGCCCCGGCGAGGTCACCGTCCCACAGCTGCCCACCTGGACGCAGGGCATCACCCCCGGCTCCCCGGCCGGTGCCGCCCGGCGCCCGCACCCTGACCTGCCGGGCCGGGCCACCACGGTCCTCACCGACGCCTGGACCGGCGGCGACCCCCGGGACGCGGCCGCCCCCGCCGCCGCGATCGCCAGCCCCGCGCCCCCGGACGACCGCCGCGCCGCCCTCGCCGTACGGCTGGCGGCCGGCCATGCGCTGGGCCGCCAGGGCCGGTACTTCGAGGCGCACCAGATCTACGCCGAGGTGCTGACCGGCCAGCAGCGTGCCCTGGGCCCCGACCACCCCGACACCCTCAGCTGCCGCCACCACCTCGCACTCAACCTCGGCCGCCTGGGGCGGCTGGAGGACTGCCGCACCATGACCCACGAGGTGGCTCTGGCACGCGAGCGGGTGCTCGGCGCCCACCACCCCGACACCCTCACCACCCGCTACGAACTCGCCTATGTACTGGGCAAGTTGGGCCAGTGGGTGGCGGCGCTGGAGACCTACCGGCAGGTCGCGGCGGTCCGCGGCGCCTCACTCGGCCCCGACCACCCCGACACGCTCGCCGCCCGCTACGAGGTCGGCATCGGCCTCGCCCGGCTCGGCCGCAGCGCCGATGCCCTCACGCTCTACCGCGACCTGGCGGCGGACCGCACCCGCGCCCAGGGCGCCGACCACCCGGACACCCTGCGCGCCCGGCACGGCCTGGCCGTCAACCTCGGCCGGCTCGGCCGCTGGCAGGAGGCGCTGGCGGCGTCCGGCGAGGTGGCCGCGGCGCGCGAGCGGGTGCTCGGCGCGGACCACCCCGACACCCTGGTCAGCCGCCGGGAGACCGCCGTGGCCCTGGGCTGGCTCGGCCGCTGGAGTGAGGCGCTGGACGGCTACCGTCAGGTCGCCGGGGCCCGCGAACGGGTCCTGGGCGCCACCCACCCCGACGCGCTGGCCAGCCAGAGCGATCTCGTCCAGTGTCTGGAGCAGCTGGGCCGCGAGGAGGAGGCGGACACCCTGCGCCGCCGGGTCGCGGCGTTGCGCCGGCAGCGCGCCGAACGCCGGCGGTAGCCGGGGCGCCGGGGCCCTCCGGTCAGTCCGGGGTGACCCGGTAGAGCACCGTGCCGTGCGCCGGGACGTCCCGCGCCACGATGTCCCCGTCGGTGTGCCTGCGGTGGCCGCTGACCAGATCGTGCAGCCGGTAGGAGGAGGCGTCCGGCAGCCCGGCCGCACCGGCCGTGATCTCCAGCGTGCGCGGGGAGTCGCCCGAGTTGAACAGGGCGACCGCCCGGTCGCCGTTCCGCAGCGGCTTGGTGAGCACCGCGGAGTCCTCGTCCTGCTGCACGATATGGCCCTGGGTGCCGAGTGCGTCCTGGTCGACGGCGATGACCTGCTCGTTCCCCAGCACCTCACGCGCCGCCGGGGAGAGCTTGCCGAGGTCCGTACTGGAGATCAGCGGTGCGGCCATCATCGCCCACAGGGACATCTGGCTCTGCATCTCCTGCCGGGTCAGGCCGCTGTCGCCGGCCAGCAGGAAGTCCGGATCGTTCCAGCGTCCGGGCCGCTGGAGGCCGGCGAGATTCGCGTTGTAGCGGAAGTTGTAGACGATGGACGCCCACTTCGCGGCGGGGGTGCTCTGCTGTAGCGCCACGTCCCGGCCGCCCCGCCACAGGTTGCCGAGCTCGGACGACCAGCCGATGACCCGGTGCCAGACGCTGTCGCCGTTGAACTGGAAGTAGGCGGGGGCCGAGACGGAGAAGACGATCGGGCGGCCGGTGGCCCGCAGCGCGCTGCTCATCCGGCCGTACAGCTCGCGGTAGGTCTCCTCCTTGCTGTGCCCCCGGGCGACGGGCACATTGCAGCCGTCGGCCTTGACGTAGTCCACCTTCCACCGTGCGAACAGCTCCGCGTCCTGGCGGAAGTGGCCGAGACTGCCCGGGTACTTCTCACACGTCAGGGTGCCGACGTCCTCGTAGATGCCGAACTTCAGTCCCATCCGGTGCAGTTGTTCCCCGACGTACGCCATGCCGTGCGGGAACTTCGTCCGGTCCGGCACCAGCTCGCCCTTGGGGCCGCGCTGTCTGCTCATCCAGCAGTCGTCGATGGTGACCGTGTCGTAGCCCCGCCCGGCCAGCCCCGTACGGACCAGCGCCCGGGCATTGTCGAGGACCACCTTCTCGTTGATGTGGCAGGTGTAGTAGGACCAGTTGTTCCAGCCCATCGGGGGCCTCGGGGCGAGGTTCGGGTAGGGCGCCGCGGCGCGCGGGGCGCCGGGCACGCGGGCCGGGCCGGAGGTGGCCGAGGCGGGCGCGGGGGCCGTGAGCAGCCCGGCCGAGCAGGCGGCGACGGCGGTCAGTCCGGCGAGGCTGCGGCCGATGCGGGGTACCGAAGGGTGGGACACGGGTCACCTCACGGGTGGGCGGGACGGCCTGGTGGGAGGTCAGTGGGATTGATGCCAGGGGGCCTGAGGGGGAGGCGGCGGTGGCGCGGCGCCGGGACGGAGCACGGCCGGACGTTAGGAGCAGCCCCCCGGCCGGTCAAGAAGCCGCACCGACCCGCCCGGAGGTTTCAGCCGCGTGTACCTGGCGACGGAGATCACCGCGTGCTACCAAGGGGCATGCCGGAACGGACTTCGTATGACGCGGTCATCGTCGGCGGCGGGCACAACGGACTGGTGGCCGCCGCCTATCTCGCACGTGCCGGGCGCAGCGTGCTGGTGCTGGAGCGGCTGGACCACACCGGTGGTGCCGCCGTGTCGACCCGGGCCTTCACCGGGGTCGACGCCCGGCTGTCGCGCTACTCCTACCTCGTCAGCCTGCTGCCGCCGAAGATCGTGCGGGACCTCGGGCTGTCCTTCGCGGTCCGCAAGCGCACCGTCTCCTCCTACACGCCCGTGGTGCGCGACGGCCGCCCCACCGGCCTCCTCGTGGGCGGCGGCGAGGACCGTACCCGTGCCTCCTTCGCCGAACTCACCGGCTCCGACCGGGAGTTCGACGCCTGGCAGCGCTTCTACGGCACCACCCGGCGGCTCGCCGAACGGGTCTTCCCCACCCTCACCGAACCCCTGCCCACCCGCGCCGCGCTCCGCGCCCTGATCGACGACGACGCCACCTGGCAGGCGCTCTTCGAACGGCCCCTGGGAGAGCTCGTCGAGGAGACCTTCACCGACGACCTGGTCCGCGGCGTGGTCCTCACCGACGCCCTGATCGGCACCTTCGCCACCGCCCACGACCCCTCCCTGCGGCAGAACCGCTGCTTCCTCTACCACGTCATCGGCGGCGGCACCGGCGACTGGGACGTCCCCCTCGGCGGTATGGGCGCCCTCACCGACGCACTGGCCGACGCCGCCCGCCGGGCCGGCGCCGAGATCGTCACCCACTGCCCGGTGACCGGTATCGCCACGGACGGCCGCACGGCCGAGGTCAGCTGCGAGCAGGGCACGATCGGCGCCCGCCGGGTGCTGGTCAACGCCTCCCCGCGCGAACTGGCCCACCTCCTGGGCGAGACCCCGCCGCCGCCCGCCGAGGGCGCCCAGCTCAAGGTGAACATGCTGCTCACCCGGCTGCCGCGGCTGCGCGACACCCACGTGGACGCCCGCGAAGCCTTCTCCGGCACCTTCCATATCGCCGAGGGCTACGGCCAGCTGGAGCGCTCCTACCGGCAGGCCGCGTCCGGCGACCTGCCGGTCTCCCCGCCGTCCGAGATCTACTGCCACTCGCTGACCGACCCCTCCATCCTCGGCGCCGACCTGGTCCGCCAGGGCTACCAGACGCTCACCCTGTTCGGTCTGCACACCCCGGCGCGGCTGTTCACCGCCGACAACGACGGCACCCGCGAGCGCCTGCTGACGGCCACCCTCGCCGAGCTCGACACCCATCTCGCCGAACCGCTCGCCGACTGCCTGGCCCACGACGCCGAAGGGCGCCCCTGCATCGAGGCCAAGTCCCCCCTGGACCTGGAGCGCGAACTCGGCCTGCCCGGCGGCAACATCTTCCACCGCGAGCTGGCCTTCCCGTACGCGGACCCGGACGCCGGCGACACCGCGAGCGCACCGGCCCGCTGGGGCGTGGCCACCACTCACCCCAATGTCCTGCTGTGCGGGGCGGGCGCGGTGCGTGGCGGGGGAGTGAGCGGCATCCCTGGGCACAATGCGGCGATGGCGGTGCTGGAGGAGGGGTGAGGGTCCAGGGGTCCCGTCATGGCGTGTTGAGGTAGGCGAGGACGGCGAGGACGCGGCGGTTGTTGCTGTCGTCATCGGTGAGGCCGAGTTTGCCGAACATCGAGGTGGTGTACTTGCTGATGGCGCTTTCGCTGAGGAACAGCCGCCGGCCGATGGCCTGGTTGGACAGCCCCTCGGCCATGAGGGCGAGCACGGAGTGTTCGCGTTCGGTGAGCCGTTCAAGCCGTCGGCCGGAGGCTCCGTTGGAGAGCAGTGCGCTGATGACGGCCGGGTCCATGGCGGTCCCGCCCTCGGCGACGCGTTCCAGGGCATCGATGAACTGGTCGGCGTTGAACACGCTTTCCTTGAGGAAGTAGCCGATGCCACCGGTGCCGTCGGCCAGGAGTTCGCGGGCATAGAGCTGTTCGACGTGCTGGGAGAGGACCAGAACCGGCAGCTCCGGCAGTTCGCGGCGGGCGGCAAGCGCCGCCCGCAGCCCCTCGTCCGACTGGGTCGGCGGCATGCGGACATCGACGACGGAGACATCCGGCCGCCATGTCAGCAGCGCGTCGAGCGTCTCCGGTCCGGTGGCCGCGGTCGCCACCACCTGGTGTCCGTACGCCTCGATGAGGCGGACCATGCCGTCACGCAGGAGGTAGAGGTCTTCGGCTACAACGATGCGCATGGCACCACCATTCTCGCGCGCGTCGGCCCGCCTGCCGGGCTGGTGACCTCCAGGGTGCCGTCGAACACCGCGAGGCGGCGGCGCAGCCCCGCAAGTCCACCGCCGGCGTGCACACCGGCCCCGCCGCGGCCGTTGTCCTCCACGTCGACGACGAGACCGGTGCCGTCCCGGGTGAAGGAGATCCGCGCCCGGGAGGCACGGGCGTGTTTGACCGCGTTGGTCAGCAGTTCGGCGATCCCGAAGTACACGGCGGACTCGATCGGCGGGTCCAGGCGGAGTTCAAGGCCGGCGCTGACCTCAGCTTCGAGCGGGCTGTCCAGGGCAAGAGCGCGCACGGCATCGATGAGCCCTCGCTCGTTCAGCACCGGCGGGTTGATCCCCTTGACCAGTTCGCGAAGCTCGGTCAGCGAGGTGGTGGCACCGGCCCGCGCCTCCCGCATCAGCGCCTTGGCCTGGTCGGGGTCGGTTTCCAGCAGCTTCTCGGCGGTCGCCAGGGAGAGCCCGAGGGCGACCAGGCGGGCCTGCGCCCCGTCGTGCAGATCCCGCTCGATCCGGCGGATCTCGGCGGCCTGCGCGACCGTCGCATCCGCGCGTTGGACCGTCAGCTCATCGACCCGCTCCGCCAGGAGCATCGCGGGCGACGGACGCAGGAAGCGGACGGCCACCGGCTCGACGGACCGCCAGGCGTACGGGGCGCTCGCGAAGGCCACGGCCAGGCCGAGCACACCGAGGGCGCGCGCGGCGAGCGTGGAATGGGACAACCCGACGACCGCTCCCGCGACTCCGGCCGGTGGGACGGCCGCGATCACACCCACGGTGAGCGGTGCGATCGCCGTGAACCGCAGGTCACGCCAGGTGGCCGGATCGCTCCACCGGACCCGCCACTCCTGCTCCTGGCGGGCCTGACGGCTGCTGCGCGCGTAGGTGAAGCCGTTCCACCAGTACCCGGTGGACATGCGCACCACCGGAGCGGCTTGCCGGTACCCGGCGGGGATGACGGTGGCCGTCCACCTCGCGACGAGGGAGCGGAACATCCGGCAGACCGGGCGGTACAGGGCGAGCGTGCCCATGCACGCCCACACGAAAAGCGGTATCCACAACCACGGGCCCAACCACCGGATCCCCAGCACCACCGCGGCGGCCCACACCGCCGGGACCAGCATGCTGACGATGACCACCACACAGGCGCGCACGAGCCCCACCCCGGCACTCGCCACCCACGACACCAGCTGTCGCATGTCCCTTCCTTCTCGCTCGACAACCCGGCCGTGGCGCCCGCGTGTTGCGGCACTGCTCCGACCGGGCCGGTTGGACGTGATGTCACCACTGTGCGCCGCGAGGAGTCCGATCTCCGCCGGATCGGCCCGGAAGTAGGTCTGGCCCCACCCCCTGGTACGCCCAGGCGCATACCGCACCACCCCTGTGCTCCCTAGCGTCGACACCACGACAACGGCACGAAGGAAGAGAGACGAAGAGAGACATGGACACCACCACCCGCCACGCCACCGCCGAGCCCGGCCACCTCAACCACCCCCGCACCCAACGGGCCTTCGGCAAGGCGAAGCTCCTCGTCGCTGCCTACGGTGCACTCAGCGCCGCCGTGCTCATCACGGTCGCCGTTCTCGCCCTCACCGGACGCACGGTGACCTCGTTCATGTGGGGCCGGTCGGCCGGAGCCCTCGCGAGCGCCGCGGTGGTTCACTGGCTGACCGTCCGTGCCTCACGGGGCGCACGCTGGGCCTATCTCCGTGTGCGTATCCTCTCGGTCGTCATGCCGCTCGCGATCGTCGCCGTCGACATGATTCCGGGTATCTGCCCGGCGTGGTTCGCCACGGTGCAGGCCCTGTGCGCCCTCCCCCTCGTCGCGGCCGCCTTCCTCAGCAATGGATCGGGACTGCGCGCCGCCTTCCCCAAGAGTTCGTAGGGTGTGAAGGGGCGGTCGGCCACCTCCGGGATCATGTCTCTTCCCGGCCCGTGCGCAAGCTTTCTGACGCAGCATCAGAAAATCTCTTCCCTCGTACGGCCCGCTGCGGCATCCTGCGCGCATGCAGACGGAGCTGAGCAACACGCTGGGGGTCGAGCACGCCGTCTTCGGGTTCACGCCCTTTCCCGCGGTCGCCGCGGCGATCACCCGGGCCGGCGGGTTCGGGGTGCTCGGCGCGGTCCGCTACACCGCACCGGACGCGCTCGCCCGCGACCTCGACTGGATGCAGGAACACACCGAGGGGCTGCCCTACGGACTCGATGTGGTGATGCCCGCCAAGAAGGTGGAGGGTGTCAGCGAGGCCGAGGTCGAGGCGATGATCCCCGAGGGCCACCGCCGGTTCGTCGCCGAGCTGCTCGAAAAGCACCAGGTGCCGCGGCTCGCAGAGGGCGAGGCGGCCGGCTGGCGGATCACCGGGTGGATGGAGCAGGTCGCCCGCACCCAGCTCGATGTGGCGTTCGGCTATCCGGTCAAGCTGCTCGCCAATGCCCTCGGCTCCCCGCCACCGGACGTCATCCGGCGCGCCCACGACCACGGCATCCTCGTCGCCGCCTTGGCCGGCAGCCCCCGGCACGCGCGGCACCACAAGGCCGCCGGCATCGACATCGTCGTCGCCCAGGGCTACGAGGCCGGCGGGCACACCGGTGAGATCGCCACCATGGTGCTCACCCCGGAGGTGGTCGCCGCCGTCGACCCGCTGCCGGTGCTGGCCGCCGGCGGCATCGGCGCCGGCGAGCAGATCGCGGCCGGGCTCGCCCTCGGCGCGCAGGGCGTCTGGCTCGGCTCGATCTGGCTGACCACCGAGGAGGCCGAGCTGCACTCCCGGCGGCTGACCGCGAAGCTGCTCGCCGCCGGTCCGGGCGACACCGTCCGCTCCCGCGCGCTGACCGGAAAGCCCGCCCGCCAGCTGCGGACCGCATGGACCGACGCCTGGGACGACCCGGACGGCCCCGGCGCGCTCCCGATGCCGCTCCAGGGCCTGCTGGTCGCCGAGGCCAACTCCCGTATCCAGCGGCACGAGGTCGAACCGCTGCTGGGCACCCCGGTAGGGCAGATCGTCGGGCGGATGACCAGCGAACGGAGCGTGCAGGCCGTCTTCGACGATCTCACCCGCGGTTTCGAGCGGGCCATCGACCGCATCAACCGGATCGCCGGACGCGGATGAACCCCCGGACCTACCGGAAACCGAGGAGGACAGCGGAATGACGACGGACTCCCCACCGCCCAACGGCTTCTGGGCGCAGGCCACCGCCGACCCGGACCGTACGGTGCTGATCGACCCGGACGGCGAGCAGTGGACCGCGGGCCGGCTGCACGCGGCGAGCAACCGGCTGGTCCACGGGCTGCGCGCGGCGGGTCTGGAGCGCGGCGACGCCTTCGCCGTGGTCCTCCCCAACGGCGTGGAGTTCTTCACCGCCTACCTCGCCGCGTCCCAGGCCGGCTTCTACCTCGTCCCCGTCAACCACCACCTGGTCGGCCCGGAGATCGCCTGGATCGTCGCGGACTCCGGTGCGAAGGTGCTGATCGCCCACGAGCGGTTCGGGGCGGCGGCGCGGCAGGCCGCCGACGAGGCCGGACTGCCGGCGGCCGGACGCTACGCCGTGGGCGCGGTCGACGGCTTCCGCCCGTACGGCCAACTCCCCAACGGGCAGCGGGAGTCCGCGCCCGACGGCCGCACCCTGGGCTGGGTGATGAACTACACCTCGGGCACCACCGGACGCCCGCGCGGCATCCGCCGCCCGCTGCCCGGCACCCCGCCCGAGGACGCCCACCTGGGCGGCTTCCTCGCCATCTTCGGCATCAAGCCGTTCGACGACAACGTCCACCTGGTCTGCTCACCGCTCTACCACACCGCCGTCCTGCAATTCGCCGGCGCCTCCCTGCACATCGGCCACCGCATCGTCCTGATGGACAAGTGGACCCCGCAGCACATGCTGGCCCTGATGGACGAACACCGTTGCACCCACACCCATATGGTGCCCACCCAGTTCCACCGGCTGCTCGCACTGCCCGAGGAGACCCGGGCGGCGTACGACGTGAGCGCGATGCGGCACGCCATCCATGGTGCCGCGCCCTGCCCCGACCACGTCAAACGCGCGATGATCGACTGGTGGGGCAGCTGTGTCGAGGAGTACTACGCGGCGAGCGAGGGCGGCGGCGCGTTCGCGACCGCCGAGGACTGGCTCAAGAAGCCAGGGACGGTCGGCAAGGCCTGGCCGATCAGCGAACTGGCCGTCTTCGACGACGACGGCAACCGGCTCCCCGCGGGTGAACTCGGCACCGTCTACATGAAGATGACCACCGGCGGCTTCAGCTACCACAAGGACGAGGGCAAGACCCGGAAGAACCGGATCGGGGACTTCTTCACCGTCGGTGACCTCGGCCATCTGGACGAGGACGGCTATCTCTTCCTGCGCGACCGCAAGATCGACATGATCATCTCGGGCGGGGTGAACATCTACCCCGCCGAGATCGAATCGGCCCTGCTGAGCCACCCTGCCGTCGCCGACGCGGCGGTCTTCGGCATCCCGCACGACGACTGGGGCGAGGAGGTCAAGGCCGTGGTGGAACCCGCCGAGGGGCACCCGCCGGGCCCCGCGCTGGCCGCCGACATCCTGGCCCACTGCGAGCGCCGGCTCGCCGCCTACAAGCGCCCCAGGTCCGTCGACTTCCTCACCGCCATGCCCCGCGACCCCAACGGCAAGCTCTACAAAAGGCGGCTGCGCGCCCCGTACTGGGAAGGGCGGGAGCGCGCCGTATAGCGCGGTGCTCCCGCGGCCGGGTGCCTTGACCCCGGGTGGGGCGCGGCCGAGGATCGCGCCATGAGGCGAGCGCGGAGCAACACGGTCGACGGAGTCCTGCGACGCAGCGCCCGTAGGGTGCCCGGGCGGACGGCGGTGCGGTACGGGGAGCGTGCCTGGACCTACCGCGAGCTGGACGAGGCGGTGAGCGACGCGGCGCGGGTGCTGCTGGCGGACGGCCTGCGGCCCGGCGACCGGGTCGCGTCCTACGGGCACAACTCCGATGCGTATCTGATCGGCTTTCTGGCCTGCGCCCGCGCGGGACTGGTGCACGTACCGGTCAACCACGGCCTCACGGGCGGGGAGCTGCGCTATGTCCTGGACCAGTCGGGCAGTGCGCTGGTGCTCACGGACACCGCACTGGCGCACCGGCTGCCGGACTCCGTACGCGCCCTGCCGCTGTACGGCGCGCCGGACGGGCTGCTGGAGCGGCTGGCGGACTGCCGGCTCGCCGCGGACGCCGACGGCGCACCGGGCCCGCTGCCCGACGTGGCCGACGACGACCTCGTCCAGCTCCTCTACACCTCGGGGACGACCGCGCTGCCCAAGGGCGCGATGATGACGCACCGGGCGCTGGTGCACGAGTACACCAGCGCCGTGCTCGCCCTCGATCTCAAGGAGACCGACCGGCCGCTGCACTCGCTGCCGCTCTACCACTCCGCGCAGATGCATGTGTTCCTGCTGCCCTACCTGGCGGTGGGCGCGGAGAACACCATCCTGGACGGGCCCGATCCGGAGCGGATCTTCCCACTGGTGGAAGCGGGCCGGGCGGACAGCCTGTTCGCACCGCCGACCGTATGGATCGCGCTGGCCAACCACCCGGGATTCGCCACCCGGGAGCTGAGCGGGCTGCGCAAGGCCTACTACGGGGCGTCGATCATGCCGGTGCCGGTCCTGGAACGGCTCCGCGCCCGGCTTCCCCGGCTCGCCTTCTACAACTGCTTCGGACAGAGCGAGATCGGGCCGCTGGCCACCGTCCTCGGCCCGGACGAACACGAGGGCCGGATGGACTCCTGCGGCCGGCCGGTGCTGTTCGTCGAGGCGCGGGTGGTCGACGAGGAGGGCCGGGAGGTCCCGGACGGTACCCGGGGCGAGGTCGTCTACCGGTCCCCTCAACTGTGCACCGGCTACTGGGACAAGCCCGAGGAGACCGCGGAGGCGTTCCGGGACGGCTGGTTCCACTCCGGGGACCTCGCCGTCCGTGACGCGGAGGGCTACTTCACGGTCGTCGACCGGGTCAAGGACGTCATCAACTCCGGCGGGGTGCTGGTCGCCTCGCGCCAGGTGGAGGACGTGCTCTACGAGCATCCGCAGGTGGCCGAGGTCGCGGTCATCGGGCTGCCGGACGAGCGCTGGATCGAGGCGGTGACCGCGGTGGTGGTGCGGCGCACGGACGGGACGGACGGAGCAGCCCCGGTGGGGGAGCGGGAGCTGATCGAGGCGGCGCGGGCCCGCCTTGCGCCGTTCAAGGCACCCAAACGGGTGATGTTCGTGGAGGCGCTGCCGCGCAATGCCAGCGGAAAGGTGCTCAAGCGCGAGCTGCGCGAGCGGTTCGGCGCGCCCTGAGCGGTCTGCGGAAGGGCGACTGTCAGTGCCCCCTGCCATGCTGAGAAACGGCGGGAGCACAGCCGTGCATGCCTCGATCCGTACGACGGAGGACCACCCATGCTGACCACCAACTACGTCCCCGGCACCCCGAACTGGCTCGACCTCGGGGCCCCCGACGTCGACGCCGCCGTCGGCTTCTACTCCGCCGTGTTCGGCTGGAGCTTCCGGTCGGCCGGCCCGGAGGCCGGCGGGTACGGCTTCTTCCAGCTCGACGGCAGGACGGTCGGTGCCGTCGGCCCGCTGATGGAGGAGGGCGCGAGCTCCGCCTGGACGGTGTACTTCCACACCGCCGACGCGGACGCCACGACCAAGGCGGTGGAACAGGCCGGGGGCTCGGTGCGGGTCGCGCCCATGGACGTCTTCACCGCGGGCCGGCTGGCCGCCTTCACCGACCCCGCGGGCGGCGACTTCGCGGTCTGGCAGCCCGGCGACGTCCAGGGTCTGGAGACGGTCATGGAACCGAACACACTGTGCTGGACGGAGCTCTACACCACCGACGTGGCCGCCGCGAGGGGCTTCTACCGCTCGGTCTTCTCCTGGAGCTACCACGACATGCCGATGGGCGGCGACCTGGTCTACTCGGTGGTCTCCGCGCCGGGCGGCGGCAAGGCCGACGACACGGGGCACGGCGGCATCATGCAGTTGCAGGAGGAGCATCTGGCGGCCGGTTCCACGTCGGAGTGGCACCCGTACTTCGGCGTGACCGACTGCGACGCGACCTTCACCGCCGCCACCGACCACGGCGCCACGGTCCTGATCCCGCCGACCAATGCCCCCGGCGTCGGCCGGCTGGCCATGCTCAAGGACCCGGCCGGCGCCCCGTTCGCGCTGATCAAGGGGGACCCGGACATGACCTGAGCGACGCCGCGGGGGGGCTCCGGGGGCCGTGTGCCGGGGCCGTGCACCGGGTCATGCCCACCAGGAAGTGGCCCTGGACGGGTCGCGGCTCAGTCCTCGCTGTCCAGCACCGCCAGCAGGCTCCTGGCCTCGTCGTGCAGGCGCTCGATGTCGACGTCGAGGCAGCAGACCTGTATACCCAGGGCGGTCGGGCCGCCGGGAAGCGAGAAGTACGACTGGTAATTGAGGTAGGCGCGAAGCCCGTCGGCCGCCTCCCGGCCCACCGACAAGGTGGCAAGGCACAGCGCCTCCGCGGGGCCCTCGGCCGTCGTGCCGGGATCCGGCTCCTCGAAGTCCAGCTCCCGCTCGTACGGCTCGGCCGTCGTCGCCAGGTCCAGCATCGCCTGGGCGAACTCCCGTACCTGCGCGACGTCGTCGAACGGCACGAACTCCCTCCACTCCGGGGACCCGGCCCACAGCAGCCACCGCCGCCCCGCAGCCAACGGCTCGTACACCACCGACAGGATCGACGGGGTCCTGGCTCGGGTCCCGGTCTCCGCAGCCGGGTCGTTGTCCCACGCGTAGAGAAAGACCTGCTCGAATTGCTCAAGGTAAGTGATCATGATCGCTGTTCACTCACCGTCGTCCGGGTAGCCCCACGCGAACGCCACCTCCGCGGCGGGCGCCACGGCCTGCACCGCCTGATGGATGCGGCTTTCGAACTCCGGCTGCCAGCGGCCGAAGCGGGTGATGAGCAACGGGTACTCGGAACCGCCCACGACCTCGAGCCGGCCTTCCCGCTCGTCCACCGCGAAGCAGACCTCGCGGTCCATCCCTTCGTCGCGCACCACCTCCTCCAGGGCACGCACTATCCGTTCCGCCTCTTCCCGCCCGGACATGTCGGTGACGGTCAGCTCAAGATCAATGTTGATTGACATGCCGAAATGCTATGGCTGAGGCCGGGTGGGCCCGGACGTACCCGGGGGGACCGGCCGGGCCGCCGCGGCGGAGCAGGGTCTCAACTCCGGTCCCGCGGCCGGGCGTCCACGATGCGCTTGATCTTGCCGACCGAGCGCTCCAGCGTCTCCGGGTCGACGATCTCGACGGCGACCGAGACCCCGATGCCGTCCTTGACCCCGCGGGCGATCAGGCCGGCGGCCGTCGTGCGCTCCTCGGGCGTGGCATCGGGCCGGGCCTCGGCGCGTACGGTCAGTTCGTCCATCCGGCCCTCGCGGGTCAGTTTCAGCTGGAAGTGCGGGGCGACGCCGGGGGTGCGCAGCACGATCTCCTCCACCTGGGCGGGGAAGAGGTTGACCCCGCGCAGAATGATCATGTCGTCGCTGCGCCCGGTGACCTTCTCCATCCGGCGGAAGGCGGGGCGCGCGGTGCCGGGCAGCAGCCGGGTCAGATCGCGGGTGCGGTAGCGGATGACCGGCATCGCTTCCTTGGTGAGGGAGGTGAAGACCAGCTCGCCGTGCTCACCGTCCGGCAGCACCTCGCCGGTGAGGGGGTCGACCACCTCCGGGTAGAAGTGGTCCTCCCAGATGTGCAGCCCGTCCTTGGTCTCGACGCACTCCTGGGCGACGCCGGGGCCCATCACCTCGGACAGACCGTAGATGTCCACGGCGTCGATCGCGAACCGCTCCTCGATCTCGTGGCGCATCGCCTGCGTCCAGGGCTCGGCACCGAAGACGCCCACCTTCAGTGAGGTGGTGCGGGGATCGATGCCCTGCCTTTCGAACTCGTCCAGCAGGGTGAGCATGTACGACGGCGTGACCATGATGATCTCGGGCCGGAAGTCCTGGATGATCTGGACCTGGCGGGCGGTCATGCCGCCGGACGCCGGAACGACCGTACAGCCCAGCCGCTCCGCGCCGTAGTGCGCGCCCAGCCCGCCGGTGAACAGCCCGTACCCGTAAGCGATATGGACGGTGTGACCGGGGCGCCCGCCCGCGGCGTACAGGGAGCGGGCGACGACGTCCGCCCAGTGGGAGAGGTCGCGCTCGGTGTAGCCGACGACCGTCGGGCGGCCGGTGGTGCCGCTGGAGGCGTGGATCCGGCGCACCCGTTCCTTGGGGACGGCGAACATCCCGAAGGGGTACTGGGCGCGCAGATCGTCCTTGACGGTGAACGGGAAGCGGGCGAGGTCGCCGAGTGAGCGGCAGTCCTGCGGCCGCACCCCGGCACGGTCGAAGGACTCCCGGTAGAACGGCACATGGTCATACGCGTGCTGCAACGAGGCGCGCAGCCGGGTCAGTTGCAGCTCCTGCAACGCGTCCTTGGAGAGCCGTTCCACCTCGTCGAACGTCCCACCGTGGCTCGTCCCGCCCGTCGCCGCATCCGGCATGGAGTGTCACCGCCTCGTCTCCCTACCGATCATTCGGTAGCTGAATGCGGTCCAAGTAATCAGCGCGCGGCGAACACGTCAAGGGGCGTGACGCGGACGGCTCACGGGTAGCGTCCCGCGCATGAGTGACGTCCGGAAAGTGCAGGTCGGTGAGGTCCAGCTGGCATATCGGGTGTGGGGCGAGGAGGACGTGCCCCCGGTGGTGCTGCTGCACTGTCTCGGGGAGGACGGTGAGGACTGGCGCGGAGTGGTCGGCCGGCTCGCCGGCACCCATCGGGTCTTCGCCCTCGACCAGCGCGGCCATGGACAGAGCGACCGGCCGGGCGAGTACGGCATCGCCCGGTGGCGGGACGATGCGATCGGCTTCCTCCAGGCGCTCGGCCTGGAGCGGGTGACCCTCATCGGGCACTCACTCGGCGCGCTGGTCGCCCTGCTGGTGGCCGCGGACCGCCCCGAACTGGTGGACCGGCTGGTCCTGGAGGAGGCCGCCCCGCCGCTGCCTGCCGAGCCGCCGCAGGAGCTGCCGGAGGCGCCGGAGGGCCCGCAGGCCTTCGACTGGGGCGCCAAGGCCGCGGTGGTGGCCGAGCGCAACGCCCCCGACCCCCTGTGGTGGGACGCCCTGCCGAAGATCGCCGCGCCCACCCTCGTCATCGCGGGCGGACCGGACAGCCATATCCCCCAGGAACAGCTCGCCGGGATGGCCGAGCGGATCCCCGGTGCCCGCCTGGTGACCGTCGAGGACGCCGGTCATCTCGTCCACGAGGACCGTCCGGGCGAATTCCTCGCCGCGGTCACCGCGTTCCTGGCGCCCCGCTCGTAGCCCGCTGCGCAGTCCCGGCGCCCTTGCCCGCACATGTCCCCTAATGTCACGGCCGTACGACCTCCCATGAGCCCTCTGCCCCCTCGGGATCCTTGAGGTTCGAGAAAGGCCGATCCGTGCAGCTGATCCCCTCGATGCGCCGCACCCTGATAGCCGGCGCCGCCGCAACCCTGCTGTTCACCGGAGCCGGAGCCGCCGCCGCGGCACCGGTCACCGCCCCTGCGCCGGCCGCCGCCACCGCGGCTCCGGCCACCGTCCCCGCACCGGCCGCCGCCGGGCACTCCCCGTATGCCGCGCTCCGGCCGCTCGCCGCACTCTCCGCCGAGCGGCTGGCCACCGCCGATCAGGTGGCCGCGGCGAAGTGGGGCACCGACAGCCCGATCGACGACCCGGCCCGTGAGCAGCAGGTGCTCGACACGGTGGCGGAGCAGGCCCGGCAGCTGGGTGCCGACCCGGAGGCCACCAAGCGGATCTTCCGGGACCAGATCGAGGCCAACAAGGTCGTGCAGCGCGGGCTGCACCGGCTGTGGACCGCGGACCCCTCGAAGGCGCCGGCCGAGCGCCCCGATCTGAGTGAGATCCGCAAGGAGATCAACCGCATCAACGGCGATCTGGTACGGGCCATCGCCGCCTCTCCGGACGCCCGTTCCGCGCCGTCCTGCCGCCCGCTGCTGGCCGTCGGTGCCTTCCAGGTCCAGCACACGCAGCACCTGGACGCGCTGCACACGTTGGCGCTGGCCCGCTCGCTCCGGTCGGTGTGCGGGTCGACGGGCTGAACCCCCCCGGTAAGTCCACCCGGTACCGGGCCGGCTCACGCCGTTCGTTCGCCCGCTGCCACCGCCTTCGCCCAGCGGTAGTCCGCCTTGCCGCTGGGCGAGCGCTGGATCCGGTCGGTGAAGACCACCGCACGCGGAATCTTGTAGCCCGCGAGCCGGGTCCGGCAGTGCACCTGTATTCCCGCCAGGTCCAGCGGAGGTGCCCCGTCGCGCAGCTGGACCACCGCCGCGACGCGATGCCCCCAGCGCTCGTCCGGCACCCCGGCCACCAGCACGTCGTACACATCCGGATGGGCCTTCAGCGCCTGCTCGACCTCCTCCGGATAGACCTTCTCGCCGCCGGAGTTGATGCACTGCGAGCCCCGCCCCAGGACGGTGACGATGCCCTCCTCGTCGACGGTGGCCATATCGCCCAGCAGCACCCACCGGTCACCACCCGCCTCGAAGAAGGTCTCGGCGGTCTTCTTCGGGTCGTTGTAATAGCCCAGCGGTACGTGTCCGCGCTGCGCGAGACGGCCCACCGCACCGGCCGGGACCGGCTCACGGCTGCCCGGATCCACCACCGCCGTACGGGAGTTGACGCGCAGCCGGAAGCCCGTGCCGGGGCCCGCGTCGTCGGTGGCCGTGCCGTTGAAGCCGGACTCCGAGGAGCCGAAGTTGTTGAGCAGCAGGGCGTTCGGGACCAGCGCGCTGAACTGGGCGCGTACGGTCTCGGAGAGGATCGCGCCGGAGCTGCTGACGCTGAACAGCGAGGAGCAGTCGGCGCCCTTGAGCGGACCGGCCAGCGCATCGACGAGCGGGCGCAGCATCGCGTCCCCGACCAGCGACACGCTGGTGACCCTCTCCCGCTCGATGGTCCGCAGTACCTCTTCGGGCACGTACTTGCGGTGCAGGACGACCTTCTGGCCGAAGTGGAAGGCGATGAAGGCGGTCAGCGTGGAAGTGCCGTGCATCAGCGGGGGAGTGGGGAAGAAGACGAGACCGGCGCCGCCCTCGCCGCCGGCCGAGACCCGCTCGGCCAGCTCCTGCGGCCGGCGGACCGGTTCGCCGGTCGGCGCCCCGCCGCCCATCCCGGAGAAGAAGAGGTCCTCATGGCGCCACATCACGCCCTTGGGCATCCCGGTGGTGCCGCCGGTATAGATGACGAGCTGGTCGTCGCAGGAGCGCGGACCGAAGCCCCGGGCCGGTGAACCGGCGGCCTCGGCGTCCGCGAGCGCGACGGGCGCCAGGGACGGCTCGGGGGCGCCGGCCGGCGGGGTGCCGACCCGTACGAGGTGCCGCAGCCGGGGGACCTGGGGGAGGGCGGCGGCCACCCGCCCGGTGAACTCCGCGTCGAAGACCAGCCCCACCAGGTCGGCGTCCCGGTAGAGATAGATCAACTCCTCTTCGACGTAACGGTAGTTGACGTTCACCGGGACGGCGCGGATCTTCAGACAGGCGTAGACGGCCTGGAGGTAGGCGACGCCGTTGTAGAGGTGCAGTCCGACATGATCACCGGGACCGATGCCGTGGTCGCCGAGGTGGTGGGCCAGGCGGTTGGCGGCGCGGTCCAGCTCCGCGTAGGTCAGCCTCCGCTCGGCGCCGGTCCCCGGATGGTCGATGTACACCAGCGCCTCGCGGTCGGGGACGGTGTCGACGATCGACTCGAAGAGGTCGGCCAGGTTGTACTCCACATCTCCTCCAGAGCGGGCGGGCGTGGGCTCGGCCGTCATTAGAGCGCCGCCGGGGAGAGCAGGGAAGGGCTCCGGTGCAAGAAAACTGACTGTGTGTCAGAAAAGCCTTGAAGTCGCCGGGTCGCTGCTGCAACCTGTTCTCCGTTCGGCAGACGGCAGACGGCAGACGGCAGACGGCAGACGGCGGACGAAGGGGCGGTGGGGACGCATGGCCGGCGGCGACGGAGCGGGTGCGGGGCCAGGAACGGGCGGTACGGAACATCTCACCGTGGAGCGCATCGGCGCGACACTGGTGCTCACCCTCAACCGGCCGGAGGCGAAGAACGCCCTCTCGCTGCCGATGCTGGTGGGCCTGTACGACGGCTGGGTCGCCGCCGACGAGGACGACACGATCCGCTCCATCGTCCTCACCGGCGCCGGCGGCACCTTCTGCGCCGGGATGGACCTCAAGGCACTGGCGGGCGACGGTATGGCCGGCGACCACTACCGCGACCGGCTGCGCGCCGACCCTGATCTGCACTGGAAGGCGATGCTGCGGCACCACCGCCCCCGCAAACCGGTGATCGCCGCCGTCGAGGGCCACTGCGTCGCGGGCGGCACCGAGATCCTCCAGGGCACCGACATCCGCGTCGCCGGTGAGAGCGCCACCTTCGGACTGTTCGAGGTCAGACGCGGGCTGTTCCCCATCGGCGGCTCCACCGTCCGCCTCGCCCGCCAGATCCCCCGCACCCACGCCCTGGAGATGCTGCTCACCGGCCGCCCCTACCCGGCACCCGAGGCCGCCCGCATCGGTCTGATCGGCCATGTCGTGCCCGACGGCGGCGCACGGGCGAAGGCCCTGGAGATCGCCGAACAGATCAACGCCTGCGGACCGCTGGCCGTCGAGGCCGTCAAGGCGTCCGTCCACGAGACCGCCGAGCTGACCGAGGCCGACGGGCTCAAGGCCGAACTCGCCCGCGGCTGGCCCGTCTTCGACACCGCCGACGCCAAGGAAGGCGCCCGGGCCTTCGCGGAGAAGCGCCCACCCGTCTACCGGCGCGCCTGACGCCAAGGAGGACCGTATGCCAGAGGTGCCAGAGCTGTCAGAGGTGCCGGACGTCCTCAAGGCGCCCCTCGTCGTGGAATTCCCCTTCACCCGCTCGCTCGGCCCGGTCCAGAGCGCCTTCCTCACCGGACTGCGCGAGCGCACCGTCCTCGGCGTCCGGGCGAGCGACGGCCGGGTGGTCGTACCGCCCGCCGAATACGACCCGGTCACCGCCGAGGAGATCCGTGAACTGGTCGAGGTCGGTGCCACCGGCACCGTCACCACCTGGGCCTGGAACCCGGAACCGCGCCGCGGCCAGCCGCTCGCCACCCCGTTCGCCTGGGTCCTGGTCCGGCTCGACGGCGCCGACACCGCACTGCTGCACGCCCTGGACGCCCCCGGCCCCGACGCGGTACGCACCGGTATGCGGGTCCGGATCCGCTGGGCCGCCGAACGCACCGGCGCCATCACCGACATCGCCTGCTTCGAACCGTCCGACGACGCCCGGCGCGACATCGAACCGCGGCCGCACCAAGGGGAGTTCGCCGACCCCGTCACCGGAATCACCGCCCCGGCCCGGCTCGACTACACCTACGCGCCCGGCCGCGCCCAGACCCGCTACCTCCAGGCCCTCGCCGGCCACCGGACCATCGGCGAGCGCTGCCCCTCCTGCCGCAAGGTGTACGTCCCGCCCCGCGGCGCCTGCCCCACCTGCGGCGTCGCCACCGACACCCAGGTCGAGGTCGGCCCCCGCGGCACCGTCACCACCTTCTGCATCGTCAACATCAAGGCCAAGAGCCTGGACATCGACGTCCCCTACGTCTACGCCCATATCGCCCTGGACGGCGCCGATCTGGCCCTGCACGCCCGGATCGGCGGCATCCCCTACGACCAGGTCCGCATGGGCCTGCGGGTGGAACCCGTCTGGGCCGAGGGTGGGCGCTTCCCCGACCACTACCGGCCCACCGGCGAACCGGATGCCGACTACGACAGCTACAAGGAGCTGATCTGATGAGCGCTCCGCTGCGCGAGGTCGCCATCGTCGCCTTCGGACAGAGCCACCACCTCCGCGACAGCGCGGAGACCTCCGAGGTCGAGATGCTGATGCCGGTCCTCCACGACGTCCTGGCCCGCACCGGCCTCAAGGCCGGCGAGATCGACTTCACCTGCTCCGGCTCCTCCGACTACCTCGCCGGCCGGGCCTTCTCCTTCACCATGGCCCTGGACGGTGTCGGCGCCTGGCCGCCGATCGCCGAGTCCCATGTCGAGATGGACGGCGCCTGGGCGCTGTACGAGGCCTGGGTGAAGCTCCTCACCGGCGAGGCGGAGACCGCACTGGTCTACGCCTACGGCAAGTCCTCGCCCGGCGATCTCCGCGAGGTCCTCACCCGCCAGCTCGACCCGTACTACGTCGCCCCGCTGTGGCCCGACTCCGTCGCGCTCGCCGCCCTCCAGGCACGGGCGCTGATCGACGCGGGACTGACCGACGAACGGGAACTGGCCGGCATCGCGGCCCGTAGCCGCACCGACGCCGCCGCCAACCCGTACGCGCAGCTGCGCGGCGCCGTACCCGTCGGCGAGCCGCTGGTCGCGCCGCTGCGCACCGGCGACTGCCCGCCCGTCGGCGACGGTGCCGCCGCCGTGGTCCTCGCCGCCGGCGACACCGCCCGCCGGCTGACCGAACGGCCCGCTTGGATCCGCGGCCTCGACCACCGCATCGAGGCCCACAGCCTGGGCGTCCGCGACCTCACCGACTCACCGTCCACCCGGCTGGCCGCCGAACGCGCCGGCTACTTCGAACGGCCCGTCGACACCGTCGAGTTGCACGCCCCCTTCACCTCCCAGGAGGTCGTACTGCGCCGCGCCCTGAAACTCGAAGGACCGGGCGGCGCGGACGTCCGGATCAATCCGTCCGGCGGCGCACTGGGCGCCAACCCCGTCATGGCCGCCGGCCTGATCCGGCTCGGCGAGGCCGCCGCCCGCATCCAGCGCGGCGAATCCGGCCGCGCCCTCGCGCACGCCACCTCGGGACCGTGCCTCCAGCAGAACCTCGTCGCCGTCCTGGAAGGAGAGGCCCGATGAGTGAGGTGAGCAAGGAGCCCGTGGCCGTCGTCGGCATCGGCCAGACCAAGCATGTGGCCGCCCGCCGCGATGTCTCTATCGCCGGACTGGTCCGCGAGGCAGCCCAACGAGCCCTGCAAGACGCCGAGTTGACCTGGGCGGAGATCGACGCCGTGGTCATCGGCAAGGCCCCCGACTTCTTCGAGGGCGTCATGATGCCCGAGCTCTACCTCGCCGACGCCCTGGGCGCCGTCGGCAAGCCCCTGCTGCGGGTGCACACCGCCGGATCCGTCGGCGGCTCCACCGCCCTGGTCGCCGCCAACCTCGTCGCCGCCCGGGTCCACGGCACCGTCCTCACCCTCGCCTTCGAAAAACAGTCCGAGTCCAATGCGATGTGGGGCCTGTCGCTGCCCATCCCCTTCCAGCAGCCCCTGCTCGCCGGCGCCGGCGGCTTCTTCGCCCCGCACATCCGCGCGTACATGCGCCGCACCGGAGCCCCCGCCACCGTCGGCTCCCTCGTCGCCTACAAGGACCGCCGCAACGCCCTCAAGAACCCCTACGCCCATCTGCACGAGAAGGACATCACCCTGGAGAAGGTCCAGGCCTCGCCCATGCTCTGGGACCCGATCCGCTACTCCGAGACCTGCCCGTCCTCCGACGGCGCCTGCGCGATGGTCCTCACCGACCGCGCCGGGGCCGCACGCGCACCCCGCCCGCCCGCCTGGGTGCACGGCGGAGCGATGCGCAGCGAACCCACCCTCTTCGCCGGCAAGGACTTCGTCTCCCCACAGGCCGGCAAGGACTGCGCGGCGGACGTCTACCGCCAGGCCGGTATCACCGACCCGCGCCGGCAGATCGACGCGGTGGAGATGTACGTCCCGTTCAGCTGGTACGAGCCGATGTGGCTGGAGAACCTGGGCTTCGCCGAGGAGGGTGAGGGCTGGAAGCTCACCGAGTCCGGCGCCACCGAACTCGACGGCGACCTCCCGGTCAACCCCTCGGGCGGAGTGCTCTCCACCAACCCGATCGGCGCCTCCGGCATGATCCGCTTCGCCGAGGCCGCCCTCCAGGTACGCGGCCAGGCCGGCGAGCACCAAGTCGACGGTGCCCGGCGGGCGTTGGGTCATGCGTACGGCGGCGGTGCCCAGTTCTTCTCGATGTGGCTGGTCGGCGCCGACGCCCCGGCAGCCTGAGGCCGGGGCACGCGCCCGCCCGGCGCGCTGCCCTCCTCTCCCCGTCACGCCATTACCCCATCACCCCACCGCCACGCCACGTCCTCTGTCCGTCCCCGGACGCAGTGGTTAGGCTGACCGCGGACGACGATCCGGGAGGAGCGGGACAGGTGGCCGACAGCATCATGGAGCAGCGGCTCGCAAGCGGGCCCAGGCCCGAACTCGACCTGACACAGGCCGAATGGCAGTCGAGCCGCCAGGGCGTGGGCGATGTCCAGGTCGCCTTCGTCGAGGGCTTCATCGCCATGCGCAACCGCCGCAGTCCGGAGATCCCTGCGGTGATCTTCTCCCCGGCCGAGTGGCGCGCCTTCGTCCTCGAAGCCCGCGACGGGGCCTTCGACCTGACCTAGGGCCTTTCCGACCCTGACCTATCGGACGCCCCTAGGCCCCGCTGACCGCGGCCGTCGGGTGCTCACCCGCGCAAACCGTCAGGTGAGCACCACACACCCCTGCGCACGCAGCGCCCGGACCGGCTCCGCGACGTCGTCCACCGCGTTCCAGCGCAGGTCCAGTTTCTCCAGCGACGGGAGCCGGGCGATCCAGGGTGGCAGCTCCTCGATCCGGTTGCCCCGCAGATCGATCCGGCGCAGCAGCGGCAGCGTCCGCAGCGCGCCGGGCACGCAGGTCAGGGCGTTGTCGCGGAGCTCCAGCACCCGCAGCTCGCGCAGCGCGCCGATGCTGTCCGGCAGCTCGGTGAGGGCATTGCCGCCCAGCCACAGCTCCCGCAGCCGGCCGAGCCGCCCCAGCGGCCCGGGGAGGGCGCTCAACCCGGCCTTCTGCGCCCGCAGTTCGACCAGCCCGGCCAGCTCGCCGATCGTCTCCGGCAGATGGTCCAGCGGATTCTCGCCGACGTTGAGGTAGCCGAGCCGGTCCAGCCTGCCGAGCGAGTCCGGCAGCCCGGTCAGCCGGTTGTCGTGCAGATAGAGGTAGCGGGTCAGCCCGGTGAGGTCGCCGATCTCGTCGGGCACCGCGGTCAGTGCGTTGTGGCCGAGGTCCAGGGTGTGCAGCGCGCGCAGCCGGCCGAGTGCCGCCGGGATCCCGGTCAGTGCGTTGTCGGCGAGGATCAGCACCTCCCAGTCCTCACGCCGCCAGACCTCGGACGGCAGCGAACTCAGGCCTGCCTTCCAGAGGTTGAGGGTGCGCGGCCGAGTGGTGGGCATGTGGGGGTGTCCTTCCGGGCGTCCGGGCGGGGGTCCGTTACGGCCAGTCGCGCAGGGCGGGCAGCGGTGCGCCCGTCCCCGATTGGCGGCAGTCGAGCGGGTGGTGCGGCACCCGGCCGGCCAGCCAGGCCGCCAGGTCGGTGAGCCGGCCGCGGACGGTCACCGTTGGCGCCGCCACGGGGCCGTACGCCCGCGCGGACGCCTCGTCCGTGGCCTCCAGCACGAGGCGCAGGCCCTCCGGGGCGCGGGCTGCCAGGTGGTCCAGGAGGTGGTGGCACAGCTCCCGCGGCCAGTCCTCGGGCCCGTAACCGATCCGGGCGTCCGCCGTGTGGATCTCCAACTCCCGCCACCAGCAGACCAGGGCGGTACGCAGATCGCCGTCGCGGTAGCGGACCGGGCGCGACCAGTCGGCCGGGCCGACCGCCGCCCACGCCGCGGACGCCTCGTCCAGCGCGGCCAGCACGGCGTTCCGGAGCGCGGCCACCTCGCGCACTGCACCGGCCTCGATCCCGGCGGCGCGCGCCGGCCGTCCGCCGTCGTACGGCTCGATCAGCTCCCCGCGCAGGGCGTAGCGGGCCTGCCGGGCCATCGCCAGACCGATGCCCTCGATGTGCGAGAGGACATGGGCCCGGGACCAGCCGGGCAGCGCACTCGGCTCCCGGATCCCGGTCTCGGTCAGGCCTGGCAGCAGGGCGCGCAACCGCTCCTGACCCGCCTCGACCGCGGTGCGTACGGCCTCGGGCGGCAGGGTGTGCGCGCTCGTCGTCACGGCCACGGCAACTCCTTCGTCCAGCGCTCGCCGGTCCGGCGGCAGGCCGGCCGGGTGTGCGTGCGTTCCTTGTCGCCCTGCCGGAACTCCGCCTGGTCGCAGGCCGGCCGCCTCACCCGGGAAGGCCGGGCATCCGTACGGCAGTTGAGGCAGACCGGCCATGTTCCCCCCTGTGTTTCCCCGCAAGGCGCTAATGGCTGTCGGCGACGTTACCATTAGCCCATGACCGCCACACGGCTCGCACTGGATCTCGCCGTCACCATCCGCCACGACGGCCACGGCGGCGTCGCCGACGACCTGGCCGACACCGACGGGCTCACGGCCTGGCTCCGCGAACGGGCCGCCCTGCTGGACTGCGCCACGGACCAGGTCACCGTGGACGAGGCACTGCACACCGCCGTACGGGAGCTGCGGGCCGCGGTCCGCTCACTGTTCGCGCGCGCCGTCCGCCCGGGGCCGCCCAGCTCCGCCGACGCCCACCGGCTGCTCCCGGCGGACGAGGCGATCCGCCGGCTCAACGCCGCGGCCGCCCTGGTCCCCACCGCACCGCAGCTCAGCTGGGAGCCGGACGCACCGCCCGCGCTGCGGCTGCACCCCGCCGGGTCCCCGCCGGCCGCCGACCGGATCGTCGCCGCGCTCGCCCGCGCCACGATCACCTTCCTCGACGGACCCGAGCGCGAGCTGCTGCGGGCCTGCCCCGCCCCGCGCTGTGTGCGCTACTTCGTCAAGGACCACGCCCGCCAGGAGTGGTGCAAGCCCTCCTGCGGCAACCGCGCCCGGGTGGCCCGCCATCACGAGAGGCGCCGGGAAGGGCGCACAGCCACCTCGTAGAGTGAGCGGCATGACAGGTGAACGCGATCTCCGGACCCTGCTGCGCGGGATGCGGCCGGAGCTGCACGACGGCCGGTTTGTCTTTACGAGCGTGACCGGGGCCGTCCCGCCGGGCCTGGCCCCGGTGGTCACCGTCGCCGAACCCGAAGGGCTGACCCTCGTCCTCCACCAGGAGGAAGCCGACCGCACCGGCCTGGCCTACGAGTACGTCGCCGGCTGGATCACCCTGCGGGTGCACTCCGCCCTGGACGCCGTCGGCCTGACCGCCGCCGTCGCCACCACGCTCGCCGGGGCCGGGTTCAGCTGCAATGTCGTCGCCGGCTTCCACCACGATCACCTCTTCGTGCCCCACGAAGCGGCCGGTGAGGCCATGCGCCTCCTCGACGAGCTGGCCGAACAGGCCTGATCCACGGCACGGGAGGAGCCGCGGCGGCCCGGCGTTCCGGGCGGCGTTCACCCCGACGTCCGCGCGGCGCGCCCGCCCGGGCCACGTACGATGGCGGCATGTCCTTCCTCCGCCGCCGTAGCGCAGCCACGCCCGCCGGTCCAGACTTCGATGTTCTCGCCATGGACCCCGGGGACTGGCCGGGCAATCTCGGGGCCGGGCTGCTGCCCGCCCCCGATGGCAGCTGCCAGGGCGTCTTCCTCCGCTACGACCTGTTCGGCGGCCGCGGGCCCGCGATGATCATCGGCAATCTGCCGGAGGGCTCCCCGGCCCGCGAGCTCGAAGAGGGCCAGGTGCCCTTCGAGGTGGCCCAGCTGCTCGCGGCGCTCGGCAACGACGAGCCGGTGACGGTCGTCGAGAGCGAGGACACCCCGGTGATGCACGACGACAACCTGCTGATCGTCAAGCGCATCAAGTGCTCCGAGAGCCGGATCTCCTGCGCCCAGTTCGACCGCAGCGACGGTGTGCTGGTCACCATCGCCAGCTGGGACCGGCCGATCACCGACGACCTCTACGCGCTGCTCAAGCCGCTTCCCGCGGAGCTCTTCCAGCAGGGCTGAACCCCGGCGCGGAGGACCCGGCGGCACACTCGCAGCGCGCCCGGTGGACGGCTCGTACGCCGCCGTCCACCGGGCGCCTCGCATACCCCGACCGGCGCACCGGCGCTGCCGGGACCGGCCCCGGCCTGCCCGGACTACGCGTCCGAGCCCCGTACGTCGACATCGGCCGCCCGCACATAGCCGACCCGATGACCGAGCTGGATCTCGTAGTAGACGTCCTCGCCCCGCACGATCGCGTGCTTGGAGAGATCGAAGGTCGGCGCGTAGAAGTAGTCGCCCGTCAGCCGGTCGCCGACCGTGTACTTCTGCCCCGCGGCGATCTTGTACGGCAGCGGTGAGACCGCCTGGTAGGGCACCCCGGCGGGGTACGCCTCCTTCTCCGGGTACGCGCGCCCGTAGACCGGGATCTCCGTACGGCCGTCCTTCGGCGTGGCGATCAGGCCCCTGGCGTTCACCGCGGTGTGCGCCCCGTGCGGATTGCGGAACCAGGCCCGCTGCCCCAGGTACCAGATCGCCGTCCAGTCGCCGGACCGGCCCGCCACCGCGAACCGCTGGCCCGTGGTGGCGCGGGCACCGGTGTCGTTCACCCCGTCCGTCGAATCGCTGCCGTCCGGATGCAGCCCGATGTCCTTGACCAGCGGAGCGCTCTCGCTCGGCGCGGAGTACAGCCGCACCGCCCCGGAGCCGTGCGGTGCGCAGCTGTCACCGGGCTTGGCGCAGCCGGAGTAGTGCGGCTGGTTGCGGGCGTAGTCGGGGCGGATGGTGACCAGCCCGCCGTGCCGGCCCGCGGTGGCGTGGAACGGCTTGCCCAGCAGGGTGAAGTAGTGCGCCCAGTCCCAGTACGGGCCGGGGTCGGTGTGCATACCGGGGATGGTGGAGGTCGTCGTGCCCGGCACATTGTCGTGGCCCAGGATGTGCTGCCGGTCGAGCGGCACGTCGTACTTGCGGCTCAGATACTTCACCAGACGGGCCGAGGCGCGGTACATCGCCTCCGTGTACCAGGCGTCCGGCGAGGCGAGGAAGCCCTCGTGCTCGATGCCGACGGAGTGCGAGTTGATGTACCAGTTGCCCGCGTGCCAGGCGACGTCCTTGGTCGGTACGTGCTGGGCGATCAACCCGTCCGAGGAGCGGATCGTGTAGTTCCAGGACACATACTTCGGGTCCTTGATCAGCTTCAGGGTGACGTCCCACGACCCCTCGGTGTCATGGATGACGATGGTGGTGACCTTCTGGTCCCTGGGGCGGTCCGCCTTGTCGTGGTTGCCGTAGTCGTTGTCGCCGAACTCCTCGTACGGCGCGGGGACCGACTCGCAGGCGACGTTCCACGGGCACTCCAGGCCGTGCCCGCCGCCCGGGGCCGAGGCCTTGGTGGCCGGCTTGCTGAGACGTTTCTGCTGTCCGGCATCAGGGGCCAGCCCCGGCGCGGCGGCCAGCGTCACCCGCTGCCCCGCATCGTTCGTACGTGTCTGGCCCTGGCGCATCACCGCGTACACCTCGTCCGCGAAGGCCTTGCCGCCGAGCGCACTGTCCTGACCGCCGTAGTGCGCCACCGCCGCATACCAACGCGCCGGATCGCCGCCTCCGGGCAGCCCCAGCCGGCGCTGCTCCGCGGCGAGCAGCGCCGCTCCGCCCAGCACATTCGCCGCCGGGTCCGTCCGCAGCTTCGCGGCCGGCAGTCCGGTGAGCCGCGCGGCGGTCGCCAAGGTCCGCAGCCGGGCCGGGAGTTCGGCCGGCAGCGCGGCCTGCCGCGCCGCACCGGCCGGTACCCGCTTACGGGCCCGCGACGCATCGCCACGGGCGTCCTCGTCGCCCTCGCTGAACTCCGGTGTCCGCGTCAGGGCCGTACGGGCGTCGGTCAGATGCATCGGGCCGTAGCCCCCGGACACACTGGGGGCGCCGCCATGGCTGTCCCAGCGGGACTCCAGGTACGAGACGCCGAGCAGCACGCTGCGCGGTACGTGGAAGCGGGCGGCGGCATCGGTGAAGGCCTGCTGCAACCGGTCCGTCCGGGGCTGCCCGGCGCTCGCGGACGGCGCACCGGAGAGCGGCAGCAGCAGCACCGCCGCCGCGAGGGCGGTGGTGGATCTGCGCAGGGTGGGGCGGCGGGGGATTCTCTTCTCGTCTTCCGGGGCGGATCCTCGCAAAGCAACCTCCTCGAGCCGGCCCGAGCCGGGCGGTGTGACGGTTGGTGCGCAAACGGCGTGCGGGGTGGGCCCCGAGAGTAGATCCCCCGTCGGGCCGCTCGCTATACGTCTGCCGACGAACCGTCAATCACCGTGCCGGGTCGGGATTCCGCATGTCAGGGCGTCTCCAGAGGAGCCTTCCCGAACCGCTGCCGGGCCTGCGAGGCGTCAGTGGAATGGACCAATGACCGGGTAGGTGCACATGGGTGAGCGGCGCGTCCCGTACGCCGGGCGCGCCGCTCACAGTTCCCCCTCGGGCCCGGCGGTCAGCGGGTGCCGACCGCCGCCCGTACCGCACGACGCGCCATCTGGCAGTCGTCGTGCAGCCGGCGCAGGAGCAGCCGCTGCTCCTCGCCCGCCGCGGGTACACCGGGTTGTCCCGGGCCCGGTGTACCCGTCGGCGTGGGCTCGCGCATGGTCCGCTGGACCGCCGTCTCGTAGCGCCGGATCTCGCGGGTCAGGATCAGCATCAGATTCACCAGGAAGGCGTCCCGGGAGGCCGGGCCCGCGTTCTGGGCGAGCTGGCTGATCTGACGGCGTGCCACCGGGGCGTCGCCGAGCACGGTCCAGAGCGTCGCCAGGTCGTAGCCCGGCAGGTACCAGCCGGCGTTGTCCCAGTCCAGCAGCACCGGGCCGGCGGGGGACAGCAGTACGTTGTTCAGCAGTGCGTCACCGTGGCAGAACTGGCCCTGGACGTGCGACAGACCGTGCATCAGCTTCTGAAGGTCGCCCAGGTCCCGGTCGGTGAGCAGCCCCAGGTCGTGGTAGCGGCCGATCCGGCCCGCGTAGTCCAGCGGGGCGTCGAACAGCCCGGCCGGCGGGCGCCAGCGGTTGATCTGGCAGATCGCGCCGAGCGCGGCCCGTACGTCCGCGCGCGGCGGGGCCTCGGACGGGTGCCGCGTCAGGGACGCCACCCGTCCGGGCATCCGCTCCACGATCAGCGTGCAGTTGTCGGGATCGGCCGCCACAAGCCGCGGCACCCGAACCGGCGGACGATGCCGGACGAATGCGCGGTATGCACTTATTTCCTGCTGGAACCTTTCCGCCCACGAGGGGGAGTGGTCCAGTAAACACTTCGCGACCGCGGTCATACGGCCCGTCGTGCCGACGAGAAGGACGGATTTACCGCTCCGGCGCAGCACCTGGACCGGGTTGAACTCCGGACAGATGCGGTGCACCGAGGCGACCGCGGCGCGCAACTGGGCGCCCTGGGGCCCGGACAAGTCAAGTCTCCCGCTGAGCGGTTGGGTGCCCGTCCCCGGTGTCCGCCGGGCCCGGCCGCCGGCGAGACCGGGGACCGCCCCAGCGGAAGGGGCGGGGGCGAGATACGGCCCGCTGCCCGTCGGGTGCGGGCGGTACGGCCGGGTGGGGGTGGTCACGGCGGACGATGCTGCATACATGGGTGAGACAGATCCCTTCGTGCGCCGACGAGTTGCGTGCGCTCCCCGGCCCGGTGGAGGGAACCCGAGAACGGGCCCCGTGCAGGAGGCCGATCCCGGGCCCCTGTGAAGGGCGCGCACCCTGGGGAATGCGGTCCCGCCACCAGGCCGGGGGCGGCACACCTACAGAACACGGGGGCGCGGGTGGCAGACCATCTGGCGCACCCTGGCGAACCCTGGCGAATGGTCGCAGCCCATGTCACCGGCCGTTACTGTCAACTCAGTCGAGGAACCTGGGGGCTTGACGTGGACAGGCAGCCGAACACCCGTCTCGCGGACCTTTTCGGCCTGGCGGGCTGGTCCAAAGGAGAGCTGGCGAGGCTCGTCAACCGGCAGGCGGCGGCCATGGGCCATCCGCAGCTGGCGACCGACACCTCGCGGGTGCGGCGCTGGATCGACATGGGGGAGACCCCCCGGGATCCGGTGCCCAAGGTCCTGGCATCACTGTTCACCGAGCGCCTCGGCCGTGTCGTAACCATCGAGGACCTCGGGTTCGCCAGAACCGGTCGCTCGGGGAAGCGGCAGGCCACGGACGGTCTGCCGTGGGCTCCCGAACGGACCGCTGCGGTCCTCACGGAATTCACGGGAATGGACCTCATGCTCAACCGACGCGGCTTGGTGGGTGCGGGCGCTGCGCTCGCCGCGGGCTCCGCACTCACCGGCGCCATGCACGACTGGCTGCACACCGACCCGGCCCCCACTGGCGCAGCCCGCCACGATCACCCGTTCGCTTCCGACACCCATGACGAACTCGACCAGATCGGCTTCGACCGCTATGAGGCGGCCCCCGTGGGGTCGCAGGAGATCGATGCGCTGGAGCGCTCGGTCGAAGTCTTCCGCGCCTGGGACGCGGCCCGCGGCGGCGGGCTGCAACGCAAGGCCGTGGTGGGCCAGCTCAACGAGGTGGGCGGCATGCTCGCCTACCGCCACCCCGACCATCTCCAGCGCCGGCTGTGGGGCGTGGCCGCCAACCTGGCCGTACTGGCCGGCTGGATGTCCCATGACGTGGGCCTGGAGCCCACCGCCCAGAAGTACTTCATCATCGCAGCGCATGCGGCACGCGAGGGCGGCGACCGCCCGCGCGCCGGGGAGGCGCTCTCCCGTGCCGCCCGCCAGATGGTCCATCTGGGCCGCCCCGACGATGCGCTGGATCTGATGAAGCTCGCCAAGTCCGGCTCCGGCGAGGAGACCCTGCCGCGCACCCGCGCCATGCTGCACACCATCGAGGCCTGGGCCCAGGCGTCCAAGGGCCACGGCCAGGCGATGCGGCGCACACTGGGTGAGGCGGAGGAACTGTTCGTCTCGGACAAGGGCGATGTTCCCCCGCCGTGCTGGATGCAGATGTTCGACGACGCGGATCTGCACGGCATGCAGGCGCTGGCCTTCCGCACCCTCGCCGACCATGACCCCTCGGCCGCCAAGATCGCCCAGCACCACGCCAAGAAGGCGCTGGAGCTGCGCGAGAGCGGCCGTCAGCGGTCGCAGATCTTCGACTACATCTCCATGGCCTCGGCCTGCTTCATCGGCAACGACCCCGAACAGGCGGACCGCTACGCCCGGCTCGCGCTGGTGTCCATCGGTGAGAACTCCTCCCACCGCACCTGGGACCGGCTCCGGGAGATGTTCCGTCTGACGGGGCAGTACGCGGACTACGGCAAGATCCAGGACCTGCGCGAGCAGATCCAGCAGGTCATGCCGAAGGCGAAGCCCAAGGCCAAAGGGTCCGGGCTCGGGCCGGGCATCGGATCGGGACTGGGCAAGAACTTCTCGGTCTGAAGCGGCTTATGACCGTTCCGGAACGGATCCGCCCATGGCGTTCCGGAACAGGCGGGCCCTATATGGCGGGGAGTCACTTACCACGCCTACGGGCGGTCGGCTGCGGAGGTGCCGACCCGCCCTCGGCGGCAGTCGCGTGGTGTGTCAGTCGCCGACCCGGGCGATCAGTACACATGCGTCGTCCTCACGCTCGGTGCTGCCGAACTCCTCGACGACGATACGGACGCTGTCCTGTGCACTGCGGGCCGCGGAGAACCGCGGCGCCAGGGCGAGGAGTCGCTCGGCCCCCTCGTGGGCGGCTTCCGTGCCGTGCGTCCGGCGCGGTACGAGACCGTCGGTGTGCAGGACGAGCAGGTCGCCGGGCTCCAGTTGTTCGGTGCGCTGCGTGTACGCGGCACCCGAGGTCGCCCCGAGCAGCACGCCCTCGGGCGGATCCAGCGCGCGCCCCGTGCCGCCGCGGAAGAGCAGCGGTGCGGGGTGCCCGGCCTGGGCCCACTCCAGTACGCGGGTATGGGGGTCGAACCGGCCGCAGACCGCGCTGCCGAGCGCCGGCTGGGCGGCGGTGTCCAGCAGCTGATTGAGGAACGCCATCAGCGGCCCGGGCCGGTGTCCGGCGACCGCCATCCCGCGCAGGGCGCCGAGCACCATCGCCATTCCCGACGTCGCGGTGGCGCCGTGTCCGGTGAGGTCGCCGACGCTCAACAGCGTTGCCCCGTCGGGGAGTTGCAGTGCGTCGTACCAGTCGCCGCCGACCAGGGCGCTGGTGCCGGACGGCAGATAGCGCCCGGCGAGATCGAGGGCGACCGGGCCGCCCTGCGGGAACCGCAGGGAGCCGCGCCATGGCGGCAGCACGGCCTCCTGCAGCTCGACCGCAAGCCGGTGCTCGGTCTGCGCGATCTGCCGCTCGCGGTGCAGCGAGTCACGGGTCTCGCGGACCGCCTCCTGGCTACGGCGCAGCTCGCTGACGTCCCGCAGTACGGCCCACATGCAGGCGGTGCTGCCGTCGGCGTCGAGCACCGGCTCGCCCACCATGTGCACCGTGCGCAGACTCCCGTCCGGCCGCACGATGCGGAATTCGCCGTCGATCGGCCGGCCGTCCACCAGGCAGTCGGTGACCATCGTGGCCAGCCCCTCCTGGTCCTCCGCGTGGACCAGTGACGGCAGTTCGTCGAGGGTGAGCGGGCCGTCGGCCGGGGCCCGGCCGAAGATCGCGAACAGTTCGTCGGACCAGCTGACCTCATCGGTGAGCAGATTCCACTCGGCGCTGCCCACCCGGCGCAGCAGTGCGCCGCGCTCCTGCGGCTCGGACTCCGGCAGGGCGGCCGGCAGCTCGTCCACCGCGTCCCGGTCGTCGTCACTCTCGGTGGGCAGGCCCTCTCTGAGCTGGTCGAGATGGCCGCCGAGGTCGTCGAGGTGGTGCACGGCGAGGTCGCACAGGGCCCGCTGCCAGCGCAGCTGCGGGTCGGTGACGAGGTCGGTGTCCACCGCGGACTCCCTGCGCACCGCGTCGAGGCCGCCGCGCAGGCGGCGCGCCTGCGTGATCAGTGCCTCGACCGTGTCGCGCTCGGGGGGCCGGTCGGCTGGATGGTCCGCGAAGAGAGGGGACGGCATGACGTACTCCGTGATCAGGCGGCGCCGGGCTGAAGGGCCGGTAACGACTGTCGCACAGGCGGCGACCGTGCGTAAGGGATTTGGCACTACCCGATACGGTGGTGCATCTGGCATATGCCGCTGGCCGCCGTCTGGCATACCGGGGGCGAACCTGCGGAATGACAGCTTCCAGGCTAGGCTTCGGCCGCCGTACCGCAGGTGTTCCCGCCGATTCCACGGGGTCAGCGGGGATGTCGTGCATACGGTCCGTGAACACCGGCAAGAATGCCGGTCAGCGGAAATCCCGTTGCCAGCCCGTCCCCCGCACCGGATGCTGACCTCATGTTCGATCCAGACATAGCGCCCAGTGGCACCCTGCTCGGCCTCCTCCAGCGAGGCCGCGGCGACGGGACCCTGCATGCCCTCGCGGCGCCGCGGGCCGAGGCGCTCGCGGCACTCAACGACAGCGTGCTGCGCGACCCCCGGCGCGACTGGCAGGTCGAGAACCGCTCGCTCTACTACGCGCGCCTCTACATGCAGCTCGACGGCGGGCTCGAGGAGATCGAACGGCACCTCTTCCACCCCGACGACCTCGTCGACACGGGGGAGGAGCGCACCGGCCTCGCCCTCGCCGTGCTCGGCCACCTCGCCGCGTACGGCCGGGACGCCGCCCGGCTGCTGCTGCGCAGCTACGCCGCGGCCGGCAGCAACTGGCGCTGGGCCCTGGACGAGCTCGCTCTGCGTGACGACGACGCCGGGCTGATGACCCTGGCCCCCGCCGTGCTCGCCCGCTTCCCCGAGACCGAGCAGGGCGAGGCCGAGCTGGCCGCCGCCGTACGGGACGCTTTCGAGCCCCGGCCCTGGCGGCTGTGGGCCGAGGACCCCCGCTATGCCGCGCGGCTGGCCGCCGCCGGCGAACAGGGCTCCTTCGACCGCTGGCAGCGACAGCTGCGGCCCCGTGGGCCGCGCCCCGGCTGGAGCGTGACCGAGGTCCTTCAGTGGGCCCAGCAGGGTGGGGAGCAGGAGGCCGAGGAGCACCGGCACCTCGCCGCCGCCCGCTGCCTGGCCGCCGTGGCCGGCCCCGAGGACCGTCCCGAGCTGGTGCGGGCCGCCCGCAGCGGACCGGACGCGGCCCGCGCCGCGGCGCTCCACCACCTCGCCGAGCGCGGCGACCCCGAGGTTCTCGATCTGATCGAGTCCGCGGTCACCTGCCCCTTCTCCTCCGAGCAGGTGGTCGCGACCGCGCTCGCCGCCTTCGCGCGGATGCGCAGCGTCGCCGCCGTCGAGCGGGCCCGCCTCTGGGCGCCGCGGGCGGACCGGCTGGGCGTCTCCGCCGCCGCGGTGCTCGCCCGCCGTGGTGGCCGGCGCGACGCCGAGCTGGTACTGGCCGCGCTGCGCCGGACCGTGCGTGAGGACGGCCCGGACGCGGACGGTCTGTGGGAGCTGGTCGACGGCACCGGCCGCCTCGGTGTCGGCTGCGCCGCCCCCGTGCTGCGGCACATCTACCGTGAGACCTCCTCCTCCCACCTCCGTGGCCGGGCCGCCGCCGCGCTCGCCGCCACCGACCCCGGCTTCGCGGCCGGCTTCGCCGTCGAGTGCCTGTGGGACTGCGAGGAGACCACCCGCGAGCTGGCCGCCCGGCACGCCGCCACCGGCGACGACCGGGTCGTCGAGCAGCTGCGCCGGCTCGCCGCCGACCCGGCCGAGGAGGCCGAGGTCCAGACGGCGGTCCGCAGCCGGTTCGGGCCGGACGCCTCGGCGGTGTGAGGCGGGGCGAGCGAGCCCGTTCGCCGGCCGCCGCACCTGACACTGACGTAGCTCATGGGTGTCGTCGACCTCTTGGCTGGAAGTATCCGTCTCGACCGATGTCCGCATGGTGCGGACGGAGGTGGAGTGCGGGGAGGACGGCCGAGTGCCCCGGGCGGCGCCCCGCTGGCTGAGCGTGCGCCCCTCCGCGCCGGTTGTGAAACCTTCCGAGGGACCGCACGTGGAAACGTTTTTCCTGGCCGGAACTGGTCACATTCCTTACAGTTGATCTTTCAATCGATCGTCTTCATCGGGCGCGGTGCGCTCGATATCCACAGCGTTCATCAGCCGATATGACTTATCTGTTGGCTGTTGTGGCGTACCGCTGCCGTGTAACTAGCCTCCTTGGCACGCCCAACCCTCGTCCGGGTTCCCGATGAGCCCGGGCAGGCGGCCACGACCGTAGGTCGATTTCTGGCCCGCCAGGGGGCGGGGGCGACATCGGCATCGAGGAGACGCCATGAAGAAGACCTATGAGGCTCCGACACTCGCGCGGCTCGGTTCGTTCCGGAAGAAGACCGGGCTGATGGGAAGCTCCGGGAACGACCGCGTCCTGCTGAGCAAGAACTGACGGACCACGGCTCGTTGAATCGAAGCCATGACTGAGACGCACGAAAGTGCGGGTCCGGGCCCCGGCGACGCGCATTTCGCGGTCTTTCCCGACCGTGCGGATGCCGCCGCCGTGGCCCGCTCCTTCGCCCGCCCAGGAACGCGCACCCTCACCCACGCCTCCGGAAGGCCCTGGCTGGTCGGCCACTGGCACGAGGAGGAGGTCGTCACCGCCCGGGTCGGCCCGGCGGCGCTCGCCGTCATCGGCTGCTGCCCCGTCGACGCCGCCGAACTGGAGCGCCACGCCGGCCGCTTGCGGGATCTCGCGGCTCTCGACGAGCTGGCCCGCGCCCTGCCCGGCAGCTTCCATCTCGCCGCCGCACTCGACGGGCAGCTCCGCGTTCACGGCACCGCCTCCGGCCTCCGGCTGGTGTTCCATGCGGTCGTCGACGGTGTGCGGGTGGCCGCCACCAGCGCCGATGTCCTCGCTGCCGCACTGGGCAGCGACCCGGACGAAGAGCAGCTGGCGGTCAGGCTCCTGTGGCCGGTTCCCCATCCGCTCTCCGAAACGCCGCTGTGGCGGGGCGTTACGGCGGTACCACCGGAGGACGCCATGATCGTGGCAGCGGACGGCCGGTCCGTACGCCACTCCCGCTGGTGGACGCCTCCGGAGCCGGTCCGCTCGCTCGCCGAGGGCGCGCCCCTGGTGCGCGCGGCACTCACCCGCGCCGTCGATGCCCGTACGCGGCAGGGCGGCGTGGTCAGTTGCGACCTGTCCGGCGGCCTGGACTCCACCTCCGTCTGCTTCCTCGCCGCGGCATCGCCGGCGCGGGTGGTGGCCAGCACCTGGCCCGGACGCGACCCCGCCGACACCGATCTGTACTGGGCCCGGCAAGCCGCCCGGTCCCTGCCGCAGGTCGAGCATGTGGTGTGGGACGCCGACGCCTCACCCCTGGTCTACAGCGATCTGCTCGGCATCGACGATCTGCTGGACGAACCGACCATCGGCGTCATGGACCGCTCCCGGGTGCTGCACCATCTGCCGTGGCTCGCGCGGCGGGGCAGCCGTGTGCATCTGACCGGCATCGGCGGCGACCACGTCGCCTGGTGCTCGGAGGCGTACTACCACCGCCTGCTGCGGACCCGCCCCCTGTTCGCCCTTCGGCAGCTGCGGGGGTTCCGGGCCCTGTGGCAATGGCCCCTCGGCGGTATGGCGCGGGCCCTGGCCGACACCCGGCCGTACGGGGCCTGGCTGGCGGACTCCGGCCGACGGCTGCGCGAACCGCTGCCGCCCACGGTCCGCAGCGGTCTCGGCTGGGGCATGGCCCCCCGCCTGTTCGACTGGGTGACCCCCGACGCCCGGCGCACGGCCGAGCGGGCGCTGCGCGAAGCGGCCGTGCACGCACAGCCGTTGCACCCCGACCGTGGACTGCACACCGACCTGGAACAGATCCGTTCCTGCACACGCATTGTCCGCCAGTGGGACCGGATGGCCGCCCGGGCCGGGGTGCCGATGGCGTCACCGTTCTTCGACGACCGCGTGATCGAGGCATGCCTCGCGGTCCGCCCGTCCGAACGCGTGACCCCCTGGCAGTACAAACCGCTGCTGACCGCAGCCATGCAGGGAGTCGTGCCGGACGACTGTCTGCGGCGCACCAACAAGGCCGCGGCGTCCATGGATGCCTCCAACGGGCTGCGCGAGCACCGCGGCGACCTGATGGCGCTCTGGGAGAACTCGCAGCTGGAACGGCTCGGCCTGGTGGACGGCAGGGCCCTGCGCCGGCTGGCCCAGCGGCCCGCCACGCCCGGACTGCGGGACGCGATCCTCTACTCGACCATCGCCTGCGAAGTGTGGCTGCGCGGTCTGCCGCGAGCCACCGGGCCCCGGGCGCCCGCCTCCCCCTGAGTACCCCCCCCGACGCAGGAAGAAAGGCTCACCATGGCATTGCGCTTCGGCGCCGACGTCTCCACGGCGGAGACCGGCTACGGCACCGTCCTTCTGGACGAACGCAGCGGCTCCTACTGGGAGTTGAACCCGACGGGCACACTGGTGGTCAGCACGCTCATGGCGGGCGGCGACGAAGCCGCGGCGGTCGCGGCGCTCATCGCGGAGTTCGACGTCGATCCCGCGCGGGCCGAGGAGGACGTCGCGCACCTGGTCGCGGAGTTGCGCGCGTCGGGGCTGGCCGCATGACGACACCGAGCGCACTGGAACGCCCCACCTCCGTCCCCTTCGCCCGGCGACTGGCCGCCCGTCTCGTCCTGCTGCCCGCCGTCCTGCTCGCGCTCCTGCCGCCGCGCCGCATCCGCGCCGTTCTCGGTGTCCTGCGGCGCGGAGCGGCCCCCGCCTCCGCCGCCGAGGCCAAGAACGCCCGGGACGCGGTCTGCGCGGTGAGCCTGCGCTGTGCGGGGCCGCGTGGCTGTCTGCCCCGCTCCCTGGGTGCCGCGCTGCTGTGCCGGCTGGGCGGCAGCTGGCCCACGTGGTGCACCGGCGTCCGGGTGGTCCCGCCCTTCACGGCGCACGCCTGGATCGAGGCGGCGGGCCACCCGGTGGACGAAGGGGTACCGGACGACTACTTCACCCCGCTGATCACCGTCGCGCCGGAGGGCCGGCCCGCGCGATGACCGGGACCACGCAGAAGACTTCGACCGGGACCACGCAGAAGGCCTCGACCGGGACCGCGCAGCAGACCTCCGACCGCTCGACGTGGGGTGCGGTCGTCACCATGTACCGGCTCACCACCGGGCACCGGGCTTCCGCCGTCGTCGCCACCGTGCTCACGCTCGCCGCCTCCGCCCTCGGCCTGGCCCAACCGCTCGTCGCCAAGCGGCTGGTGGACGCCGGCGGCCAGGGCAAGGCGTTCTGGGCGCTGCTGTTGCTCCTGGCCGTGCTGTTCGTCGCTGAAGCGGCGACCGGCGCGATCGGGCGCTTCGTCCTGGAGCGCATGGGCGAACGCGTCGTACGGGGGCTGCGCCACGGCCTGGTCGCGCGGCTGCTCCGCCTGGAGATGAGGGAGTACGACCGGCACCGCAGCGGCGACCTGATCTCCCGGGTGACCGCGGACACCACCCTGCTCAGGGAGGTGGTCGCGCAGGCGCTGGTCGACCTGGTCACCGGGGCCCTGGTCGCCGCGGGCGCGCTCGTGCTCATGGGGTGGCTCGACCCCTTGCTGCTGCTTCTGGTCACGGCGACCGTGGCCACCGCCGCCGTGGTCGTGGCCTCGCTGCTCAAGGGCATTCGGGCCGCCTCCGAGCGTATGCAGAACTCCGTCGGCGCGATCGCCGCCGATCTGGAACGCGCGCTCGGCGCCCTCCCGATGGTCCGGGTGCACCGCGCCGAGGACCGTGAGGCGGCCCGCATCGGTGAGCGCGTCGACGGGGCGTACAGCGCGGGCGTACGGACCGCGAAACTGGCGTCGTTGATGAGCCCCGCGGTCGAACTCGCCGTCCAGGGCTCCTTCCTGCTCGTCCTGGTCATCGGCGGTCTGCGGGTGAACGGGCACCGCAATTCGCTCGGCGACCTGGTCGCCTTCCTGCTGTACGCCTCCTACCTGGTGCTGCCGTTGTCGTCGGTCTTCCGGGCGGCCGGCCTGATCCAGCGCGGTATGGGCGCCTACCGGCGGATCGAGCAGGCGCTGTCCCTGCCCGCGGAACCTGCATGGCCGGACGAACTCCGCGCGGACCGGCCGTCCGTCCCTGCCCGGACGCCCGAGCGGCCGGAGCGGACCGGGAGGGAGGAGCGCACCGGGAGGGAGGAGGCTCCGCGGACCGGGAGGGACGACGTGCCGCGGACCGGGAGGGGCGAGGCGCCGGCCCTCGCCCTGCGCGACGTCCGTTTCGGCTACGAACCGGACCGGCCGGTGCTCCACGGCGTCTCGTTCACCGTCCCCCGGCGCAGCCAGGTCGCCCTCGTCGGCCTCTCCGGTACGGGCAAGAGCACGATCTTCGCGCTGGTGGCCAGGTTCTACGAACCGGACGCCGGAACCGTGCTCTTCGACGGGCGGCCCGCAGCCGGGCTGAGCCGCGCGGAATGCCGGGCCCGCATCGCCGTCGTCGACCAGAGCACCCATGTCGTACAGGGCTCGCTGCGGGACAACCTCACCTACGCCGTGCCCGACGCCAGTGAGGCCGAGGTCCGGCGGGTGGTCGAACTCGCCCGGCTGGAGGGCGTGGTCGACCGGCTGCCCGGCGGTTTGTCGGGGGTGCTCGGCGAGCGCGGGTGCACCCTCTCGGCGGGGGAGCGGCAGCGGGTCGCCCTGGCCCGTGCCCTGCTCGCCCGGCCGTCGCTCCTCCTGCTCGACGAGCCGACGTCCCACCTCGATGCCGTGAACGAGGCCGCGCTCACCTCGGTGATGAATGAAGTGGCCCAGGACTGCGCCCTCTTGGTGATCGCGCACCGGCTGTCGACGGTCCGGCACGCCGACCGGATCGTCGTGCTGGAGGACGGCCGTACCGTCGCCTGCGGACACCACGAGGAGCTGCTGGCCACCAGCCCCTCCTACCGCGCCCTCGCCAAGGGCCAGATGCTCCGCCCGGCCGGCCACGAGGTCCCGGCAGACCTCTGACCCGGGAGCCGGCCCCTGCCCTTGGTGCTCGGTGCTCCAGCAGCGGGAACGCGGCCTCGCTGTACCAGGACGTGTACGGGCGCCACCGCCCCCCTCGCAGCAGCTTTGGTCAGCCGGCTCCGTACATGACCGCCGGCTTCTCGCGTCGCCTAGTCAGCTCCGCAGGAGAAGCCGTAGTACATCCCGCGGCCCGGGACCGGCAGCCCTGCGGGCAGCCGGGAGCCGGTCAGCTCCGGCACCGGGACGCTGTCCCATGACACGGTCCCCTCGGTGAGGTACGGACCGAGGTCGATCGAGCTCAGTTCGGCACCGTCCACGTACGTGGTCAAGGTCGGCGCGCCACCCAACCCGCCCTCGGAAAGCGCGAGCCACTCATCACCTGCCCAGCGGATCTCGTCGGCGTCGGACGCGACAATGGTCGCGCTGTGCCGCACGGATCCGCTCCACGCCTCGTCCTCCCACACATAGAAGCTGTACGCACCCTCCGCGGCCGTCTTGCCCTTCGCACTCCTCACACCGAGCAGCACGGCCAACTCGTCCAGTCCGGCCAGTCCGGCCTCGGCATGGTCAAGGGGACCGGACGCTCGTATTCGGGCGTACAGATCCTCCGCCTCGATCTGCCGCTGTCTCACGGTGCCCTCGTCCTCCCCGTACTCCGCCATGACGTCAGGGTTCATTTCCAGCACGGCCTCCCAGTGGGAGATCTGCTGGGCCAGACGCCCGGTCAATATCGTCAGGGCCTCGACGTCATCGGGACGTGCCTCCACAGCGGCGCGTAGCCAGCGCTCCTCGGGCCAGGTCTGCTCACCGTCACCGGGCTCGCGCGGATCCGATGCCGTCAGACACAACAATCGCCCCAACTGCCGTGCGGCATGGGCATCGCCCGCCACCGCAGCGGCCCGCAATCGTGTGATCCTCTCGTCAGTGACTGCCATGCACCGACGCTACAACGCACCACTGACAACCAGGCCTCCTGAGATCGTCGGACCCCTGGCGAACGGAACGCTCAGCCTGTGGGCACTGGGCACTGGGCACTGGGCACTGGGCAGGTCACAAGACCGGCCGGACACGTCCTAGGAGCACACCGACTTGAACGTCTCGCCGTCGTCCTCCCACTCCTGTCGCGCGGAGCTGAAAGCATTCTTGTAGACCTCGGCCTGCGAGGTGTCGTTGCGGTTGAGCGCGGCCTGGAACTGTGACGCGGCATCACTCAGCGCCCGCGCGTCGTTCGCGAGGTCGCGGATCGCGGAGGCCACCTCCGGGTCGCCCGCATCGCTCGCCGCTGCGTCGAGGTTGGAGGCCAGTGAGCTCAAGGAGGCGGCGCTCGCCTTGTCGTATGTGTCGAGGTTGCTCCGGAGGGCCTGACTGCCCCGCGCACAGCCGTCGGGGGTCTCTTCCTCCGTCGGCTCCGGGTCCGGGGTGTAGCTGCCGCCGGACAGGCCGGTTCCCTTCGCGTCCGAGCCGGTCGTGTCCGAACCGGTCGTATCCGAGCCCGACGAGGGCGAGTACGAGTACGACGGCAGCGAGTACGTCGGTGACGGTGACGGCGAGCCCTTGACCTGATCGCTGATCGCGTCGACCACTTTGCCCGGGCCGATGGCGAGGATCGCCACCCCGGCGAGGACCCCGATCACGGCGAGCGCGCCGCCGGACGAACTCCCCCCGCCTCCGGCAGGGGGCTTGGCCCCGGCCGTATCCCCTGCCTTGCCGCTCTTCTCGTTCTTCTCGGTCTTCGCGGTGGTGCCGGCGATCTCGCCCGTGCCGGCCTTCTTGGTCTTGGGGGGCTTGTACCGCTTGGTGTCGTACCCGGCCAGGGAGTTCGCCACGGCGTCGGGAAGCCAGGACCCGGCGAGGGCCAGCGTTTCACCGGCCGTCTGCTTCCTGGCGTACTCCATGATCTCGCTGACGGCGGGCCGCTCCCCGGGGTCCCTGGCAAGGCACCGTTTGACGATGGCGCGCAGCTTGGGCGGACAACTGTCCATCTCCGGTGGTTCGTTGAGGATCCGGTAGAACAGTGCGTCCGGGTTGCCCTCGCCGAAGGCGGTGCGTCCGGTGGCGGCGAACACGGCGAGGTTGCCGAGCGCGAACACGTCCGTCGCCGGGCTGGCGGAGTGCCCGCGGATCTGCTCGGGGGCCATGAACGCGGGTGTGCCGACGCGGACATGGGTGCTGGTGATCGTGGTGGCGTCGGCGGCGTGGGCGATACCGAAGTCGATGACGCGGGGGCCGTCCTCGGCGAGGAGGATATTGGCCGGCTTGAGGTCACGGTGGATCAGATCGCAGGAGTGGATCGCGGTGAGGCCTTCGGCGACGCCCGCGAGCAGCCGGAACACCGTGAGCAGCGGAAGTGGGCCGTGCTCGGTGACGGCCTGGTGCAAGGAGGGGCCCGGCACATAAGCGGTGGCCAGCCAGGGCAGTTTCGCCTCGCTGTCGGCGTCCACGACCGGTGCGGTGTAGAGGCCCTGGACGCGTTGGGCGGCCTCGATCTCCTTCCGGAAGCGGCGCCGGAACTCCTCGTCCTGGGCGTAGTCGGGCCGTACGATCTTCACCGCAAGGGCGCGACCGCCGGGACTGAAGGCGAGATACACCCGCCCCATCCCGCCCGCGCCGAGCCGCGCGCGTAAGTCATACCCGGCCACGCTGGTCGGATCGTCATCGTCGAGCGGAGCGAACCGGACAGCCATCTGCTACCCCCGTGCTGTCTCAAGGCCGACAGTACCGGCAGCAGCATCCCACGATCCGTATGGCGGATACATGAGGTCGTTGCGTTCCGCGGAGGCCGAGCGCCCCGTCCGGACCCCCCCGCCCGCACCAGTCACGCGCCGTGGCGTGTGACTGTGCGCGCAGGGCCCGCGCCCGTAGGCACCGGTGTGGTCAGGGCGGCCTGCGGAGGCAGAGGCGGAGGAGGACCTGCGGTCGTTGGTCGCGGCCCGGACGGGGGCGTGGTCAGGGGCCTCTGGTAGGCCTGGGGGCGGCAGGCGCTGTCATGGACCTGTCATGCATAAGTGTAGAACTTGGTGTGGTCCAGCATGTCCGCCGGTGTGACGTCGTTCCATGGCTTCATCGTGTCGTGGAGGTCGACGACGTCGGGGGTGTTGCCGGTCGGCAGATAGCCCGACCTGGGGTGCATCCGCTGCCAGTCGGCCCAGAGCTTGTCGATGAAACAGTGGTGCAGCCAGAAGACCGGGTCGTTGGGCGATGCTCCGGTGGTCATCTGGCCGCCGACCCAGACGTGCACCCGGTTGTGCAGATTGGGACCGCGCCAGCCCTCGATGTTGTTGCGGAAGCCGTCGGAGGAGCTGTTCCAGGGGGCGGCATCGTAGACGTTCAGGGCGAGCACCCGGTCGACCTCGGCCCGGGTCGGCAGTTCGCGGACCCCGGTGCCCAGGGAGCGGCGCAGGAACGTCCGGCCGTCCACCCGTATGTTCATCGGCCACTTGCCGCTGCCGAAGGCGAACGGCCCTGACGTCACCCGGCCGTCGCCGCTCCGTCCGTCACCGCCGAGGAAGTCGTCGGCCCACAGGGAGCTGCTGGTCGAACGGTCGACGGTCCAGTCCCAGTAGGGCAGCGTGACCGACGGCGTGATGCTCTGGAGCGCTTCTTCGAACTGGAGCAGGAACCTGCGGTGCCAGGGAAGGAACGACGGTGACCGGTGGCCGGTCCGCTCTCCGTTGTCGGTGTCACCGATGATGAAGGCGTTGTGGGTGCTGATGAACTCGTCGTAGCGGCCGGTGCGCTTGAGCTCCAGCACCGCGTCGACGAAGTTCCGCTTCTCGGTGGCGGTGAGGTCCGCCTGGTTCTTCCGGTCTGCCATGTCGAGGACTCCTCGGTGGGGGGACGGTCAGGGTCGGGCCTCAGCCGGTGACGACGGGGACCAGGTCGGCGCCCTGGAGTTCACGCACGGCGGCGCGCGCCAGGGCGTGTGGCGTGTTGAACGTCTCGTAGTGGTTCACCAGGCTGATCCAGGTGCCGTCCGCGTTCCGCATCACATGCAGGTCGTCGTTGTCGATGCGGACGACGAAGTCCATGCCCTCGTGCGGGCCGGCCTGGCCGGAGTGGTGCCCCGCCTGGCCGCCATGTCCTTGGTGGCCACCGTTGTGCCCACCGTCTTCGTCTGTCGGCCAGCCCTCTATGTGGCGGCCCTGGTATATCTCGTCGAAGGGCTCCGGCATCTCGTGGCCACCGGAGTGCCCGGCTCCCGCCGTGTGTGCGTGGCCGTCGGCGGGGCGGGCGGTGGGGGTGTCGGCGAAGGCGGCCGGCGCGGCGAGCGCCGCTCCGGCCAGGGCCGCGGCGCTGCCGTACAGCACCTGGCGTCGGGTGGGACGCGACATGTTCCACTCCTCTGTTCGTCTCGGCTCCTCCTCCGGGGCAGGGCCGCGGAGGAGGCTGGAGCCGGCGCGCCGAAGGTCGGCCCGCGCCGCCACATGCTGGCAGGGACGAACGGATCATCAAGTTGTGCCGTCTCCTCGGGCAACGAACGAGACAACACCTGTGCGGAGGTGCAGGATTCAACGGCGGTGATCGTGCTCCTGCCCCGTCGCACTTCTCCGCGGAACGGGATATTCCGCGATGTGGGCCACTCTTGGCCGCAGATCCTTTTCCCGCGCGGTCGAAACCGTGAGCCCTCGCACGGCCGGAACTCGGCGCGAATGCACGGGGCTTGGGGCAGAGGGAGTTTGAGGGCGGAGCCCGGTTACGGCGGGTCCGCAGGACGCACCATCCGGGCATGGGGTGTATCCGCAGCCGATGGAGCCCCCTACTGCGCCCCCTGGCCCGCTCGCCGTTCAGAGGTCCAGACAGAATGCGTCGTTCGTAGCGCGGCTGGTTGGTGCCTTCGCTGTCCGATACCGAGGTGTCCTAGAGTCGCCGCATGCGACGAAGGACAGGACTGGCAATAACTGGGGCTGCCGCCCTGGTCTGGGGCGAGTGGTTGAACTGGCGCTGGTCTCGAGCTCTCGTGGGGAACAGCGAGGGCGCTGTCGAGGCCGTGGTCGTGTTGGGTTACCGGAACCCTCAAGCGACGGCGAACTTCATCAACCGCTGGCGAGTCCGTGCTGGAATTCGCTCCATTGCCGCTGACCGTGCGCGTGGCACTCGCGTGATCTTCAGCGGCGGTGCGACCAGCAGCGGCGCCGCGGAGGCCCAGTTGATGGCTGACTACGCGAAGTCGGTGCTCGAGTTCGACGGCACAGTGCTCCTCGAAGACCACAGCGAGACGACATGGGAGAACATCACGAACGTGATCCCACGTCTTGAGGACGTCGACCGCATCAAGATCGTCTCCCAACCAGCTCACGCGCTCAAGGCCCGCGCGTACTTGCGGCGGCAGCGCCCTGATCTTGCCAAGAGGCTCGTGCGCGCGGATGACTACCGCCCTGGCGAGTGGATGGTCGTCAAACCGCTGCTGGCTCTGTACGGCCTTTGGACACTCCGCGGTCTCAAGGCCGACGAACGGAAGGCCTCGCTGTAGACAGCCGCTGTCGCAGCCTGACGTCCTGGGCCCGCAACATCGACCCGGTGGCTGCCTCACACCCCCACTGGACCGCGGTTCTCTCTGGCCAGTGGGACGACCCTGGCATGGTGTGAGGACCCCGGCCGGCGCTGCCACAACTCACCACGGCCCCTTTCGGTGGGAACCCATGGGGCAGAGGACGCCCTTGCTCGGCTGTGAATGCGGCGAGTGGGGATGCCGGCCGCTCATGGCCCGCATCACCGTGACAGCCGATCTCGTGACCTGGGACTCCTTTGAGCAACCCCACCGCACAACACGCGACTACACGGCATACGGCCCGTTCCCATTCGACCGCAACCAATACGACGACGCCTTGCGGGTGCGGAGCGCGACAATCAACTCCAGCGACACGTGAGTTCGCCCGAACCATCCCGGCAAGTTCAGAGAGATCCCGGGCCTTGTCCGTCAGTTCCTGGTGCTGCTCCTTCATCCTCGTCCAGCTGCCGACGACACCGTCGTCCCAGGAGGGGAGCGGCTCGAGGAAGAGATCGTCGCCGCGGGCGCCGCCCAGATGCGGGCCCGGATGTTCCACCGGAGCCACGGGAAGCTGCGCACGACGAGGATGAGGGGCCAGTGCGACGTTTGCGCCGAGCCTTTGCGAGGCGAGAGGGCCGCTGGCGATCTCCGGTGTGATCCATGCCGCGGGAACTCCGGCCGTACGCCGTGGGTTACGGGGCGCTGCGCCGTCCGGGCACCACAGCAACGCCCCCAGCCGAAGCCAGGGGCGCGGTGGACGCGACGGCGTGCGCGAGGTGCATCTTGCCGGTGCCCGGCATACCCGTGACCCCGCCGCGAGGGTTACAGGAGGTGCTGGAGCCACTGGATGAGGAGGGTGACGATGCCGCCGCCGGCGGTGTAGGTGGCGCCGCGGACGAGCTCGTGCCACCAGGGCTGAGCAGTCAGCGGAAAGCGGCTGGTTTCCTGAGCTGGTGTGGTGTGGGGCGGGGTCGGCTGCTCGCCGGACGGGTCGGTCATGTCGGGCCCTCTCGGGTCGGCGTGTGGGCTTGTGGTCGAAGGTCAGGACCGGTCCGGGTTGTCGTAGAAAGGCGCCACCTTGAACCTTATTGACGGGTCGGAGCGCGTGTCAGGGTTTGCGGTCCCCGGCCCCTGGAGCTCGCGGGAGCTGGGCGGGACGGTGACAACGAAGGTTGAGCAGTGTCAGCGAAGGCTGAGTGACCCAGTTCACTTCTGTGGTGGTCATCGGGCGGCTCCGACGACGGTCGACCCACAACGCTTGATCTCATTTGCCGAACGGACCGGCATCGGACCGGGCATCAATTTGCCTGACCTGCATGGTTTGCACGTCCTTGGTGTGCCAACGTCGAGCCTGGCACGAGTGACCAGGCGAAGGGACGGACGACAGTGGGATTCCGTAAGGATAGGTTAGGAGTGGCGATCGCCGCGGTCGCGGCGGCGGCCGCGGGGGTAGTGCTGCTCGGACCCGGTGCCGCGGGGCCCGGATCCGGCCCGAAGGCGTCGTTCGCGCTCCGCTCCCACGAATCGCAGGTGGTCGTGGGTGCTTACGATGCGCCAGTGCCGCTCCTGACGCCCGCGTTCAAGAACACCGGGCCCGAATCGGCCTCCCGCGGCGTCGTCCTGCGGGTGTCGGTCACCAACGCGCAGATTGCCGACACCGCCCCGTCATACCGCAACTGCTACTACTCGGACGACTACCACACGGCGTTCTGCGAATTCCCGGACGCCGTGCGTGCGGGAGCCGCGTTCGAGACGACCGAGCCGATCACGGAGCGCATCAACACCCACTACCACGAGCTCGAAGCGGCATACACCTACGCCGTGTGGCCGTTGGACAGTCCTGCACCGCACACCCCGGACTACAAGGCGCACTACCACCAGGGCACGGGTGACGCGCTCGGCCTGAAGCCAACGACCCTCAGCGCCGGCAAGCGCGGCGGTGAGCTGCGCTTCCACTGGAAGGCCTTGGAGGGGCCGGCGGACTGGTCTGTCAGCGCCCTCACGATCCGCGGCAGGATCGGCGAAGAGGCCGAGGTGGACGTCCCGCAGCCCCAGGGCACACCCGGGCCGGGCCCGACACGGATGCGTATCGAACTCCCGCCGGGCACCACACTGGCCAAGCTCACACAGGAGGTGCGGGAATCGAAGCCTTCCGAAGTCGACTACTGCTCGCGGGATGACAAGGACGGGAACATCTACTGCACCAACGTCAACTGGAACGTCCTGCGGGTGCGGATCGACCGTCGGGTCGACGGCGCCGAGGGACGGATCTCGGTGCCCGACCCGCTCAAGGGGGACACCAACCCAGCCGACAACTCCGCCCCGATCAAGGTGGAGATCACCGGTACCGCATAGGTGGACCACGCCGTGCCACCGGTAGCCGGCGGGCCGAGCGGGCCGACTGAGCTGCCAACGGCGTCGCCGCGGAATCTGGGTCGGCCGGTGACCAGCTCCGGCGGGACGCTGACGGACATGGCACACCTTGGAGTCCAGGCTAACCACGCAGTCGATCCGACCTCCCAGAAGGGTGGTCGGCAGGATCAGCTCGTCCCGCTCCGACCGCGACTCATAGGCGATCTGCTCGCCTGGCCCACTCCGCAAGCTCCCCCGCTGCCGCCCTTTACCCACCAGCACGTCGTGCCACTCAAACTTCGCTGGCCCGTACCTGCTGATGCGCAACCTTCGGTGGCAACCGGTCACGGTCCGCTGGCACAGGACAATCATGTGACTGAGCACGGCAGTTGGCCCGTCTGGCCACCTAGAGCGCTAAATTCAGAAGCCTCTGACCTGCAGTAATGCTTGAGAAGCTCATGCCTCGAGGGGACTGTGCGAGCCTGCTCACCCGGTCGGCCGGCTACGGGGTCGCCGCGCGGAAGAGGGCCAGGAGGGCCTGGGCCGGCGAAGTGTCCGCGTCGAAGAACTGCGTGGCCAGCGCGGGTGGCACGGCCGTTCCGTGCATGCGGACCTCGTGGCACCTGAAACAGAACGCCGCCTCGAACAGCGCCAGGTCGAGAGAGTCCTCGTAGCCCCGGACGCTCCAGCCTGGCGAGAAGCCGCACCGGTGCTGTTCGCTGCCGGGCAGGTTCTCCATCAAGGCCAGGGCGTCGGCGGCCTCGCTCCCAGCCCAGTGGGCGACCGCCCTGCCGGGGTACGCGACGCCCCGCTTGGTCGGGAGGGCGGAGATCCTTACGACCTCGATCAGCACGGTGGCGGCAACGGCATCGGCAGGGAGCTGCATGTGCGCAGTCTGCCCGCCGGGTCGCGTCTAGCTAAAAAAGTGAAGCGCAATCTCAGCGGGCCAACTCACTCGCTCACGGGCCAACTGAGGCGGAATCACTTTTACTCCCAACTGGGCACGGTGAGATTTCACCGATACCCGCACAAAAATCTCCTCACCGGGCTGGCCACCAGCACGGTGAACACGGTGCCCGAGGCGCCGTGTGAGCCCTGCTCTTCCTGTAAAGCGAGCTTGACAACCGCTGAGAGGTGACAAGTAAGCTTTACACGTGCGAAACAGCGTCAGGGAACTGCGGTCGTCACGAGGGCTCTCCCAGGGGCAGTTGGGCACAGCCCTCGGGGTCTCACGGCAAACGATCAACGCGATCGAAACCGAGCGGTACACACCTTCCCTGCCGCTCGCCTTGTCCATGGCCAAGTTCTTCAAGGTCAGCGTTGAGGAGATGTTCCATGTCGATCAAAGCCCAGCAGATGACCAGTAGCACAGCCAAGCGGGCGGTCCCCCGCTTATTCCTCGGCGTCGGAGTCGGCTGCCTCGCGGCCGCAACTGTCGGCGGCCGCCTCGCTCTCGGCCTGGTGATATTCGGGATCCTGGCGACCTGCAGCCTCGCCTTGGTCCTGCTGGGACGCCGGAGCGAGACCTATCGGGGCCTCACCGAAGATCCCGACGAACGCTTCGCCCGGATCGGAGGGCGAGCCTGGGCCGGCACGGGCGTGGTGCTGACCGTGGGGAATCTCTGCGCTTTCATCGGCGAGCTGGCATCCGGACGAAGCGGCGATCCGTACTACTGGTTCGTGGCCACCGCCGCCATCACCTACATCGCGTTCGTCGCCTTCTTCACTCGGCATACCTGAGAAGCCATCCCTTCGAACAGCTTCGCCGCCGTACGTCCGACCAGACAACGCGATCAACCTGGTCACCGGAGGTCGGTGCCGGGCGAGGCTGAGCAGGCGCGGGCAATGGCGGGCACGTCAGTTCCCGGCCGAGCCCTGGGCGGCGGCTCGGGCTTGGGTGATGGCGAGGCGGTGGGATTCGGTGCCGGGCTGGATGAGGTTGCCGCCGAAGCTGAGGCGGTCGACGATGGCCGCGCAAAGGCGGGGGCGGTGAAGGTCTTGGTCCAGCCGCTTCGGCTTCCATGAGTGAATCCTTGCGCACAGGAACGGCGCGGTGGGGCGAACTGGCCGGATCAGGCAGGGATCAGGCAGGGACCGGCGCCGACGGTGAATGGCCACTGAGAAATGCCCCGGCCGGATGGTCGGCAACGGGATCCGAGGAATCCATCAAGGCGTGAGCGGATCCGGCTGGAGGCCGTGGCTCGATTCGAGCCGGGGAGAAGAACGCGGAGGTTGCCGCGCACGGAACGGGACCGTGCCGACCGCGACCCGTCGGAGAGCGCCTACACCCCGTCCCCACTCCCGTTGCTGTCCCCGCTGAAGGACAGCCCCTCCGCCGCCAGGGCGTCGCGCAGGATGCCCAGGGCCTTGGGTCCCATCCCGTGCAGCTGCCGCAGCTCCGCCTCGCTGGCGCCGGCCAGCTGGGAGAGCCGTAGATAGCCGGCCCGCTCCAGCGCCCGGCGCGCCGGGGCGCCGATCCGTGGGGGAAGGCCGTCCGAGGGCTCGCCGAGCTCGGTGTCGTCGGCCGTCACAGGGCTTCTCCTCGTCGTACGGACTGCTGCCTCGCTCCCAGCCTGACACCGTCGTGGCCGGGCCGCCCGCAGGGGAACGCTCATGGGACGTTCTCCGGCTGGAAAGATCCACGTGGTCCCCTGAACGCACGGCACGCCGAGAACAGCGGTATGCGTGTCGTCATCGTCACCGAATCCTTCCCGCCCGATGTCAACGGCGTCGCACACTGCGCCCTGGAAACCGCCCGGCACCTCGTACGACGCGGGCACGAACCACTCGTCATCGCTCCGCTCGGTGGCGGCGCGCCCGGCCCCATGACCTTCGAGAGCCCCTGCCGGGTCGTCCGGGTGCCCTCGATGCCGCTGCCCGGATACCCGCAGGTGCGGATCGCGCTCCCGGGGCGCCGGCTGTCCGCGGCGCTCACCGAACACCGGCCCGATCTGGTGCACCTGGCCAGCCCCTTCGTCCTCGGAGCCCGCGGTATGGCGGCCGCGGCCCGGCGGCAGGTGCCCGCGATCGCCGTCTACCAGACCGATCTGGGCCGCTACGCCCGTACCTATCTCGGAGGCGGCGCGGCCACCGCCTGGCGGCGCATCCGCGCGGTGCACGCGGCCGCGGACCGCACCCTGGCACCTTCCAGCGCGGCGCTGCTGGACCTGACCGAGCACGACGTGCCGCGGGTGCACCTGTGGCCGCGCGGTGTCGACTCCGAGCGGTTCCACCCCGGGCGGCGCGACGCGGTGCTGCGCAGCTCGCTGACCGCGGGACGGGAGCTGCTGGTGGGGTACGTGGGGCGGCTCGCGCCGGAGAAGGACGTCCGGCTGCTGGCCGAGACCTCCCAGCTGCCGGGCGTACGCACCGTCGTCATCGGCGACGGCCCCAGCGCCGCCGGGCTGCGCGCCGCGCTGCCCGACGTCCGCTTCCTGGGGCGGCGCACCGGCGATGAACTCGCCCGGCTCTACGCCTCGTTGGACGTCTTTGTGCACACCGGTCCGTATGAGACCTTCTGCCAGACCGTGCAGGAGGCGATGGCCTCCGGTGTGCCGGTGGTCGCGCCACGGGCGGGCGGCCCGGTCGACCTGGTCGACCACGGCCGTACCGGACTGCTGGTGCCCCCGGGCGACGGCGGTGCGTTCCGGGACGCGGTGCGCTTCCTCGGGGACAGCGCCGAGCTGCGGGTACGGTTCGGCGCCGCGGCCCGGCGGGCCGTCGCGGACCGCACCTGGGAGGCGGTCGGCGACCAGCTGCTGGGCCACTACGAGGCCGTGCTAGCCGACCGGACGGCGGTGGCGGCATGAGCCGGCGGCAGGACAGCGGGGCGGGCCTGCGGATCGTACGGATCGCCAACTTCGTCACCCCGGCCTCCGGCGGGCTGCGCACCGCGCTGCGGGAACTCGGCGCGGGCTACCGGGCCGCCGGACACGAGCCGGTGCTCATCGTGCCGGGTCCGCCTGGCCGCGGCACGGGTGACGAACTCACCGCACAGGGACGGGTGATCACCCTGCCCGGACCGGAGCTGCCCGGCAGCGGCGGCTACCGGATGCTGACCGACCGGCGGCGGCTGGAACGGCTGCTGGCGGCGCTGGCCCCCGACCGGCTGGAGGTCTCCGACCGGACGACGCTGCGCTGGACCGGCGAGTGGGCCCGCCGGGCCCGGGTGCCCGCGGTGATGGTCTCCCACGAGAGTGTGGACGGGGTGCTGCGCACCTGGGGCGTGCCGCGGCCGCTCGCCCGGGCCGCCGCGGACCGGCTCAACCGCCGTACCGCACATGCCTACAGCCGGGTGGTGTGCACGACCGAGTGGGCGGCGGCGGAGTTCACCCGGGCCGGGGCGCGCAATGTGGTGCGGGCACCGCTCGGGGTCGATCTGGCCGCCTGGCACCCGGACTGCCGCAGCACGGAGCTGCGCCGTCACTGTGCGGGCCGGGCGGAGTTCGTGCTGCTGATGTGTTCCCGGCTGTCCCAGGAGAAGCGGCCGGGGCGGGCCCTGGACGCCCTGGCGGAACTGCGCCGGCGCGGGGTCGACGCGGCGCTGGTGGTGGCCGGTGACGGGCCGCTGCGGTCGCGGCTGGAGGCCAGGGCGCGGGCCGAGCGGCTGCCCGCGGCGTTCCTCGGCCATCTCGCCGACCGCGCCCGGATCGCCGCGCTCCAGGCCAGCGCCGATCTCGCGTTGGCGCCCGGGCCGGCGGAGACGTTCGGACTGGCCGCCCTGGAGGCGCTGGCCTGCGGCACCCCGGTGGTCGCCAGCGCGGCCTCGGCGCTGGCCGGGCTCGTCGGCAGCGGTGGCGATACGGCGCTCGACGACGGGCCCTCCTTCGCCGACGCCGTCCAGCGGGTGCTGGCCCGGCCCGGGCCCGCCCGGCGCGCAGCCGCCCGCCGGCGCGCCGAGGGCTACGGCTGGCAGCCCGCCGTCGACGCCTTCCTGGCGGCACACGACGCGCCCGCGGTGCTCGGCCGGCCGGTCGCCGCGGCGGCCTCGCCGTACCCGGCGGGTCCGCGGGGCGGGTGGTGACCATGGCGTCCGAAGGGGGAGCGATATCCGGCGCGCCGGCCACGTCCGGTCCTGCTCAGGCCGGCGGCTCCGCCGCGGCCCCGGACAGCTTCGTCGCGCTCGGCGATTCGCTGACCGAGGGGCTGGGCGACCCCGTACGGGGCGGCGGCTGGCGCGGCTGGGCCGCACTGCTCGCCGAGGCGCTGGGCGAGCGGCCCGGGAGTGTGGCGCTGGTCAACCTGGCCTTCAGCGGGGCCCTCGCGGCCGATGTCGCCGAGCGGCAGCTGCCCCTCGCGCGCGAGCTGAGGCCGCGGTATGTCTCGCTGGTCGTCGGCGCCAACGACACCCTGCGCTCCGCCTTCGCCATCGAGCGGGTCGCGGCCGCGCTGGACCGGGTGCACGGCGCGCTGAGCGCGGACGGGGCGGTGGTCCTGACGGCGTGCCTGCCCGACCCGGGGAAGATGCTGGGGCTGCCCGCGCCGCTGGCCCGTCCGCTCGCCCGCCGGATGCGCGCCGTCAACACCGTCGTCCATGCGGTCGCCGCCCGCTACCAGGGCGTCCATCTGCACCTCGCCGACCACCCCTGGGTCGCCGAGCGCGCCTCCTGGAGCGTGGACCGGCTGCACCCCAGTGAGCGCGGCCACCGGCTGCTGGCCCGCGGTTTCCACACGGCGCTCGCCGACACCGGCCTGCCCCTGGGGCCGCCGCCCTCGCTCACCCTCGACGGCCGGCCGCCGACCCGTACCGCATCCGCCCTGTGGATGGCGACCAAGGGGACGCGCTGGGTGGTCGACCGGTGCACGGACCTGCTGCCCGGGCTGCTCGGTCTGGCGCTCCAGGAGTGCCGGCACGGGCCGGCCGGGTCCGGTCGCCTGCTGGACGCCGCGACCGAACACGCCACCCGTGCCGCGCTTGCCGCGCTGGGCGGCGCCGACCGGGCGAAAGACGCCGCTACGGTGCCGGACGCTGCGACAATGGCGGGATGACGACCGGACGCTGGGAGTTCTGGATCGACCGCGGTGGCACCTTCACGGACGTCGTCGGCAGGCGGCCGGACGGACGGCTGGTCGCCGGCAAGCTGCTCTCGCACCACCCCGAGCGCTACCGGGACGCCGCGGTGGCCGGTATCCGGATGATGCTGGGCCTCGGGCCGGACGAACCGGTGCCCGCCGACCGGGTCTCCGTCGTCAAGATGGGCACCACCGTCGCCACCAACGCCCTCCTGGAGCGCAAGGGCGAGCCGACGGTGCTGCTGATCACCGAGGGCTTCCGGGACGCGCTGCGGATCGCCTACCAGAACCGGCCGCGGATCTTCGACCGGCACATCGTGCTGCCCGAGGCGCTCTACGACCGGGTGATCGAGGTGCCCGAACGGATCGGCGCGCACGGCGAGACGGTCCGCCCGCTGGAGGTGGACCGGGTCCGCGCGGCGCTCGTCCGGGCCCGCGCCGACGGGCTGCGCAGCGCCGCCGTCGTCCTGCTGCACGGCTACCGCCACGCCGACCACGAACGGGCGGTCGCCGAACTGGCCCGGCGGGCCGGCTTCACCCAGGTCAGCTGCTCGCACGAGGTCAGCCCGCTGATGAAGCTGGTGCCGCGTGGCGACACCACCGTCGTCGACGCCTATCTCTCGCCGATCCTGGGCCGCTACGTCGACGAGATCGCCGCCCAACTCCCCGGTATCCGGCTGATGTTCATGCAGTCCAACGGGGGGCTCCGGGAGGCCACCCACTTCCGCGGCAAGGACGCGGTGCTCTCCGGCCCGGCCGGTGGTGTGGTCGGCATGGTCCGTACGGCCGCCGAGGCGGGCGACGGGCACGACCGGGTGATCGGGTTCGACATGGGCGGCACCTCCACCGATGTGTCGCACTACGCCGGTGAGTTCGAGCGGGTCTTCGGCAACGAGGTCGCGGGTGTACGGATGCGCGCGCCCATGATGAACATCCATACCGTGGCGGCCGGCGGCGGTTCCGTACTGCACTTCGACGGGCGCCGCTACCGCGTCGGCCCCGACTCGGCCGGCGCGGTCCCGGGGCCGGCCTGCTACCGGCGCGGTGGACCGCTCACCGTCACCGACGCCAATGTGATGCTCGGGCGCATCCAGCCCGACCACTTCCCCGCCGTCTTCGGGCCGGACGGCGATCAGCCGCTGGACGCCGAGGTGGTCCGCACCCGCTTCGCGGAGCTGGCCGCACGGGCCGCCGCCGAGGCCGGGGACGACCGCGGCCCCGAGGAGGTGGCGGCCGGCTTCCTGGAGATCGCGGTGCTCAACATGGCCAACGCGGTCAAGAAGATCTCCGTGCAGCGCGGCCGGGACATCACCCGCTACGCCCTGACCAGCTTCGGCGGCGCCGGCGGCCAGCACGCGTGCGCGGTCGCCGACGCCCTGGGCGTCAACACCGTTCTCGTGCCGCCGCTGGCCGGTGTGCTCTCCGCCTACGGCATCGGGGTCGCCGACGCCACCGCGATGCGCGAACAGGCCGTCGAGGCGGAGCTCGCCGACCCCGCGGCCGTCGACCGGATCCACCAGGTCTGTGACACGCTCGCCGGACAGACCCGGCGCGAACTCCTCGACGACGGCGTGCCGGACGCGTCGATCACCACCCGCGCCCGGGTGCTGGTCCGCTACGCCGGGACCGACTCCACCATCGGTGTACCGCTCGGCGACGCGGACGCCATGAGTGCGGAGTTCGTCCGTGCGCACCGCGAGCGCTATGCCTTCGCCATGGACAAACCGCTGGTGGCCGAGGCGGTCTCGGTCGAGGCGCTGGGGGAGGCCGGCGGCGCTCGGGGCTACGAGGTCCCCTCCGGCGGCCGGGAAGGGGAGCTGACGCCGGCCGCCACGGTCCGGATGTACGCGGGCGGACGCTGGCGGGACACCGTCCTCTATCGGCGCACCGATCTGCGCCCCGGCGACACCCTCACCGGCCCGGCGATCATCGCCGAGGAGGATGCGACCACGGTCCTCGACCCCGACTGGCAGGCCGCCATGGGTGACCGCGGCCACCTCCTGCTGACCCGGGCCCGCCCGCGCGGCGACCGGGTCGCGGTGGGCACCGAGGCCGACCCGGTGATGCTGGAGGTCTTCAACAGCCTCTTCATGGCCATCGCCGAGCAGATGGGCGTCCGCCTGGAGAACACCGCACACTCCGTCAACATCAAGGAGCGGCTGGACTTCTCGTGCGCGCTCTTCGACGCGGACGGCAACCTGATCGCCAACGCCCCGCACATCCCGGTGCACCTGGGCTCGATGGGGGAGTCCATCAAGGAAGTGCTGCGGCGGCGCGGCGACGACATGCGGCCGGGCGATGTGTATGCGGTCAACGATCCCTACCACGGCGGCACCCACCTCCCTGACGTCACGGTCGTCACCCCCGTCTTCGCAACGACCTCTGATGCGGTAACGCACGGTGACGAGTTGTTGTTCCTGGTCGCCTCCCGCGGCCACCACGCGGAGATCGGCGGCATCACGCCGGGCTCGATGCCCGCCTTCAGCACCACCATCGAGGAGGAGGGCGTTCTCTTCGACAACTGGCTGCTGGTCCGGGACGGGAAGCTGCGGGAGAAGGAGACCCGCGAGCTGCTCACCGCCGGCCCGTACCCCTCCCGCGCCCCGGACGCCAACCTCGCCGATCTACGCGCCCAGATCGCCGCCAACGAGAAGGGCATCCACGAACTCCACCGGATGACCGAGCAGTTCGGGCTGGACGTCGTCCGCGCGTACATGGGCCACGTCCAGGACAACGCCGAGGAGTCCGTGCGCCGGATCATCGCGCAGCTGTCGGACGGCAGTTACCGCTACGAGACCGACAGCGGCGCGGAGATCCACGTCACCCTGACCGTCGACCGCACCGAGCGCAGCGCCGTACTGGACTTCGCCGGCACCTCACCCCAGCAGCCCGGCAACGCCAACGCGCCCACCTCGGTGGTGATGGCGGCCGTGCTGTACGTCTTCCGCACCCTGGTCGCCGAGGACATCCCGCTCAACAGCGGCTGCCTCAAGCCCGTCCAGGTCCGTATCCCGGAGGGCTCGATGCTCGCCCCCGTCCACCCGGCGGCCACCGTCGCGGGCAATGTGGAGACCTCCCAGGCGGTCACCGGCGCGCTCTACGCCGCTCTCGGCGTCCAGGCGGAGGGCTCGGGCACGATGAACAACCTGACCTTCGGCAACGACCGGGTGCAGTACTACGAGACCGTCGCCAGCGGCTCGGGCGCGGGCGACGGCTTCCACGGTGCGGACGCCGTACAGACCCATATGACCAACTCCCGGCTGACCGACCCGGAAGTACTGGAGTGGCGCTATCCCGTCCGCGTCGACAGCTTCGCCGTCCGTGCCGGCAGCGGTGGCCGGGGCCGCTGGCACGGCGGCTGCGGCGTCGAGCGCCGGCTGCGCTTCCTGGAGCCCATGACCATCGCCCTGCTGACCAACCACCGCCGGGTCCCGCCGTACGGTCTGGCGGGTGGTGCCCCGGGCGCGCTCGGCGTCAACTCCGTCGAGCGGGCGGACGGTTCGCACCGGCAGCTGGCGGGCTGCGATGTGGCGGAGGTCGGCGTGGACGATGTGCTGGTGGTACGGACACCGGGGGGCGGCGGATACGGGGCCGCGGACGACGGCTGACCGTCCCGCGGCCTCAGCGCAGCCGGAGGAACCGGACCGGGGTGCCCGGGACCGCCTGCGCAGCGGGGGCCAGGAAGCGCTCGGGGACGACACCGACGACCGGGTAGCCGCCGGTCGTGGGATGGTCGTGCAGAAACAGCACGGGCAGGCCGTCGGGCGGGACCTGGAGCGCGCCCAACGGCATGCCCTCGCTGGGGAGTTCGCCGGGGCGGGCGCGTTCCAGCGGCGGGCCCTCGGTGCGCAGCCCGATCCGGTTGCTGGCCGGGGAGACCCGGAAGCGGCCGGTGGTCAGGGTGCGCAGCCCGGCCTCGGTGAACCACGCGTCGCGGGGTCCGGGCAGGAACGGCAGCAGGAGTTCGGCCACCGGGCCGGCGTGCGGGACGGCGTCGGCGGTGGCCGGCGGGCCGTACGGTTCGCCCAGGGGGAGGACGGCGTCGTCGGTGAGCGGGTCGGGGCCCAGCCCGGAGAGGAGATCGGCGGCGCGGCTGCCCAGGACCTCTTCGGTGTCGATACCGCCGGCGAAGGCGAGATGGGAGCGCAGCCCGTGGGTCGCGGGCCCGGCGTCCAGGACGGCTCCCGCCGGGACGCGGACCGGTGCGCCCCAGGGGGCGGGGCGGCCGTCGACGGTCACCGGACAGGGGGCGCCGGTGACGGCCACGGTGGTGGCCGTGCGGACCCGTACGGCGCACCCGGTCAGTGTCGTCTCCAAGGTGGCGGCCCGGTCCGGGTTGCCGACCAGGCGGTTGGCGAGGCGGTGCGCGGGCTCGTCCAGGGCGCCGGCCCGCGGCACACCGAGGTGGGCGTGGCCGGGCCGGCCGAGGTCCTGGACGGTGGTGAGCGCACCGGCCCGGACCACCGAGAAGGCGCGGTCGGTCATCGGGCGGTCTCCAGGGCTTCCACGGTCTCCACGGTCTCCAGGGGGACGAAGCGGACGCGGGTGCCAGGGGTGAGCAGCGCCGCCGGTTCGCGGCGCGGGTCCCACAGCACCGTGTCGGTGGTGCCGATCAGCTGCCAGCCACCGGGCGAGGAGCGCGGATAGACCCCGGTGTACGGACCGGCCAGCGCGACCGAGCCCACCGGGACCTTGGTGCGGGGGGTGTCCCGGCGCGGAACGTGCAGCGGCTCGGGCAGTCCGGTCAGATAGCCGAAGCCGGGCGCGAAGCCGCAGAAGGCGACGTGGAACTCGGTGCCGGAGTGCCGGCGCACGACCTCGTCGGGGGTGGTGCCCCACAGGGCGGCGACATCGGCGAGGTCGGGGCCGTCGTAGCGGACCGGGATCTCGACGGCCGGCCGGTCGGCGGCGGTGAGCGGCGGGATGTCCCAGCTGCCGAGTTCGGCGATCAGCCCGCGGGGGTCGGCCAGGCCGTCGACGAAGACCGTGCGGGCGGCCGGCACGATCTCGCGGGCCGGGGGCAGGGTGCCGTCGGCGGCCCGGCGCAGCAGCTCGGCGTGCAGCGCCTCGACCTCCTCGGCGCTGTCCAGCTCGATCAGGAGCCCGTGTTCGCCGACCGGCAGCGGCCTCATACGAAGCTCCGGACGCGCACCCCGGCCGCGGTCAGTTCGGACCGTACGCGCCGGGCGAGGGCGGCGGCTCCGGGGGTGTCGCCGTGCAGACACAGCGAGCGGGCGGTGACCTCGACCCGCCGGCCGTCGAGGGAGGTGACGGTGTGGTCGCGGGCCATCCCCACGGCGCGTTTGACGACCTCGTCGGGGTCATGGAGCACCGCGCCCGGCTCGCGCCGCGACACCAGGGTGCCCTCGGCGGTGTAGGCGCGGTCGGCGAACGCCTCTCCGACGACGGGGAGGCGGGCGTGCCGGGCGGCCTGGTGCAGCCGGGAGCCGGGCAGGCCGAGGACCGGCAGCCCGCCGCCCGCGGTACGGATGCCCTCGATGACGGCGCCGGCCTGCTCCTCGTCGTACACACAGCGGTTGTAGAGCGCGCCGTGCGGTTTGACGTAGCCGACGCGGGCCCCGGCGGCGCGCGCGAACACCTCCAGCGCACCGATCTGGTAGGTGATCTCGTCGGCCAGCTCGTCCGGCGGTACGTCCATCGCGCGGCGGCCGAACCCGGCCAGATCGCGGTAGGAGACCTGGGCGCCGATGACCACCCCGCGCTCGGCCGCCAGCGCGCAGACCCGGCGCATGGTGGCCGGATCGCCGGCGTGGAAGCCGCAGGCGACATTGGCGCTGGTGACGACGGACAGCAGCGCCTCGTCGTCGGTGAGCTGCCAGCGGCCGAAGCCCTCCCCGAGGTCGGCGTTGAGGTCGATGACGGGAGAGTCCGCCGCGTCGCTCGCGTCGCTCATGTCAGTCCGTTCCAGAGGGGCAGTCGTGCCGGTCGGGCGGGCCGTTCGCAGGGCACGGTGGCCGGTGTACGGGCGGGCGGGAACGCGGTGACCGGCCGGCCCCTCCGTAGCGGCTCTCCCCCGAGGGCCATCGGGCCGGCCGACGTTGACGGATAACGTAGAGGATCGTTGAACGATCCGACAAGGGGTGTGCCGCTGCCCGGCTGTCGGTCCGTTGTTTTGTCCCCTGATCTGGGATTGACTGCCGCTCGAAAGGGACCGGACGGCCCAGGTGGCCGCCAGGCACGGTGCGAGAGCGGGGAGCGGTATGGCCGGCGGAGCGGCGAAGAACGATCAGCGGCGGCTCGCCGAGGTCGCGGGCCTGGAACGGGACCGCGCCCTCCTGGGGCGCGCGAGCACGGCCGAGCGGGTCGCCGACATCCTGCGCGACCGGATCGCCGAGGGCTACTTCCCGCCCGGCGCCCGGCTCTCCGAGGAGAGCATCGGCGGTGCGCTGGGCGTCTCGCGCAACACCCTGCGGGAAGCGTTCCGGCTGCTGACGCACGAGCGACTGCTGGTGCACGAGCTCAACCGCGGGGTCTTCGTACGGATCGTGACCGTCGAGGACCTGGAGGACATCTACCGGGTGCGGATGCTCGTGGAGTGCGCGGCGGTACGCGGCCTGGGGGAGGGGCCCTACGGCCCGCCGGTGGCCGAGGCGGTCGAGGCGATCGAGGCCGCGGTGCGGGCCGGTGAGGCGGCCGCCGCGGAGCGGGCCTGGGACGACCTCTCGACCGCGAACATCCGCTTCCACCAGGCGATCGTCGCGCTGGCCGGCAGCCCCCGCACCGACGAGCTGATGCGCGGGGTGCTGGCCGAACTCCGGCTGGTCTTCCACGTCATGGACGATCCGCAGCGCTTCTACGCGCCGTACCTGGTCCGCAACCGGCAGATCGCGGAGGCGCTCCAGGCGGGGCGCGCCGCCGAGGCCGAGCGGCTGCTGCTGTCCTATCTGGAGGACTCCCGCGGCCAGTTGTCCGGGGCGTACGCCCAGCGCATCGCGACGGAGTGAACAGGGTTCCGAGGATTGCCCTCGCAGAACCCTTGTCGGATCGTTGAACAATCGCCTAGCCTCCGCTGCAATCTCTTCACCCCTCTCCACGGACCCGCAGGGGTCCCGTATGCGGAAGGCGGGAGCCATGGTCGTGCTCCTCGGCGTGCTCGTGGTCGTGATCGGCTTCGCCACGAAACGCAATCCCCTCCTGGTCGTCGGGGTGGCCGGCATCGTCACCGGCCTCCTGGGCGGCCTGTCACCGGGCAAGGTGCTGGCCGCCTTCGGCGAGGGCTTCGCCGGCAGCCGGGCGGTGACGATCTTCGCGATCACCCTCCCGGTCATCGGCCTGCTGGAGCGCTACGGCCTCCAGGAGCAGGCCCGCAACCTGATCGCCAAGTTCGCCCGGCTCACCACCGGCCGCTTCCTCGCGCTCTACCTGGGCCTGCGGCAGATCGGCGCCGCGGTCGGGCTGACCAATGTCTTCGGGCACGCCCAGACCGTCCGCCCCCTCGCCGTCCCGATGGCCGAGGGCGCCGCCGAGCGCAAGTACGGCCAACTCCCCGCACGGACACGGGAGAAGGTCCGGTCGTTCTCCGCCAGTGCGGACAACGTCGGCCTGTTCTTCGGCGAGGACGTCTTCCTCGCCGTCGGCTCGATCCTGCTGATCACCGGCTTCGTCAACACCACCTACGGCACCCACCTCGAACCGCTGCACCTCGCGCTGTGGGCGATCCCCACCGCCGTGTGCGCCTTCGTGGTCCACGGCTGGCGACTGCTGCGCCTGGACCGCCAGTTGGAGCGCGAACTGCTCACCGCCAACGTCCAGTCCAGCGCCGCAGTGGAGGCAGCCCAGTGATCAAGGCAGAGTGGTTCTACTGGCTGGTCGGCCTCAGCTTCCTGGTGATGGCCGCCCAGATGGTCACCGACCGCAGCAACCCCAAGCGCTATGGCACCGGCGCCTTCTGGGGCCTGATCGGTGCCGGCTTCATCTACAGCAGCTGGGTCGTCACCAAGCAGGCACCGGCCGAACCGCTGGGCGCCGCCGTCCTCGTCATGGCCGCGCTGGCCGGCTTCGGTTTCACCGGACGCGGCACCCCGCGCACCACCACCCCCGAGGAGCGCACCGCCCACGCCGCCAGGTTCGGCAACCGGCTGTTCGTCCCCGCGCTGACCATTCCGGTCGTCGCCATGGCCTGCGCCATCGGCGTCAAGCACCTCTCCGTCGGAGGCGAACCGCTCCTCCAGGCGGGCAGCGAAACCATCCTGGGCCTGGGGATCGGCGCCGTCGTCGCACTCGTCGTCGGCATGATCATGCTGCGCGAGAAGCGGATATCGGTACCCGTACAGTCCGGCCGCTCCATGCTGGAAGCGATGGGCTGGGCGATGCTGCTGCCGCAGATGCTGGCCACACTGGGCGCCATCTTCCAGGTCTCCGGCGTAGGCGACCAGGTCGGCAAACTCACCACCTCGGTATTGCCCAAGGACTCGCTCTACATCGCGGTGGTCGTCTACTGCGTGGGCATGTTCGCCTTCACCACCATCATGGGCAACGCCTTCGCCGCCTTCCCCGTGATGACCGCGGCCGTCGGCTGGCCCGTCCTGATCGGCCACTTCCACGGCAACCCCGCCGCCGTCCTCGCCGTCGGCATGCTCGCGGGATTCTGCGGCACCCTCGTGACCCCGATGGCCGCCAACTTCAACATCGTCCCGGCCGCCCTGCTGGAGCTGAAGGACCAGTACGGGCCCATCAAGGCCCAACTGCCCACCGCGGGCGTGCTGCTCGGCTGCAACATCCTGATCATGGCGCTGTTCGCCTTCTGACTCCGCCTCCCCTCGACGCCCCCCACCAAGGATGACCGTATGGCCCGGGTACTGCTGACCGGATTCGCACCGTTCGACGGGGAAACCGTCAACCCCTCCTGGCAGGCGGTACGCGCCGCCGCGGCCGCACCGCCTGCCGGAATCACGGCGTCCGCCGTCGAACTGCCCTGCGTCTACGGGGCGTCGGTGGCCGTCCTGCGCGCCGCCATCGAGGAGACCCGCCCCGAGATAGTCGTCTGCGTCGGCCAGGCGGGCGGTCGCCCCGACATCACCGTCGAACGCGTCGCCATCAACGTCGACGACGCCCGGATCCCCGATGTCTCCGGCGCCGAACCGGTCGACGAGGCGATCGTGCCCGGCGGTCCCGCCGCGTACTTCTCCACCCTCCCGGTCAAGGCGTGTGTGGCGGCCGTCCGCGCCGCCGGCCTTCCCGCCTCGGTCTCCAACACCGCCGGCACCTTCGTCTGCAACCACGTCTTCTACGCCCTCGCCCACCTCCTCGCCACCGAACTCCCCGGCGTACGCGGCGGATTCGTGCACGTCCCCTACGCGCCCGAACAGGTCACCGACCGCGCCCAGCCGTCCCTCCCGGTGGCCGCCGTCGCCCAGGCCCTGCGGGAGATCGCCACCGCCGCGGCGCACACCCACACCGACCTCCGCGTCCCCGGAGGAGCCACCCATTAAGCGACTGTGGAGGCTGCCCGCGGCAGACCGCCGGTCGGGGCGGCTCGCGCTCTGGTGGACCGTCGGCCCGGCGGGAGAACTCGCCGTGCTGCTCGTCGACCGGCGGAGCCTGAGCCGGAGCCGTTACGTCAAGGGCTGGGTGGGACAGGCCCCAACGGTCCCCTTCGACGCGGTGCTGGTGATACGCCGGCCCGACGGATCCGTACAACGCCGCACGATAAAGGGCATACCGGTCCGGCCCACTCATATCGCTCTGCTCCCTGATTCCCGGCTCCTCGTGGCAAGCGGTCGCGCGTTCAGGGAGGACACCGGCTCGTGGCAGCAGAACGCCATGGTGGTGAATCGGGAGGGCGAGCAGGAGAGCGCCTTCTGCATCGGTGACGACATCCCGGTCCTGGTGACCGATCGCGGGGGTGCGATCTGGACGGCCTATGGTGACGAAGGCATCTATGGCGGACATCCGGAGTCAGCGGCCGGACTCGCCGGCTGGAGCGCCGGGGGCGAGGCGGTCTGGGCCCCGGAAGGCCGCCTTCCGGACGCGCCGTTGGAGGGCTGCACCGCGGCGACCGAGGGCGACCGGGTGTGGCTGGTCTGGTACTCCGGCGGCAGCCGCGGGGGCACGTTCCTGACGCGGATCACGCCCTCCACGGGAGAGGTGACCACCTGGCCCAGCCCGGTACGCGCACCGGACGGATTCGCGGTGCGCGGCAACCGTGCGGTCCTGACCAGGCGCCACCACAACCGGCGAGCAACCGAAGTGGTCCGCGCCGAGCTGACCGGCACCACATGGAACGTGACCGACCGGCGCACGAGGCGGGTGCCCGGCCGGGTGGTCATGCACTGCGGCCAGGGGCGCGACGGCGTTCTGTGGCTACGCGCCGGCGACACCTGGCTTTGTATCGAAGCCTGACACCGTTGCGGGACCTGGGAGCCGGCCGCGGCGGGCCGCACCGTAGAATGAACGACCGGCCGACGCGCCGTCCGGCCGTCCGCCGTCAACGGATTCACCGGCCGTTCCACCCATGAACGGATCCGCGCCGTTTCGTCCGTTGTCAGTGCGACCGCCTACTCTGTGCGACGTGACTTTTCCCGCCCCGGGGCCCGCTGCGCCCCAGCTCAACGGGGTTAACCGCCCCGCGCCGGGCCCGGCCGCCGACGAAGGCCTGGCCCGCCGGCTGCGCGCCCTCGCGTGCACCGCGCCGCTGCACGACCTCGACGTGCGCAAGGCCAACCTCGCGGGCGAGTACGGGGTCTATGCGATGGCGGAGGTGGCGCTCGCCGTCATCGACCTCGTCACCCTCAACATGGACTTCGACACCGGCGCCGACCACGAAGAGATAGTGGCCAAGGTGCTCCCCAGGGTGGCCGCCCAGACGCCCGGCCGTCCCACGGGCGAGCATGAGCGGGTGGCCCGCTGGGTGCTGGAGAACCTGATCAACGTCGGCAGCGTGGACCGCGGCTTCCGCGCCGTCTACGGCACCTTCACCACCGACGGCGCGTACGTCCGCCGCGACTACGACTTCAAGCTGATCGAGGAGGTCCCTGGCGCCGGCGGCACCGTCTATCTGAGGGCCACCGACGAAGCGGTCAACGTCCTGGTCGGCGCGCTCGACACGGACGTCACCAGCGCCCAGATCGCCGCCGAGGTCAAGCTGGAGGTGCTGATCAACCGCGGCCGGCTGGCGGACGCCCAGCTCGCCGCCGAGCAGGCCCGCTACCGCACCGTCCAGTACGCCGAGACGCTGCGCCGGACCCTGGACGCCACCCGGCGCAACGTCCGCGCGGTCGACTGGCTGGAAACCGTCCCGGACATGATCAACGAGGCGCTGGACCACGTCGCGGACCGCTACCGCCACGAGAACGCCATCCTCACCAACATCCGCAAGGCCCGCGACGAGACCGAGGAGCCCGACCACAAGCGGCGCGCCGCCGAACTCGTCGACATCGTCAAGGACTGCATCCGCCGGCACACCCAGCTCCAGTCCCGGCTGCTGGAGGCCGGCCCGCTCTTCCGCGCCGAACAGGACCGGCAGGCCTTCGCCGCCCCCGTCGCCCGCGCCGGACTCGACCTGTACGGCCAGCTCGTCGCGCCCCTGCTGCCGCTCCCCGCCGAACAGGCCATCCGGGTCACCGACGCCTTCTTCGCGCACGGCACGGGCCTGCGCACCCCCTCGGCGGTCCGGGTCGGGGACCTCGTCGAGGTGCTGCTCACCCCGCCCGTCGAGCGCGAGCACCTGGGCGCCGAGATGCCCGAGCCCGACCTGGTGGCCACCCCGGACGACAGCCGCTTCAGCGAGGCCCAGCTCGATGCCGCCATGGCGCTGCTCGACCTGCCCCACGACGCGCCGCGCCGGCTCTCCGGCCTGCTCGCCGAGGCGCGCCGCAGCGATCCCGAACTCCCGTACCTGGTCGCCCTGCTGGCGGTGCACGCCGCCAGCCCGCCGGTCGGTACCGCCTACCGGCAGGGCGAGCAGCAGCTGCTGTTCGCCGTCGACGACGGTACGGAGCTGATGGACCCGGAGTTCGGCGGTGCCGACCTCATCGTCGGTACGGCCCTGCTGGACGCCGCCGGCATGGCCGCCGACCGCTCGGAGGTGGCCTGATGCCCCGCGCCCGGCCCGTACCCCCGATACCGGCCCGGCCGCGCACCGCGCCGTACGGCCCCCCGCCCGCGCACCGGCGCACCCTTTCCCCGACCGTCCCCCGCCCCTGCAAGGAGCCTGCCCCGTGACCCAGTACGACGCCGACGAGGTGCCGCAGCCGGACCCGGCGCCCGCGAGCGGCGAGCCGGGCCGGGGCGCGCCCACCGCCGACGCAGAGCCGACGGCGGCGCCGCGGCCTGCGGCCGTCACCCCGGCCGACGCGGCCGATGCCGCGCGGCTGGTCTCCTTCGGCCTCCAGCCCAAGCTGCTGCCGGCCCGCGACGCGGAGTACGGCGAGCTGCTGCGCCGCTATCGGGACGAGCCCGCCTTCGCCCGGCTCGCCGACGCCGTCGCCGGCGGCCTCGGCCTGGTCGTCCTGGAGGTCTCCACCCGCGCCGGGATGGCCGTCACGGCCGCCGAGGACTCCGTCTTCGCGGTCCGTATGGGCGACTACGCCCGCCGGGCCTCCGCCGACTCCGCCGACCGCTTTCTGCACGGTCTGGCGCATCTGGCGGTCGCCGCGCTGGCCTTCCCGCGCCCCGAAGACCTCGCCGACGACGGCTATATCGGCCGGATCACCGTCAACGGCGTCGACGCCTTCGTACGGCAGGCCTGTCGCCGTCTGGAGGAGCGGGCCGAGCAGGACGGCGAGAACACCGACCCGGTCACGGACGCCCCCGGCCTGGAGTCCGCCTGGCGCATCTACGCCCGGCGCAGCGCGACCGGTGCCACCAAGGACGCCCGGCGTCTTGCCGGTTCGACCACCGGCATCATCGCCAAGGCCGTGACCTTCCTCGTCGACTCCGGCTTCCTCCAGCGCACCGGCGACGACGCGGGCGGCGCCTACCGGACCACCGCCCGCTACCAGCTCCAGGTCCGCGACATGGCCGGCAGCGCCGCCATGGCCGAACTCCTGGACCTCGGCATCGTCCCCGTCGCCGACGGCAGCGCCTCGCTGCTCCCCGGGGAGGACACCGACGCCCTCGGCCTGGTCTCCGACGCCGGCCTGCCGTTCCACTCCACCTGACGACGCCCCGCCGCCGCCCGACCACCCCCGCCACGACAACGAGAGTCCGCCATGTACGAGCTGTCCCGGGTCCGCCTCTACTCCATCGGGCCTGCCGGTGCGCGCTATGCCGACACCGTGCTGGACCTGCGGGGGGTCGGTGCGCCCGTGCCCCAGCCGGCACCGGCGCAGGCGGACTTCTTCGAGGACGAACCGGTCGGGCCGCCGCGCCGCCCCGCCCCCGCCGGTGTGCTCTTCCTGGAGAACGGCGGCGGTAAGTCCGTCCTGCTCAAGCTGATCTTCTCGGTCATGCTGCCGGGCCACCGCAACACCCTGGGCGGCGCCAGCTCCGGCGTCCTGCGCAAGTTCCTGCTCGCGGACGACTGCGGCCATGTCGCCCTGGAGTGGCAGCACGTGCTGACCGGCGAGAGCGTGGTCGTCGGCAAGGTCAGCGAATGGCGCGGCCGGCAGGTCTCCAACGACCCGCGAAAGTTCGCCGAGGCCTGGTACAGCTTCCGGCCCGGCCCCGGTATGAGCCTGGACTCGCTCCCCGTCGCCGAGGCCACCGTCGTCCGCCCCCGCCAGGAAGGCGGTGAGGGCACCTCCGGCGCCCAGGGCCGCCGCCGCACGATGAAGGGCTTCCGCGACGTCCTCACCGAGGCCGGCAAGAACTACCCCAATCTGGACGTCGTCTGGGAGGAGATCCACGAGCGCTGGAACGAGCACCTGGGCGAGCTGGGCCTGGACCCCGAGCTCTTCCGCTACCAGCGGGAGATGAACGCGGACGAGGGTGAGGCGGCCGGCCTGTTCGCGGTGAAGAACGACTCGGACTTCACCGACCTGCTGCTGCGCGCCGTCACGGACACCCGCGACACCGACGGCCTCGCCGACCTCGTGCACGGCTTCGCCCACAAGCTGGGCCGGCGCGCCGAGCTCACCGCCGAGCGGGACTTCACCGCCGGGTCGCTCGATCTGCTGTCGCGGATCGCGGACGCGGCGGAGCAGCGCGAGCGGGCCCGCGAGGTACATGCCGGTGCCGAGCGCCGCACCCGCGCCCTGGCCCAGCGGCTGCACGCCCGCGGCACCGAGGAGCGCGGCCGCGCCGCCGAACTGGCCGAACAGGTCGCCGCCGCCGCCCACCGCGTCACCGACGCCGAGCGGATCCGCGAGCGCCGCGCCCTGGTCTCCGCCGAACTCGCCTACCGGCACGCCTCGCTGGCGCTGGCCGCCGCGGAGAAGGGCGCCGCCGCCCAGCGCCGTGAGCTGAACGACGCCCGTACGCTGCACAGCGCCTGGCAGGCCGCCGAGATCGCGCTGCGCCACCGCGCCGCGGCCGACCGTTCGGCGCGGGTCGCCGCCGCCATCCGCGAGGCCGAGCGGGACGCCGCCCCGGCGCTGGCCGCCCGGGCCACCGCCGCCGCCGACCTGGTCCGCGCCCTGCACGCGGCGGCCGAGGCCGGGGAGCGGATCGCCAACGAGGAGGAGGAGCGCTCCGCCGCGCTCCAGGAGGCGGGTGAGTCCGCGCACCGCGACGCCACCACCGCCGCCACCCACGCCCAGCGCGCCCGCAGCGAGGCCGACCATCTCAAGCAGCGGCTCGCCGAGGTCGCCGAGGAGACCGCCGAGGCCGTACGGGCCGGCTGGCTGGACGACAGCGCACCGGACGCCGACCCGGCCCGCGCCGCGCTCGCCGCCTCGGACGCGGAGAAGACCGCCGTCGAGGCCTGGGACACCGCCCGGGAGACGGCACGTCAGGCCACCGACCGCGCCCGCGAGGAAACCTCCCGGCACTCCGCCGCCGAACTCGCCGCGGCCCGGGCCGAGGACGCCGCCGAAGCCGCCGGGCGGGCGTACGACGCCGAGCGCCGGGCGGCCGAGTCGATCGGCGCCGAGCAGCGGCTCGCCGAACTCCTCGGTCTCCCGCAGGCGGACGCGAGGACCGTCGGTGTGCCCGGTCCCCGTACGGGCACACCCGGTACGGAGCCGGACGCCCCGCGCCGCTCCGCCGGCGCCGGACCGCTGACGGCCGAGGAGCTGGACCGTAACGCCGATGCGTTGCAGGAGCTGCTGGAGGAGGGCGTCGCCGCCGCCGAGCGGCAGCTGTTCGATCTGCGCACCGCCGCCGCCGACGATGCGCGGATCCTCGGCGCACTGGGCGACGGCGGACTGCTGCCCCCGGGGCCCGATGTGCTGGCCGCCGTGGAGTATCTGGGTGAGCACGGTGTGCCCGCGCTGCCCGGCTGGCGCTATCTCGCCCAGTCCGTCGACCCCGCCGACCACGCCCGGGTGCTCTCCGCCCGCCCCGAGCTCGTCGACGGCGTGATCATCACGGACCCGGACACCCACGCCCGGGCCCGCGAGGTGCTCGGGCAGGCGGCGCTGCTGCCGCGCTCCGCGGTCGCCGTCGGCACCGCCGCGGCGCTGCTCGCCCCCACCCCGGCCCCCGACGAGCGGGACACGGGCGTCTTTCTCGTGCCGCCGAACCCGGCGATGCACGACGAATCCGCCGCCGACGAGGAGCGCCAGGCCTTGCGGGCCCGCGCCATAGAGCGTGACGAGGAGATCCGGGCGCTCGCCGCCCGCCTCGCCGGGGACCGTGCGCTGGCCGCCCGGCTCGGCTCGTGGCGTACGGGCTGCCCCGCAGGCCGGCTCGCGGAGCTGGCCGCGGAGGCGGAGCAGACCCGTACGGCCGCGGAGGAGGCCGCCGCCGAGCTGGCCGAGGCCCGTACGGCCCGCAACGAGGCCGAGGAGATCGCGGCCGAGGCCACCCGGGAGCGCGACGAGCGGCAGGAGGCCGCCCAGCGCGCCCGCCGCGCCGCCGACCTGCTGGCCGGGCTCGCCCACCGGCTGCGTGAACGGGCCTCCTGGCAGTCCCGGCTGCGTGAACTCGCCGACGAGGCGGCCGAGTTCGAGGCCCGCGCCGAGGAGTGCGTGGACCACGCCCGGGCCGCCGACGAGGACCGCAGGGCCGCCCAGCGCGCCGCCGACGACGCCCGCCGTACCGCCCGTGCGCTGCGGGCCGAGCGCGCCGAGATCGCCGGCGTGCCGGACGAGCTGGGCGAGGCGCCCGAAGCTCCCAGCACCTCCCTGCCCGCGCTGCGCGAGGCCTACCGCGCCGCCTCCCAGCTCTACGAGAAGGTCGGTGTCGGCGCCGATCTGCGCGCCGAGCAGGCCCGCGCCGAGGGTGACGAGTCCGCCGCCCTGGCGGAGCTGAACCGCCTCACCAACAAGGTCCGCACCCGCGCCGAGGCGCTGCTGGAGAGCCCGGACGCGGCCGACGGCCCGTCCCGGCAGGCCGCCGCGGCCCGCGCCGAATCGCTCGTCCAGATGCTGGAAACCCGTGCCTCGGCCGCCAGTGAGCAGCTGGGCCGGCTGCGTGGTGAGGCCGAGCGGCTGGCGCCCACCGACGGGGAGGCGCACACCGAGCTGCCCGACGAGCTGGTGCCCAGGGACGCCGAGCGGGCCAAGGAGCTGCTGCGCGCCGCGGCCGGTGAACTGGCCACCGCCACCGAGGCGCTGGAGAACGCCAGGGAGCGGCACGAGGAGCTGCTGCGCGCCCACCGCGGGGCCGAGGACGCGGCCGGCGGCTTCGACGAGACCGCCGCCCTGCTGCGCGATCTGCTGCGGGACAACAACGACGCCGAGGACGCCGCCGAGGAGCGGACCGAACCGTACGCCGGCTCCCTGGGCGAGGCCCGGCAGGCCGCCGCCGAGTCCCGCCGCTCGCTGCGCGGCTGCGCCGCCGATCTCTCCGGCGCCGAGTCCGCGGTCCGCGAGGCCTCCGACATCCTCGTACGGCACGCCAACTCCACCCGCTACGAGCAGGTCCGCACCCCGGCCCGGCAGCAGATCCGTGAACTGCCCGCCGCGGCGCTGCCGGACCACGCCGCGAAGTGGGCCGAGGCCTTCGCCCCCCGGCTGCGGGTGCTCACCGACGAGCTGGCGCAGCTGGAGCGCAACCGCGACTCCATCGTCGACCGGCTGCGCGGCCTGGTCGAGTCGTCGCTGACCACCCTGCGCTCCGCCCAGCGGCTGTCCAGGCTGCCCGAGGGGCTGGGGGAGTGGTCCGGGCAGGAGTTCCTGCGGATCCGCTTCGAGGACCCCGACCAGGCCACGCTCACCGAGCGGCTGGGCGAGGTCATCGACGAGGCGACCCGCTCGGCGGTCAAGAAGAACAGCGATTTGCGGCGGGACGGGATGTCCCTGCTGCTGCGTGGGGTCAGCGCGGCGCTCCAGCCGCGCGGCGTGGCGGTGGAGATCCTCAAGCCGGACGCGGTGCTGCGCGCCGAGCGGGTGCCGGTCGGGCAGATGGGCGATGTGTTCTCCGGCGGTCAGCTGCTGACCGCGGCCATCGCGCTGTACTGCACGATGGCCGCGCTGCGCAGCAACGACCGGGGCCGCGACAAGCAGCGGCACGCGGGCACGCTGTTCCTGGACAACCCCATCGGCCGGGCCAACGCCACCTATCTGCTGGAGTTGCAGCGGGCCGTCGCCGATGCGCTCGGCGTCCAGCTGCTGTACACCACCGGCCTGTTCGACACCACCGCGCTCGCCGAGTTCCCGCTGGTCATCCGGCTGCGCAATGACGCGGATCTGCGCGCCGGGCTGAAGTACATCAGCGTCGAGGAGCATCTGCGGCCGGGTCTGCCGCAGCAGGATCCGGCCGGGGAGGCGGTGCACGGCCAGATCACGGCGACGCGGATGTACCGCCGCCCGGAGGAGCCAGCCGCCGAGGACGTGGCCGGGGCGGACGAGGCCGCCGGGTGACCTAGGGCCTGATCCAAACGACAGGCCCTACGGGCGCGGGGCGGGCGCGGGTTGGGGGCGGGCTGCCGGTCACGGCACCACCACCGACCGCAGCACCTCCCCGCGCCGCATCCTGGCGAACGCCGCTTCGAGACCGTCGAGCGCGACGGTCTCGCTGACGAAGCGCTCCAGATCGAGCTTGCCGCTCAGGAACAGATCGATCAGCACCGGGAAGTCACGGCTGGGCAGACAGTCGCCGTACCAGGAGGACTTCAGCGCGCCGCCGCGGGAGAAGAGGTCGATCAGCGGCAGCTCGATACGCATGTCCGGGTCGGGGACGCCGACCTGGACCAGGGTCCCGGCCAGATCGCGCATATAGAAGCCCTGCCGGTAGGTCTCCGGCCGGCCGACGGCGTCGATGACGACATCCGCGCCGTGCCCGCCGGTGAGGGAGCGGACGGCCTCGACCGGGTCCGTACCGCGGGAGTTGACGGTGTCGGTGGCACCGAACCGCTCGGCGGCGTCCAGCTTGGCGTCGTCCAGGTCGATGGCGATGACCCGGCGCGCACCGGCCCGGGAGGCGCCCGCGATGGCGGCGTTGCCGACCCCGCCGCAGCCGATGACGGCGACGGTGTCACCGCTGCCGACGGCCCCGGTGTGCACGGCGGCGCCGTAACCGGCCATCACCCCGCAGCCGATCAGGCCCGCGGCCTCGGGGCGGGCTGACGGATCGACCTTCACCGCCTGCCCGGCGGCGACCAGGGTCTTCTCGGCGAAGGCCCCGATGGCGAGGGCGGGGGTCAGCTCGGTGCCGTCGAGCAGGGTCATCGGCTGTGCGGCGGTGCGGGAGTCGAAGCAGTACCAGGGCCGGGCGCGCCGGCAGGACCGGCACCGTCCGCAGGGGGCCCGCCAGGCGAGCACCACATAGTCGCCGGGGGCCGGCTCGGTGACGCCGGGCCCGACGGCCTCGACGACACCGGCCGCCTCGTGGCCCAGCAGATAGGGGAAGCCGTCGCCGACCGCACCGTCGCGGTAGTGCAGATCGGTGTGGCACACCCCGCAGGCATGGACGGACACGAGCACTTCGCCCGGGCCAGGGTCCGGCACGAGGATCGGCAGCACCTCGACGGGGGCGCCCTTTTCGCGGGCGACGACGGCGCGGGCTTCGTGCGGCATGTCTCACTCCTAAAACAGCGCCTGCGGTGGTGGCAGGGCGGGCGACGCGCGTGAGGTGGCACGGATGCCTGTGAGGGGTGGGAGTGGTGCGCTGCGCTGGGAGCGGGGACGGTGGTGGAGGGCGCTCCACCACCGTCCCCGGTGTGTTGCCTATAACGCGCTAGGTTGCGCCATAGGAGACATGCTGGAAGTCCGTCAGGGATCCGTCAAGGGGGATTTTCCGCTACCGGGTCTCAACCCCCGTACCCCATGCGGCGGGAGAGTTCGAGGGCCGCCTTGGCTGAGCATTCCGCGAGCTCGGGCAGCCGCTCCCGCCCCATCCGGTACGCCGGTCCGGAGACGCCGATCGCGCCGATCACCGCACCGTCGTGCGCCCGCACCGGCGCCGCCACCGCATTCAGTCCGATCTCCAACTCCTCGCTGGTGCAGGCGAAGCCGTCGTCGAGTGCGGCGGCCAGCTGCGTGCGCAGTTCCGCCGCCCCGGTCAGGGTGTGCTCGGTGAACTGCGCCAGTTTGCGGGTCACCAGGGTCTCCCGGCGCGGCTGCGGCAGATGCGCCAGCAGAACCTTGCCGCTGGCGGTGGCGTGCAGCGGGGTGCGCCGGCCCAGCCAGTTGTACGCGGTGACCGCGGCGGAGCCCCTGGCCTGCATGATGTTGACCGCGGCATCGCCGTCCAGCACCGCGATGTTGGCGGTCTCCCCGGTCTCGTCGGCGAGCGCCCGGCACACCGGCTGGCCCTCCTGGGAGATGTCCAGCCGGATCGCGGCGGCGCCGGCCAGCCGCAGCACCCCGGCGCCCAGGTAGTACTTGCCGCGCTCCTTCTCCTGCTCGACCAGCCCGCGGTGCTCCAGCACCCCGAGGATCCGGAACGCGGTCGACTTGTGGACGCCCAGCTCCTCGGAAATCTCGGTCACGCCGGCCTCGCCCAGCCTGGCCAGGATCTCCAGCACGCTCACCGCACGGTCCACGGACTGGACGGATCCCGCCCCGCCGCGCCGCTCCTCGGACCGGTCGTCCGCCGTCCCGTTCGTGTTCGACATGGGTCTTTGTCTCACCACCCGGTGGCCCCCGTCGGGCGCGTCCGGGGCATCTGCCGAAAGCCCCTTGACGGCCCGCACTGCGCCTTGGATTCTGTTGCGCATCGCGCTCTGCGATGCGTTATTCAGAACACATGATACCGATCAGCGCGAGGGGGGCCAGATGATTCCCGTCTGCCGCATCGAGGACCTGCCCGAGGGCGAGTCCGTACGGATCGAAATCGACGACGCCACACCGGCCATCGCGGTCTTCCACGCCGAGGGCGGTTTCTACGCCGTCGACGACACCTGTAGCCACCAGGACGCCTCGCTCTCCGAAGGCTGGGTCGAGGGCTGCTTCGTCGAATGCCCGCTGCATGCCGCCCTGTTCGACCTGCGCACCGGTGCCCCGACCTGTCTGCCGGCCCGCCGCGCGGTACGCACCCACGAGGTCAGCGTCCTGGACGGAATGATCCATGTCCGGCCCGCCGTACGGGAAGAGGCGGTGGCGTAACGAGGACCGGCGTCACGGCGGCTGTAGAGGGCGGTGGCGCAAGGGCCCGGCTCCCGGACGGGGTGGTCAGGCCGCCGCCCGGTCCATCCGCCGCCGGTCCTCCCGGGCCCGGCGGCGTTCCTGGCGGCGCGCCTGACGCCGGTCGCGGCGCAGCTCGCGGGCCGTGCTGCTGGGCCGCGACTGCACCCCGTAGCGCTGGATCCAGACCTGGCGGGTCACCCAGACGTCCAGTACGGCCCAGGTGGCGACGACCGTGGCGGCGACCGTGCCGAGCACCGCGGGAAAGGCGAGCCAGGAGCCGGCCAGGGTGCTCAGGAACGCCACCATGGCCTGAACCAGCGTGACCGCCACGATGATGACGGCGCGCACCGCGGCCGTGCGCACCGGATCCGGCATACGAGGCCGGGTCGCCGGTTCCTCCTGCCACAACGGCCGTCCGCCGGTGTCCATGAAAGCCCTCCCCGCACTCTCCCCGTGTGTCCGGCTGCTGGTTGGCTGCCCGGATTTCGCCGGGTACATGCCCGTACCGCCGGACCCCGTCGTGATCCATGGTCACGCACCGGACCGGCGCGGAGTGACCCGGGGTAGCGCAAAACCGGCCAACTGGCCGGGTGTGCTGCCCGAAAGAGGCGTGGCGTGCGGGCCCGGAAGTACGGGAGGGTTGTCCGGGAATCGGTGGACAACTCATGACGATCCGTCGCGGTGGCCTTCCCCGACGTGACGGGAGGCCTTCGGCTCGGTCCCCCGACAGTAGTAGGCTCGCGCCGTTTGTTGACGGAACACCGCCCCCGTGCGCCGGGGTTGACGTAGGGGAGGCCATGCGCTTTCGCGGGAAGTCGGTCCGCCGGAAGATCGTGGCGTTGCTGCTCGTACCGCTGGTGTCCCTGACGTCCATGTGGGCGTTCATGACCTATATCACCGGGCGCGAGGCCAACCAGCTGCTGGACGTCGGCAACGTCGTGCAGAAGCTGGGCTATCCGGTCGAGGACGTCATCCAGGCGCTCCAGCGTGAGCGCCGGCAGAGCCTGCTCTACCTCGCCGACCGGCGCGGCGCCGATGCGCTCGGCGCACTCCAGGGGCGGACCCGGGCCACCGACGAGGCCGTCACCCGGCTGCACGCCGATGCCGACACCCGCGACGTGCGCGAGGGCCTGACCGGTGAGGCGGGCGACCGGATGGACGGCGTCCTCAAGGGCCTGGCCACCCTCGGCTCGCTGCGCGCCCAGATCGAGCGCAACACCGTCACCCGTGACGAGGCCATGGAGGGCTACAACTCCCTGGTCGACCCCGGCTACGACTTCCTCGCCGCGCTCCACGCCCTGGAGAACGTCGAGATGGACAAGCAGGGGCGCGCACTGGTCAACATCACCCGCGCCCGCGAGGCCGTCGCCCGCGAGGACGCCCTGATGTCCGCGGTGCTGGCCTCCGGCAGCATGAGCCGGCGCGATGTCCGCGCGCTGTCCGACCGGGTGGCCGAACGGCGGGTCCTGTACGGCACCAGCCTGCCGATCCTGCCCGCCAAGGACCGCGGCCTCTACGAGGACTACTGGCGCTCCGCCAAGGCCCGCGAACTGACCTCCTACGAGAACCAGGTGATCGCCGCCGGCGCACAGGCCGGACCGCATGAGATCAACGCCGAGCGCTGGACCAGCACCGCGGGCAAGGTCCTCGGTGACCTCCAGCGGATGGGCAAGGACGCCGGCGACCGCTACCAGGAACGCGTCGCACCGGTCGCCACCCACATCCTCCTCAAGGCCGCCCTCGCCGGCGTGCTGGGCTTTGTCGCGCTGCTGGTGTCGATCATCGTGTCGTTCCGCATCGGCCGGCGCCATGTGCGCGACCTGACCCGGCTGCGCAAGACCGCACACGAGGTCTCCGGCGTACGACTGCCGAGCGTGATGCGCCGGCTGGCGGCCGGCGAACAGGTCGACGTGGAGACCGAGGCGCCCCGACTCGAATTCGGCCCGGACGAAACCGGCCAGGTCGGCCAGGCGCTCAACACCCTCCAGCGGGCCGCGATCGAGGCCGCCGTCAAACAGGCGGAGATGCGCCGTGGCGTCTCCGAGGTGTTCGTCAACCTCGCCCGCCGCAGCCAGGTCCTGCTGCACCGCCAGCTGACGCTGCTGGACGCCATGGAGCGGCGCACCGAGGACACCGACGAACTCGCCGATCTCTTCCGCCTCGACCACCTCACCACCCGCATGCGGCGGCACGCCGAGGGCCTGGTCATCCTCTCCGGCGCCGCCCCCTCCCGGCAGTGGCGCAAACCGGTCCAGCTGATGGACGTGGTGCGCGCGGCGGTCGCCGAGGTCGAGGACTACGAGCGGATCGAGGTACGCCGGCTGCCGCGGCTCGCGGTGGACGGCCCCGCAGTGTCCGACCTCACCCACCTGATCGCCGAACTCCTGGAGAACGCCACCGTCTTCTCCCCGCCGCACACCGCCGTCCAGGTGCTCGGCGAGCGGGTCGCCAACGGCTACGCCCTGGAGATCCACGACCGCGGTCTGGGCATGGCGCCCGACCTGCTGCTGGAGGCCAACCTCCGGCTCGCGGAGACCCCCGAGTTCGAGCTGTCCGACACCGACCGGCTCGGTCTGTTCGTGGTCAGCCGGCTCGCCCAGCGGCAGCACGTACGCGTCTCGCTCCAGCCCTCGCCGTACGGCGGCACCACCGCCGTGGTCTTCATCCCCGGCGAAATCCTCACCGAGACCACCGCCGGCGGCCGGGAGGACCACGGGCCGGCCGCGGACGCGCTGCCCGACGGTCCGGAGGGCAACGAACTGGAGCACGCCGCAGGCAAGTTGGCCGCGCTCGCCCAGTCACCGGTGCCGCTCCCGCAGCGGGAGCGGCACCTCCCCGGCCTCATCGACGGCCCCGTCGAACTCGAACCGCCGCTGGGACCGGACGAGCTGGCGCCCGACGAGGACGAGGAAGACGGCAGCCTCTTCCGGGGGCGGAGCCGGGAGCGGGGCCGGGGCCGGGCGCGCGACGGCGGACGAAGCCGCGAGCGTGACCGGGACGGCGACCGCCACGGGCCGGACGCCACTCCGGCCGGCCCGTCCGCGCCGCGCAGTATCGCGCCGGTGCCGTCGGCCCCCGACGGTGAGCAGCATCAGCAGACCCGCGACCAGGCGCCCGGCGGCGGGCTCGCACCGCTGCCGCGCCGTCCCCGGCCGCCGGTGCTGGTCTCCGACCACGGCAGGACGGTCGACGACCGCGACGGGGCGGCGGACGACCGCGACGAGGCGGACCGGGCGGCCTCCGGGCAGCCCGCCGGCGAGGAGCCCGGTGAGGCCACCCCGCCCCAGGACGCGCCCTCGGCCACCACCTCCACGGGACTGCCCCGCCGGGTCCGGCAGGCCAGTCTCGCGCCCCAGCTCAAGGCCGATGCCGCCGGGCCGCCCGCGACCGCGCGGCCGGACGGGCCGTCCGCCGACGACCGGGACGCCGAGGAGGTGCGGGCCCGGATGGCCTCGCTCCAGCGGGGCTGGCAGCGCGGCCGCAGCGAGAGCGGCGAGGAACCGCGCCGCTCCGCGCCACCGGTCGAGGACGCGAGCGCCGGGCAGCCGGCCGCCGCGGACACCACAGGCCCGGATGCCTCGGACGCCGCCACCAAGCACGGCGACGACAGGGGCACCGCAGCACCACCAGGAACCACATCGGGAGGCGACGGTCCATGACCGCACCGAAGGCAGCAGCGTCCACCGCATCGGTCTCGGCGAAGGGATCCGGTGAGCTGAACTGGCTCCTGGACGAGCTGGTCGACCGGGTCGGCTCCATCCGCAAGGCCCTCGTCCTCTCCAGCGACGGGCTGGCCACCGGCGCCTCGAAGGACCTGACCCGCGAGGACGGCGAGCATCTGGCCGCGGTCGCCTCCGGCTTCCACAGCCTGGCCAAGGGCGTCGGCCGGCACTTCGACGCCGGGCAGGTCCGCCAGACCATGGTCGAGCTGGACGAGGCGTTCCTGTTCGTCAGCGCGGCCGGCGACGGCAGCTGCCTGGCCGTGCTCGCCGATGCGGACTCCGACGTCGGACTGATCGCGTACGAGATGACCCTGCTGGTCAAGCGCGTGGGTGCGCACCTGGGCACCGCGCCCAGGTCCGGCCTGTCGACCTGAGTCAGACGACGGTGACGCCGTGAGCGAGCAGGAGGGCCGGGCGGCTCGGGGCCGGGAGCCGGCCCGCTGGTTCGACGACGAAGCGGGCCCCGTCGTCCGGCCGTACGCCATGACGCGCGGGCGCACCCGCACGGCCGCCGAGGGACGCCTCGACCTGATCGCGCAGGTGATCGCCGAGAGCCGGGCGCAGCAGACGATCGAGGACCAGACGCTGTCGCCCGAGCATGTCGAGATCGTCGAGCGCTGTCGGCAGGCTCCGCTGTCGGTCGCCGAGGTGGCGGCCGAGCTCGATCTGCCGCTCGGCGTCGTACGGGTGCTGATCGGCGATCTGCTGGACGCGGAACTGGTGCGGGTCAGCCGGCCGGTCCCCCCTGCCGAGCTGCCCGACGAGCAGGTGCTGCGCGAGGTGATCCACGGCCTGCGGGCGCTGTGACCCGCGGCCTCAGCTGCCGTCGTCGCGCTTCTTCCTGCGCGGCGGCGGCCACTGCTCCGCGGAGGTGTCCGTCTCCATCTGGGCGACCGCCTGCGTCAGTTGGGCGACGACCCGCTCGATCTCCCGGTGGGTGGTGCGCCGCTCGGTGACGACCGCGGCGAGCAGCAGCGCGGTCAGCGCGGTGATCCCGTTGAACGCCTGAAGGGTGGCCATGTTCGTGAACAGGTCATGGTGCGCGAACGGCCCCGAGCCCTCGGCGGCCGCCACGATCGTGACCGTCGAGACGAGCAGCGCGCACGGCGCCGCCCCGGCCCGTTCGAAGCGGAACGCGGCCCAGATCAGGCACGGTGACACGAGGAAGAGCAGATTCACCGGACTGCTCACGGCCAGCTCGGTGACCGCGAGGGTGCAGGCCGCGAGCAGCGCGGCTTCCGCCCACCGGTAGGGGCGGATACGTTCCCGGGGCGGCCACCGGGCCGCACTGAGGAGCAGCAGCACCGGCGTGATCACCAGGACCCCCATCGCATCCCCGGTCCACCACACCGCCCAGGTCGGCCAGAAGCCGGCCCGGGTCAGCGCTCCGGAGAGCACCAGGACGCCGCTGCCGACCGTCGCGCTCACCAGCATGCCGGTCAGCGCGCCGAGGCCCACCAGGGCGACGGCGTCGCGCAGCCGGTCCAGCTGCGTACGGAATCCCACCCGGCGGAGCAGCCGGTAGGAGAGCACCGGGCCAAGGGTGTTGCCCGCGACGATCACGAGGACCACCAGCGGCGACGGCCCCAGCGCGACATTGGCCAGGAAGGCGCCCAGGGCGATTCCCGGCCACATCCGGGGGCCGAGCAACAGCAGCGCCGTCAGGGCGATACCGGTCGGCGGCCACAGTGGGGTGACCTGGCCGCGGACCAGTTCCTGGAGCAGACCGAGCTGGGCGCTGCCGTAGTACACACCGGCCACCCCGAGGCACTGAAGGGCGGTGACCCGGTGCCGCTGTACGGCACCGGGGATCCGCCCGGCGGTGCCGCCCCGCCGTCCGTGCCGCTCGTCGTGGACCACACCGGCCTCCGTTCGCCGTCGCGGGATGTGCCTTACGCGTAGGGACCGCCGTCGTGGCGGAGCACGAGGACGGCGGCGTCATCGGTGTGCCCCGTCAGATCGGCCACCGCGACCACCTCGGCGGCGAGGGCGTCGGCGTCCGCGTCGTACGCCGCCCCCACCAGGTCCACCACCCGCGCCATGCCCTGCTCGATCGGATAGGCGGGCCCCTCCACCACCCCGTCGGTGAGCAGCACGAACGCGCCCACCCCGGTCAGCCGGCGGCGGGTGACCGGGTACCGCTGGTCGGGGAAGACCCCCAGCGGCAGACCGCCCGGGTCGTGGGTCGTCGCCGCGCCGGCCGCAGTGCCCCAGACCGCCTGGACATGCCCGGCACGGGCGTCGGCCAGCTCGCCGCTGTACGGGTCGAAGCGGAGAAAGGTGCAGGTCGCCATGAGGTCGGAGCTCATTGACAGCAGGAGGTTGTTGGCCCTTTCCAGGACGTCGCCGGGGTCGGTGGTGGCGCCCGCGACGGCGCGCAGGCCGGTGCGGACCTGTCCCATGAAGGCGGCGGCCTCCACGTCGTGGCCCTGGACGTCGCCGATGGCGAAGCCGAGCGAGCCGTCCGGCAGTGTGAAGGCGTCGTACCAGTCGCCGCCGATGTCCAGCCCGGTCTGCGCCGGTACATAGCGGGCCGCGGTCTGTAGTCCGGGCAGTCCCGGCAGTTCGGGCGGCAGCATGTGCCGCTGGAGCTCCACCGCCAGCGCCACCCGGGCCTGCTGGAGCTTGATCCGTTCCATGACCTCGCCGGTGAGCCGGCCGAGGAGGCCCAGAAGCTCCTCGGACGGCGGGCCGGCGGTGGCACGGCGTCGATTCATTCAGCACCCCGCTCCGCAGGGCCGGTTCCGGTGGGACGCACCGATGCTGCACTTTCACATTACGCCGGGCCCTTGTTGAGCAATGCTCAATAAAGGAGTACGGTCCATTGAGCAACTGTCAACAGGAGGAGAACCGCCGCCATGCCCACGGACCCCACCCCGGCGACCCCGGCCCCCTTCGACCGCCTGGAGATCCAGGCCGGCCCGCACACCTACGACGCACTGGCCTGCGGCCCCGCCGACGGGGAGTTCGTCCTGCTGCTGCACGGCTGGCCCGAGTTCGCCGACTCCTGGAGCGGGGTGCTGCCCTCCCTCGGCGCGGCCGGCTACCGCGCCGTCGCCGTCGACCAGCGCGGCTACTCCCCGCGGGCCCGCCCGCCCCGGATCGCCGACTACGCCGTCCCCGAACTCGTCGCCGACGCCCTCGCCTTCGCCGACTCCCAGGGCGCAGGACGCTTCCACCTGGTCTCGCACGACTGGGGTGGCATGGTCGCCTGGGCGCTGGCCGGTGCCCACCCCGAGCGGCTGAAGTCCCTGACCGTGCTGGCCACTCCGCACCCGGACGCGCTCAACCGCGCCGCCGCCGAGGACCCCACCCAGCACCACCGCCTCGACTACGTCCGCTTCTTCCGCCGCGACGACAAGGCGGCGGAGACCGCGCTGCTGGCCGACGACGCCGCCCGGCTGCGCGCCGCATACGGAGGCAAGGTCCCCGACACGCTCGTCGAGGCCAATGTCCGCAGGCTCTCGGAACCGGGCGCGCTGACCGCCACCCTGAACTGGTACCGCGCCCCCGAGTCCGTCATCTCGGTACCCGCCGGCCGGATCTCCGTCCCCACCCTCTTCCTGTGGGGCAGCGAGGACATGGCCCTCGGCCGCGGCGCGGCCGAGTCGACGGGGGAGTGGGTGGACGGCCCGTACCGCTTCGAGGCCCTGGAGGGCGCCAGCCACTGGCTCCCCGAAGAGGTCCCCGCCCTCGTCACCCCCAAGATCCTCGACCACCTCGCGACCTACGCCTGAGACCGCGCGGCCGCGCCTCGCGACGCCCCGGCCGGCTCCCGCGACCACGCCGGCCGGGGGCCGGAGCACGCTCTAAACTGCGGGCATGTCCGGCAAGCGAGCCACCCGCCTCACCCCCGACCAGCGCCGGGAGCAGCTGATCGGCATCGGGCTGGAGATGCTCGCCGACCGGTCGCTGGACGAGCTGTCCACCGATGAGGTCGCCCGGCGGGCCGGGATCTCCCGCGGGCTGCTCTTCCACTACTTCGCCTCCAAGCGCGACTTCTACCGCGCCGTGGTCCGCGCCGCGTGCGACCGCTTCACCGCCGCCACCGAACCGGAAGGATCGCTGGAACCGGTCGCCTGGATGCGGGCGTTCATCTCCGGTTTTGTCGCCTACGTCCTGGAACACCGTCAGGTGTACCTCGCCCTGGTACGCGGCGCCGCCGGCAGCCACCCCGCGGTCACCGACATCGTCGGCGAGGCCCGCGAGACCCTCGCCCGCCGGCTGCGCGACGGGCAGCGGCGGCTCGGCATGCCCGACGCCCCGCGGCTGGAACTGGCCTCCCGCGCCTGGATGGCGTTCGCCGAAGAGGCGGTCACCAGCTGGCCGGCGACGGAGAACGGGGAGGCGGCTCGCGACGAGCTCTGCGCGTTCATCGAGTCCAGCTTCGTCAGCCTGCTGGGACTGCTCGACCGGCCCGGCAGCCTCGCACCGCGCTGAGCGGCCGACCGAGCCTGTCCGCCGGGACCGGCCCGTGGCCCAAGCGTGATGCATCTCAAGTGGGCGCCGTGCTGAGCACGTTGTACCGTTCCTTTGCACCTGCTGCCTCGTTCGCCGACGCACGGGGAACAAGCGGGAGCTCCGCCCGCACACCCGGCAATTCAGGAGAAGACCCATGGCTTTCGGGCGTTCCGAACGTCGCCGCCGGACCGCCGCCGTCGAGCCGGTGACGCTCAAGATTCTGGTTGCGGGCGGCTTCGGCGTCGGCAAGACCACCCTGGTCGGTGCGGTCAGTGAGATCAAACCGCTGCGTACCGAGGAGCGGTTGACCGAGGCCGGACGGCCGGTCGACGACCTCGACGGGGTGGAGGCGAAGACCACCACCACCGTGGCGATGGACTTCGGCCGGATCACCCTCCACGACGAGCTGGTGCTCTACCTCTTCGGCACGCCGGGCCAGGACCGCTTCTGGTTCCTGTGGGACGAGCTGGCGCGCGGTGCGCTCGGCGCGGTGGTCCTCGCCGACACCCGCCGGCTCGCCGACAGCTTCTCCGCCATCGACTACTTCGAGCGGCGCGGGCTGCCCTTCACGGTCGCGGTCAACTGCTTCGACGGCGCCGACCGCTACCCCCCGGAGGCCGTACGCGAGGCCCTGGACCTGGGCCCCCAGGTGCCGGTGATGCTCTGCGACGCCCGTCTGCGGGACTCCGCCCGCGATGTGCTGATCGCCGTCGTCGAGCATGCGATGCAGAACGGCGCCCGGCGGCGGGAGCCCGCGCTGCCCTGAGCGGCACACAAGTACGGCCGGTGGCCCGCCGTCCGGGCCACCGGCCGTACGTCTGCGCCTGTCGCCCCTACGAGGCCGCCGGGCCGTCCTCGGCCAGCCAGCCGAAGCTCCGCTCCACGGCCTTGCGCCAGTTGGCGAACTCCCGGTCGCGGGCCGGTGCGTCCATCCGCGGTTCCCACTCGGTATCGCGCTTCCAGTGGCCCCGCAGCTCGTCCAGGTCCTGCCAGACGCCGGTCGCCAGGCCGGCCGCGTACGCCGCGCCCAGACAGGTCGTCTCCGAGATCACCGGGCGGATCACCGGCACACCCAGTACATCCGCCTGATGCTGCATCAGCAGATTGTTCGCGGTCATCCCGCCGTCGACCTTGAGCCGGGTGATCCGTACGCCCGAGTCCTGGAACATGGCGTCCACGACCTCACGGGTCTGCCAGCTGGTGGCCTCCAGTACGGCGCGCGCCAGATGTGCCTTGGTGACGAAGCCGGTCAGACCGGTGATCACCCCGCGGGCGTCGGAGCGCCAATAGGGCGCGAAGAGGCCGGAGAAGGCCGGCACCACATACGCCCCTCCGTTGTCGGGGACGCTCGCCGCCAGCGGTTCGATCTCGTCCGCGGAGGCGATGATGCCGAGCTGGTCGCGGAACCACTGCACCAGGGCGCCGGTGATGGCGATGGAGCCCTCCAGACAGTAGACCGGCGCCTCCCCGCCGAGCTGATAGCCCATCGTCGTCAGCAGCCCGCTCTTGGACGCAACCGGGCGGTTGCCGGTGTTCAGCAGCAGGAACGAGCCGGTGCCGTAGGTGTTCTTGGCCTCGCCGACGCCGTAACAGGTCTGCCCGAAGACCGCGGCCTGCTGGTCGCCCAGCGCGGACGCCACCGGCACGCCTTGCAACTGCCCCACGGCCGTGCCGTACACCTCCGCCGACGGCCTGATCTCCGGCAGGATCGCGGCCGGCACATTCATCGCCGACAGGATCGCCGGATCCCACTGGAGGGTGGACAGGTTCATCAGCATGGTGCGGCCGGCGTTGGTCACGTCGGTGACATGCACTCCGCCGTCGGTGCCGCCGGTCAGATTCCAGATCAGCCAGGAGTCGATGGTGCCGAAGGCGATCTCGCCGCGCTCGGCACGGGCCCGCAGGCCCGGCACCTCGTCCAGCAGCCAGGCCGCCTTCGGCCCGGAGAAGTAGCTGGCCAGCGGCAGACCAGTGGCGTCCCGGAAGCGGTCCTGGCCTTCCGCGCCGCCGAGTTCGGTGCACAGCTGCGCGGTCCGGGTGTCCTGCCAGACGATCGCGTGGTGCACCGGCTTTCCGGTGGCCCGGTCCCACAGGACCGTGGTCTCACGCTGGTTGGTGATGCCCAGCGCACTGAGCTGGTCCGCCCGCAGGCCCGCCTTGGCGAGCGCACCGGCCACCACCGCCTGCACCTTCGACCAGATCTCGGTGGCGTCATGCTCCACCCAGCCCGGCCTGGGGAAGATCTGACGGTGTTCGCGCTGGTCGACGGCGACGATCGCCCCGCCGTGGTCGAAGATGATGCAGCGGCTCGATGTCGTGCCCTGATCGATCGCGGCGACGTACTTCTCGGTGTGCTCCGTCATACCGTCACGCCTCCAGAAGTCCTGGCTCCGAGTGTGTGGGCGGTGCGGGGGTGCGGGCCGGCCGGGGTCAGAAGACGCAGTTGTACACCAGGCCCGAGAGCACCGCGCCGATCAGCGGGCCGGCGACCGGTATCCAGGCGTAACCCCAGTCGGAGGAGCCTTTGTTGGGGATCGGCAGCAGGGCGTGCACGAGACGCGGACCGAGGTCGCGGGCCGGGTTGATGGCATAGCCGGTCGGCCCGCCCAGCGACAGTCCGATACCGACGACCAGCAGCGCGACCAGCAGGACATTGATCCCCGAGCCGTAGACCCCGGCCTGTGCGCCCGGCACCTGGCCGATGCCGATCCCCTTGTTGTGGCCGAAGAACAGTAGCGGCAGCACCAGACCGAGGGTGGCGATGATCTCGGTGACGAGGTTGGCGGCCGGTTGGCGGATCTCCGGGCCGGTGGAGAAGATCCCCAGCGTCGGCTGCGGAACGTCACCGGAACGCCCGTCGTTGGCGGCGAACTGCGCGTAGTACAGCGCCCAGGCGAGGACCGCCCCGATCGCCGCGCCGGCCATCTGCCCCAGCACGTACACCGGCACCTTCGACCACTCGGTGCCGCCGGCGACCGCCGAGCCGACCGTCACCGCCGGGTTGAGGTGCCCGCCCGACAGCGGCGCCGCGGTGTAGGCCCCGGCCAGTACGCCCATGCCCCAGCCGAAGGCGATCGCCACCCAGCCGGCGGCCCGGGCCTTGGAGTGGTGCAGGGTGACCGCGGCGCACACACCGGCGCCGAAGAGGATCAGAATCGCGGTGCCGATCACTTCACCGATGAAGATGTCCCCAGAGGAATACATGGCGGCTCCTTGTCCCTCGCCCGGGGGACGTCCCCCGGACCACCGTGCAGGGTGCGTGCCACCGGCGGGCAGCGGGCAGCCGCTGCCACCCGGCCGGGTGCCTGGGTGCGGCACCCGGGAAGTGTTCACCCGAGGTGAGGGGGCGTCAAGGTCGCCTACACCAGAGGATGTTGAGGGCAGTACGGGACGGAGAACGTGCCCGGTCCCGTACGGCCGCCGTCACCTGCGGGCCCGTACGCCCTTCTGGCCCGGCACCCGGGACGCTCCGCCCCGCCGGATCTCGGTACTCCCCGAGCCGGGCCGGCCCAGCACCCAGCTCGCCCCCGGCAGCGCCTTGGCCGCCTTCTTCAGCGGGGCGAGCGCGGCCGCGGCCTGATGGTGTCCGCCGACACTTCCCGGCGGGCACACCGCGGTCGCCAGCGACAGCGTCACCGGCCGCCCGCCCGCCGACCAGGCCACGTCCAACAGCGCGGCGGCGAACGGGTCCAGACCGTCCGGCTCGGTCAGCACCAGGAAGTCGTCACCCCCGATATGACCCACCCGGCAGGCCGGTACGCCCGCAGCGACCTCGGCGAGGGCCCGCCCCACCGCACGGATCAGCTCATCGCCGGCCGCGAACCCGGCACCGTCGTTGACCTGTTTGAAACCGTCCACGTCCAGCCAGCTCAGCGCGAACCCCCGGCCCTCGGCGATCCGCCGGTCCACCTCGCCGTTGACCTCGTCCGAACCGGGCAGCCGGGTCAGCGGATTGAGCCGCGCGGCCTCCTCCACCCGGCTCTCGGCCAGCGCCCGCAGAATGTCGGCGAGGTGCACCACACCCATGCACCGGCCGCGCTCGTCCACCACCGCCACATCGTCCCCGGTACGGTCCCGGTCGCCCTCGGCGATCACCTCCAGCACCTGCCAGGCGGTGGCGTCAGCCCCGACCGTCCGCGGCCGGTCCGCGAGCCGCAGCGCCGGCCGGTCGGCGTACAGCGCATGCCCGTAGCGCCCGGACAGCGACAGCAGGAACCGGTCCCGGTCGATCGCCCGGACCGGCACACCGTCGGCGTCCACCAGCAGCACCCCCGACACCTCGGGAAAGCCGGTCAGATGGCTGCGCACCGCGCCCGCCGACGCGGACATCGGCAGCAGCGCGGCGGGCTGCAAGAACTGCGCGACCGGCGGCCCGGACGGCGGGCGGCAGGGCGCCGGTCCGGGCACCGCGGGGGAGAGGGCGGGCGGCAGATAGACCCCGGTGGCCGGCCGGCGCGCGGGCGGCGCGAACAGGTGCCCCTGCGCCAGCTGAACGCCGGCCTCCCGCACCGCCGCGTACTGCCGCTCGGTCTCCACGCCCTCGATGGCCAGCAGTCCGCCCACCTGCTCGCACAGCTGCCGCATCGCGGCCACCGCGGCCTGCGGCCCCCGGTCGGTGGCCATCCGGGCACACACCGAGGCGTCGAGCTTGACGAGGTCCGGCGCGAGCTCACCGAGCAGCCGCAGCGGCAGATCACCGTCCCCCACCCCGTCCGCGCAGATCCGGTAGCCCTCGTCGCGCAGCACCGCCACCGCCTCCAGCAGCGCGCCGCGCGGGACATGGGTGAACGGCCCGCCGAGATCGAGGGTGATCTCCCACGGCCGCCGCCCGACGTCGTGGACGGCCTTGCCCAGCACCGCCATCCGGGGCAGTTCGGCCACCGTCGACGCGAACACATTGATGTGCAGCGGCAGCAGCGTCTCCTGGTGGGCCGCCGCCCGTACGGCGAGCGCCGCGAGTTCGGCGTCCAGATCGGGACAGCGGTGCGCACAGGTCAGCACATCGACGTCGCCGGGCTCGGGGCGGGCGAGTATCTCCAGCGCGGCAACCGAACCGGTCGAGAGGTTCACGACGGGCTGGAACGCGAAGCGGAGCTGGTCCGTCCAGGCAGGCACGGGTAGCAGCATGCCCCGCCGCACCGCTGAACAGGGCCTGATTAACGCACTGTTCATGCATCCTTCCGGAGCGTGCGGACCACTGCCGCATGATCCACACAGGACGTTCGACGCGGAGCTCCGCGGCCGCCCGGCCCCCGGCCCGCATCGGACGACAAAAAAGAAGGGCAAAGAGCGTGCCCGCTCCTTGCCACTCTCAACGTATAGCGCACTGGGGGGCTTGCGGCAAGACCCTGGTCGTGCCGCAGAATCGCCGGCCGAAGCAAGATTCTGCGGAAATGGGGGGCTGTGTTGATTGACGTGATCGTGGTCGGCGGTGGACCGACCGGGCTGATGCTGGCGAGCGAGTTGCGGCTGCACGGTGTGCACGTGGTCGTGCTGGAGAAGCTGGCCGAGCCGACCGGGCAGTCCCGGGGGCGCGGTCTGCACGTGCGCAGCGTCGAGATGATGGACCAGCGCGGTCTGCTGGACCGGTTCCTCGCGGTCAGTGAGACGTTCCAGGTCGGCGGTTTCTTCGGCGGCATCGTCAAGCCGTGGCCGGACCGGCTGGACACGGCGCACCCGTACGGCCTCTCCACCCTTCAGCCGGTCACCGAGCGGCTGCTCAACGAGCGTGCCCTCGAACTCGGTACCGAGATCCGGCGCGGCTGCGAAGTGGTCGGCCTGAGCCAGGACGAGGACGGGGTGACCGTCGAGCTGGCGAGTGGGGGCGTAGCCGCCGGGGGAGGGGGAGGCACGCACCTGCGCTCGCGCTACCTCGTCGGGTGCGACGGCGGCCGCAGTGTGGTGCGCAAGGAGCTCGGTGTCGGTTTCCCCGGCGAGCCCGCCAAGGTCGAGACGCTGCTGGGCGATATGGAGATGACCGAGGATCCGGCCGCGGTTGCCGCCGTCGTCGCGGAGGTCCGCAAGACCCAACTGCGGTTCGGCACCATCCCCAACGGGGACGGGACGTACCGCGTCATCGTGCCCGCCGACGGCGTGGCCGAGGACCGTGCGACCGCGCCGACCCTCGACGAGTTCAAGAAGCAGCTGCGGGCGGTCGCGGGCACCGACTTCGGCGTGCACTCGCCGCGCTGGCTCTCCCGGTTCGGCGACGCCACCCGGCAGGCCGAGCGCTACCGGGTCGGCCGGGTGCTGCTGGCCGGCGACGCGGCGCACATCCACCCGCCGACCGGCGGGCAGGGGCTCAACCTCGGTGTGCAGGACGCGTTCAACCTCGGCTGGAAGCTGGCCGCCGCGGTCAACGGCTGGGCGCCGGAGGGGCTGTTGGACAGCTACCACGCCGAACGGCACCCGGTGGGCGCCGCCGTGCTGGACAACACCCGCGCGCAGATCACGCTGCTGGGGACCGATCCGGGGGCGACCGCGCTGCGGGAGCTGTTCACGACGCTGATGGACTTCGAGGAGGTGAACCGGTACGTGACCGAGATGGTCACCGCGGTCGGGGTCCGCTACGACTTCGGTGAGGGCCACGAACTGCTCGGCCGGCGGATGCGGGACGTGAAGCTGAAGCAGGGGCGCCTCTACGAGCTGATGCACGGCGGCCGCGGCCTGCTGCTCGACCGGACCGGCCGGCTCTCGGTGGCGGGCTGGGCAGACCGGGTCGACCACGTCGTCGACGTCAGTGAGGAACTGGACGTGCCCGCGGTACTGCTGCGGCCCGACGGCCACGTGGCGTGGGCCGGTGAAGAGCAGGCAGATCTGCTCAGCCAGCTGCCGAGGTGGTTCGGCGCCGCCGTCAGCTGAGCGCGCGCGGCCGTCAACTCCCCCTGCACGCCTGGACGGTGCCCCATCTGGTGCCATTCACACGCCTGGACGGTGCCCCCTCCCGATGCTATGTTGTTCTCGTTCCGAGAAAGACTCAGGGTGAGAATGAATCGCGAGGGGGTGGCGGCCGTGCACACGGACCGACAGCGCGTCGGGAGCGGTGACGCGGACGACGGTGACGAGCGCGCCTTCCTCGCGGCCTACGACCCGCGGGACTTCCCGGCCATCGCCGTGACCGTCGACATCGTCGCGCTGACCTTGCGCGCAGGGGTGCTGCACGTCCTGCTCGTCGAGCGTGGCGGCCGGCCGTTCCAGGGCGCCTGGGCCCTGCCGGGCGGATTCGTCCGCGCCGGCCGGGAATCGCTCGACGAGGCCGCGGCCCGCGAACTCGCCGAGGAGACCGGGCTGGACGCCACCCAGCTGGAGCGTGTCCACCTCGAACAGCTCGGCTCGTACGGCGATCCAGGCCGTGACCCGCGGATGCCGGTCGTCACCGTCGCCTACCTCGCCTTCGCCCCGGACCTCCCCGAGGCGCGCGGCGGCGGCGACGCCTCGGCCGCGGCCTGGATACCGGTCACCCGGCTGGACCTCGGTAGCGCGGCCGAGCGGACGTCACCCCAGAGGGGTACTCCGCGGACTTCCGGCGAACCGGACGCGGCCCGGCCGCGTCCCCCAGAACAGGGTCCGGGGCACGGGATCGACGGGGGTGATGCCGTGCCCCGGCCCGGAGCCGGCCCGGTGCCCGCCGGGGACGCCGCGGCGGACCTGCTCCCGCTCGCTTTCGACCACGCCCGGATCGTCGCCGACGGCCTCGACCGCGCCCGCGCCAAGATCGAGTACACCCCGCTGGCCACCGCCTTCCTCGGCGAGGAGTTCACCATCGTCGAACTCCGCGGCGTCTATGAATCCATCTGGGGCAGCCCGTTGCACGCCGGCAACTTCCACCGCAAAGTGCTCTCCGTCCCCGGGTTCGTCGAGTCGACCGGCGCCACCGCGGCCCGCGGGGGTGCCCGCGGCGGCCCACGCGCCCGCCTCTACCGGGCGGGCGACGCCCGGCTGCTGCACCCGGCGCTGCTGCGCCCCGACCGGGAGGACAGCGTGCGATGACACCCCCGGCCACCCTGCCGGGCCCGTCGCCGCATCCGTAGCCGGCCGGCCACCGACCACACAACCCCCTTACCACTCAGGGGCGTACGGGCCCACAGCGGCGGACAAGGCGACCCGTCGGCTCACTGCACGGGAAAGTCGAAGTAGGTGTCAGGAAACGTCTCCGGCTTGAAGGTGAAGTGCCACCACTCTTCCGGGAGATTCACGAATCCGGCCCGCTCCAGACCGTTCTTGAGGAGCAGCCGGTTGGCCAACTGCCGCCCGTGGATGCGCGGGTCGAAGGTGTGCGCCAGAGTGTCGAAGCAGTCGAAGCCGGTCCCCATGTCGAGCGAGTTGTCCGGGAAACGCGCGGCCTTCGGCCCGTAACAGGGCGTCAGTGGCTCACCGGGCACATACGGCCGGGTGGGCAGGGCCGGCAGTCGCACCAGCGTCAGATCGACCGTACTGCCCCTGCTGTGACCGGACTTGGCGGCGATATAGCCGTCGTCGAACAGCTTCGACTTGTCCTCCCGCGGATAGAACTCGGCCTTCATCCGCTGATCGCCGAGGTCCTTCGCCCACCGGACGAAGTGGTCGACGGCGCGCTGCGGCCGGTAGCAGTCGTACACCTTGAGCGAGAAGCCGCGTGCGAGGAAGGAGAGCTGAGCGCGGTGCAGCGCCCGCGCCGCATCCCGCGTCAGCAGACACCTCGGCCTGCGGTAGCCGTCCACCGGCACGCCCATGAAGGTGTGCGGGGTGAAGTAGCGCATCTCCTGGATGATCGTCGGATCCACCGCGCGCAGGGCGACGAACTCCTCAGGCGCCTTGGGCGCCTTGAGCACCTTGGGCGGCGATGCCGGCCGGCGGGCGGTCCCCGCCGCGGGCGACGGCAGCGCGGTGACGGTCATCAGGGCGGCGGCAGCGACGGCCAGGCCGCGCAGTGTGGCAGTGATTCTCGGCATGGCCCCCCTGTACCAGGCGCGGGCCCCGGCGCGGAAGACCGCGACCGGGCCCGTCAGCTACCGCCCCCTCGCGCACCAAGACCGCCACCGCTACTGCTCGGACGGTGTGCCGGTCAACCGCCTTCCAGCCCGCGCACCCGCACCTGATACCCCACAGGACCGCCGTCCCGTCGCTCCACGACCACCCGGTCGCCCTGCCACCGAGTGGCGAAGCGCTCCACCGTCGGCCGCTGCCAGCCGTCCCCGGTGTCCGGCACCACCAGACCGGCGCCCCCACGCCCGGCCGCCGGAGCCCACACCTCCAGCTCCGTCCCGCCGTCCTCGCCCGCCACCGGCAGCACCGCACCGGCCCGCGCCAGCACCGGAATCCGTGACAGCGGTGCGTCCACCCAGACCTGCCCGGGCCCGTCGTGCGCCTGCCCGGTCGCGGTGTCGTACCACCTCCCGCGCGGCAGCCGCACCGGCCGCCGGGTCACCCCCTCCGCCAGCGCCGGCGCCACCAGCAGCGCATCCCCCAGCAGAAAGGCGTCCTCGCAGTCCCGCAGCGCCCGGTCCCGCGGCGAGCTCCACCACACCGGACGGACGTACGGCGCCCCCGTCAGCCGCGCCAGCTGCCCCAGCGTCTCGAAGTACGGCAGCAGCCGCTGCCGCTCGCGCAGCGCCGTACGGGCGTGCGCGAGCACCTCTATGCCGAACTCCCAGGGCTCCCGCCGTCCCGCCCAGATCGCCGAATGGGTACGGAACAGCGGCAGATACGCGCCGAGTTGGAACCAGCGCAAATACAGCTCCTCGGAGGGCACCGCGGAGAACCCGCCGACATCGGGCCCGCTGTACGGCACCCCGCACAGCCCCAGCCCCAGAACCAGGGACAGCGAGGCCCGCAGCCCCGGCCAGCCGGTCGCCACATCCCCCGACCAGCTGCCCCCGTAGCGCTGCATACCCGCCCAGCCCGAACGCGAGAAGAGGAACGGCCGCTCGTCCGGCCGCAGTTCACACAGCCCCTCGAAGCCGGCCCGCGCCATCGCCAGCCCGTAGACGTTGTGCGCCTCCCGGTGGTCGCCGCCCCGCCCCTCCAGCGCATGGCGGGCCGAGCGCGGCAGCGTCTGCTCACCGAAGGCGGCGAACGACACCGGCTCGTTCATGTCGTGCCAGACCCCCGAGAAGCCCTGCGCCAGCCGCTCCGCGTACAGCCCGCCCCACCACTTGCGCACCCGTGCGTCGGTGAAGTCCGGGTACACCGACTCGCCGGGCCAGACCACCCCGCGCACCTCCCGCCCGCGGTCGTCCCGTACGAACGCATCCGCCGCCGCCCCGCCCTCGTAGACCGCGTCCCCCGGCTGCGCCTTCACCGCCGGATCCACGATCGACACCAGCCGCACCCCCTCGGCGCGCAGCTCCCGGGCCAGACCCGGCAGATCGGGATAGCGCCTGCGGTCCACCGTGAAGACCCGGTGCCGGTCGTAATGGTCGATGTCCAAATGGACGGCGGACAGCGGCAGTTCGCGCTCCCGGTAGCCGGCCACCACCCGGCGCACCTCCTCCTGGCCGCCGAACCCCCACCGGGCGTGCTGATGACCCAGCGCCCACCGGGGCGGCAGCGCCGGCGCACCGGTCAGCGCCGTCCAGACCTGGAGCACCCGGGCCGGGGTGCCGGCCAGCACCCAGTAGCGCAGCGGCCCGCCGTCCATCCGCAGCTCGCAGGTGCCCGGCCGGTCGTGCCCCGAGCCCGCACCCTCGGTGCCCTCGCGCAGCAGCACCCGGCCGTCCCAGGAGTTGTCGTGGAAGACCAGATGCGTACCGGCGTCCGCCACCACCAGCTGCACCGGCATCGTCAGCGACAGCGGATCGTCGCCCGGCCCGAACGCCCCGCCCGGATCGGTGTTCCACAGCCGGTACGCACCGTCCCGCAGCCGCGGCCCGTGCGCCCGGCCGCCCAGCCCGAAGAACCGGGCATCGGCCGCCACCTCCGAGCGTTGCACCCACCGCGAGGCATCGCACCCCTCCGGCCGCCCGGCGCGCTCACCCGCCCCCGAGGCACCCGGCCCGTCCGTACGGTCCCACCAGCGCGGCGGCAGCTCCCGCCGCAGCACCGCCCCGCCGGGCGTCCGCACCTCCACCGCGCCGTGCCGGGACACCACCACCAGCACCCGCTCGGAGACCACCCGCCAGCCGCCCTCCGTATCGGGCTCCAGCACCGCCCGCGCATCCACCTCCGGACACGCCCCGGCCAGCGCGTAGGACGGTTCCGGCCCGGCCCCGTCCCAGCCGCAGAACACCGCCCCGCCCGACGCGACCCGCACCCGCAGCGACGACCGGGCGAAGTGGATCACCCCACCGCCCGGCTGGGGTTCCGCCCCTTGCGCCGCCCCCGGCACCCGCGCCCGCTCCGCGGCCCGCCGCGGCAACGCCCTCGCATCCCCCCGCCGCGCCCGCCACGCCGCGCGCACGGACCGCAGCCCCTGCACCGGCCCGATCGCCCTGACCACCCGTACCGACCGCACCAGATCACGCCCGTTCATGCCGGTCAGCCTGCCATCGACACGCGGGCCGGCGGGCACCGTTCAACTGCCGTTCACCTGCACGGGATCACGCTCGGCCACGCCAAGGCCTGCGGATCGCCCTCCAATGGCCGAATCCCGCCGGGCGCGCCCTCGGGTGTCTCTTCGATCTCCGGGAACCTGAGCCCACAAGAAACCTCCACGCCGGACCCGCGCCATGTGCCGCCACCACATGAGCCACCCCCCGAATGTGGGAGGTCCACCCTGGTGCACAAGTCGATCACATGGCATCGTCCAGGCAAGCCGTGTCATGCGCACACGTCAGGCCGGGAGACCCCCGCAGCCGTGCGCGCCGACGCAGACGACGCGTACCGTCCGGGAGCCGCATCATGACCACCGCACCGCAGTCCGCCCCTCAGCCGGAACCCCTCTGGCAGCCCGGCCCGGACCGCATCGCCGGCGCACAGGTCACCCGATTCCACACCTGGGCCGCCGCCCACCACGGAGCGCCCGCCCCCACCCCGGGCGACCCCGCCGCCAGCTACGCCGGCCTGCACCGCTGGTCCGTCGACGAGCTCCCCGCCTTCTGGCAGGCCGTCGCCGAATGGTTCGACGTCCGCTTCGCCACCCCGTACGAGACCGTGCTCGCCGACCGCACGATGCCCGGCGCCCGATGGTTCCCCGGCGCCACGCTCAACTACGCCGAACACGCGCTGCGCGCCGCCGAGGACCCGGCCCGCGCCGACACCCCCGCGCTCCTCTACGTCGACGAGACCCATGAGCCCACCCCGGTCAGCTGGGCCGAGCTGCGCGCCCAGGTCGGCTCGCTGGCCGCCGCACTCCGCCGCCTCGGCGTCCGCCCCGGCGACCGGGTCAGCGGCTACGTCCCCAACATCCCGCAGGCCGTCGTCGCCCTCCTGGCCACCGCCGCGGTCGGCGGTGTCTGGACCTCCTGCGCCCCCGACTTCGGCGCCCGCAGCGTGCTGGACCGCTTCCAGCAGATCGAGCCGGTCGTCCTGTTCACCGTCGACGGCTACCGCTACGGCGGCAAGGAGCACGACCGCCGCGACACCGTCGCCGAACTCCGCGCCGAACTGCCCACCCTGCGGGCCGTCGTCCATATCCCGCTGCTCGGCACCCCCGCTCCCGAAGGTGCCCTGAACTGGTCGGACCTGACCACCCAGGACACCGCACCGGTCTTCGAACAGGTCCCCTTCGACCACCCCCTGTGGGTCCTGTACTCCTCCGGCACCACCGGCCTGCCCAAGGCCATCGTCCAGTCCCAGGGCGGCATCCTGCTCGAACACCTCAAGCAGACCGGCCTGCACTGCGACCTCGGCCCCGACGACCGGTTCTTCTGGTACACCTCCACCGGCTGGATGATGTGGAACTTCCTCGTCGCCGGCCTGCTGGTGGGCACCACGATCGTGCTCTACGACGGCAGCCCCGGGCACCCCGACATCGCCGCCCAGTGGCGGGTCGCCGAGGCCACCCGCACCACCGTCTTCGGTACCTCCGCCGCCTACGTCATGGCCTGCCGCAAGGCCGGCATCCACCCCGCCCGCGATCTCGACCTCTCCGCCATCAGCTGCGTCGCCACCACCGGCTCCCCGCTCCCGCCGGACGGCTTCCGCTGGCTGCACGACTGCTTCGCGGAGAGCGGCGCCGACCTGTGGATGGCCTCCGTCAGCGGCGGCACCGACGTGTGCAGCTGCTTCGCCGGCGCCGTCGCCACCCTCCCGGTCCACATCGGCGAACTCCAGGCCCCCTGCCTCGGCACCGACCTCCAGGCCTGGGACCCCCAGGGCGAACCAGTCATCGGCGAGGTCGGCGAACTCGTCGTCACCAACCCCATGCCGTCCATGCCCACCCGCTTCTGGAACGACCCCGAGGGCACCCGCTACCACGACAGCTACTTCGACATGTACCCCGGCGTATGGCGGCACGGCGACTGGATCACCGTCACCCCCCGCGGCAGCGTGATCATCCACGGCCGTTCCGACTCCACCCTCAACCGCCAGGGCGTCCGGATGGGCTCCGCCGACATCTACGAGGCCGTCGAACGCCTCCCCGAGATCCGCGAATCCCTCGTCATCGGCCTCGAACTCCCCGACGGCGGCTACTGGATGCCGCTCTTCGTCCACCTCGCCCCCGGCGCCACCCTCGACGACGCCCTCCGCGACCGCATCAAGCGCACCATCCGCGAACAGCTCTCCCCGCGGCACGTCCCCGACGACATCATCGAAGCCCCCGGCGTCCCGCACACCCTCACCGGCAAGCGCATCGAGGTCCCCGTCAAACGCCTCCTCCAGGGCACCCCGCTCGACAAGGCCGTCAACCCCGGCTCCGTCGACAACCTCGAACTCCTGCACTTCTACGAGCAGGTGGCCCGCGACCGCGCACAGTAGAGCGGATGCAGGCGCAGGGGCCGGCCCGAGGCACACCGACGACACCGCCGCGGGCCCCCGCCGGACCGCCGTTGTCAGACCCCCCGATTACTCTCGGTGACGAGTGATCGCCCGGCCGGCACACCCGTCGGCCGGGCGTCACCCCACACCGAGCCACCCAGGGGGAACCATGACCACCACATCCCGGCCCACAGGACCGTCCGCCGCCCGCCGCGCCCTCCGCCGCGAAGTCCCCAGCGCCGCCGCCGTCCTGGCCGACGAGCGCGACTTCACCGCCATGCGCCGCTACCGCACCTTCCCCTTCGACGACCACAGCAGCTACCTCCAGCAGATGGAGACCCTGCTGCGCACCCTCACCGCCCAGGGCGTGCTGACGACCGTCAGCCTCTTCGACCCGGCCGCCTACGAGAAGTACTGCGCGGACCTCGCCCTGGACCCCGATCGCCCCGACAGCCGCACCCGCTACACCGCCGAAGTCGCCCGGACCGGCGCCACCTTGACCTACGAAGGCGAGCCGCTGCGCCAGCTGCTCCCGTTACTCGTCGAAGAAGCCGGCCGCCAGGCGACCTGGGACAACGCCTCCGCCCTCCTGGCCCGCGCCGGCCGCTGCGCGCAGTGCGGTGAGGACCTTGCCCACGCCGCGTTCGCCCGCGCCACCGCCGCCGTCCAACAGCTCCTCGAAACCCTGGGCAGCGGCAGCCACCACCTGGTCTGCTCCGTCGCGGCGGGCGACCCACCCCTCCTCGCGGTGCTGCACGCCACCGCCCGCGACGGTGCCCCGCTCCAGCTCGCCGAATCCGAGACCCTGATCTTCTGCACGGTCCTCGCCGCCGGCCTCGCCCTGGGCACCCCCGGCGGCATCGTCGCCCGCACCACCACGGACCCCACCGACCCCACCACTCCCCAGACACTCAACCACGAGACCACCGCCCACGAAGCCACCGCCCACGGAGCCACCGACCACCAGCCCACCGAGCACCATCCCACCGACCGTGCTCCCACCGGCGAGCCCTACCGCGACACGGTCCGCGGCTGGTCCCTCCGCGACTCCTGGCTACGCCCCCTCAGTACCGCCGAAGTCTTCACCGCCTACTGCACCGACGCCGACACCGGCGAACCGGTCCCACCCGAGCACGGCGTCGCCTACGCCCCCGGCCTCCCGCTCACCCCACCACCCGACACCCACCGCCACTGACCCGAGAGCCACCGCGGCACACAGAACGGCCGCCCCACCACAAGGGCGGGACGGCCGTTCACCGACTCCTGCGACGCACCGCGCCGCACAGGATCACTCCCCGGAGAGCACCGCCCGCGCCGCGGCCCGCGCATCATCGGCGGTGTCCGCGGCCCGCGCCGCAGCCGCCGCCCGCTCGCACTGCGCCAGCGTGTGCTTGGCCAGCGTCGCCCGCACATAGGGGATCGACGCCGCACCCATCGAAAGGCTGGTGACACCGAGCCCCGTCAGCACACATGCCAACTCCGGATCGGAGGCCGCCTCACCACATACGCCACAGCTCTTGCCCTCGGCCTTCGCGGCTTCGGCCGACAGCGCGACGAGGTCCAGCAGCGCCGGCTGCCAGGGATCCTGAAGCCGCGAGACCGCACCCACCTGGCGGTCCGCGGCGAAGGTGTACTGCGCCAGGTCATTGGTCCCCAGCGAAAGGAACTCCACCTCCTGGAGGATCGACCGCGCCCGGAGAGCCGCGGACGGAATCTCCACCATCGCACCGAACTTCGCCCGCAGACCGGCGTCCCGGCACGCATCCGCGAACGCCTTGGCGTCGATCCGGTCCGCCACCATCGGCGCCATGACCTCGAGGTAGACCGGCAGCCCCTCGGCCGCCTTCGCCAGCGCGGCCAGCTGCGTACGCAGCACCTCGGGGTGGTCGAGCAGAGTACGCAGACCCCGCACACCCAGCGCCGGGTTCGGCTCATCGGCCGGCGTCAGGAAGTCCAGCGGCTTGTCGGCACCGGCATCCAGCACCCGCACCACGACCCGCCCCTCAGGGAAGGCCTCCAGCACCTTGCGGTACGCCTCGACCTGCTTCTCCTCGGACGGCGCCCGCTTGCTGTCGTCCAGGAACAGGAACTCCGTACGGAACAGACCGACACCCTCGGCACCGGCCTCAACCGCCGCCGCCACATCACCGGGACCGCCGACGTTCGCCAGCAGCGGCACCTTGTGCCCGTCGGAGGTGGCACCCGGACCGGACGACGCGGCCAGCGCCGCCTTCCGCTCCGCAGCGGCCTTCTCCAGCTCCGCCCGCTTCTCGGCGCTCGGCTCCACGAAGATCTCACCGGTGCTGCCGTCCACGGCGATCACCGTGCCCTCGACGAGCTCACCCGCACCCGGAAGCGCGACCACGGCCGGCACTCCCAGCGCCCGCGCCAGAATCGCGCTGTGGCTGGTCGGCCCGCCCTCCTCGGTCACAAAGCCGAGCACCAGCGTCGGGTCGAGCAGCGCCGTGTCGGCCGGCGCCAGATCCCGCGCGATCAGTACATACGGCTCATCGCTGTCCGGCACACCCGGCATCGGCACACCCAGCAGCCGCGCGACGATACGGTTCCGCACATCATCAAGGTCGGCCACCCGGCCCGCGAGGTACTCCCCGGCCCCCGCGAGCAGCGCCCGGTACGCCGCGAACGCGTCGTAGACCGCACGCTCGGCGGTGCTGCCGACGGCGATCCGCCGCTCGACGTCCGCCATCAGCTCGGGGTCCTGCGCCATCAGCGCCTGGGCCTCCAGCACGGCCTGCGCCTCACCGCCCGCCAGATTTCCCCGTGCTATCAGGTCTGCGGCGACAGCTTCCACGGCCTGACGGGCACGCCCCTGTTCGCGCTCCGCCTCCTCCGCCGGAATCTGCTTGGCCGGCGGCTCGAGAACCGCCGTACCCATGTGCCGCACCTCGCCTATGGCCACACCGTGGCTCACACCGACGCCTCGCAGCGTTGTCTCCATTGCACCCGTCTCCGGATTTGATGCGACGGCCGGGCCGCCGCGGTGGATGTCGTACCTGCCGTTCAGGACGGCGCCCGGCTACCGCCAGGAGAAGAGCTGGTCGCCCGCCTTGATGTCGCCGTCCTCGCGCACCTCACCGAGCGAGTCCGCGGTGGCCTCCAGCGCGACGACCGGGCAGACCGGCGACTTACCGGCCTCCTCGACCGCAGCCGGGTTCCAGCGCACGATCTCCTGGCCACGGGTGACGGTGTCACCCTTGTTCACGAGCAGCTCGAAGCCCTCGCCATTGAGCTGAACGGTGTCGATCCCCAGGTGGGTGAGCACGCCGTGCCCCTCACCATCAACCACGACAAATGCATGCGGGTGCAGCGAAACAAGAACACCGTCCACCGGAGAGACTGCGGCAGACGGCTCACGAACGGGGTCGATGGCGGTACCGGGACCCACCATCGCTCCGGAGAACACCGGGTCGGGCACGGCCGAGAGTCCGATGGCGCGTCCAGCGAGCGGGGACGTCACGGTGGTCATGGGAAGCCTCCCAGGGGTGGAGATTCATCAGGCCGCCGTCACTACCTGTCCTGGACGGCGCACCGTTCAGAAGCGTAAGTCATAAGAACTGACGGTTCCGCATGTGAGACGCCGGTTGCACCCCGCGAGTCCCGCTGAATCGATTTGCCTCGCCCACAGCAGGCCTGTAGTGTCTGACTCCTGCCCCAAACAGCCAGGACGCAATCTACTGCGGCCGGTTGACGTGGGCGGCACTCCACTGCGTCTTGATCGCGACTCAAGAATTGCGCGCTTCTGCATGCCTGCAGAAAAGCGGCGGTTCGAAAGCCGGAAAAGGCCTGATAGAGTGTGAAACACCGAAGGGAAGCGCCCGGAGGAAACCCGAGAGGGAATCCAAAGGAAGCGTCCGTTCCTTGAGAACTCAACAGCGTGCCAAAAGTCAACGCCAGA
>NZ_JBVIST010000010.1:0-229069 GCF_055575375.1 Streptomyces sp. NPDC034111 | reverse complement strand
TCGCCTCCCTCCGCGCCCAAGGCGACGGCGGCCTGGACCACTCCGCCCTCCTGCGCGGCGTCGAACGCCTCTCCGGACACACCACCGAAAACTGAACAGGTGCGGGGGAGTTCCTCGCGACCGCTCCGGTACGGCCGGCGCCGCGACTGCCGCACTGCGGTCGCGGCGCCGGTGCGCTGTGGGCCGTTGCCCGCCGGTCGTCCGCCGGTCCTCCACCCTCGTCTGCCGTTGCCCGGCATTTCCGGTCATCGCGAGGGTCAACGTGACGATCATCACGCGCTCTTCACGGAACGGGCACCCGCTGTTTACCGTTCAAGGGGATGTGAGAGCTAGTGAAGGCTTTCCACCGAGCCGCCCCGGCCAGTTCCCCCCGTCTGGCCGGGGCTTCCTTGTGTCTGAACTTGTGCCTGAATGGCCTGCCGTTCCCAACTGACCGCTGTGAGATGCCGGCCGGGGATCGGCCAGACAGCCGGGGATCGGCCAGCGCCTCCCGCCCGCCTGCGGCCGCCGCGTGACGACCCACGTCGTACGGCGTTCCCCGGCCAAGGACTGACGCCGGTGGCCGCTGCCGACGTGCGCGACCGCGGCGCCCGGCGCACGCTGGAGGCATGTCCGAGCATCCGCCTGTCATCGTGCATCCGCCGACGCCATCGGGTGGCCGACGGGTGACCGTACGTGGGCAGATCGTCGGTCTGGCGCACGGCCGCGGCGATGTTGCCGAATTCCTCCGCCGCGCGGGAGTCGCCGGCCCGGCCGAGGACATCCAGCTCGACGATCCCCGCCTCGTCGAGTGGCGGGGTGGCTCGCTGAACGACTGGCCGATGCCACCGGCGTGAGATATCCGCTGTCTGCCGGGGTCGCTGACCGCTGTCGGGGGGCGCTGACCGCGATGTCAGAGGGAGCAGGTATCAATGGAGGCAGGTCGCGGCAGCGGGCCGAGGCCGATGTGTGGAGGTGGCGAGGATGGCGGGGACCGGGGGCCGGGCATGAGCGACGGCACGGATTCCAATAACGGTGACGGCGACTACGGCGCCTGGGGGGCGACGAGGAGCGGGCGGTCCGGGTACCCGACGCGGAGCGTCCTGAGCCGAGCGATGCGCTGGGAGACCCTGGTCCTGGTGGTGATCCTGGTGGTGCTCGCGGCAGCGATGTCGTGACGCGGACGTTCCGGCGCGGACGTCCCGGCGCGGACGTTTCGGCGCAGGGTCGCGGCGTGGACGTCCTGACGCACATGGCGTGAAGCCCCGTGTCCCAAAGGGGGGTTGGGTCGCCGAACTCCGACGGGGTGCCTGGCGAGAGCCCGGCCAAGGGGCGGCGACGGCGCGGCGGGAGGGACGTCCGGCATACGGAAGTGTGCCGCAACGTGCCGTCCGATTTCCGCCAGCGTGGCCCCCGGACCTGCTGCACAGTGGACCCTGTGAGGAACGAGGACAGCAGGTACGAGGCGGTGCGCAGCCGGGACGCGAGGTTCGACGGTGCGTTCTTCTTCGCCGTGTCCACGACGGGGATCTACTGCCGGCCGAGTTGCCCCGCCACCACGCCCCGGCGCCGTAACGTCACCTTCTTCCCGACCTCGGCGGCAGCCCAGGGCTCCGGGTTCCGGGCCTGCCGGCGCTGCCGGCCCGACGCGGTGCCCGGTTCCGCCGAGTGGAATGCCCGTGCCGATGTCGTCGGCCGTGCGATGCGGCTGATCGGCGACGGTGTGGTCGACCGGGAAGGGGTCTCGGGGCTGGCCGCACGGCTCGGCTACAGCGCGCGGCAGGTGCAGCGCCAACTGAACGCCGAGCTCGGCGCCGGGCCCGTCGCACTGGCCCGGGCGCAGCGCGCCCACACCGCCCGGGTCCTGTTGCAGACCACCGGGCTGCCGGCGGCCGAGGTGGCCTTCGCGGCCGGTTTCGCGAGCGTGCGGCAGTTCAACGACACCATCAAGGAGATCTACGCGCTCACGCCGAGCGAGCTGCGGGCCGCCCGGCCCGGGAAGGGCACCCGATACGGCCCGGTCGCCTCGCACGCCACATCCGGGGTGCTGCCGCTCCGGCTGGCCTACCGCGGCCCGTACGCCGCGCAGGAGGTCTTCGATCACCTTCAGCGGCACGCGATCACCGGTGTCGAGGACGTGACCGGTGCGCCCGGTGCCCGTACGTACCGGCGGACCTTGCGGCTGCCGGACGGGCCCGGAGTCGTCGAGGTCGACGAGGCGCCCGGCGCGGGCTGGCTGGAGTGCCGGCTGCACCTCACCGAGCTGCGCGATCTGACCACCGCCGGCCAGCGGGTGCGGCGGCTCTTCGATCTGGACGCCGATCCGTACGCGGTGGCCGAACGGCTCGGCGCGGACCCGGTCCTGGCGCGGCTGGTGGCAGCGTGCCCCGGGCTGCGCTCGCCGGGCGCCGCCGACCCGCAGGAGCTCGCGCTCCGTGCCGTACTGGGCCGGCAGATGACGGTCGCCGCCGGCCGTACGCTCGGTGGCGCGCTGGTCGCCGCCTACGGCGAGCCGCTGCCGCAGCCCGCCGGGGCGCTCACCCACCTCTTTCCCCGCGCCGAGGACCTGGCGGAGGCCTCGTTCACCGAACTCGGCCTGCCCGCGCCGCGGAGCACCACCCTGCGCACCCTCAGCACCGCGCTCGCCGACGGCACCGTCACCCTGGACGCCGGCGCCGACCGCGACGAGGCCGAACGCCGGCTCCTGGACCTGCGTGGCATCGGCCCGTGGACCGCCGGCCATATCCGGATGCGCGCGCTGGGCGACCCGGATGTGCTGCTGTCCGGCGATGCCGCCGTACTGGCGGGCATGCGCCGGGCCGGGGCGTCGACGGCCGGCCTGCGGGCCCATGCGCAGAGCTGGCGTCCCTGGCGGTCGTACGCGATGCACCACTTCTGGAACGCGCCGGCCGCCCCCGGGCGGCCACCCGCCCGTCCCTCTCGGCGCGGCTGACTCCGCGCCCCCACAGACCACACCCCCACCACTCCACGGAAAGAACACGGCCATGACGCTCTACACCACACTCGACAGCCCGCTGGGTGAACTCCTGCTGGTGGGCGAGGAATCGGCCACCGCACCGGGCGGCACCGCGCTCACCTCGCTGTCCGTACCGGGCCAGAAGGGCGGGGCGACCGTTCAGGACGGCTGGCGGAAGGCACCCGAGGCCTTCGCCGAGATCGCCCGCCAGCTGCGCGCCTACTTCGACGGGACGTTGACCCGCTTCGGCATCGAGTACACCGACAATGCCGAGGGCGCGGACCGCGCCGGCGTCGGGGGAAGCGACTTCCGACGGCGCGTATGGCGGGCGCTGGAGTCGATTCCGTACGGGACGACAACCACGTACGGGCGGATCGCTGCCGACATCGGAGCGGCGCCGGGCGCGGTGCGGGCCGTCGGAACGGCGATCGGCGCCAATCCACTGCTCATCGTCCGGCCCTGCCACCGGGTGATCGCCGCGAACGGATCCCTCTCGGGCTACGCCGGCGGACCGGAACGCAAGCGGCAGCTCCTCGGCCTGGAGGGCGCCCCCGTACGGGACGGGGACAGGCCATGACCACCACGACCGCCGAGCGCCCGCCCGACAGGCGCACGGGCCCACGCCCCTCCCGCCCCGCCGCGCTCGCCGAGCGCGTCGCGGCGGCCGACTGGCCGGCGCTCGGCCGGGAACTCGACGCGCTGGGCTGTGCGTTGACCCCCCGTCTGCTCACCCCCGCCGACTGCCGTGCGCTCATCGACCTCTACGACGAGCCCGATCGTTTCCGGTCGACCATCGACATGGCACGGCACCGCTTCGGCTCGGGCCAGTACCGCTACTTCGCCGACCCGCTGCCCGGACCCGTCCAGGCCCTGCGCGAGGCCTTCTACCCGTATCTGCTGACGATCGCCCGTGACTGGGCGGGCCGGCTCGGCAGACCGGCGCCCTGGCCGGACACCCTGGACGCCTGGCTCGACATGTGCCACACAGCCGGGCAGACCAAGTCCGCCCAGATCCTGCTGCGTTACGGCGAGGGCGACTGGAACGCGCTGCACCGCGACCTCTTCGGCGAGCGGGTCTTCCCCCTCCAGGTCGTCATCGGCCTGGACGCACAGGGCACGGACTACACGGGTGGTGAGTTCCTGCTCGTCGAGCAGCGGCCGCGCGCCCAGTCGCGCGGCACCGCCACCGTCCTGCCCCAGGGCCACGGGCTGGTCTTCACCACCCGCGACCGCCCCGTCCGCTCCGCCCGGGGCTGGTCGGCAGGGCCGGTGCGGCACGGCGTGAGCGCCGTACGCTCGGGCCGGCGGCACTCCTTGGGCCTGGTCTTCCACGACGCCTGACGACGCCGGCCTTCGCCCCGAGCAGGTGGACGGGCACGGCGGGTTCAGAGCGTGGAGCCGCCAGTGACGTCGATGCGCTGGCCGGTGATCCAGCGGGAGTCGTCCGAGGCGAGGAACGCGGCGACATCGGCGATGTCCGCGGGCTGCCCGATGCGATTGAAGACGGAGTAGGACGCCAGCGCCGCCCGCCCCTCGGGCGTCGCCGTCCGCGCCGCGGTCACATGCGTATCGACCCAGCCGGGGGCGAGGGTGTTCACCGTGATCCCGCGCTCGCCGAGGTCCTTGGCAAGGGTGAGTGTGAGGGTGTCCAGTCCGCCCTTGGAGACGCTGTAGGCGATGGACGACGGGTGCGCCGTAGTCGTCACCGCCGACGAGATGTTGATGATGCGTCCGCCGTCCCGCATACGGCGCAGGCCGTGCTGGACGATGAAGAACGGCGCCTTGATGTTGACCGCGATCGTGCGGTCGAACTCCTCTTCCGTGGCCTCGCCGATGCGCCCGGAGAACCTGGTCGCCGCGTTGTTGACGAGGATGTCGAGACCGGGTTCGGCGCCGTACGCAGCGAGTTCGGCGTCGAACGCCGCGAAGAGGGCTTCCGCATCACCGGGAACACCCAGTTCAGTACCGACTATGAAGGCCTGGCCCCCGGCGCTGGTGATGTTTTCGGCCGTTTCTTTGGCCGCGATGTCATTGGTCCCGTAGTGGACGGCGACCAGCGCACCGTCCTGAGCCAGGCGCTGGGCGATGCCCCTGCCGATTCCCCGGCTGGAACCCGTTACCAGCGCGGTCTTTCCGTTGAGGTCACCCATGGGTTCGGCCTTCCGTGTACGTGTCGGCGGGCAGGTCGCCGGTTGCCGTCGAGTGCGGTGGGGAGCGCGAGGGAGCGTGCGGCGCGTGAGGTGTGCGCTCAGCCGCGCGCGTCCAGCGCCGTGAGGGTGGAGACGAAAACGGGCTTGCCGTCCTGTGAGCCGGTGACCTGGACGGTGGTGGTACACGGCACTGCCGACGGGACGCGGATGGCCTCGATCATGCAGGGGATGCCGTGCTCGGCGTAGCGGTGGAACTCGGTGCCGAAGGCGTACGGCACAAAGCTGTCCGGCGCGGTCAGCGCGTGAGCGGCCTGCTGCGCCGCATCGAGCAGCACCATGCCCGGAACATGATCGTTCGCCGGATTGACGACCGCCGCATGGCCGGGGGCGATGCGCAGCAGCCAGCGGTCGGGCCGGTCGGTGGGGGAGAGCAGGACGTCCTGGTCGGTGGCGCTGCCGGTCAGCCGGGGCGGGACGGACGTCGGGAGCGGGCCGAGGGCACGGCGTGCGGTCAGCCGTTCACCGCGGATCCGGCGGTAGACGGCGGGCGAGGTGACGGTGACATGGGAGTGGCCGGTCGCCACGATCCGGCCGCCTCCGCGGATGGTCATGTCGAAGCGGCCGCTGATCAGCGTGCCGGCCCGCATCCGCATCTTGCTACAGGCGACGTCGATCGTCAGCGGTGTGGGTCCGTTGCCGGAGTCGAGAGGGCCGGGGTGATCGGTGTAGACGAGGTCCCCGAGGATGAAGTGGTGGCCGACCGGGACACCGAGTTCGGTGTGGGAGAGCAGCAGCCCGGCCTGGCGGATGGTTTCGCCAACGAGGATGGGGTGGTGACGGCCACGACCGGGGGTGAAATATCCATGATCGTGGGGCCACCGGGCGGTGACGGAGAAGTGGGAGTCGTTCAGTCTGCGCCATGACGTGACCAGAATGTCGTCAACGATGGGACGGTGGACGTATTCGCAGGGAACATGGCTGCTGGGGAGCGGTCGCGAGGTGGCGCGCTGGTCGGGGTTCAGGTGCAACCGATGTGGGGCGCTGTGCTGAACTGTGTCGCTGACGTGCAACGCATCGCTCATGACTGCCCCCAGGCATCTCTACGGGATGATGTCCATCGCTGTTAAGATACGTACCATCCGGTTTTATTTTCAATGCCGGGCCGATGGAAAAGGGAAATACGCTGATGGGGCGGCGACTTGAGCGGTAGCTAGCTGTGCGGAACTTGAAGGCTTCGACAGACAGGAGGCGTCCTGTGGCACAACAGGACCGCGCGATCCGGACCCGGCGAGTGATCTTGGAGGCGGCCGCGTCAGTCTTTGACGAGCAGGGCTACGACCGCGCGACGATCGCCGAGGTCCTGGAGCGTGCCGGGGTGACGAAGGGCGCCCTGTACTTCCACTTCGCCTCCAAGGAGCAACTGGCACTGGCCGTGCTCGAAGAGCATGTGACCGACATCGCCGTCGAGCCGCAGAAGATCAAGTTGCAGGAGTTTGTCGATTCGGGCCAGGTGCTGGCGTTCCGGTTGCGCAGCGACCCGATGCAGCGCGGGGCGGCCCGGCTGGCGGTCGAGCAGGGCTCCAACCACCTGGATCGCAAGCGGTCGATGATCTCCTGGACCGTGTTCGTCGAAGGCCTTCTCAATGAGGCGCGGGACCGCGGTGAAATCCTGGAGAGCGTGGTCGTCCGCGAGACCGCCGAGCTGTTCGTCGGTGCTTTCGCCGGCATCCAGATGATGTCCCAGGCGCTGACCAACCAGGCCGACCTCTGCTATCGGCTCACCGTCTTCTTCCAGCACACGCTCCCCAGCATCGCGGTTCCGGCCGTCCTCGCCAGGCTCAATCTGGACCCCGGGCGCGGAGAGTTGCTGGATGCCGAACTCCAGCGGAAGTCGCTGTCGTCGGTCCGGGCCGGCGTTGACGCCGGTGTCGCGGTGAGTTGAGTGTCAGTACATCGGGTGATTCGGGTTGTTCATGGTGTTCCAGGGGCCGGAAAACATACCGCGCACGCGGTGTTGATTGCTGAGGGGTAAGGAGCCTGGGGTTCGCACGGGACGGCCGGGCAGTGGTGAGGGGCGCCGCGGAGGATGCGCGGCGCCCTTGTCTTTCGGTCGTGGGTCCGGTGGCACCGGACGGACTGTCAGTGGTGTGCGCTTCACTGGATCCAGTGGGGCCGACGGGGGGTCGGCATCGAGCCGGGGTCGGGGGAGTGGCGTGCGGCAGAACATCGCCGTTGCAGGGAGGCGCGTGGCGAGGTGCGGAACACGGGCCGCCACGGAAAACGTTCGCCATGCACATATCCGTGGCCCTGCCGCACCCACCTCTGCCGCCCTGGAGGCCGCACGCATGATCCGGACGACGAAGCCGCTGCCCGGAAGGGCGGCCACCGCCGCAGCACCCCCGGCTCCCGCTCCCGCCGAGGGCGAAGGCCGTAGAGCCCGCGGCGGTATCGTCCCGGTTCTCGCCTTCTCCGGCATCGTCGTCGCGGTCATGCAGACACTGCTCGTACCGGTCATCAAGGACCTGCCGGTGTTGCTCAACACGGCGCCCGGCAACGCGACCTGGGTCATGACGGCGACCCTCCTCTCCGGTGCCGTCGTCACGCCCATCATGGGGCGGCTCGGTGATCTGTACGGCAAGCGAAGGATGCAGCTGACCAGCCTCGCGGTCATGGTCGGCGGCTCACTGATCTGCGGATTCACCAGCGATCTGCTCACCATGATCGTCGGCCGGGCGCTCCAGGGCGTCGCCATGGGCGCCATCCCGCTGGGTATCGGCCTCATGCGCGACGAGCTGCCGCGTGAACGGCTCGGGTCGGCCATGGGCCTGATGAGCTCGTCCATCGGTGTCGGCGGCGGACTCGCGCTGCCCGCCGCGGCCCTGGTCGCCCAACACGCCGACTGGCACGCCCTGTTCTTCGGCGCAGCCGGGCTCGGTGTGCTGTCGATGCTGCTCACCCTGCGCGTCGTCCCGGAGACCCCGGTCCGCGCCCCGGGCCGCTTCGACGTGGTGGGCGCCCTCGGGCTCTCCGCCGGACTGGTGGCCCTGCTGTTGCCGCTCACCAAGGGCAGTGACTGGGGCTGGAGTTCACCCACCACCCTCGGCCTCTTCGGCACCGCGGCCCTGATCCTGGTGCTGTGGGGCGTGCTGGAGCTGCGCATCGGCGACCCGCTGGTCGATCTGCGGACCACCGCACGCCGTGAGGTGCTGCTGACCAACCTCGCCTCGATCACGGTCGGCGTCGCGTTCTACGCCATCTCACTGGTGCTGCCGCAGCTGCTCCAGCTGCCCAGGTCGACCGGCTACGGCCTCGGCCGGTCGATGGTGGTGGCCGGTCTGTGTGTGGCGCCGCTGGGGCTGACGATGATGCTCGTCGCCCCGCTGTACGCGCGGATCGCCGCCCGGCGCGGCCCCAAGGTCTCCCTGCTGCTCGGCATGCTCGTCATAGGGGTCGGCTACGGCGCGGGCATCGGCCTGATGAACGCCCCCTGGCAGACCGTCATCATCGCGGTGGTCGTCGGCGCCGGGATCGGCCTGGCGTACTCCTCGCTGCCCGCGCTGATCAACGGCGCCGTCGACCCCTCCGAGACCGGTGCGGCCAACGGCCTGAACACCCTGATGCGTTCGATCGGCACCTCGGTCTCGAGCGCGGTGATCGGCATGGTGCTGGCCGATATGTCGACGACCGTAGGGCCGGTCACGGTGCCCACCATGGCCGGATTCCGGGTCGCCTTCCTGATCGCCACGGCGGCGGTACTCGTCGGCCTCGCACTGGCCTCTTTCCTGCCGTCGCAGCGGACGGGTTCCCGCCCGGCGCTCGCCGACGGCCCCTCCGTCGCGCCCACCGCCGCAGCGGACACGGCAAGCGACTGCCCGGTCGGTTTTTCGGGCCGGGTACGGGACGGTGCGGGTGCGCCGGTCCCGGGCGCGAGCATCACCTTGACCGACCAGGGCGGACGGCAGGCCGGCAGCACCACGGCCAGCGCCGACGGCCGCTATGCGCTCACCGCCCCGGCGGCCGGCAGCTACGTCCTCACGGGCGCCGCGCCCGGCCACACCCCGCACGCAGCCTCCGCCATGTACCCCGGCGAGGACGCCCCGACCGAAGTGGATCTGATACTTGAGCGCAGCGGCCGGCTGGGCGGAACCCTGCTCGGTGGTGTGGACGGCAGCCCGCAGGCCGGCGGGAGCATCGTCGTCACCGATGCCGCCGGCGAGGTGGTGGCCCGTACGAGCGCGGACGCGCAAGGGAGTTGGGGCCTGGCCCCGCCTCCGCCCGGCAGCTATGTCCTCGTCCTCACCGCACCCGGCCACCAGCCGCAGGCTCGCACGCTCACCCTGTCCGGCGGCGATCCGGCCCGACAGGATGCCCGGCTGAAGCCGGCCGCCGCTGTCCGCGGGACGGTACGCGACCCCCAGGGCCGGCCGCTGGCCAACGCTGCCGTGAGCCTCGCCGAGGAAGGCACGATCACCGGCCACACCCTCACCGGCCGCGACGGCGCCTTCACCTTCTCCGGCCTGGGCGGCCGCCACTACACCCTCACCGCGGCCGGCTACCCGCCCCACGCCACCCCGATATCCCTCAGCCCCGGCACCGACCGGACCCTGGACCTGGACCTCACCCAGCCGGCCGGCGTGGCCGGCTGACGGCGCCACCGTTGGGCCATGGCGCGCCGCCACCCAACTCCCGCACAGCGCCAACTCCCTTACAGTTCCCCCGGGTTCCGTTCCGGCACCTTCGCCGGACGCCTCGCCGGGGTCGTACTCTCCGGGGCAGCGCTTGCACTTTCGTCCGGCTCGTCTTGTCACCCGTCACGTCACCACGTGCTCAACGATGTGGCCCCCACCGGCACCTCACCATCGGTGTGTCGCACCACCCGGATCCGGGCCCCGCGACACGCCGGTGTACGGACCGCAACACCGTCCGCTACAACGTCAGCGTCAACGGCCGCAACACCACCGCGCCCTATGGCGTCATTTCGGTCGTCTGCGGCCCCGGCACCCGCACCCTGGTGCACAACAACACCGTCACCACCAACGCCCCGGACACGGCCATGGTCAGCAGCAACGGCCCCGGAGGGGTCACCTTCCGCAACAACATCTTCGCCGGTGCCGCGGCCGGCTCCCCGCTTGCCGATGCACACAACACCTATGACCACAACCTGTAGGCCCGCATATCCGCCCTCCCCACGGGGGTCACCGGGGCGGTGCCCGGTGACCCCCGGTTCGTCGCCCCGGACGACGTGCAGCTGCGGGCCGGCTCCCCGGCCCTGGGCGCCGGCATAGCCGTCCGCGGCGGGGGTAACCGGGACTTCTACGGCAATCCGGTGCCCGACCCGCCGGACATCGGCGCCGACCAAGGCCGGGGGAAGTAGGCCGAACCTCGTGGTGCCGCATCCGCAACTCGGGAGTTATCTGCGAGCCTGAGCGGCGCACCTGGAATCCTGGCTGGTCACACAGGTGCCGGGATCCTCGGCGTGCCGGGCACGTCGGCTCGTTAGCGGTGTGTTAGTGCCTCGTTAGCGGACCGGCAGTGACCGGAGTCACGCTGGAAGAGCAACGGACGGACCGGACGCACCCATACGAGAGCTCGCACCTACGAGACGAGGGGGACACTTATGTCGCTCACCACCAAGACGCTCGGCCGCGGCCGTCGTGTCGCCGCCGGATCGCTGATCGCCGTCGCGGCGCTCACGCTCACCGCCTGCCAGGACGGGCCCGGCGCCGCATCCCGCCCCTCGTCGGCCGACGCACCCGCCACCTCCCAGAACCAGCAGAGCGGCGACAGCCCCCGGTCGACCGGCGCGAAGGGGCAGTCCTCGGCCGGCGGCGAGCAGTCGTCGCACGCGGCGGCGTCGCCCGGCGGCAAGGCGACCGGTATCGCCCCGACCGCCGCGCGTTCGCACGCCTCGACCATGACGGCGTCGGACCGCTGCACCGCCGCCAATATGTCGCTGCGCCTGGGCGCCTCCGACATCGGCGCGGGCAACATCCGCTACCCCCTCATCTTCACCAACAAGGGCAAGAAGGCCTGTTCGCTGCGCGGCTTCCCCGGGGTCTCGCTGATCAACCGCGACGGCTCGGCGGTCGGCAAGCCGGCCACCCGTGAGGGCGGCCGCGGCAGCGTCGTCCGGCTCCAGCCTGGCCAGAGCGCGCACGCCGTGCTCCACACCCTCAACGAGGGCGTCTCGGACACCCCGTGCTGGGCCAACTCGCAGCTGGTCTTCGTCTACCCGCCCGGCTCCAAGGACTCGATGACGACGAGCAGCCGCGGGCTGCGGGTCTGCGGCGGGCGGTTCGATGTGACCGCGGTGGAGGCCGGGGCCCAGGGCTGACGGCCGTAAGAGAACGTAAGAGCTCCACAAGGGCGCCCGTGCCGAGCGGGCGCCCTTTGGCGTCGGTGCGAAGCGGGGAGTCACCGCAATGGCCCCCGGTGACCGGCCCGGGGCGGGCAGCGGTGTTACCAAGGATGACGGAAGCCTCGAATGTGCGCTTTCGTTGCATATCCGCCGAGGAGACATCCCCATGTCCGCAGCATCGAGCGTGGCCGCCAAGGCCGCCGAGAACGGAAAGCCGTCCGCCGAGGACGAGTCGCCGATCCATATTCTCTGGATCAACGCCGGACTGAGCTGCGACGGTGACTCGGTGGCACTCACCGCAGCCACCCAGCCGAGCATCGAGGAGATCGCGCTCAGCGCGCTACCGGGGCTGCCCAAGGTCGCCGTCCACTGGCCGCTGATCGACTTCGAGAGCGGGCCGGTCCAGGGCTCGGACACCTTCATCGAGTGGTTCTTCAAGGGCGAGCGCGGCGAGATCGACCCGTTCGTGCTGGTCATCGAGGGATCCATCCCCAATGAGACGATCAAACCGGAGGGCTACTGGTGCGGCTTCGGCGACAACCCGGAGACCGGCCAGCCGATCACCACAAGTGAGTGGATCGACCGCCTCGCCCCCAAGGCGCTCGCCGTCGTCGCGATCGGCACCTGCGCCACCTACGGCGGTATCCACGCCATGGCGGGCAACCCCACCGGCGCCATGGGCGTGCCCGACTATCTGGGCTGGGACTGGACCTCCAAGGCCGGGATCCCGATCGTGTGCGTACCCGGCTGCCCCATCAAGCCGGACAACTTCTCGGAGACCCTGACCTACCTGCTCTACCAGGCCGTGGGCGCCGCCCCGATGATCCCGCTGGACGACCAGCTGCGGCCGTCCTGGCTCTTCGGGCACACCGTGCACGAGGGCTGTGACCGGGCCGGTTACTACGAACAGGGGCAGTTCGCCACCACCTACGACTCGCCCAAGTGCTCCGTGAAGCTCGGATGCTGGGGCCCCGTGGTCAAATGCAATGTGCCCAAGCGGGGCTGGATGGACGGCATCGGTGGCTGCCCGAACGTCGGCGGTATCTGTATCGCCTGCACCATGCCCGGCTTCCCCGACAAGTTCATGCCGTTCATGGACGAGCCGCCCGGTGGCCGGGTCTCCAGCACCGCCAGCGCCGCGTACGGCAGCGTCGTGCGCCGGCTGCGCAGCATCACGGCCAAGACCGTCGACAACGAGCCCAAGTGGCGCCACCGCGGCGACCAACTGACCACCGGGTACCGGAAGCCGTGGTGAGCGCACACCACGCACCCGTCCGGCACCGCCCGGACCCTCCGTCCGACCCCCACCTCCCGCGCGCAAAGAAGGGCAACGGCACACACGATGGCACCGACGACGAAGACGGCCGGTGACGGCAGCGGTCTGACGGAGATGTCCTGGGATCCGATCACCCGGATCGTGGGCAGCCTCGGTATCCACACGAAGATCGACTTCAAGCAGAAGCGGGTGGCGGAGTGCTACAGCACCTCGTCCGTCTTCCGCGGCTACAGCGTCTTCATGCGCGGCAAGGACCCGCGTGACGCCCACTTCATCACCAGCCGGATCTGCGGCATCTGCGGCGACAACCACGCCACGTGCTCGGTCTACACCCAGAACATGGCCTACGGGGTCAAGCCCCCGCACCTGGGGGAGTGGATCATCAACCTCGGTGAGTCCGCGGAGTTCATGTTCGACCACAACATCTTCCAGGAGAACCTGGTCGGCGTCGACTACTGCGAGAAGATGGTCCGCGAGACCAATCCCGGGGTGTGGGAACTCGCGCAGCGCACCGAGGCGCCGCACGCCGACCAGCACGGCTACCGCACCATCGGCGACATCATGAGCGCCCTCAACCCCCTCGAGGGCGAGTTCTACCGCGAGGCGCTCCAGGTCAGCCGCTACACCCGGGAGATGTTCTGCCTCATGGAGGGCCGCCATGTGCACCCCTCCACGCTCTACCCGGGCGGGGTGGGCACCGTCGCCAGCGTCCAGCTCTTCACCGACTACATGAGCCGGCTGATGCGCTACGTCGAGTTCATGAAGCGCGTGGTACCGCTCCATGACGACCTGTTCGACTTCTTCTACGAGGCGCTGCCCGGCTACGAGGAGGTCGGCCGGCGTCGCGTCATGCTCGGCTGCTGGGGTGCCTTCAACGACCCCGAGCACTGCGACTTCACCTACCGCAACATGACGGACTGGGGGCGCAAGATGTTCGTCACCCCCGGCATCATCATCGACGGCAAACTGGTCACCAACGACCTCACCGAGATCAACCTCGGCATCCGCATCCTGCTGGGCAGCTCCTACTACCAGGACTGGGCGGGCCAGGAGCAGTTCGTCACCCACGACCCGCTCGGCAACCCTGTCGACCCGCGCCACCCCTGGAACCAGCACACCATCCCCGCCCCGCAGAAGCGGGACTTCGCCGACAAGTACAGCTGGGTGATGTCCCCGCGCTGGTTCGACGGCAAGGAGCACCTGGCACTGGACACCGGCGGCGGCCCGCTCGCCCGCCTGTGGTCCACCGCGCTGTCCGGACTCGTCGACACCCCCTACGTCAAGGCCACCGGCCAGAGCGTGGTCATCGACCTGCCGCGCAGCATGACCCGGCCCGAGGTGCGCTTCGAGTGGAAGATCCCGAAGTGGAGCAACGCGCTGGAGCGCAACCGCGCCCGCACCTACTTCCAGGCGTACTCCGCCGCCATGGCGCTGCACTTCGCCGAGATGGGCCTGGAGGAGGTCCGGGCCGGCCGCACCCAGACCTGGGAGAAGTTCGAGGTCCCCGACGAGTCCATCGGCGTCGGATTCACCGAGGCGGTCCGCGGCGTCCTCTCGCACCACATGGTCATCCGGGACGGCAAGATCGCCAACTACCACCCGTACCCGCCGACGCCCTGGAACGCCAGCACCCGCGACACCTACGGCACCCCGGGCCCGTACGAGGACGCCGTCCAGAACACCCCGATCTTCGAGGAGAACTCCCCGGACAACTTCAAGGGCATCGACATCATGCGCGCGGTGCGCAGCTTCGACCCGTGTCTGCCCTGCGGCGTCCACATGTACGTCGGCGACGGCCGGTCCGTACAGAAGATGCATGTGCCCACCGGCCTGAGCGGACTGTCCGGATGAGCGCCGCCACCGCCCAGGATCCGGCCGCCGTGCCGCACGCCGAGGAAGCCGGCCGACGGGTCGAGGAGATCCTCGACCGGCTCGCCCGGCGGGACGACCGCGAGGTGAGCGCCGCCGCCGAAGAGCTCGTCCGCGTCCTGATGGACTTCTACGGCGCGGGACTCGCCCGCGTCATGCGCCTCGTGGAGGGCGGCGGGGGCGGCGAAGGACCGGGGGCGGCGTTGCTCCGCGACGAGCTGGTGAGCAGCCTGCTCGTCCTGCACGATCTGCACCCCGAGCCCCCCGCGGCCCGAATCGACCGGGCCCTCGACAGCGTCCGCGGCCAGCACCCGGCCGACGTCGCGGAGTTCGACCCGGACACCGGGGCGTTGCGGCTGCGTCCGGGAGGCTCCGGCGGCTGCGGCTGCCCGAGCTCGGCCGGCGCCGGCCAGGAGGCGGTCGAGGCCGCGGTGCGCTGCTTCGCACCCGAGGTGACCTCGGTGCAGTGGGAGGCGGCCGCCGCCCCGCCCGAGCCGGCCCTGCTCCAGATCTCCCGCCGGCCACCGACCGCCGTCACCGCCTCGTGAGCGGCCCGCAGAACGCGCCGACGCGCCTGGGGCCGCCCGGCGCCCACCGTGGCCTGCGCCGCTTCCGCACACCCGCACCCCCCGCCCCCGAGCGCTGCGAACTGTGCGCCGTGGTGCTCGCCGAGCACAACCACCGCCACCTCGTCGACACCGAACGCCGCGCCCTGGCCTGCGCCTGCACCCCCTGCGCGCTGCTCTTCGAACGCCCCGGCGCCGGCACCGGACAGTTCCGTACGGTCCCCGACCGCTATCTCGCCGACCCCGGCCACACCCTCGACGAGGCGGCCTGGGACCTGCTGCGGATCCCGGTCGGCGTCGCGTTCTTCCTGCGCAACAGCGCACTGGACCGGCTGATCGCGCTCTACCCCAGCCCGGCCGGCGCCACCGAGAGCGAACTCGACCCGTCCACCTGGCAGACCGTGCTCACCGCCAGCCGGCTGGCCGCCCTGCTCCGGCCCGATGTCGAGGCGCTGCTGCTGCGCCGCTTCGAAGGCCGCATCGACTGCTACCTGGTGCCGGTCGACGCCTGCTACGAACTCGTCGGCCGGATGCGGCTGTTGTGGCACGGCTTCGACGGCGGCGCCGAGGCCCGCGCCGCGCTCGGCGACTTCTTCACCAAGGTCGCACGCCGGGCCCGCGCACCCAGAGAGGACGACCGGCCGTGACCGAGCTGTCCTTCGAATGCACCGGCGTACGCGCCGACCGCTACGCAGCCGCCCCCACCCTCCTCTTCCGGCTCCGCCTCACCGCCGCCGACCCCGCCGCCCGGGTGCACGCCATCGCCCTGCGCTGCCAGCTCCGTATCGAACCGGCGCGGCGGAACTACCGGGAGGACGAGGCCGAAGCGCTGGCCGACCTCTTCGGCGCCCGGTCCCGCTGGGGCAGCACCCTGCACGCCCTCCAGTTCGCCCAGGTCTCCCTCGTCGTCCCCGGATTCACCGGCGAGACCGAGGTGGACCTCCCCGTCCCGTGCTCCTACGACCTGGAGGTGGCCGCCGGCCGCTACTTCCATGCGCTGCGCGACGGCGAGATCCCACTGCTGCTGCTCTTCTCCGGCACGGTCTTCGCCGGCGCCGGCGGCTTCCAGGTCCACCCGGTGCCCTGGAGCAAGGAGGCGTCCGTACGGATGCCCGTCGCCGTCTGGCAGGAGATGACCGAGACACACTTCCCCGGCTCCGGCTGGCTGCGGCTGCCCCGCGAAACCCTCGACGCCCTGCTCGCCTACCGCTCCCGGCACGCCCTGCCCTCCTGGCAGGCGGCCGTCGAGGCGCTGCTGGCCGGCGCCGACGGCCCCGAACCACCGCCCGCACCACACGCCCGGCCGCTGCCCCGCGCCGCCGCCCGCCCCGTCAGCGAGAGGACCGCGCCGTGACGACCAGCGTCCTGCCCGACGACACGGCGGACCGCTTCGCCGCCGCCCGCCAGGTGGCCGACGCCGTGCTCTTCGAGGGCTATGTGCTCTATCCGTACCGCGCCTCCGCCGCCAAGAACCGGCTGCGCTGGCAGTTCGGCGTGCTCGTACCGCCGCGCTGGGGCGCCGGGAGCGCGGAGCACTCCTCCCAGCGCACCGAATGCCTCATGGAGCCCAGAGCCGGCGCCCGGCTCTCGGCCGAACTGCGGTTTCTGCACGCCCAGCGCCGTACGGTCCAACGCCTCGGCACCGACGGCTTCCACACCGTCGACGCCCTCGAACTGCCCGACCGGGTCCTGGTCCCCTGGGACGAAGGCACCGAGGAGCGCATCACGCTCGAGGCGGAGGTCTCCAAACTGGCCGGTGACGGCCTCACCATCCCCTTCACCCGGCCCGCGCGCGAGGACACCGAGCTGGTGCACGACGCCGACGGCCGGCCGGTCGGCCGGCTGGTGCGCCACCGCGCCGAGGTCAACGGGCGGGTGCGGCTGACCGCGACCGAGCTCGAAGGACCGTACGCGGCGCTGCGGCTGACCGCGACCGTCGAGAACACCAGTGAGTGGACACCGGGCGAGACCGGCACCGACCGGGACGCGGCCCTCCCGCACTCCCTGGTCGGCGCGCACCTCCTGCTCGGCCTGAGCGCCGGCTCGTTCCTGTCCATGACCGACCCGCCCGAATGGGCCAGGGCCGCCGTCGCGGCCTGTCGCAATGAGCACGTCTGGCCGGTGCTGGCCGGCGAGCCGGGCCGCGCCGATGTCGTGCTGTCCTCCCCGATCATCCTGGAGGACCACCCGGCCATCGCCCCGGAAAGCCCCGGCGCGCTCTACGACGCGCTGGAGATCGACGAGATCCTCACCCTGCGCACCGCGGCCCTGACCGACCAGGAGAAACGCGAGGCCCGCGGCACCGACCCGCGCGCCGCCGAGGTCATCGAGCTCGCCGACACCCTGCCGCCCGAGGTCCTGGAACGGTTGCACGGCGCCGTACGGGCGCTGCGCGAGGTCACCGCACCCGGCCCGGCCGCTCCCGAAGCGCCGGCCGCCCCCGGTGTACCCGGCGTCCGCCCCGACACCCCCTGGTGGGACCCGGAGGGCGACCGCAGCGTCGATCCCGTACGCGACCGGATCACCGTCGACGGCCGGCAGGTCGGCGCCGGCAGCCGGGTGCTGCTGAAGCCGGGCCGGCGCCGCACCGACGCCCAGGACCTCTTCCTCCAGGGCCGCACCGCCCATGTCGAGGCGGTCCTGCACGACGTCGACGGCGGGGTGCACCTCGCGGTGACCGTCGAGGGCGATCCGGGCGCCGACATCCGGCGGGAGCAGGGCCGGTTCCTGTACTTCCAACCCGATGAGATCGCCCCTCTGGAGGACGCGTGAACACCGCTGCCCCCGTCACCGCACCGCACGGAAAGACCCTGATCGCCGGGGTCGGCAACATCTTCCTCGGCGATGACGGCTTCGGTGTCGAGGCCGTGCGCAGGCTCACCGAACACCCCCTGCCCGAGGGCGTCGAGGTGGTCGACGCCGGCGTACGCGGCATTCACCTCGCCTACCAGATGCTGGACGGCTACCACACCGTGCTGCTCGTGGACGCCGCCGCGCACGGCGGTGAACCCGGAACGCTGCACCTGCTCGACGCCACCGACCCCGCCGCCGAACGGCCCAGGGACACCGCGCTCGACGGCCACCACATGACCCCCGACACCGTGCTCGCGCTGCTCGACACGCTCAGCGCGGGCACCGGCGGCCGGCGCCCGCAGCGCGTCATGGTCGTCGGCTGCGAACCCGCCGACCTCGCCGAAGGAATCGGCCTCAGCGCACCGGTCGAGGCCGCGGTCGACGAGGCGGTCCGCCTGATCCGCAGCCTCGTCGGCGCGGACGAGATGCCCGCACCGGCCGCCGAGGACGACCCCGAACCGGCCACCGCGGACGAACCGTCACCCACCGCCGAGGACGAGCCGATCCGGACGTCCGAGGAAGAGCCGGCACCGGCCGCCGCCGGGCGCCACACCCAGTGAGAGGAACACACGCCATGCTGAAGCTCATTCTCAGCGGTGCGGCCGCCGCCGCGCTCGCGCTCGTTCTGAAGACCATGCTGCCCGACCTCAAGCGGTACCTGCGCATGCGGTCCATGTGACCCCACCGCGCTGCACCGAACGGTGTACGCCACCGCTCCGCCCCGGCGAGGCACCCCGGCCGCCCCGTCGCAGCGCCGTCTAATGAAGCCGAGCGGCACCCGGTCGTCCCGCACCAGAGAGGGACCGATGCACGAGATGTCCATCGCGCTTGCGGTCGTGGACCAGGTCGAAGGCGCGGCCCGGCCCGACGGGGCCACCGCGGTCCGCAGCGTCCGCCTCCAGGTCGGCGAACTGGCCGGAGTGGTCCCCGACGCCCTGACCTTCTCCTTCGAACTCGCCTGTGCGGGCACGGTGCTGGAGGGCGCGGAACTCGCCCTGGACACGGTGCCGGCCCGCGCCCGCTGTGGCCCCTGTGCCCGCACCTGGCCGACGGGCATGCCACCCCGGCTCAGCTGCCCGGGCTGCGGCGGTGCGACGGACGGGCTGCTCTCCGGCCGTGAACTGCAGATCGTCAGCGTGTGCTGGAACGACGCCCCGGCACACCTACCGATTCATCAGGAGCGCTGAACCATGTGCCGTGTCGTCGACCTGCAACAGGCGGTCCTCGCCAAGAACGACGCCTGCGCCCACACCCTGCGCGAGGACCTCGCGGCCCGGGGCACCGCGGTCGTCAATCTGCTCTCCAGCCCCGGCAGCGGCAAGACCGCCCTCCTGGAGCGCGAACTCACCCTCGCCCGCGACCGGGGCATCCCCGTCGCCGCGCTCACCGCCGACCTGGCCACCGAGAACGACGCGGTACGGCTGGCCCGCTCCGGAGTCCCCGTCAAACAGATCCTCACCGACGGGCTGTGCCACCTGGAGGCCGAGATGCTGGGCGGGCACCTGCACGGCTGGCTGCCCGCCGACACCCGGCTGCTGTTCATCGAGAACGTCGGCAACCTGGTCTGCCCGGCCTCCTACGACCTGGGGGAGACGCTGCGCGTGGTGCTGGCGTCGGTGACCGAGGGCGAGGACAAGCCGCTCAAGTACCCCACCGCGTTCGGGCTCGCCCATCTCGTCGTCGTCACCAAGACCGATATCGCCGGTGCGGTCTCCTTCGACGAGGCGGAGTTCCGCGCCAATGTCGAGCGGATCAACCCCGGCGTCGAGGTCGTGCTCACCTCGGCGCGCGCCGGCGAGGGGGACGGGGTGCTGCTGGACCGGGCGCTGGCGGCGCGCGACGGAGCGCCGGTGCACATCCCGGTGATGACCCGTAAGTCCCACCACGTCCACGACGCCGAGGAGGGGCAGCCGCGCGACGAGGAGCACGTCCACGCCCCGCGGGTGACCGGCGGCCACGTCCGCCGGCCCGATCCCGGCTCCGTGGCGCCGAGCCGCTCATGACCACCGGGCAGGTCGACCGCACCCCCGCTCCCGCCCCCGCCACGGCCGCCGCGCGCCGCCGGATCACCGTGCGCGGCGTCGTCCAGGGCGTCGGCTTCCGGCCGTTCGTCCATACCCTCGCCACCGGACTGGGTCTCGCGGGCCATGTGACCAACACCGCCGAGGGAGTGGTCGCCGAGGTCGAGGGCGCGCCCGAAGCGCTGGCCCGCTTCGCCGAGCGGATCAGCGGCGAGGCGCCGCCGCTCGCCGTGGTGGAGGCCGTCGACGCAGAGGCCATCGCGTTCGTCGGCGACCCCGGATTCGCCATCCGCCCCTCCCGTGGCCACGGCCCCGCCCGCACCCTGGTCGCTCCGGACGCCGCCACCTGCGACGCCTGTCTCGCCGAGCTGACCGATCCGGCCGACCGCCGCCACCGGCACCCGTTCCTGACCTGTACGCACTGCGGGCCGCGCTTCACCATCGTCGACGGGCTGCCCTACGACCGGGCGCTGACGACCATGGACCGCTTCCCGATGTGCCGGCAGTGCGCGCGGGAGTACGCGGACCCGGCCGACCGGCGTTTCCACGCCCAGCCCATCGCCTGCCACGACTGCGGCCCCCGGCTGCGCCTGCTGACCGCCGATCCCGCCGACCGCACCGCACCGCCGCGGCCGGCACCGGACCCCGATCCGGTCGCCGGCGCCCGGCAACTCCTCGCCGACGGCGCGATCGTGGCCGTCAAGGGCCTCGGCGGCTACCACCTGGTGTGCGACGCCTCCGACGACGCCGCCGTCACCCTGCTGCGCCGCCGCAAGGCCCGCGGTGACAAGCCGTTCGCCCTGATGGCCCGTGAGATCGCCGAGGTCGAGCACCTGGTGCGCGTCCGGGCCGAGGAACGCGCACTGCTCACCGGGCCCCGGCGCCCGATCGTCCTGCTGCGCCGGATCCCGGAACCCACACCGCGCCCCGGCGCACCGGCGCTGTCCGAGGCCGTTGCGCCCGGCAGCCCCGACCTGGGCGTGATGCTCCCGTACACCCCGCTGCACCACCTGCTGCTCGGTCTGCCCGGCGATCCTCCCGGCCCCCGGCTGCTGGTGGTGACCAGCGGCAACCTCGCGGGCGAACCGATCGTCACCGACGACGAGGAGGCGGTGCGGCGGCTGGGGCAGCTGGCGGACGCCTGGCTCACCCACGACCGGCCGATCCGGATCCCGTGCGATGACTCCGTGGTCCGGATCAGCGACGGGGAACCGCTGATCATCCGCCGCTCCCGCGGCTACGCGCCGTTCCCCGTCCCGCTCCCGGTGCCCGTACGGCCCGCGCTCGCGGCCGGCGGCGACCTCAAGAACGTGCTGTGCCTCGCCGAGGGGCGCCGCGCCTGGCTGTCCGCGCACATCGGCGACATGGACGACTTCGCCACCCAGCTCGCGTTCGAGAAGGCCGAGGCGCACCTGGAGACGGTGACCGGTGTGCGCCCCCAGCTGCTCGCCGCCGACCGGCACCCCGGCTACCGCTCCGGCCAGTGGGCCGAGCGCCACACCCGTGGCCGCCCGCTCGTCCGCGTCCAGCACCACCATGCACATATCGCCGCGGCCATGGCCGAACACGGCCTCGACGGCGGCCGGCCGGTCATCGGCGTGGCCTTCGACGGCACCGGCTACGGCGACGACCAGGCCGTGTGGGGCGGGGAGATCCTGCTGGCCGACTACGACGGCTACCGCCGCTTCGGACGGCTCGCGTATGTCCCGCTGCCCGGTGGCGACACCGCCGTACGGCGTCCCTACCGCATGGCGCTGGCCCATCTGCGCGCCGCCGGCCTTGACTGGGCCGACGACCTGCCCCCCGTCGCGGCCTGCCCGCCCGACGAACGGCGGCTGCTGGCACGGCAGTTGGAGCGCGACCTGAACTGTGTGCCCACCTCCAGCATGGGCCGTCTCTTCGACGCAGTCTCCTCGCTCGCCGGGATCTGCCACCACGCCGGGTACGAGGCCCAGGCCGCCATCGAGCTGGAGGCCGCGGCTCTGGCCGCCGGCACCGACCAGGGTCCCGGCTACGCCTTCGGCCTGCACGCCGCACCGCCGGACCTGACCGGCCCGGCGGCCGCCGACACCCTCGCCGACCCGGCACCGCTGCTGGCCGCCGTCGTCGCCGACGTCCGCGCGGGCACCGCCCCGGCACTGATCGCCGCCCGCTTCCACACCGCGGTCGCCGACCTGGTGGCGCGCAGCTGCACGCTGGCCCGGGAGCGCACGGGCCTGGAGACCGTCGCACTGACCGGCGGGGTCTTCGCCAACACCCTGCTGGCCGAGGCCACCGCCCGCCTGCTGCGGCACGGCGGTTTCACCGTGCTGCGCCACCGCCGGGTCCCGCCCAACGACGGGGGACTGGCCCTCGGCCAGATCGTCGTGGCGGCCCGTACCGCACCCCTGTACGGCGGGGTGGGGCTGCCCTGACCGGCATCGCGGCGAGGCAGCCGCAACGTACCCATGACGAGGAGTTCCCATGTGCCTGGCGGTACCCGGCAAGGTATTGGACATCGAGGAACGGGACGGCACCCGGATGGCCACCGTCGACTTCGGCGGAGTGGTCAAGGAGGTGTGCCTGGAGTACGTCCCCGACCTGAAGGTCGGTGAGTACGCCATCGTCCACGTCGGCTTCGCACTCCAGCGCCTGGACGAGGAGTCGGCCCGGCAGACCCTCGCCCTCTTCGAGGAACTGGGCCTGCTCCAGGAGGAGTTCGGCGACCCCTGGGAGGCGGCCGCAGCCCAGGGCGGGCAGGAAGCGGCCCCTGGGGTGAGTGATGCTCCGGCGGCCACCGTGAGCACTACGGCGCAGGAGGCGCGGCAGTGAAGTACATCGACGAATTCCAGGACCCGGAGCTGGCCCGCCGGCTGCTGGACGACATCCGCGCCACGGTCACCCGGCCCTGGGCCCTGATGGAGGTCTGCGGCGGCCAGACCCACACCATCATCCGCCACGGCATCGACCAACTCCTTCCCGACCAGGTCGAGTTGATCCACGGGCCGGGCTGCCCGGTCTGTGTCACCCCGCTGGAGGTCATCGACAAGGCCCTGGAGATCGCCGCCCGCCCCGACGTGATCTTCTGCTCCTTCGGCGATATGCTCCGTGTCCCCGGCAGCGACCGCGACCTGTTCCAGGTGCGCAGTGAGGGCGGCGACGTACGGGTCGTCTACTCCCCGCTGGACGCACTGAAGATCGCCCAGCAGAACCCCGGCCGCGAGGTGGTGTTCTTCGGCATCGGGTTCGAAACCACCGCGCCACCCAATGCCATGACGGTCCATCAGGCACGTAAGCTCGGCATCCCCAACTTCAGCCTGCTGGTCTCGCACGTCCGGGTCCCGCCCGCCATCGAGGCGATCATGACCTCGCCCAGCTGCCGGGTCCAGGCGTTCCTCGCCGCCGGGCATGTGTGCAGCGTGATGGGCATGAGCGAGTACCCGGCCCTGGCCGAACGCTTCCGGGTCCCGATCGTCGTCACCGGATTCGAACCGCTGGACATCCTGGAAGGCATCCGCCGCACGGTCCGCCAACTGGAGCGCGGCGAGCACACCGTGGACAACGCCTACCCGCGCGCCGTCCGCACCGAGGGCAACCCGGCCGCCCAGGCCATGCTCGCGGACGTCTTCGAGGTCACCGACCGCTCCTGGCGCGGCATCGGCACCATCCCGGCCAGCGGCTGGCGGCTCTCCGAGCGCTACCGCGAGTACGACGCCGAGCACCGCTTCTCCGTCGACGGCATCACCACCCGCGAACCGGCCGCGTGCCGCAGCGGCGAGGTCCTGCAAGGGCTCCTCAAGCCGCACGAGTGCGAGGCGTTCGGCACCACCTGCACCCCGCGCACCCCGCTCGGCGCCACCATGGTCTCCAGCGAGGGTGCCTGCGCCGCCTACTACCTCTACCGCCGACTCGGCACCACGCCCACCCCGCTGGAGGCGAGCCCCGTTGCCTGACACCCCCCACACCTCCCAGGCCCCCCTTGCGGCGTCGTCCAACGCCCCCACCCCGGCCGACCGCGGCCTGCCCACCGTCGACATCTCCGGCTGGACCTGCCCCACCCCGCTGCGCGACCAGCCCCGTGTCGTCATGGGACACGGCGGAGGCGGCGCGCTCTCCGCCGAACTCGTCCAGCAGATCTTCGTCCCCGCCTTCGGCGGCGAGGTCCTGGCCCAGCTCGGCGACTCCGCCGCGGTCACCCTCGGCGGCGCCCGACTCGCCTTCTCCACCGACTCCTTCGTCGTCCGGCCGCTCTTCTTCCCCGGCGGCAGCATCGGCGACCTCGCCGTCAACGGCACCGTCAACGACCTCGCCATGAGCGGCGCCCGGGCCGCCTACCTCTCCTGCGGCTTCATCCTGGAGGAGGGCGTCGAGATGCCGGTGGTCGCCGGTGTCGCCGATGCGATGGGTGCGGCCGCGCGGGTCGCCGGGGTCGAGGTGGCCACCGGCGACACCAAGGTCGTCGAGGCGGGCCACGGCGACGGTGTCTACATCAACACCGCCGGCATCGGGCTGATCCCGGCCGGTGTCGACCTGCGCCCGCAGCGCGTCGTCCCCGGCGATGTGGTGATCATCAGCGGTGACATCGGCGTCCACGGTGTGGCGATCATGAGCGTCCGTGAAGGCCTGGAATTCGGCGTCGAGATCGAGAGCGACTGCGCCGCCCTCGGCGGCCTCGTCGAGACCATGCTCGCCGTCACCCCCGACCTGCACGTACTGCGCGACCCCACCCGCGGCGGCCTGGCCGCGGCGCTGTGCGAGATCGCCAGTGCCTCCTGCACCGGCATCGTCATCCAGGAACGCGCCATCCCCGTCCCCCCGGCCGTCGCCAACGCCTGCGCCATCCTCGGCCTGGACCCGATGTACGTCGCCAACGAGGGCAAGCTGGTCGCCTTCGTCCCCCGTGAGCACGCCGACGCCGTCCTCGCCGCCATGCGCACCCACCCCCTCGGCGCCGGCGCCACCATCATCGGCGAAGCCGTCGAAACCCACCCCGGCATGGTCGTGGCCCGCACCCCGCTCGGCGGCACCCGGGTGGTCGACCTGCCGCTGGGGGAGCAACTGCCCCGGATCTGCTGAGCGTTGCCGGTACGACGACGGCGCGCGCGGCGGATGCCCGTCCGTCGCGCGCGCCGCCCTGCGCTCGTCAACCGCGCGCTCGGCCCGCTGTCCCGCTCAGCCCTTCATCCGCTCAGACCTTCTTCAGCAGCCGGGAGCCGAACCAGTCGTCGGCGTCCTGTACGCCGGGCAGGATGAAGAAGTAGCCGCCGCCGATCGGGGTGATGTACTCGGCCAGCGGCTCGTGCTCCAGGCGCCGCTGCACGGCCGCGAACTGCCGCTCCGGGTCCTGCTGATAGCCGCAGAAGACCAGGCCGAGGTTCATCCGCCCGCGCTTGTCGAAACCGTCGTCGTAGTTGTAACTCCTGCGCATGAAGCGGGAGGCGTCGGTCTTGGCGGTACGGGGATTGGCCAGCCGGATGTGCGAGTCCAGCGGGATCTGCCGGCCGTGCGGGTCCCCGTGGTAGTCCGGCGCGTCCGTCTCGTACTCGCGGCCCAGGGGCGCACCGCTCGCCTTGCGCCGCCCGAAGATCCGCTCCTGGCGCTCCAGCGGCACCTTGTCCCACTTCTCGACATGAAAGCGGATCAGCCGCAGCACCTGGTAGCAGCCGCCCAGCGCCCAGTCCGGCTCACCGCAGGACGGTGTCACCCACATCAGCCGGTCCATCTCCCGGCCGGACGCGGTGTCCGGGTTGACGATCCCGTCCTTGAAGCCGAGGAAGTTGCGCCGCGCTCCGGAGGGCCGGGAGGGGTTGAGAAAGGCATCCACCCGCCAGCGGGGCCTCAGCAGCCCGTCCGTCTCCCGGGACAGATCGCGCAGCACATGGACGATGGCGTCGGGGTGCTCCGCGCAGACCTGGAGCGACAGATCGCCGTGGCAGCGGGGCGGCTCCAGCCGGTCGTCGGGGAAGGCCGGCATCGCCTTGAGATGCCGGGGCTTGTGCCCGGAGAGCCCGAACCGGTCGTCGAACAGCGAGGCCCCCACGCCGAACGTGATGGTGAGCGAGTCGGGGGTCGGCCGCTCCGCCGCGATCCGCTCGTCCCGGGGCTTCACACCGGCCGTCAGCACCCGCGAGCGGTGGGTGAGCCTGCGCAGCAGCTCCACCAGACCGTCGCGGTTCTCGGCGAGCACATCGAAGCCGACGAAGCCGGCGAAGAGCTGCTGGGCGGTCATGATCCCGGCCTGGTGGCGACCGTGGAAGGAGACCTTGTCGGGCAGCTCCCGCCCGTCGTCGCTCAGCACGCCCACCGGGCGGTCCGCCGCGGCGGCCTCACCGCTCAGCCCCGCCGTCGCCGCGACCCCGGCCACGCCCGCCGCGCACTTGAGGAATTCCCGGCGCCCGTCGTCCCGCACAAGGGCACGTTCGTCGCCGGCCTGATCACGTCTCATCGTCCCGCCATCCTGACTGCGTCATCCCGCACCCGCGTGCCTGCACATACCTGTGCCGGATCGTCGCCGCCCCTGATGTGGCGGACCGGCAGCAACACGGCCCCGGCGCCGGATATCACGCCTGGGACCCCGGCCGGGCGCCCGAATGGCGCAGCCGGACCGCTCCCGGCGCGACAGCGCCGCACCGCGCTCCTAGCGTCGGCCCTGTGACCTGTCCGAACACGGCCCCGAACCCGGACAGTGCAACACCGGGGCGGCTCGTCACCTGCCATGCACCGCCCCCGAGCCCATGGACCCCCACACATGAACGCATTCACCGACGAGAGCAGAACCGGCGGCGAGGGCACCCGGATCGAGGAGACCGCACCGAACGAGGAGACCGCGGCGGGCCAGGAAGGCACCCCGGCCGGTGCGGGCGCAACCCCCGGGGAGCACACGCCGGCCAGCGAACTGCCCCATCTCTCGCTGCGGATCGAGAAGGGCCACGCCGAACCCGACGAACTCGCCGCGCTCACCGTCGTGCTGTGCGCCCAGCTCGCGGGCCTGCGTGCGCTCGCCGCCGACGACACCGAGGAGCGCCCGGTCGACCGGCGTCACCCCCGGGGGCACCGCGCCGGCCGTTCCGCCTGCTGGTCGGGCTGCTGGACCTGTAGCTGACTCCTGGCGGACGGCTCCGGCGTACGGTCAGCCGAAGAGCACCAGCAGCACCGACAGCACGGTGACCACGACGGCGCCGATGGCGAAGCCGAGGATCATCTTCCGCTGCCAGGAAGCGATATGGCCGCCGCGCAGCGCGCTCCCCATCCTGCCGTACTGCTCGACCCGCCCCATGGGCGTCAGCGGCTCCGTCGGCCCCTGCGGCATGCCCTGCGTCCAGTCGGGCCCGGGCTGCGGGTAGCGGCGGCGCCACCCCTCGTCCTCACGCCACGGCAGTGTCATCCGGCTGCTCCTTGCCTCGATCCGCCCTTACGGCGGAGCCGGCATCCCCGTGAACCGATGCGGCTCCCGAGTCGTCCCCTACCCGCTCTGCGCGAACCATGCCCGAGGTCTCCTGAGGGCGTCCGTGGACGCCGAACTCACGTCCGGTGATCGTCAAGTAGGGTCCGGCGAGCCGGAACAGCGAAGCAAGGAGAGCGTTTTCGTGGCAGAGCATCAGACAGCAGAGGGGGCCGACGGGGCCGGCACGCCCGAAGTGCAGGCGCAGGAGCGCCGGTTGCACCGCGACCTGGGGTTCTGGGGGCTGACCGGCATCGGCTTCTCCAACATCGTCGGCTCCGGCTGGCTGTTCGCCGCCATGTACGCGGCCCGGACGGCCGGCCCCGCCGCGCTGCTGTCCTGGGTCGGTGCCGGTCTGCTGTGTGGTCTGATCGCCCTGGTCCTGATCGAACTCGGGGCGTCCAGGCCGGAGGGCGGCGGCACGGTCCGCTGGCCGCTGTTCGCCAGCGGACGGCTGGTGGGCACCCTCATCGGCTGGTCGACGCTGCTGTCGGTGGGCGGTACGGCCGCCGAGATCAGCGCGATCATGCAGTACGCCGCGCACTTCCTCCCGGGCCTCTACAACGGCCACACCCTCACCCTGTCCGGGCTCGCCCTGGCGGCCGGCCTCAGTGTGCTGCTGACGGCGCTGAACTGGTTCGCGGTGCGGATGTTCGCCCAACTCAACAACCTGGTCTCGGTGTTCAAGATAGCCATCCCGGTGGTCACCGTGCTCGCGCTGATCGCCTCCGGCTGGCACTCCGGCCGGCTCACCGACCACGGCGGCTTCGCCCCGTACGGCTATGTGGCCTGCCTGACCGCGCTGGCCGGCGGCGGCATCGTCTACTCCGTCAACGGCTTCCAGGCCCCGCTCGACTTCTCCGGCGAGACCCGCAACCCGCGCCGGACCATCCCCGCCGCGGTCCTCACCGGCATCGCCCTGGCCGTGGCCATGTACCTCGCCCTGCAACTGGCGTTCCTCTTCACCGTCCCCGAGAACCTGCTGGGCCACGGCTGGCAGGGGATCTCCTTCGAGTCGCCGTTCGGCCAGCTCGCCCTGATCCTCAACCTGCACTGGCTGTCCAGCCTGCTCTACGCGGACGCGGTGATCTCGCCCGGCGGCTCCGCGTACGTCGGCGTCGCGATCAACGCCCGGCACACCTATGCCCTCGCCAAGAACGGCACCATTCCCCGGTACTTCATGAAGGTCAACGAGCGCTTCGGCATCCCGCGCCGCGCACTGGTCGCCAACCTCCTGGTCATCGTGGTGTTTCTGCTGCCGTTCGGCGGCTGGCAGGACATCGTCAGCGTGATGGGCGACATGTATCTGCTCATCTACGCCGCCTCCGCGGTCGCCGTCGCCGTCTTCCGCGCCGAACCCGGCGGCCACACCGCGGGCTGGGTGCCCGGACTGCGCTGGATCGCACCGCTCAGCTTCGTGGTGGCCGGCGAGTTCGTCTACTGGTCCGGCTGGCACGACCTGCGACTGGCGCTGCCCCTCGTCCTCGCCGGACTGCTGATCTTCCTGGCCATGCGCCGCCCCGGCGCCCGCGGCGGCACGGCGGCCGTCGAGAGCGACGGCGCCGGACCCGCCCGCCCGCTCGCCGCCGAACTGCGCACCGGCGCCTGGCTGGTGGCCTACCTCGCCGCCCTGACCGTGCTGTCCTGGCTCGGCACCTTCGAGGGCTCCGGCCTGCTCCCCGCCCCGTACGACTCGATCACCGTGGCCGCCCTGGCGCTCGCGGTCTTCTTCTGGGCCGTACGGTCCGGAGTCCGGCATCTGGCGGCGGGCCGCCCCGCCGCGGCATGAGCACGAGCGCTTGCAGAGGGTAATCGTGCGGGGCGCGGTGGGACCCCACCACGCCCCGCACGGCGTCACCCGAACGCCTCGCCTCACGGCAGCGCGCCCAGGCCTTCCCGCAGCCCTGCCGACGGGCCTCACAGCGCTCCTCGGACAGCCGTCGCCGCCCGGCCGTCAAGCGGAAGTCACACCGCAGAAATATGATGAGTCGGGAAGAGCGGGCTCCCCACCCCGTGAGCCCCATGAGGCCAGGTCAGGAGGCCACCGCGGGCTGCCGCACGGAGCGCACCCCCGTAGGGCCCCTCACCGGTGCACCTTGGAGCGATCCATGCTTCGGCGTCGTCCCCCGCGGTCCGCGAGCGCCGACGACCTGTTGACCACACTCGGGCGGCTGACCGCCCAGGCGCGCGAAGGCGCCGAGAAGCAGCGGGCCAGGGTGGAGCTGGCCGAGGCGCTGCAACACGAGATGCTGCCGGCCCGGCTGCCCGAACTGCCGGGGCTGCGCGCCGCCGCCACCTATGCGCCCGCCCGGCACGGCCTCGACATCGGCGGCGACTGGTACGACGGCTTCCGGCTGCCCGACGGATCGCTGGCCTTCTGCATCGGTGACGTACAGGGCCACGACGTGGAGGCCGCCGCCTTCATGGGACAGATCCGCTTCGGGCTGCGGGCCGTCGCCACCCATGCCGCCGACCCCGGAGAAGTGCTGAGCCGGGCCAACGACCTGTTGCTCTCGGTGGACTGCGGGCTCTTCGCGACCTGCACCTTCGTCCGCTTCGACCCGGTCGCCTGGGAGCTGTCCAGCGCCCGGGCCGGCCATGTCCCCGGTATCTGGGCCACCACCGACGGCCGCTTCGGCCTCGCCGACGACCCCGGAGGCCTGCCGCTGGGCATCGTGCCGGGGGAGAGCTACCCCGTCACCCGCCGCCGGCTCCCCACCGCCGGCGCGTTCGTGCTCCTCACCGACGGCGTCGTGGAGGGGCCGTCGTTCCCGATCGAGGCCGGGCTGAATCAGGTGACCCGGCTGGTCAGCGCGAACGCCGCCGGAGATCCGGCGACGGTGGCCGCGGCGGCGATGAGCGTGGCCGAGTTCACCGGGCACACCGACGACGCCGCGGTGATCGTGCTGCGCTTCGACGGCGGCGACGGCAAGCACCGGGTGAAGCACGCACCGGGGGCGCGTGTCGCTGCCGACGCCCGGCCGCCCGCGTTGTCTGATGGCTGATGTGGTGCGCACCGAGGAACTCCGCCGTCTCGCACCGGCCGCCCTGACGATCCTCGTCCTCGCCGCCGTCTACTACGCGTCCGCACGGATCGGTCTGCTGGACCAGGTGGTGGTCGCCGGCGCGGTGGTCACGCCCTTATGGCCGCCCACCGGCATCGCCCTGAGCAGTCTGCTCCTGCTGGGCCTGTGGACCTGGCCCGGCATCGCCATCGGCACGCTCCTGGTCATCGCGACCCTCACCCGGCCCGACGTTGCGGGCATCGGCGTCATCGTGGGCAACACCCTCGCCCCGGTGTGCGCCTGTCTGATGCTCCGCAGGGCCGGCTTCCGCCCCGAACTGGACCGGCTGCGCGACGGAGTGGCCCTGGTCGTCCTCGGTGCCTTCACCGGCATGCTGATCAGCGCGACGCTGGGCACCGGCAGCCAGGTGCTGACCGGTCAGCTGCCGCCCGGCGGCTTCTGGCGTACCTGGGCGGCCTGGTGGGTGGGCGACGCCATGGGCATCCTGGTCGTCACCCCGCTTGTCCTGACCCTGCGGACGATCCGGTGGCCGCGGGACGTCCCCGGGTTGCGCTGGGGTGAGGCGGTGGCCCTGGCGGTCGCCACGGTCCTGGTCTCCCTGGTGGCGGTCAGAAGCGAGCTCTCGCTGCTGTTCCTGGTCTTTCCCCTGATCGTGTGGGCGGCGCTGCGCTTCCAGCTGGCGGGTGCGGCGCCCTGCGTCCTGGTGGTGTCCGTACTGGCGATCTCCTCGGCGGTCGGCCGCACCGGACCGTTCAAGGGGAGCAGCCTGCTGGAGGCGATGGTCAACCTCCAGGCCCTCAACGCGTCCGCGGCGCTCACCGCGCTGCTGCTGTCGGCCATCGTCAGCGAACAGAACGCCATCCGGCGCAAGATCGAGCAGGCCTGCCGGGAACTGGCCGATGTGGTCGACCATCTCGCGCCGGGGGAGAGCCGCCGCCGCTGGCCACCGGAGGCCGACCAGCGCTGACGACGGCGGCCCTCACCCCTTGAGCAGCTGCCCCAGGTCGTAGCCCACCGGCTCCTCCAGCTGGGCGTAGGTGCAGCTCTCCGGCGTACGGTCGGGCCGCCAGCGGCGGAACTGGGCGGTGTGCCGGAACCTGTCGCCCTCCATGTGGTCGTAGGCCACCTCGCACACCCGTTCCGGGCGCAGCGGCACCCACGACAGGTCCTTGCCGCCGCTCCATCGGCTCGGCCCGCCCGGCATCCGCCGGGATGCGTGCGCCGCCTCGTCCGTCCACGTCCCCCAGGGGTGCTCGGTGACGTCGTCCATCCGCAGCGGCGCCAGCTCCTCGACCAGCCGGCGCCGCCTGGCCATGGGGAACGAGGCGCACACCCCGACGTGCTGGAGCTGCCCGGCGCGGTCGTGCAGCCCCAGCAGCAGCGAGCCGACCACCGGCCCGCTCTTGTGCAGCCGGTAGCCCGCGACCACACAATCGGCGGTACGGGCATGCTTGATCTTGAACATCGCGCGGTCACCGGGCCGGTACGGCAGGGCGAGCGGCTTGGCCACCACCCCGTCCAGCCCCGCCCCCTCGAACTGGGTGAACCACCTGCGCGCCAGCTCCTGATCCGTCGTCGCGGGCGCCGTGTACACCGGAGCCCGGGCCGGCCGCAGCGCCTCGACCAGCGCCTCACGGCGCGCCGCCTGCGGCTCGGCCATCAGCGACTCCTGGCCCAGGGCCAGCAGATCGAAGGCCACGAGCGAGGCGGGCGTCCGCCCGGCCAGCGTACGGACCCGTGAGGCGGCCGGGTGGATGCGCTCCAGCAGCTCCTCGAAGTGCAGCCGGCCGTCATGGGCGATGACGATCTCACCGTCGAGGACACAGCGCGGCGGCAGCTGTTCCCGGACCGCGGCGACCACCTCGGGGAAGTAGCGGTTGAGCGGTTTCGTCGTACGGCTGGCGATCTCGACCTCCGCCCCGTCCCGGAAGACGATGACCCGGAAGCCGTCCCACTTGGCCTCGTACTGCATGCCGGCGGGGATGTCCGTCACCAGCTTCGCGAGCATGGGGGAGACCGGGGGCATCACAGGCAGATCCATGGTCCCGATCCTGAGGCCCGGCGGCGCTTCCCGCGCGCCGGGAGGCCTGCCGGGGCACGGGGTACCGGCGTTCCGGCGCGCGCCACCGGCTGCCGGAACCTAGCGTGGAGTCATGGCCGGAGGCGGAGCTGTCGAACTGGACGTCGCGGGGCGCACGGTGCGCGTGTCGAACCCCGGCAAGACGTACTACCCGGAGCGCGGCTTCACCAAGCTGGACGTCGTGCAGTACTACCTCGCCGTCGTGGACGGGGCGCTGCGGGGCCTGCGCGACCGGCCCACCACCATGCAGCGCTTCCCCGACGGCGTCGAGGGCGAGTTCTTCTACCAGAAGCGGGCGCCCAAGGGCCTGCCGGACTGGCTGCCCACCGCCCGTATCGCCTTCCCCAGCGGCCGGTTCGCCGACGAGATGTGCCCCACCGAGCCGGCCGCCGTGGTCTGGGCGGCCAACCTGGGGTGTCTGACCTTCCACCCGTGGCCCGTACGCCGCGAGGACACCGAGCACCCCGACGAGCTGCGGATCGACCTCGACCCACAGCCCGGTACGGACTTCGCCGACGCCGTACGGGTGGCCCACGAACTGCGCGCCCTGCTCACCGAACACGGGCTGCGCGGCTGGCCCAAGACCTCCGGTGGCCGCGGGGTGCACGTCTATGTACCGATCCTGCCGCGCTGGACGTTCACCGAGGTCAGACGGGCCGCGATCACGCTGGCCCGGGCGATGGAGCGCCGGATGCCGGACCTGGTGACCTCGGCGTGGTGGAAGGAGGAGCGGGGCGCGAAGGTCTTCGTCGACTACAACCAGATGGCCAGGGACCGGACGATCGCCTCTGCCTACTCGCTGCGCGCCCGGCCCCGGGCGACCGTCTCCACCCCGCTGCGCTGGGAGGAGCTGTCGGACACCGAGCCCGAGGACTTCGATCTGCGGACCGTGCCGCCGCGCTTCGCCGAACTCGGCGATGTGCACGCCGACATGGCGGACCACGCCTTCGGTCTGGAGTCCGTGCTGGAACTCGCCGACCGGTACGCGGCGGACGAGGGGCTGGCCGATATGCCCTACCCGCCGGACCATCCGAAGATGCCCGGCGAGCCGGCCCGGGTCCAGCCGAGCCGGGCCCGTAAGCGCTGAGTCCGTCCGGCGGCGTCTCCGGGCCCGCCGACCCGAACGGCCGTAACCGCCGCGGCCGCGTCACGGCCGGGCCTGCCTCCCCGTTCGTGCGCCCGCGGCGCCGCGGGGCGGCCGTCCCGGCATGCGCGCCCGCCGAGCGGACGGGATCATTCCGCACGTGGCGAAGGACAGCGGAGCGGGCACCGGGGTGAGGCCGGGCCCGCCGTGGGATGCGGGCCGCACATGAGTGGACCGGCGATCGACTACGAGGCGGTCTTCCAGGCGTTGCCGGGCGGCGTGCTGCTGCTCAGCCCGCGGTTCGTCATCCTCGACGCCAACGAGGCGCTGCTGCACCGGACCGGGCGCGAACACCACGAGGTGGTCGGCCGCTACCTCTTCGATGTCTTCCCCGAGAACCCCGCCGACCCCGATGCGTCGGGCATGCGCAACCTGCTGGCCTCCCTGGAGCGCGTGCTGTCCACCGGCGAGCGCGACACGATGGCGCTGCAACGTTACGACGTCGAGGCCCCCGGCCGTCCCGGGGTGTTCGAGGAGCGCTACTGGAGCCCGGTCAACACACCCGTCCTCGACGCCGAGGGCCGGGTGCAGCTGATCGTGCACCGGATCGAGGAGGTCACCGAGATCGTCCGGGCCGGCACCAGGCCGCACGGCGACCGGGAGCGGATGGCCGCCGAGCTCTACAACCGGGCCCAGGAGCTCCAGGAGGTCAACGACCGGCTGCGGGCCGCCCGGGCCCGGGAGCGGGAGGTGGTGCTGGCCCTTCAGGAAGCAATGCTGCCCAGGCCCCGCCCCGTGGGGCACCACCGGGCGGCGGTGCGCTACCAGCCGGCGATCACTGCCCTCAACGTCTGCGGTGACTGGTACGACCTGGCCGAACTGCCCGGTGACCGGATGGCGGTGGCCGTCGGCGACGTCGTCGGCCACGGGCTGGCGGCCGCCTGCGTCATGGGCCAGCTCCGCAGCGCCCTGAGGGCCGCCACCATGGTCGCCGGGGGCCCCGCCCGGGCGCTGGAAGTGCTCGGCATCTACGCGCGGTCCGTGGACGGCGCCGAATCGACCACGGCCGTGCAGGCCGTCATCGACTGGGCCACCCACACCCTCGTCTACAGCAGCGCCGGGCATCCACCGCCGGCGCTGCTGCACACGGACGGCACGGTGGAGCTGCTGGACGCGGCGACCGACCCGCCGTTGGGGGCGCGGCCCGAGCATGCGGCCCGCCCCGAGGAGCAGGTCCCCTTCAGCGACGGTGCGGTGCTGGTGCTGTACACGGACGGGCTGATCGAGCGCCGGGGCGAGGACATCGATGTCGGTCTGGCGCGGCTGGCCGACTGCCTGACCCGGCACCGGGGCGCCGGGGCCGAGGCGCTTGCCGATGCGTTGCTGGCCGAGCTGCTGCCGCCCGGCGGAGCCACCGATGACACGGCGCTGGTCGTCATCCGGCTCTGACCTTGCCCGTCACCCGCACGCTTTGCCTTTCCATTACCGCTATTGGAGCAATTCTTGGGGCTGTTTGAGTGGCTGTTCGCCGTGTCTGCACGGTTTGAGGTCCTGCGCGGTACTCATCGCAATGTCCGATTTCCTGCCAAACAGGAGAAACGCAATGCGCAAGATCATAGGCCGTTCCGTTGCCGCTGCGGCTCTCGCCGCTGCCGCCGTCGTTCCGCTCGCCGGCGTGGCTTCGGCCGCCCCCGAGAAGCCGGTTGTGCAGCAGCAGGGCTACGACCACCACGGGCGCAACCACCACGGCTGCCACCACCACCACAACGGCTACGACGGCTTCGGCTACGGCCGTGGCTTCGGCTTCTTCCCCTTCGGCCTCTTCGGCTGGTTCTAATTGGGTGAAGCACAGTCGGGCCGCCGCAGCGCCCAGCTGCGGCGGCCCGTCGCTGTCACCCGGCGGCGCCGGCCTCCTGCTCGGCCTGCCGGCGCAGCTCCTTCTTGTCCGGCTTCCCGGCATCGGTCAGCGGCAGCTCCTCGACGAAGGTGATCCGGGCCGGTTCGTACATCGCGCCGCGCTCCGTGCGTACCATCTCGCGCAGCTGCGGGCCGTCGACGGTGCTGCCGGGCGCCCGGACGACCGCCGCGTACACCCGCTCCATACGGTCCGCGTCACGGACGCCGAACACCGCGCTCTGCCGTACCTGCGGGTGCGAGTTCAGCAGGTCCTCCAGCTCGGTGGTGTACACATGGCCGCCGACCACGACGATCATGTCCTTGATCCGGTCGACGATGGTCAAGTAGCCCTCGTCGTCGAGGAATCCGATGTCGCCCGTGTGCAGCCAGCCGTCCCGCAGTACCTCGGCGGTCAGCTCGGGCTGCTTCCAGTAACCCTTCATGACCGTGCCGGAGCGGACGCAGACCTCGCCGTGCTCGCCGGGCGGCAGATCGCGGCCCGCGGTGTCGCGGATCGCCACCTCGACGTCGGACAGCACCTTCCCCGCGGAGCGCAGCCGGTCGGGGCGGTCCGGATCGTGGTCCTCCTGGCGGAGCACGCTGATGGCGCCGGCTTCGTTCTGCCCGTACCCCTGAAGCAGCACCGGACCGAACCTCCGCACCGCATCGGCTATCCGGGCCGGTGAGGCCTGGCAGCCGCCGTACGTCAGCGTCCGCAGGCTGGAGGTGTCGGTGTGCGGAGCGTCCGGATGGTCCATCAACTGGTAGAGCAGCGGCGGCAGCAGGAACATGTCGGTGATCCGCTCGCGGGCGAGGGTGGCGAGCACGGTCCGGGGATCGAAGTCGTCGAGCAGTACGACCGTGCCGCCCGAGTGCAGCGTGTTGTCGGCCATCAGGCCCGCGGCGTGCGCCAGGGTCGTGCAGACCAGCTGCCGCCGCTCCAACTCCGGCTGCTCCGGCAGCACTCCGCGGAACCAGCGCGCCTGCTCGAAGGTGCTGCAGATGCCCTTGGGGTGGCCGGTGGTGCCCCCGGTGTGGCGGATGGTGCAGACATCGCCGGGTTCGGCCAGTCCCGCGAACGGCGCGTCGGACTGGCCGGCCGCCAGCTCCAGCAGATCCGCGCCGGCCTTCGCAGGGCCGAGGACGAGGACGTCCGGCACCGGCGCCAACTCGGTGATTTCGGCGGCCCGTTCGGCATAGCGAGGGTCGACGATCAGCGCACGGGTCTCCACATCGCGGACGATATGGGCCTGGGACTCGGCGGACAGTTTGTTGTAGAGGTGGTTGACCCGGGCGCCGATCAGGTTGGCCGCGTAGCGGGCGGCCAGGGTCTCCGGAAGGTTGCCGCTGAGCAGGGTGACGGTGGCGGCCCGGCCGATGCCCCGGGAGCGCAGCGCCCGGGCCATGCGGTGGACCAGTGCGCGGAACTCGCCTGCCGTTACCCGGCGTCCCTGATGGACCAGTGCTTCACGGGTCGGGTCTGCGCTAAGTGCATCGAGGTTCTCCTCCACGTAGGTGCGGAATGTCCGGTCGGTGAGGGACATGATGTCGGGCTTCCTCCTGACACCGGCGGAGCGCGGTCACTGTCGCCGGGGTGCGATACCAGTATTTAGTTGCTAGAGGCAACGAAATGTCAGGGTAGCCGCTGGAGATCGACATCCCCAAGTCCAGGCGCGCACCGCGGGTGTTGCGCACCGGCCGCCCCGGCCACAGCCCTTGCCGCGTACGGCCTCCGCCCGTCCCCCCGGCCCCGAACCCAGGCCGGAATCATCGCCCCGAATATCGGCGACCAGGTCGCCGACCTGGGCGCGGCGGCGGATAATGCTCCCTCGCGCACGGAACGCCCATGCCCTGCGGATCTCGCTCTCCCTGCGGGGCCGTCCCGTGTCGAGAGATGATGGAGGGCATCGCCAGCACGGCGAGAATCGGCCGATGTACGGAGAGCGCCACGGCTGTCGGTCAGCGGTGACCGGCGGAAGGAGTGCCTGGATGGGTGCCACCGACGCGTTCCCCGAGGGTGCCGCCCAGGTCGGGGCCGCACCGGGGAAGCCCGGCGGCCTGCTCGACGTACTGGGCGTGGCCGCCGTGATGCTGGACGCGGACGGGCGGATCATCCTGTGGAGCCCCCAGGCCGAGGAGCTGTTCGGCTGGAGCGCGGACGAGGCGCTGGGCCGGTCCGCCGCCCAGCTGCTGGTCGCACCGGAGCACGTCGAGCTGGTACTCCAGCTCTTCTCCCAGGTCATGTCCGGCGGCGAGGGCTGGGCAGGGGTCTTCCCGGTCCAGCACAAGGACGGCAGCACCCGACTCGTCGAATTCCGCAATATGCGCCTGACGGACGAGCGCGGGGAGTCCTACGCACTGGGCATCGCCACCGACCAGACCGTGCTGCGACGGGTCGAACGCGATCTGGCGCTGTCCGTACGGCTGGTGGCCCAGTCGCCGATCGGACTGGCCGTCCTCGACACCTCCCTGCGCTTCGTCATGGTCAACCCGGCGCTGGAGCGGATCAACGACCTGCCCGCCGACCAGCACATCGGCCGGCACGTCCACGAGGCGCTGTCCTTTCTCGACACCGACGTCGTCGTCGCCCGGATGCGCGAGGTCCTGGAGACGGGCCGTCCACTGCTCGGCCAGTACACCGTCGGCCACACCGCCACCGACCCGCACGCCGAACAGGCCTGGTCGGTGTCGTACTACCGGCTGGAGGACGCCCACGGCCGGGTGCTGGGCCTGGCCACCTCCGTCGTGGACGTCACCGAGCAGCACCGGGCGGCCACCGAAGCGGCCCGCGCCCGCCGCCGGCTGGCCCTCATCGCGGACGCCTCCGCAACCGTCGGCACCACCCTCGACGTCGACCAGACCGCCCACGAACTGGCCGATGTCATCGTGCCCGAACTCGCCGACATGGCCGCCGTCGACGTCCTCGACGCCGTGCTGAACGGCCGGCGCCCGGGCTCGCTCTCCCGCGGCGGCCCGGCCCGCTTCCGTGCCCTCGCGGTGTCCACCGCGTACACCACCGAGGCCATACGCGCGGCCGACCCCACCGGCCAGATCGCCTCCTACGAGGCCGACCGGCTGATCACCCGCTGTGTCACCGAGGCCCGCCCGGTCCGCGTCGCCCACGTGAGCGACGCGGACCTGCCACACATCGCCGCGGATCCGCAGGGCGCCGCCCTCCTGGGGAAGGCCGGCCTCCACTCCTATCTGGCGGTACCGCTGATCGCCCGCGGCGAGGTGCTCGGCGCGCTCTCGCTCTACCGCGTACGCAACCCCGTCCCGTTCGACGAGGACGATGCGGTGCTCGCCGTCGAACTGGCCGCCCGGGCCGCGGTCTGCATCGACAACGCCCGCTCGTACCAGAGCGAACGCCGCACCGCGCTCACCCTCCAGCGCCATCTGATGAACCACCGGCCGCCGCAGCCCAAGGCCATGCAGATCGCCTACCGCTACCAGCCCGCCCAGGCAGCCAGCGAGGTCGGCGGCGACTGGTTCGACGCCATCCCCGTGTCCGGCGACAAGACCGCCCTCGTGGTCGGCGACGTCATGGGCAGCGGCATCAACGCCGCCGCCACCATGGGCCAGCTGCGCACCACCACCCGCGCACTGGCCGACCTCGACCTCGACCCCGCCGAGGTGCTGCGCCATCTCGACCACATCGCGGTCGGCCTCGACCCCGCCTTCGCGACCTGCCTGTACGCCGTCTACGACCCACACCGCAGCCTGTGCCGGATCGCGGTCGCCGGGCATCTGCCGCCGGTCCTCGTCCGTCCGGGCCGGCCGCCCGAACTGCTCGATCTGCCCACCGGCGCCCCGCTCGGCGTCGGCGGTGTCCCCTTCGAACAGACCACCGTTCCGCTCCGCGAGGGCGACCGGCTGGTGCTCTACACCGACGGGCTGATCGAGACCCGTGAACAGGCCATCGACACCCGCCTGGACACCCTGCTCTCCCTCCTCGCCGAGCCCGAGCAGGACCTGGAGGGACTGTGCGACCGGCTCCTGGGCGCGCTGCGCGATGAACACGGCCATGACGATGTCGCCCTGCTCATCGCCCACGTGCACGCCTGCGAGGAATGACCGAGGCCGCGAGTTTCGCCCGTACCGCACCCCACCTCAACGGATTCGGCGGTGCACTCGGCGCCGCCCGGGGGAGCCCCCACCCCGTGCCCCCATACCGCGGAATCCGCTCCTGATGAACGCCCGCATCGTGGATAAGCGCCCCTGATGGCTCGATCGGCTACGGATTTCGTTGTCTCACGGTATTGGCAAGACCTTGACGCGAGTCGATGGCGGGGGTTTTATTCGGTCACCAAAGCGGCGCCTGCGGTTCAGCCGGGTCCGTACCGCTTTACGGCGCACTTCCCCGAACGCGCCCCTCTTGCCGCCAGCATCGATGGGACACGGATAACCGATATGCCCGACACGCCTGTTGCCGCCGCAGCTCCCGAGCGGGACACCCGTAGCGCAGCGGAAGGGGACGCCGCCAAGGCCCCCCAACTCACCCGGTCGATCGGTGTGGTCGGCGGAACCCTGCTCACGCTCTCCTGCCTGACCCCGGCGTCCTCGCTCTTCGTGATCGTGCCGGACTCGTTCGCCGGACTGGGCACGGGCGCCGCGCTCACCATCGCCATCGCGGCCCTGCTGTGTATCGGGGTGGCCTTCACCTACTCCGAACTCGGCACGCTGATCCCCAGCTCCGGCGGCGAGTACGCCATGGTCGGCACCCTCATGGGCCGCCTCGCCGGATGGCTGGTCTTCATACTCTCGCTGATCGTCGTCATGATCGTGCCGCCCATCATCGCCCTGGGTACCGCCGACTATCTGGCGCCGATCATGCACCTGGATCCGCAGTACACCGCCGCCGCCGTGATGCTGCTGGCCACCGCCATGGGCCTGCTCGACCTGCGCGCCAACGCCTGGATCACCGGCATCTTCCTCGTACTCGAGGTCGTGGCCTGCGCGGTCGTCGCCTTCCTCGGCTTCACCCACACCAACCGCTCCGCGTCCGTGCTGGTCCACCCCGTCATCGACGCCGGGCACGGACACACCACGGCGGTCACCGCCGGTCTGATCGTGACCGGACTGGCCACCGCGCTCTTCATCCTCCAGGGCTTCTCCACCGCCGTGTACCTCGCCGAGGAGATGGAGAACCCCCGCCGCAACGTCTCCCGCACCGTGCTGTGGACCCTCGCCATCGGCGCGGCCGTCGTACTGATCCCGGTGGTCGCGATCACCCTCGGCGCGCCCGACCTGAAGACCCTCGGTGCCGGCGACGTCGCCGGCATGGTCCAGGAGTGGAGCAACTCCGGCGTCGGTACGTTCGTCAGCCTCTGCATCGCCCTGGCGATCATCAACGCGGCGATCGTGATGGTGATCCAGAACTCCCGGGTGGTCTTCTCCTCCGCGCGCGACGCGGCCTGGCCGACCGCCGTCAACCGCGTCTTCTCACACGTCGGACGGCGCTTCGGCTCCCCGTGGGCGGCCACTCTCGCGGTCGGTGTCCCCGGAGCGGCGCTCTGCTTCGTCAACCTCGACACCCTCAGCGAGGTCACCGGCGTCGCCGTCGCCGCGATGTACGTCTTCGTCGCCCTGGGCGCCCTGGTCTCCCGCCGCGGCGAGCACAAGCACCGGATGGCCTGGCGGATGCCGCTGTGGCCGGCGATCCCCGCGCTGCTGATCGTCGTGCTGGGCTGGGTGCTCTACCAGCAGAGCGCCAAGAGCCTGGTCATCACCGGTGCCATCGTCATCGCCGCAGCCCTGTACTGGGCGTTCTACCTGCGCCCGCGCCAGGAGACCCACTGGGTGATCTCGGTCCCCGAGGACGGCCAGGCCCCCGTCGAGGATCCTGCGACCGCTGCTGAGGCCTCGGCCACCTCTACGGCCACGGCATCGGCATCGGCATCGGCGTAGGCGCAGGGCGTCGTAGGCCGGTCGGAGGCCGCTGGAGCTCGTGTGTTGGTCGTCCAGTGGTCGTTCAGGGCGCCTGAGCTCATCTGACGGCGTCCTCGAGCGGTCAGGGGTGCCCTGGGGCGAGGCGAGGTCGCCCGTGGCCGAACTCAGGCCGCCCGAGGCCGTCTGAGGTCGCCCGAGGCCGTCTGAGGTCGCCCGAGGGTATGTGAGGTCGCCCGAGGCCGTTTGAGGTCGCCTGGGCCGACGCGAGGTCTGTGCCGATGCAGGCCGTCTGCCCACTCCATACGGCCGCGCTCAGCGCACTCTGGCGGCCGAGCCCAACCCCGAAGCCCGCCCGGAGCAACTGCCCGGGCGGGCTTCGGGGTTGGTGGGCCTTCTGGTGTGGTGGGTGGGCTGTCCGGCGTCCGGGAGTCCCCGTCCTTGTAGTCCGGGTGGCTCCTTCTTGTTCCCCGCTGCTTGCCCGCGTCCCCTGTTTTCCCCGCAGCCCACCCGCACCTCTTGTTTTTTCCCCGCCGCCCACCCCCCTTCGGGGGGTGGGCGGGTGTAGTGACGCGGGTGCCCACCCCTAGCGGGGTGGGGGAGGGGGCGGAGTTGCGGGGTGGCGCAGTGACGCGGAGAGGGGCCGGGGTGCGGGGTGGCGCAGTGACGCGGAGAGGGGCCGGGGTGCGGGGTGGCGCAGTGACGCGGGGAGGGGCCGGGGTGCGGGGTGGCGCAGTGACGCGGGGAGGGGCCGGGGTGCGGGGTGGCGCAGTGACGCGGGGAGGGGCCGGGGTGCGGGGCGGCGTAGCGACGCGGGGAGGGGCCGGGGTGCGGGGCGGCGCAGTGACGCGGGCAGGGGGCGCAGAGAGGCGGAGAGGCGTGGCGCAGAGCGGGCGGCTTACAGGGCCGGGGGCCGGGGCCAGCAACTCGCCGCCAAGGGGAAGCCTCAGGCCCGTGGCAGGCCCCGGAGACGTGCAGCCGAGCGGGCCGTGCCAGGAGCGCGCCGGGCTGGTCACCGGCCGGCGGGCCGGGAGCGCGCCAGGCCGGTCACCGGCCGACGGGGCGGGAGCGCGCCGGCCGGTCGGAGCCTGGAAGGGCGGGAGCGCGCCGGCTGGTCAGAGCTCCGAAGGGTGGGAGCCGCCAGGCCGGTCAGCAGCCGGCGGCGCGGGAGTACGCCGGACGGCCGTCAGAGGTCGGCAGGGCGGGAGAGTGCCAGGGCGTCCAGCAGCAGGCATACGTGGTCGACGGCGTCGCGGCCGACGGGGCCTTCGGCCGTCGGGGCGTCGTCGAGAAGGCCTGCGGTCATCCGGAGCAGGTTGAGCAGCCGCTCGCTGGTGCCGTCCGCCGGTTCTGCGTGTGCCAGGACGGACCGGATCTGCTCGCCCGTGAGGGGCAGACCGGTTTCGAGGAAGCGGAACAACGCCACGGCGACTCGTCGGTCGCCGGCGTTGGGCTTCCACAGTCCGAGCGCGTGGTGGTCGATGAGGGCGGCCGCCTCGGCACGGATCTCCTCTGGAACATGCATGCCCACGAACGTCTCATACCGCTTCGCCGACGTACATGACGGAGACATGACGGAGAGGCCGGCCCCGAAGCGGCCCCGGCGACGGCTCCCGGCCCGGGCTGGGCCGGGCTGACCAGGCATGTTGCGCCGGGGCACAGATCGCTCGACCGGCATACCCGCGGCCGATCGGAGTTCAAACCTGTGGGGAGAGTTACATGCGCAGTCCAGAAACTGAGCGACGTATTCCGACGAGGTGACCCACTTGACCAGGCTTATGTCCCGTTGGTCGAGGACGTTCGCATATGTGTAGCAGTAAAACCTACCCGGGGGTCTCTCCGCCCTCTGGCGCCAGGCCTCGGATCACGGGACGATCCTCAAAACAGCCCGTGAGGCCGCCCGGTCCCGTGCGGGCCCTGGTTGCTGCGCTCCGCAGTGCGCGGCTCGCCCACCGTATGCGGGAGGTGTAGAAAGAGGACATGGCCGGACGCTACGGCCGCCCGCGTTCGGTTCTCAGGATGCGAACTGTCGCAGGTCAGGTCTTTCTCCTGCAGGTGGCGATCGTGGTGTTGCTGGTCGCCGCCGCCATGGCGGCGCTCGTGCTGCAATCCCGGTCCGACTCCGAGCGCGAGGCCCGCAACCGATCGGTCGCCGTCGCCCAGTCGGTCGCGAACGCGCCGGGCATGCAGGCGGCGCTCCAGAGCCCTGACCCGACCGCCGTCCTGCAACCGAAGGCCGAGGCTGCCCGGAAGCTCTCCGGGGTCGACTTCATCGTCGTGATGAACACCGAGGGCATCCGCTACACCCACCCGATCACCAACCGGATCGGGAAGAAGTTCGTCGGCACGTTGCAGCCGGCGCTGGCCGGCGGTGTGGTCACCGAGCGGATCGTCGGGACGATCGGGCCGCTGGTCCAGGCGGTGGTGCCGGTCTTCGGCGACAACGGCAAGGTCATCGGCCTGGTCTCGGCCGGGATCACCATCAAGAAGGTGAGCGGGGTCGTCGACGACCAGTTCCCCCTGCTCTTCGGCGCCGCGGCCGGTGTCCTCGCCCTCACCACCGGCGGCACGGCACTGGTCAGCCGGCGGCTGCGCCGCCAGACCCATGGCCTCGGCCCCGCCGAGATGACCCGGATGTACGAGCACCACGACGCGGTGCTGCACGCCGTACGCGAAGGCGTGATCATCGTGGGCGGTGACGGCCGGGTGCTGCTCGCCAACGACGAGGCGCGGCGGCTGCTCGATCTGCCGACCGATGTCGAGGGGCGCCAGGTCGCCGATCTCGGGCTCGACCCCTCCACCGCCCATCTGCTGGCCTCCGGCCGCGCCGTCACCGACGAGGTCCACCCGGTCGGTGAACGGCTGCTGGCCGTCAACCAGCGCTCGACGGACCAGGCCGGCGGGCCGCCCGGCAGCGTGACGACGCTCCGTGACACCACCGAGCTGCGGGCGCTCACCGGCCGGGCCGACGTGGCACGCGGGCGCCTCAAGCTGCTCTACGACGCCGGTACGGAGATCGGCACCACCCTCGACGTCGTGCGCACCTGCGAGGAGCTGACGGAGTTCGCCGCGGCCCGGTTCGCCGACATGGTCACCGTCGACCTGGCGCAGGACGTGCTGACGGGTGAGGAGCCGACGCCCCCCACCGGTGCGGGCACCGAGATGCGGCGCACCGCGGCCAGCGGTGTCCCCGCGGACAGCGGCCTGTATCCGGTCGGCGAGCTGATCCGCTTCGATCCGGCCACCTCGCTCGGCGCCGCGCTCGTCAGCGGCGAACCCGTCCTGGAGACGGATCTGGCCGCGTTCGGCGGCTGGCACCTCCAGAGTCCGCAGCGGGCCAAGAAGATCGTCGCCCACGGTATCCACTCACGGATCGCCGTTCCGCTGCGCGCCCGCGGCGCCATTCTGGGCGTGGTCATCTTCTGGCGCTCGCAGGAACCGGAGCCGTTCGAGGAGGAGGATCTCTCCCTCGCCGAGGAGCTGGTGGCCCGCGCCGCGGTGAGCATCGACAACGCCCGCCGCTACACCCGCGAACACACCATGGCGGTCACCCTCCAGCGCAGCCTGCTGCCGCGCGCCCTGCCGGAGCAGAACGCCGTGGAGGCGGCCTACCGCTATCTGCCCGCACAGGCGGGGCGCCGCGGACTCGGCGGCGTCGGCGGGGACTGGTTCGACATCATCCCGCTGCCCGGTGCCCGGGTGGCGCTGGTCGTCGGGGACGTCGTCGGACACGGACTGCACGCCGCCGCCACCATGGGCCGGCTGCGCACCGCGGTCCACAACTTCGCCAACCTCGACCTGCCGCCCGACGAAATCCTCTGGCACCTCGACGAGCTCGTCACCCGGATCGACCAGGACGAGGGCGCCGAGGGAGCCGCGGGTTCGGTGACCGGCGCGACCTGCCTCTACGCCATCTACGACCCGGCGGCCGGGACCTGCACGATGGCGCGCGCCGGACACGTCCAGCCGATGGTCCTGCGGCCGGACGGCACCGCCGAGACGGCCGAGGTTCCGGGCGGCCCGCCGCTGGGACTCGGCGGCCTGCCCTTCGAGACCTGGCACCGGCAGCTGCCCGAAGGCAGCCGGCTGGTCCTGTTCACCGACGGACTCGTCGAGGACCGTGACCGGGACCTCGACGAGGGGATGGCGCTGCTGAGCCGTACCCTCACCGGCCGGCCGCACCGCACACCGGAAGAGACCTGCGAGGCCGCGCTCAGCGCCCTGCTGCCGGAGCGGCCCACCGACGACATCGCCCTGCTGGTCGCCCGTACCCGGGTGCTGGACGCCTCGCACGTCGCCGACTGGGACGTGCCGCCCGACCCCTCGGCGGTGGCCCAGATACGGGCCGCGGCGGTCCACAAGCTGATCGAGTGGGGGCTGGCGGACGAGGCGTTCACCGCCGAGCTGATCCTCAGCGAGCTGGTGACCAACTCCATCCGCTACGCCTCCGGCCCCATCCAGGTACGGCTGATCCGCGACACCTCGCTGATCTGCGAGGTCTCCGACCGCAGCAGCACCTCGCCGCATCTGCGGCAGGCCGCCACCACGGACGAGGGCGGCCGAGGTCTCTTCCTGGTCGCCCAGCTCGCCGAGCGCTGGGGGACCCGCTACACGGCGAGCGGCAAGGTCATCTGGACGGAGCAGGCGCTGGCCACCGATGACCTGGTCGCGGCGGAACCAGACGGCGGCGATGCTTGAGAGGTAGGCACGGCTCGGATCAGAAGGAGGCCGTGATGGACTATCCGCTGCTCAACGCATTCTGGACGATGTGCCTGATCTTCCTGTGGGTCATGTGGCTGTTCCTGCTGGTCAGGATCATCGGGGACATCTTCCGCAGCCGGGACCTCAACAACTGGGCCAAGACGGGATGGCTCGTCCTGGTGATTCTGCTGCCCTTCCTCGGTGTCTTCATCTACGTGCTCGCGCGCGGGCACAGCATGACCGAACGTGAGGTCGCCCATGCCGAGCAGCAGCAGAAGCAGTTGCAGGCCTATCTACGGGAGACCGTTGCGACCGGGGACCGGACCGCTCAGCACGCGGAGTCGCTGGCGAAGCTCGCCGATCTGAAGGCGCACGGCGACATCACGGAGGAAGAGTTCCAGAAGGCCAAGGCCAAGGTGCTCGCCTGAACCCCGGACCCCCGGCCGCCACACCCTTCGCGGCTCACCGCTCGACTGTTAGCCTCAAGTTGCACGAAACACGCAACTTGACGGCCGGACAGTGAGGCGGACAGTGACGTGACCAGTGGGGAGCGCTCGGCCACCCGGCGCCGTCGCGAGCGGATGGTGGAACTGCTCGGCGCGGGCGACATCAGCGTGCACGACCTGGCGGCGGAGTTCGATGTCTCCCTGTCCACCGTCCGCCGCGATCTGGCGACGCTGGCCGCGCTCGGCCGGATCACCCGTACCTACGGCGGTGCGGTCGACCACCGCGCCGTGGAGCGCTCCTGGCACGACAAGGAGCGTGAGCAGCGCGCCGAGAAGGACGCCCTCGCCCGCGCCGCGGCCGCCCTGGTCCGCACCGGCGACGTGGTGCTCCTCGACGCGGGTACCACCGTCGCCCGGCTGGCGCACGAGCTGCGCGACCGTACCGACATCACCGTGGTCACCAACGGGCTGTCCTCCCTGGTGGAGTTGGCCGACGCGCAGGTCGAGGTCGTGGTGCTGGGCGGCCGGCTGCGGCGCCCCAACGAATCGCTGCTGGGCACCCGTACGGAACAGGCGCTCCAGCGGCTCACCCCGGACCTCGCCTTCCTCGGCGCCGACGCTCTCGACCCCCGCCGCGGCATCAACTGTCCCGACCTCGAACAGGCCGCCCTGAAGGAGACGATGGCCGGCTGCGCCCGGGCCGCCTGGGTCCTCGCCGACCACTCCAAGCTCGGTGGGGCAGGGGGCTTTCCCTACTGGGCGGCGATGCCCGCCGGTACCGGGCTGATCTCCGGGGGCGGGGAGCGGCAGTTGGGGGCGTTCACGGAAGCGGGCTGGTCGGTGCGCGCCGTGGGGGGCGGCCCCCGTACACCTCTTGACAGTCCGTCGGGCAAGTAGCCAGTCTGAAGCGCGAGTTGCGCGAATCACGCATGGAGTAATGCGTGATTCGGTCACTACGCCGACCGGATCCGCACCGTCTACGGAACGGCAGCCGCCCGATGACCGACCAGGCCCCACCCACCGCCCCCGCCAAGCGCTGGGCGTATGTCATCCCCGTCGCCGCCATCATGTACATGCTGGCGTACCTCGACCGGAACAACGTCTCCGTCATCCTCCCCTTCATGCACGGCGACCTGGAGCTCTCCAACGCGGACAAGGGGCTGGTCGGCGGCGTCTTCTTCGTCGGCTATGTCTTCCTTCAGATCCCGGCGGCGATCCTCGCCCAGCGCTGGAGCGCCCGGAAGACCGTCCTCGTCCTCATGCTCGCGTGGGGGCTTGCCGCGTCGCTGTCCGGCCTCGTACAGACCAAGTCGCAGTTCTACGTGGCCCGTTTCGTGCTGGGCGTCTTCGAGGGCGGCGTCTGGCCCGCCGTCCTCATCCTGCTCGCCTCCTGGTTCCCGCTGCGCGAGCGCGCCCGCGCCAACGCCCTGTGGATGGCCTGTCTGCCCCTCTCCTCCGTACTGATGGCGCCACTGTCCGGCTGGATGCTCGACCACACGAGCTGGCGCTGGGTACTCGTACTCCAGGGACTGCCGCCCCTGTTGTGGGCGGTGGTCTGGTGGTTCACCGTCGCCGACCGCCCCGCACAGGCCCGGTGGATCTCCGCCGACGAGGCCGGCCACCTGGAGCGCGCCCTCGCCGCCGACGAGGCCGCCAAGCCGGCGGCGGGCAGCGGCTCCTACCTGGAGGCGGCCCGGCAGAAGCCGGTCCTGGTTCTCATCGGTGTCTACTTCTTCTGGATCACCGGTTTCTACGGCTTCAACCTGTGGCTGCCCTCGGTCATCAAGGAGCTGACCCACAACGGCTCCTCCACCGAGGTCGGGCTGCTCACCGCGATCCCGTTCACCATCGCCCTGGCCGTCATGGTCGCCAACGCCGCCTGGTCCGACCGCACCGGCAGACGACGCAGGGCGGTGGCCCTCCCCCTCGTCATCGGGGTCGCCACACTGCTGCTGGGCCAGGCCGTGGAGGGCGCGCTGCCGCGGATGCTGCTGCTGTGTCTGACGGCCGCCGCGGTCTACGCACCGTACGGACCGTTCTGGGCGATCCCCGGCGAGCTGCTGCGCTTCGAGGTGGTGGCCGTCGCCATGGGCCTGATCAACGCCCTCGGCAACCTCGGCGGTTTCGCCGGCCCCTATCTGGTCGGCTGGCTGACCGACGCCACCGGCTCCAGCGTGACCGGCTTCGCCGTGCTCTCCGCCTTCCTCGCCGTGGCCGTCGCCCTGGTGACCCTCGGGCTGCGGCCGGCCACCGGGCCGGTACGCCAGGTGGCCGGGCAGACGGCGGAGGAAGGAGCCTGAGCGGACCGCGGACCGCGGACCGCCCCTGTCCTGGACACCGGAGGATGTCCGGACGGCTAACGTCCGGTGAAGAACCGGCAGTTGTGTCAGTGGCAGCAGGCACACTGGGATTGACGTGACGTGAGGCACGCCCGGGGGAGTGCGATGGACATCAGGTTCGAGCTGACCGGTCCCGACAGCCGGAAGGAGCTGCGGTCGCTCTGCACATGGCTACAGGACGACCGTGCGCTCCGCGGCCACCTGCGGATCGAGCCGGTGCGCGAACGGACCGGGCCCGGCGGGATGGGCGGCGACCTCGAAGCGGTGCTCGCCGTGGTGTCGACGCTTGCGACGCTGGCCCAGTTGCCGTTCTCGTACGCGGCCTGGCGCGACGGTCGCAGGCCACGGTCGCAGACCGTCATCCATGTCGAGGGCGCCACGGCCGAGGAGTTGGACGCGCTCAGGGAGATGTTCCAGGGCGTTCCGGTGCGGCCGTTACCGCCCCCGCTGCCGGAGGCGGAGGCGGATGACGAGCACGACGGGGACCGGGAGGCGGGGAGGTGACCGACGGTATGGCCGTGGCGGGCGCGGGCACCGGGGAGGAGCGGCGGATCGACCCGGCCCGCTCCGCCTGTGTGCTCATCGGCGTCGACCGGTACTCCGAACTCGAACCGCTGCGCAGCGTCCGGCACAACCTCAGCGAACTGGCCGCCGCACTCACGGACGAAGCGATCCTGGGCATGGCCCCGGAGCGGATCACGACGGTCGCCAACCCGGAGTCCGCCGCCGCGCTGGTCGCCCCGGTCCGCGAGGCGGCCAAGCTGGCCGCGGACACCCTGATCGTCTATTACGCGGGCCACGGCCTGCTGGACCGCAGTGAGGAGGACCTTTACCTCACCCTCCCCGATTCGGTCGAGGATCAGCCCGAGACCGCCGTCAGCGATGCCTATATCCGCCGCGCCATGCGCGACCACGGCTCCGCCGAACGCCGGGTCCTGCTGCTCGACTGCTGCTACAGCGGCCGGGTCCTCAAGGGCGGGATGTCCGTCGCGGACCGCGGGGTCCGGGCCTCGGGGAAGACCCTGAAGGGGGTACGGGGCGCCTATGTCATGACGTCCACCTCCGCCGACCGCAAGTCACACGCCCCCGATCCCAAGCGATGTACGGCCTTCACCGGGGAGTTGGTGGGCGTCCTGCGCGAGGGGGTCGCCGACGGGCCCGAGATGCTGGGGCTGCATGCGATCTTCGAGGCCGTGTGGGAGCGGATGGCCGCCCGTCGGCTGCCCCAGCCGCAGGAACCCCAGGACCGGGACGAGGGCGGGGTGGGCCTGCTGCCCTTCGTACGCAATGTGGCCGTCGCCCCGCCGCCCAGGGAGCGCCGGGAGCCCGCCCCGCCCCCCGTGCGCCTCGCGCCCCGGCTGCTGGCGGCGGGCGCGCTGGTGATCGGCCTGGTCGCCGGACTGGCCGCCCCGCCCGCATGGCAGTGGTGGCGCGAGCTTCATCCACAACAGCCGGGCGGTGCCTGTTCGCCACGGGCCACGCTGCTCAGCTACTCCGACGCCCTCGACAAGAAACAGCCGGCCGGCGAAATCATCGGCGGTCTGTCCGCGCTCGCGCTCACCGGCCCCGGCCAGGCCCTGGCGCTGACGGACAATCAGACGGGACGGGTCTTCCCGCTACGGCTCGGCCCGCCGGAGCACCTTCACCCCGAGGCACTGACCGCCAAGACGCTGCGCACCCGCAGCGGCACCAAACCCTCCGAATGGTTCGACGGCGAGGGCCTGGTCGTCGAGCGGGGCGGCGGGACGATCCTGGTTGCCTCGGAGACCGGCCCGGCCATCCGCCGCTTCAGCATGGACACCGGTACCCAGGTGGGGAAGGACCTGCCGGTCCCGCCCGTGTTCAGGACCGGCCCGAAAGGTGAGGGTCAGGCCGGGCGCGCGATCGAATCGCTGACCGTCTCCCCGGACGGGCGGTATCTCTACGCCGCCATGGAGGGCGCCCTGGGCAAGGACGGTGACGCCCGCGGCCGCAATCTGCTCCGCATCCAGCGCTATATCGGCACACCGGGCGGCGCCTACCGGCCGGACCGGCAGTACGCGTACCAGGCCAAGGAGGGCATGTACCTGGCCGAGCTGGTCTCGGCCGGTGACGACCGGCTGCTCGCCCTGGAGCGGCAGTACGTGGACGGCATCGGCAATGCGATCCGGGTCTACGACGTCCCCCTCAAGGGGGTCGGACCCATGGACGAGAGCAAGGCGCTCTACGACCAGCCTGCCGATGCCTTCGTCGAGCACAGCCTGCTCTTCGACCTCGGAGAGTGCCCCGCCGGAGACCCCGGCGCCGTCCCGACCCACCCGGGGAGGCTGGTCAACCCCCTGCTGGAGAACGTCGAGGGGATGGCCCTGGGGAAGCCATGGACCACCGGTTCCCACAAAGGGCAGCGCCCGCTGTACCTCGTATCGGACGACAACACCAGCAGCGAACAGACCACCCGGCTCTACGCGTTGAGCGTGCGGATCCCCTGATTCGACGAGGCCGCCCGGCCCGGCCTCCCCGGCCTGCGGCACCCGCGACGGGCGTGGTCCCGCCGCCGCGAACTGACGGCCCGTTACTCCGACTCGCGCAATTAATGATGAGTCAGGTTTTAGCGGATTCTGTGAAGGTGATCCCTGAAAAGGTCGGTACACCCCTTTGATCCTCCTGAGGAGCAAACATGCGCATCCGCGCCGCGATTGCCGCCAGCGCCCTGGCCACCACCATCGTCATGGGCGGTGCGAGCGCCGCCCTGGCTCACGGCAAGGACCGCCACCACGGCCACCACCACAACAACCACCACGGCCACGGCCACCACGCCTCGTGCTGGCTCAACGCGGCCGTCTTCGAGCACGTCGGCCCGGCCTTCAGCGAGGGCTGTGAGCGCGGCGGCTACGGCTACGGCGGCGGCGACCGCCACTGATCCGGGCTGCACCCCACCGGTGCCGGCCGGTACGACCACGGGTCGTTCGGCCGGCACCGGCATGTCTGTGCCCGCCGGGCGGCGCTCAGGCGTTGAGGAAGGCCAGCAGGTCGGCGTGGAAGTCGTCCTTGTACGGACTGACCGCCGACAGACCGTGCGGCGCACCCGGGTAGATCTTGAGCGTGGCGTTCTTCACCAGCTGGGCCGTCTTCTGGCCGGCGGCGACCAGCGGCACGATCTGGTCGTCGTCACCGTGGACGATCAAGGTCGGGACATCGAACCGCTTGAGGTCCTCGGTGAAGTCGGTCTCGGAGAACTCCCTGATGCAGTCGAGCGCGCCCTTGACCCCCATCTGCATGCTCCAGAGCCAGAACGCCTCACGGACCCCCTGGGAGACGGTCGATCCGGGCCGGTTGGCGCCGTAGAAGCTCTCGCTCAGGTCCTTGTAGTACTGCGACCGGTCGGCGGCGACGCCGGAGCGGATGGCGTCGAAGACATCGGCCGGCAGCCCCTCCGGGTTGGCCTCGGTCTTGAGCATCAGCGGCGGGACGGCACTGAGGAGCACCGCCTTGGACACCCTGCCGGTCCCGTGGCGGCCGATGTAGCGGGTCACTTCACCGCCGCCGGTGGAGTGCCCGACCAGGACCGCGTCGCGCAGGTCCAGGGTCTCCATCAGCTGCGCGAGATCGTCCGCGTAGGTGTCCATGTCGTTGCCGTGCCAGGGCTGGCCGGACCGGCCGTGACCGCGGCGGTCATGGGCGACGGCCCGGAAGCCGGCGCTGGCGACCAGATGCATCTGGTCGTCCCAGACGTCCGCATTGAGCGGCCAGCCGTGGCTGAAGACCACGGGCCGGCCGGTACCCCAGTCCTTGAAGAAGATCTCCGTGCCGTCCGTGGTGGTGAGGGTGCCCATGAGCGGTCGGGTCCTTTCGTCAGCAGTGGTCCGAGGGCGGAGTGCTGCTGCTCCGCCGTCGACGGGCACTCGCGACCAGTCCCACGCCCGCGAGCAGGGTGAGCCCGGCGACCGTGCCGAGGCCCATGAACATCAGGGGCTTGGTCGCGGATGCCGCCAGGGCGGGCCGCGCGGCCGGTTCGGCGACGGCCGGTCCGGCGGCGGTCAGCAGCGCTGCGAGGAGCGTTGCGGTGAGGACGCACGCACGGCGGATGCGGCTCGGCGGGGCGGTAGGGGCAGACGTGGCCATGTGAATCTCACTATCTCTGTCACTGTGCCGAGGGGTCCGGCTGGGTCCCAGGGTTTCCGGCCTCCGCCGAAAGGGCGTGCCGTGGGAGGCAGAGGAGTGAAGCCGGCCGACTGAAGGAGTGAGACGGGGGCGGCCCGTGCATCGGCCGCGGCGGGCCCTACGGCCGTCAGTTGTCGGTCGTAGGAGGCCGCCGCAGTACGTACAGGCCGACGGCGACGGCGAGTGCGATGACGCAGGCGGAGAAGGTCAGGCCCGCGCTGCGCAGCCCGAGTTCCTGGGCGAGCGCCCCGACGCCGACGACCGGTAGGGAGATGCCGAGGTAGGCGACGAGGAAGAAGGCGGAGATGGTGCCGCCGCGGTGCTCGGGCGGTGCCGCGCGGCCCACGGCGGTCAGGCCCGCACGGAAGGCCAGGCCCTGGCCGATGCCGCCGCAGACCGCGCCGATGACCAGCAGGGGGAGCGACGTCACGGCGAGCGAGGTGGCCACCAGCAGGAGGCCCGCCACCAGCACCAGGCAGCCGACGGGAAGGGCCTTGCGTGCGCCGATCCGTCCGGACAGGGACTGCCCGGCGGTCGAGCCGAGGAAGACGGTGAAGACGACCGAGCCGGCGACGGCCAGGTTGTGCACGCCCAGGGTCTGGCCGACGAAGCTCGGGGCGACCGCGGTGAACAGGCCCAGCAGCGCGAACCCCGCGAAGGCGGCGATGGCCGAGGGGGTGAAGACGCCCCGTACCTCGGGCGGCAGACGGAGTCTTTGGGGGCGGAGGGTGCGTGGGCGGTGCGGGTGAGCGACCGTTTCCGGGAGGCTCCAGGTCGCCACGGCGGCAAGTGCCACCAGGCCCAGGTGCACCAGGAAGGGGAGGGCCAGCGGCCAGGGGGCGTACTGGGCCAGCAGCCCGGACAGCAACGGGCCGCAGCCGAGGCCGCCCATGTTCGCGGCGGTCGCGGCGAACCCGGCATGCGCTTCCTGCCCGGGCTTGGCCAGCTCCAGTACGGCCGCGGTGGCGGCACCGCTGAACAGCCCGGCGGCGAACCCGGACAGCACCCGCCCCAGCAGCAGCATCGGCACCCCGCCCTCGAAGAGGAAGCACAGCGCGCTCGCCGCCGACAGGCCCAGGGCGCAGAACAGCACGGGACGCCGCCCCACGGTGTCCGAGACGTTGCCCGCGAGGAGCAGCACGGTGATCACGCCGAGGGCGTAGACGGCGAAGATCACGGTCACCATCAGCTCGGAGAAACCGAGTTGTTCGCGGTAGAGCCCGTAGAGCGGGGTGGGCAGCGTCGTGCCGGCCATACCGATGGCGAACACGCCGGCCGCCACGAGGTAGCCGGCGCGCCGTGGGCCGCCGTCGCCCTCGCCGCCCTGGGGCTTCGCCCCGCTGCCGCGACCATCTGTGATCATGCGCTCAAACGTAGGCGCCCGCGGGCCGCGGCGTCGAGGACCGGCGGAGGGACCCGGGCCGGGCAGCACGGTGCCCCCGCCGGGCGGCGGGGGCACCACAGGGGAAAGCCGGCGTCAGTGCTTGGCCGACGGCTTGTTGGCCGCCGTCACATTCACCGCGGCCCAGGCCTTGTTCACCGTCTTGTACTCGGTGCTCTTGGCGCCGTACAGATCCTTCGCCGCGCGCAGCGTCGCGGTCCGGGCGTCGTGGAAGTCGGTCGTGGAGACCATGTACCGGGTCAGCGCCTGGTAGAAGATCGCCGTCGCCTTGGTCCGGCCGATGCCGGTCACCGTGGAGCGGTCGTAGGTGGGGGAGTCGTAGTCGACGCCGCCGATGGTCTTCTTCCCGCTGCCCTCGGCGAGCAGGTAGTAGGCGTGCGAGGAGACGCCGGAGCCAGCGTGCACCTCGGTGTCGTAGGACGCCTTCGACCAGTAGTCGACGGTGCCCTCGAGCTTGTCGAGCGAGGGCTTGTCCAGACGGCGCAGGAACTTCTGCTCCAGGCCGAGCTTCTCGCCCATCAGGTAGTTCGGCGGGTTCTTCGGGTTGTTGGTGGAGAACTCCACCGCGCTGCCGAAGATGTCCGCCAGCGACTCGTTGAGCGAGCCCGGCTCGCCGAACTGGTTGCCCTCCTCGTCGACCCGGGTGGGCCGGAGGTTGGCGGTCGCGTCGACGACCCCGTGGGTCAGCTCATGGCCGGTGACGTCCAGGACGACCAGAGGCTTGGCGAACGTCTTGCCGTCACCGTCGCCGTAGAGCATGCATCCGCACTCCGACGACCAGTAGGCGTTGCCGACCTTGTTGCCGAAGTGCACCAGGGCGCGCGCCCCGCGGCCGTCGTTCTTGATGCCCTTGCGCCCGAACGTCTTCTTGTAGAAGTCGAGCGTGCTGGTGACGCCGTACTGGGCGTCCACGGCGGCGGTGGCCCGGTCGCTGGTGGTGCCGTTGCCCCAGCGGTTGGTGGTGCTGGTGAAGGCCTTGCCGTCGCTGAACTTCTCCAGCGGCTTGTCGCCGGCGTCCCGGGTCTCGGTGTTCCCGCGGGTGGAGTCCTTGAGGATGAAGGACTTCTTCGCGGTCTGGGTGGTCGACAGCGGCACCCTGCCGACGAAGAAGGACGCGCCGCTGCCGTTGGCCGCGCCCGGGAAGCCGGCGTCCTTGGCCGCCTGGCCCGCGGCCGGCTGCGCCGGCGTGAGCAGCCCGGTGGCGGGGTTGAGCCGTTCGCCCCGCTTGCGCAGCTTCTCCTGGAGGGCCGGCGAGAGGAACGAGTCGTTGGCGAGGGTGTTGCTGAGCACCTTGCCGGTGGTGGCGTCGAGCAGGACCGTACGGGCGCCGTCGGCTTCGGCGGTACGGCTGTCGGTGACCTCCACCTGGTAGGCCAGCGTGAGCTGGTCGTCCCGGGCGTCCAGGACCAGTTGGGCCTCGCCGGCCTGGCCCTCCGCCACGGCGGCGGCCTTGGACCGGGCCTGACCGGCCGACAGCTTCGGGTCGGTGCTGGAGAGGTCGACCTTGTGGCGGTACGCGCGGGTCACGCTCTCGTACGCCGACTTGGCGGTGAGGTGGATGACGAGGTCACCGCCGACCACCGGCAGCCCGCGGTGGGTGCGGACGAAACGGACGTGCTGCCGGCCGTCCTTGTCGACCATCGTGTCGACGGCCTTGAGGGTGTCCTTCTTGCTGACGCCGGTGGCCGAAGCGTGTGCATACGCGGCGGCGCGGGCGGCGTCGACGATCTTGCCGAGGGCGGGAGTTGAGGAGGGGGAGGCGGTCGGAGTGTCCGAGGTGGTCGCGATGGCCGTGGTTGCCACGCCCGCCGCAAGGGTTGCGGCCGTTGCCACCGCGATGGCGATCGTGACGCGGCGGCGGCTGCGTATGTGGGGTCTACGCACTGCTGGGGGTCCTTAGCGCTGCGGGGGCGGTCGGCTGGCCAACCGCCCGTACGCACGGTGCCGTTGTGCACCGCGGGGGCCGTTCGGCCCCGCGCAAACCCTCTAGGGACTGGCATGAGCATGTAAAGCGAAATGATCAGAATTCACAATTCGTGGTCGAAATTTGACAATTGATCACCTTTGGGTAGTCGTAAAGTGACCAACTGTGCTCTGCCTCAGGAGACATGAAGTGGCGCGAAATGGTTGCTCGGTGACCGCACCGAATTGCCGGCGGATGAGCGGGCGTCGACCCGGCCGGTAAAGACATTCACGGGCAGATCGGATGTATCAGGCAGGCCGATCAAACCAGCTGATACTGTGGCGAGTTGGCCGCAAAGGGCCGCGATGGTATGAGGGCGCCGATGCATAAGGACGCCCCGGGCGGTTGCCGCCCGGGGCGATCAGGGGGCCGGCTGCCTTCAGGGTGTACGGCCCGGCGTAGGCGCGTGTTGCTGTGGCGCCGGAGACGTCAGTTCACTGTCAGGCCGCTGTGCTCCTCCGAGGAGGCTTCGGCGGTCAGTCCCGCGGCTGCCGGCTCTGCAGCCGCGCCGAAGCGGCCGCACGCTGCGGGTCGAACAGCTCCTCAAGAGACGCCTCGGCCCGGTCTCCACCCCGTACGGCCTCGACGACGGCCTGGTGGAACGAGCGGCTGGCCTCTTCGGACGGGCAGGGGACCGGACTGCCGGCCATGGTGTACCAGTCCGAGGATCCGGTGTGCTGCACGGCCACGTGGGCCAGGTCCTCCGACCAGGTCGTATGGATGGTCAGGTCGCCGTTGATCACGCCGATCTCCTCGGTGCGCACCGCGCCGGGGAGGGCGTGTATCCCGACAGTGGTCCAAGATGCCCAGGTCATGATGTTCCCCTCGGCGACAAGGGCGCCGGCCAGGCGGCCGGGCGGTGTCTCAAGTCTGGCACTTGCCGTCCGGTGGCGCACCGCATGTGACACCGCGGATTCCGGTCCACCCGGCGGAGGGTGCCTCCGAATCGCCGGAGAGCCAGGGAGAGCACCGGCCCCTGCCGTAGCGAGTGCCCTCGTCACGCTACGGAGTCAGCAGACCGGCGGACTCCCACACCCGCAGGGCGGCGGTACGCACGCCGGCGTCAGCGCCTGGGTGTGGTCCCTGGCGGGCACGGTCTGTGACCGTCTGAGCGGCCGCCCGGCCCGGGTGGCCGCGGGGTCCAGGGCGACACCGTGCCCGTCATCGAGCACACCACCTCAAGGACCTCACCGTACGGCTGCCGCTCGGCCAACTCGTCGTGGTCACCGGCCCGTCGGGGTCCGGCACCTCGTCGCTGCTGCTCAGTCGATGACCGTATGGAAAAAGGTGACGGCGGCGCCGAAGGCCGCGCCGCCCACAAGGGCCGCGGAAGCCAGGGTGCCGCCGTTGAAGCAGGTGAGCACGCCGGCGCCGATGCCGGTCAGGGCTCCCAGGAGAAGGATGACGGCGGCGCGCTGACTGAGCAGGGCCGCTCTGTTGTGCAGTGCTGGTCTGTTGTCGGACACATCAACTCCGATCTGCGCGGGAGCGATGGACGCTCGGGGCGGATGCTGATGCTCTGATTGATCTTCTCATCCCACGGCCCGCACAGCCGGTATCACACGGCGCATTTCGCGGCGATTCCTCTGCTTGGTGCCTGTTTTTGATGTCTGATCTCCCGTTCCGCGCAGCCACGGGCAGCCCGGATCGGTGGGCCGCCCCGCGGTGTCAGACAGTCGGCCTCCGGGTCATCGCGAGGACCGCCATATCGTCGTCGCGCGGCCCGCCGGTCCAGCGTTCGACCTCTCGGACCAGGAGGTCGATCACCTCCTGCGGCTCCTGGAACGGGCCGAGGCCCGCCAGCTGGGTCACGGGGTCGTAGAAGGTTCCGGCACGGTTGCGGGCCTCGGTGACGCCGTCGGTGACCAGCAGCAGTGTGGAGCCCACCGGGAACGGCAGGTCGGCGGGAGCGGGACGGGCGCCGCCCAGTGCGCCCATCCCCAGAGGGAGGCCCGGTTCGCCGGTCTCCAGCGCGCGGACCTCGGCGCGGTGGCAGAGGTAGGGGGCGGGATGGCCGCAGTTCAGCATCCGCAGTCCGTCGGCGCCCGGGAGGAATTCGCAGAGCAGCGCCGTGATGAAACCCTCCAGCCGGTCCTCCTCGGAGGTCTGACCGCTCTCCCTCAGCAGCGCCCGTTCCATCCGGTCGGCCAGCGCCGGCAGCTCCGCTTCCTGCTCGGCCGCCTCGCGGAAGGCACCCAGCAGCACCGAGACCGCGCTGACCGCCCCCATCCCCTTGCCGCGTACATCGGCGATCAACAACCGGACGCCGAAGGGGGTGCGCTGCACGGCGTAGGCGTCACCGCCGATGCGCGCCTCACTCTGCGCGGCCTGGTAGCGCGCGGCGATGGCCAGCGGGCCGATGCGCTGCGGCGGCTCGGGGAGCACGGCACGCTGCGCCGACTCCGCCACCATCCGGACGACGTCCAGATGCCGGCCGTGGTGGGCGATCACCCGGTTGACGCCGACGCCCATGAGCGCGGCGAAGACCGTGTTGATCAGCTCCAGATAGCCCACGATGTCGCCGGCGGTGCCGTCCTTCACGGTCAGTGCGAAGACGCCGCCGACCAGGGCGATCCCGACCGCGAGGGTGTGCCGCAGCGACAGCAGCGCACCGGCCGTCACGCTGGCCGCCGTCAGCATCGGATCGCCCCAGTAGTCCGCCGGGGACAGCGCGTCCCAGACCAGCCCGCCGGCGACCAGGACACCCGGGGCGAACTCGACATACCGCGGCCATCTGGGGACCGGTGACGGCGGAGCGGCCCTCATGTTGCGCGCCCGGCCCCGGGCGCTCAGCGGTGCTCGGGGTTGGCGGAGTCCGAACGGCAGCCGGCGTCCCATTCGGTGCGCAGATTGCCCCGGGCCGGGATGCCGCCCGCCTGTTTGAGCATGGCCGCGATATGCATCAGGTTCCAGGACATGAACGTCGTATTGCGGTTGGTGAAGTCGTTCTCCGGGCCGCCCGATCCGGGATCCAGGTACGAGGGGCCGGGCCCGGCCTCGCCGATCCAGCCGGCGTCGGCCTGCGGCGGAATGGTGTAGCCGAGGTGCTGGAGGCTGTAGAGGACATTCATGGCGCAGTGCTTGATGCCGTCCTCGTTGCCGGTGATCAGACAGCCGCCCGCCCGGCCGTAGTAGGCGTACTGGCCACGGTCGTTGAGCACACTGGAACAGGCGTAGAGCCGCTCGATGACCTGCTTCATCACGGAGCTGTTGTCGCCCAGCCAGATCGGCCCGCACAGCACCAGGATGTCGGCGGCCTGCACCTTTGCGTACAGGTCCGGCCAGGCGTCGGAAGCCCAGCCGTGCTCCGTCATGTCCGGCCACACCCCGGTCGCGATGTCATGGTCGATCGCCCGGATCACCTCGGTCCTGACCCCGTTGTCCGCCATGACCCCGCGGCTCTTCTCGACCAGCCCCTCGGTGTTGCTGGGCTCCGGGGAGCGTTTGAGGGTGCAGTTGATGAACAGGGCGCTCAGGTCCTCGTAGCGGTAGGTGGGGGCCATGGGGAGTCTCCTTGCGCGGTACGGACGCACCCTCGGCCCCAGCCTTCAGCCGCCGCGGCCGACGGGCCACCGGGACGGCCCGAACGTGTGTCACCCCTTTGGGATGAGCCGGACGCGCGGAATCGGGTGGCATCCGCCATCGCCGGATCGCCGAAGACGCGTGCGCCGATCATGGAGGGTGCGGGAGGGGCGCAGCCGCGCGGCGCAGCGAATGCGGCTGCCCGGCGCCCGTGTCGTCGATCGTCCCCGGCACGCCTCCGGATAGCGTCGAGGTCGGGCAACGGTGCGGGAGGTGGAGGCATGAGCACATGGCCGGCCGTGGTGTTCGCGCTGCTCGCGGCGGCCAGCAACGCACTGGCCACGGTGTTGCAGCGGCGCGCGGCACGTACCGTCCCGCTCGCCTCCGGTCTGCGGCTGGGCCTGCTCGTCGATCTGCTGCACCGCGCCGCCTGGCTCGGCGGCATGCTCGCGGTCATCGCCGCCGCCTGCTTCCAGGCGCTGGCGCTTTCGCAGGGCGCCCTCTCGGTGGTCCAGCCGATCTTCGTCCTCGAACTTCCGCTGACCCTGCTCGTCGGACGGCTGCTCCTCGGCGGGCGGATCCCGCGCCGCGGCTGGGTGGGCGTGGCGCTTCTGGTGGTCGGCCTCGGCTCCGCCCTCGCGGCCGCCGCGCCCACCATCGGCACCGACCACGCCCCCTTCAGCCGCTGGGTGCCCGCGCTCGCGGTCTGCGCCGCGGTGATCGCCCTGGCGGCCGGTGCCGCGCTGCGCCGCGGGGCGGGAGCCGTACGGGCGGCCTGCTTCGCCGCCTCGGCAGCCGTCGCCTACGCGCTCACCGCGGCCCTGATGAAGGACGCCACCTACGCCTGGAGCAGTGGCGGCCCCGCCGAGTTCTTCGCCTCGTGGCAGACCTACGGCTTCGCCGCCGTCGGCGTCACCGCCCTCTTCCTCTTCGAGAACGCCATGCAGTCCGGGCCGCTGACCGCCTCTCAGCCGGTCCTCACCCTCGGCGATGCGCTGGTGAGCCTGTCGCTGGGGGTCACCCTCTTCGACGAACGGGTCCGGGCCGGCTGGTGGCTGGTCCCCGAAGCGCTGGGCATCGGCCTGATCCTGTGGGGCGCAGTAGAGCTCTCCCGGGTCGCCCTGGCCCGGGACCTGGTGGGCGCCGAGGAGGACGGGAGCGGCGAGTGACCGGCCCACCGCGGCGCTCGTTCACCGGTGGTGAATGACACCCGCACCGTCAAGACCCGCATCGCGAAGGCCGCCACAGTAGCGGCCCTGACCCTGGCCGCACCGGTAGCGTCCGGCCCGGCCCACGCCGACGGACCCACCATGCCGGATGTGAGGGGCAAGGGCCTGGTCGAGGCCTATCACGCCCTGGACTACGACACCGGCATCCAGTTCAGGGACGGACGCGGCGCCCACCGCCACGTCCTGTGGCCGGCGTCCTGGAAGGTCTGCGCCCAGTCCCCGGCACCGGGCACGCCGAGGGAGGACGGCAAGGTCGTCCTCATCGTGGTCAAGAAGTCCGAGCAGTGCGAGCCCGGCGCCGGGTGACCGCCCCGGGGTGAGCGCTAAGAGTGCCCGGTGCGCGGCGGTGAGATCCGTCGCTAAGCTTGCTGGGTACAAGCAATGTATTTGCTGCTGGACCCCGAGAACTCACCGTGAAGGATCACGACGATGCACGAGGGCACGCTCCCTGGCTGCGACGGGCCGGCCCCGGAGGTCACCGCCTCGTCGGCGCTGGAAGAGGCGGCCGCGGGGCTGGGGACGGAGATCGTCCGCTTCTCCCGGCTGATCGCGGCGTGGAAGCAGCGCGCCAAGACCGACGGCGGTGCCGCCGACCGGGTGCTGCTGGCCCGGCTGGTGGTGGGCGGGGACATGCGGGCCACCGATCTGGCCGCCGATGCGTTCCTCGATCTGTCGACCGTCAGCCGTCAGGTGCGCTCGCTGGTCGACCGGGGGCTGGTCGCCCGCCGTCCCGATCCGGAGGACCGCCGCGGATCGCTGCTCACCGCGACCGAGGCGGGCCGTGCCGCCTTCGAGGACTACCGCCGTCAGCGCGACGCCGAGCTGGCCGCGCTCCTGGAGCCGTGGTCGCCGCAGGACCGGGCCGATCTGATCCGGCTGCTGGGCCGCCTCAACGAGGACATGGCAGAACGACAACACACACGGCCGGGTCCCGGGGGAGACCAGGGTGCCGCCGTGGAGCGAGGAGAGATACGTACATGAGCACCGCCACCTCTCCGCCCGGCGCGGAAACCAAGGAGATACCCGGGCCCGGTATCCTGAGTCACCGTCAGATACTCACCATCCTCAGCGGGTTGATGCTGGGGATGTTCCTCGCCGCGCTCGACCAGACCATCGTCAGCACCTCCATCCGGACCATCGCCGACGATCTGCACGGCCTCAGCCAGCAGGCCTGGGCCACCACCGCCTATCTGATCACCTCGACGGTCGCCACCCCGCTCTACGGCAAGCTGTCCGACCTGCACGGCCGCAAGCCGTACTACCTGACGGCGATCAGCATCTTCCTCGTCGGTTCGGTGCTGTGCACCTTCTCCACCTCGATGACCGAACTCGCCGCGTTCCGGGCCGTGCAGGGCCTGGGCGCCGGCGGTCTGATGTCGCTGGCGCTGGCGATCATCGGCGACATCGTTCCGCCCCGCGAACGCGCCCGCTACCAGGGCTACATGCTGGGCACCTTCGCCACCTCCAGCGTGGCCGGGCCGCTGATCGGCGGGGCCCTGGCCGGCCAGGGCCAGCTGCTGGGCATCACCGGCTGGCGCTGGGTCTTCCTGGTCAACGTGCCGATCGGGATCATCGCGCTGTTCGTCGTCGCCAAGGTCCTCAACATCCCGCACAGCAGGCGCGATCACCGCATCGACTGGTGGGGCGCGTTCACCATCTCCCTCGGCGTCGTCCCGCTGCTGCTCGTCGCCGAGCAGGGCCGGGAGTGGGGCTGGGGCTCGTCCCGGTCGCTGATCTGTTACGCCGTCGGCCTCGTCGGCATCATCGCGTGGATCTTCGTCGAGCGGTGGATCGGTGACGATGCGCTGATCCCGATGCGGCTGTTCCGCAACGGCACCTTCAGCAAGACCAGCCTGCTGTCCGTGCTGATCGGTATGGGCATGTTCGGCGGGATGCTGATGATCCCGCAGTACCTCCAGATCGTGAAGGGCGCCAGCCCCACCACATCAGGGCTTCAGATGCTGCCGCTGATGGCGGGCATGATCATCGCCTCGGTCGCCTCCGGCCAGATCACCGCAGCGACCGGCCGCTACAAGATCTTCCCGATCATCGGCACCGCGCTGATGGTCGCGGCGATGCTGCTCTTCCACTACCGGGTCCAGTGGGACACCCCGCTGTGGCAGACCATGGCCTACATGCTGGTCTTCGGCCTCGGCCTGGGCGGCTGTATGCAGACCCTGGTGCTGGCCGTACAGAACGCGGTGCCGCCGCGGGACATGGGCGTGGCGACCGCCTCCGCCACGTTCTTCCGGCAGATGGGCGCGACCGCCGGTACGGCGATCTTCCTGTCGGTGCTCTTCAGCACGGTCGGCGACAAGATCTCCTCGGCATTCCGGCACGCCGCGTCCACTGAGCCCTTCCAGGCCGCGCTGCACGACCCCGCCGTCCTGCACGACCCGGCCAACAAGCCCGTACTGGACATGCTCAAGCACCCCGGGAACGGCGACTCCTCGGGCGTGCTCAGCGACTCGTCGTTCATCCAGCACCTCGACCCGCGGCTCGCCGAGCCGTTCAAGCGCGGCTTCGCCGACTCGATGCACACCGTGTTCCTGATGGGCGCGGTCGTCGTCGCCCTGGCCTTCGTGCTGATGTGGTTCATCAAGGAGGTGCCGCTGCGGCAGCTCTCGGGCCTCCAGGCGCGCGCCCAGGCGGACGCCGAGGACGACGGTGCGGCCGGCAGCGCCGACGGTCAGGACGCCGGGGCCGGCGAGCCGGCCGAAGCGCCGGCCGCCGACGTCGTACCGGATCCCGGCAAGACCCCGGCGGCACCGGTCACGCCGGCGACCGCCGCGACCGCGGTGACCGGACCCGCCGTCCGGGGAACCGTCCGGGACGCCGCAGGGCGGCCGGTCGCGGCCGCCGCCGTCACGCTGATCAGCGTCGACGGCCGGCAACTCGGCCGTACCTCGACCACGGCCGACGGCGGTTATGCGCTGCCCACCACCGGCCCCGGCACCTATGTGCTGATCGGCTCCGCCGGAGCCCGGCAGCCGCAGGCGAGCACCGTCGTGGTGGACGACGAACCCCTCACCCACGACCTGACCCTCGGCGACGCGGCCAGGCTCGCCGGCGAGGTCCGCGAGGAGAAGGGCGACGAGCCGGTACCCGGCGCGCTCGTCGTGGCCACCGACGTACGCGGTGAGGTCGTGGCGTCGGGCGTGGCCGGCCAGGACGGCGGCTTCGCCTTCGGTGAACTGACCCCGGGCAGCTACACCCTGGCCGTCAGCGCCGCGCACCACCGCCCCTCCGCCCTCCAGGCGGAGGTCACCGCGGGCGGCCGCAACTGGTACGAGGTCAGGCTGGCGTTCGGCGCCCAGGTCCGCGGCACCGTCCGCACGGCGGACGGCAGCCCGCTGGACGACGCCCGGGTGACCCTGCTCGACCCGGCGGGCAACGTCGTGCGCACCGCCACCAGCGGCCAGGACGGCGCGTACGCCTTCACCGACCTCGACAGCGGCGAGTACACGCTGATCGCCAGCGGCTACCCGCCGGCGGCCACTCCGCTGCGCCTGGGCGCGGCCGGCCGGAGCGAGTGCGACATCGAGCTGCGCCACGACCCGGTGAACTGAACAAGGCAGCGGTGCGGGGCCCGGTGCGGAGAGCGCCGGGCCCCGCACCGGTTTGGCCGGCCGGCCCTCGTATACGTACAGTTCCGCCGAAGCTCGAACAAGAAGCGTGACGAGCACACAAACACAGGGAAGCGGCAGCGGCGATGACGGTGACCGAAACAGGCCGGGCCGATGGCGCGGGGATCGACTCGGAGCGGATGGCGGTCTGCCTGAGCGTGCTCGAAGAGCTGGACGCACTGCCGCTCGACCACCCCGACGCGATCACCATACGCCGCGCCACCGCCGGCATTTACCGCAAGGTCAAGGCGCGCAGACGGCAGGAGCGCCGGGCCGCGAAGACCGCCAACGACAAGGCGGTGACCGCGGCGACCGCCACCGGAGCGCCCGACCGGATCGACGACGAAACCCAGGGCCTGGCCCTCACCACCTCGGTGACCAGCGACATCGCCGGCATCCTGCAACGCCCTCGGTCCTGCTACATCTGCAAGAGCCGCTACACCGAGGTCGACGCGTTCTACCACCAGCTGTGCCGGCCCTGCGCCAAGGAGAACCGGGCCCGCCGCGACGCCCGTACCGACCTCGCAGGCCGCCGCGCGCTGCTCACCGGCGGCCGGGCGAAGATCGGTATGTACATCGCGCTGCGGCTGCTGCGCGACGGCGCACACACCACGATCACCACCCGCTTCCCGAACGATGCGATCCGCCGCTTCAAGGCGATGCCGGACAGCGCGGAGTGGCTGCACCGGCTGAAGATCATCGGGATCGACCTCCGGGACCCGGCCCAGGTCATCGCCCTCGCCGACACGGTCAGCGCCGAGGGCCCGCTCGACATCCTGATCAACAACGCCGCCCAGACCGTCCGCCGCTCACCCCAGGCGTACGGGCAGCTGCTGGCCGCCGAGTCCGCCCCGCTGCCCGCCGGTGAACTGCCCGCCTCCCTCGTCCTCGGCCACTTCGGCAGCGGCGCCCCCGCGGCCCTCCCCGCCGCGACGGCCACCGGCGGCGGGCTGACCGCCGAGGACGTCACCGCCCTCGCCTTGACCACCGGCTCCGCCACGCCCGCCCGGATCGAGGCGGGTACCGCGATCGACGCCGGCGGGCTGGTACCGGACCTCCAGCCGACCAACAGCTGGATCCAGAAGGTGGACGAGGTCGACCCGGTCGAGCTGCTGGAGGTCCAGCTGTGCAATATGACCGCGCCGTTCCTGCTGGTGAGCCGGCTGCGTCCGGCGATGGCCGCGGCCGCGGCGCGCCGTAAGTACGTCGTCAACGTCTCCGCGATGGAGGGCCAGTTCAGCCGCGGCTACAAGGGCGCCGGCCACCCGCACACCAACATGGCCAAGGCCGCGCTGAACATGCTCACCCGCACCAGCGCCCGGGAGATGCTGGAGACCGACGGCATCCTGATGACCGCCGTCGACACCGGCTGGATCACCGACGAGCGCCCGCACCCCGAGAAGATGCGGCTGGCCGAGGAGGGCTTCCACGCCCCGCTCGACCTGGTCGACGGCGCGGCCCGGGTCTACGACCCGATCGTCCGGGGCGAGCTCGGCGAGGACCTGTTCGGCTGCTTCCTCAAGGACTACGCGCCCGCGGCCTGGTGAGCCGGCGCCCGCGCCGCACCCGGCGCGGGCAGCGCGGTCCGCAGCCGCTCCAGAAGCGCCCGCGCCGCCGGGCCGGCCGGCCCCTCCGTCCGCCAGGCCAGCGCGACCCGGGCGCGCGGCCGCGGTCCGGTGAGCGTCAGCGTGCGCAGCCCGAAGTCCGTCGCCGCTTCCCCCGCCGGCATCACCGCCACGCCCAGCCCCCGGGCGGCGAGCCTGGCCAGCACCGGCGGGGCGGCCGCCTCGAAGGCGACCCGGGGCCGGATGCCCGCCTCCGCGCAGGCGCGCTCCAGCACTCCGCGCAGACCGGTACCGCGCGGCAGGCTGATCAACGGACGGTCGCGCAGCTCGGCCAGCGGCACGCTCGTACGGTCCGGGCGGGCGAGCAGCGGATCGTCCGGTGCGACGGCCACCACGAGCGGTACGTCGACCAGGATCTGGAGGGAGACGCCCGGCGGAGGGTTCTCCTCCGCGAGGCCGACCACGGCGATGTCGAGTGCGCCGCCGTGCAGCGCGGCGAGCATCCGCTCCGAGGTGTCCTCGGTGAGGGAGATCTCCACCTGGGGGTGGTCGTCGTGGAAATCGGCCAGCAGGGTGGGTACATCGAAGGCGCCGAGCGAGGCGCCCGACACCAGGCCGATCGAGACCCGGCCGCGGAGCAGCCCGGTGAACTCCTCCACCGTGTGCCGGATCCCCTCGACGGCGGCGAGCGCGGACCGGGCGTAGCCCAGCACGGCCTCGCCCACCTCCGTCACGGTCACCGAACGGCCGCTGCGGTCGAGCAATCGCTGCCCCAACTCCCTCTCCAGCTGCCGGATCTGTGCGCTCAACCCTGGCTGCGCCAGATGCAGCCGGGCGGCGGCGCGGGTGAAGCTCGCCTCCTCCACCACCGCGACGAAGTACTGCAACTGCCGGAGTTCCATGGGCGGGAGTCTAGCCGTGCCATAACTACTGCTTCTGAGAAGGAGAATGACCAGCTCTTGGACTTATGGCAGCCGGAGAAAGATCCTTGTCACCATGGACATCAAAGGGGCGATAGCGGCCGAACGCCGGGAACTGGCAGCCATGTTGGACGCTCTGCCGCACGAGCAGTGGGACGCACCGACGCTCTGCGAGGGCTGGCGGGTACGGGAGGTGGCGGCCCATATGTCGATGGGGTTCCGCTACTCGTTCGGCAAAGTGGCCGCCGAACTCGTCAAGGCGGGCGGCAACATCAACAAGATGGCCGACCGGCTCGCCCGTAAGGACGCGGCCACCGTCACCCCGGGCGAACTCGCCGGTTTCCTCCGGGACAACGCCCACCACCCCTGGACACCACCGGTCGGCGGTCTCGCGTCCGCGCTGGGCCATGACGTGGTCCACGGCCTCGACATCACCGTGGCCCTCGGCCTCGACCGCCGGGTACCCGAAGACCGGATACGTGTCCTCCTGGAGCATGTCACCACCCGGTCCGCCAAGTTCTTCGGCGCCGACCTCCGCGGGATCCAGCTCCGCGCGGACGACCTCGACTGGTCCTTCGGTACCGGAACACCGCTGTCCGGCGCCGCCCAGGACCTGCTGCTGGTCGCCTTCGGGCGGAACCTCCCGGCCGGCCGCCTCCGGGGAGAGCGGGAGCACGAGTTCGTGGCCGGCCGGCGGTGAGCCGAAGGGCTGCCCTACGGCCCGTCCGGCCCTGACCCGCCGGACACGTCCTGGGGAGACGCAGGTTCAGCGACCAGGCCGTGGCGGGCGAGCAGCGGGCCGATGTCCGGATCGCGCCCGACCACCGCGCGGAACGCCTCCATCGGGTCGACGCTGCCGCCCCTGCTCAGCAGCTGCCGGCGGAAGATCTCACCGCTCTCCCGGACGCTCTTCCCGTTCTCGCGGAACCACCGCACGGCATCGGCGTCCAGTACCTCCGCCCAGCGGTAGCCGTAGTACCCGGCCGCGTAACCGCCGCTGAAGATGTGCGCGAAGTAGCCGGTGCGGTACCGCGGCGGAATCGCGGGCAGGGCGAGGCTCCAGCGCTCCAGTGCGGCGGCCTCGAACGCCTCGGCGTCCTGCTCGCCCGGCAGTTCACCGTCCCCGGAGAGGGAGTGCCAGGCCCAGTCCAGCACCGCGGCGGCCTGGTGCTCCACCACCCGGAAGCCCGCACCGAAGGTCTCCGCCTCGCGCAGCCGGGCCGGCAGATCGGCCGGCATCGGCTCGCCGGTGACATGGTGCCGGGCGTAGTGGGCCAGGACCTCGGGCCGGTCCGCCCACACCTCATTGACCTGCGAGGGGAACTCCACGAAATCGCGCGGTACCTCGGTCCCGGACAGCAGCGGGTAGCGCACATCGGAGAACAGCCCGTGCAGCGCATGCCCGAACTCGTGGAACAGCGTGCGGACCTCGTGCCAGGCCAACAGGGTCGGCTCGCCCACCGGGGGCTTGGCGATGTTGAGATTGTTGACCACCACCGGCTGCTGGCCGAGCAGCCGCGACTGCGGCACCAGATCGTTCTCCCAGGCGCCACCGCGCTTGGACGCGCGGGCGTGGAAGTCGCCGATATAGAGGCCCAGCCCGCTGCCGTCGGTGTCATGCACCTCGAAGACGCGGGCGTCCGGGTGGTACGCGGTCAGGTCGGGGCGTTCGGTGAAGGTGATCCCGTAGACCAGCTCCGCGGCGTGGAAGACGCCGTCGCGCAGTACGGTCTCCAGCTCCAGGTACGGCCGTAGCGCGGCGGCGTCGACATCGAAGCGTTCCTTGCGGATCCGCTCGGCGTAGTACTGCCAGTCGGCCGCGCCGATCTCCGCGACACCCGCGGCCTCGGCAAGTGCCGCGGCCTCGCGCGCGGCGTTGGCGACGGCCGGACCGACCAGCCGGCCGAACATCTCCTCGACGGCCTCCGTGGTCCCCGCGGTCCGGTCGGCGACCTCCCAGGCGGCATGGCTCGGATGACCGAGCAGGCCGGCACGCTCGGCGCGCAGCCCGGCCAGCGCCACCGCGACCGGACCGTTGCTGTCCACGCCGCGCCCTAGCGAGGCCGCGAGCAGCCGCTTGCGCAGCGCGGGGTCATCCAGCGTGGCGAGCTCGGTCTGTTGGGAGAAGTTCTTCAGCACGAGCGCGAACCTGCCGGGGTGGCCCAGCGCCTCGGCGTTCTCCGCGGCGGCGGCCAGCTGGTCCGGCGGCAGCCCGGCCAGTTCCTCGGCGCGGTCCAGCACCAGCGCGGCATCGGCCGTGGCCGCGCGCAGATTCCGCCGGAACTCGGCACATCGCGTGGCGATCTCGGCATTGAGCTCCCGCAGCCTCCGCTGCTGCTCGGGGGCGAGCCGCGCCCCGGCCCGCACCCGGAGCGTGTGGTGCCGCTCCAGCACCCTCAACTGCTCGGGTTCCAGGCCCAGTTGCTCCCGGTTTTGGAAGAGCGTGTCCAGCCGGCCGAACAGTGCGGGATCGAGCAGCAGCGCATCGTCGTGGGCGGCCAGCCGGGGCGCGATCTCCGCCTCCAGCGCCTGGAGCGCATCATCGGTGTCCGATGCCGTTTTGTTGAAGAACACCCGGCGCACCCGGCCCAGTACCGCGCCGCTGCGCTCCAGTGCCTCCACGGTGTTCCCGAAGGTCGCCGGCGCGGCGCAGGCACCGATCGCGGCCACCTCGTCCAGCTGCTCGGCCATCCCGCGCTCGAAGGCCGGCAGATAGTGCTCATACCGGATCCGCGCGAAGGGCGGCAGCTCGTAGGGCAGATCGCTCGGCGCGAAGAAGGGGTTCGGCATCACGGGCGCCGACCCTACGCCCGCAGCCGGCGGCCGGTCCGGCAGTCGCCGAATATGGCCGGTCCGGGACGCCCCCGGGAAGCGTCGCAGACCCATCCGTGGTGTCATCGAAGGCGAGGCAACCAACGCTCCTGAAATGGGAGGAACCATGGCCGGCAAACTGCGAGCCCGAGACATCATGACCGGCGGAGTGCGCTGCGTGGGTGCCCATGAATCGCTCTTCGACGCGGCCAAGATGATGCGCGATCTCGGCGTCGGGGCTCTGCCCATCTGCGGTGACAACAACAGGCTGACGGGCATGATCACCGATCGTGACATCGTCATCACCTGTTGTGCCGAGGGTGTGGACCCGGCAACCGTCCAGGCCGGTTCACTGGCCGGGGAACTGCACTGGATCGACGCCGAGGCGGACGCCTCCGAGGTCCTCCAGACCATGGAGAACAACCACATCAAGCGCCTGCCGGTGATCGACGTCAAGGGCGGCCACCAACTGGTCGGAATGATCACCGAGGCCAACCTCGCCAAGAACCTGACCGACGGGCAGATCGCGGAGTTCGCGACCCGCGTGTACGCGACCGCCTGAGAAGGAGACACCACGCCCTGGCGACGCGCCAGCGGGTCTGTTGCGCCCGGCCGCCTGAGCCGGCGCTCCGGTCCGGCGCGCCGCTTGCGGGTGTCTCTGCCCCCGCAGCCTCACCAACGGGTGGGCCCACCGCCGACGGTGGCGGACCCGCCCGTTAACCTGCGTTGATCAACGGCGGCGCGCCGCGCTGGGCATGCGCTGTCATTCACCGAGACGCAGTACTGCAAGGGGGACCTTCCATGTCCATGCCCTCCCCGACGCCGGGCGGCTACCACGCTCCGCAGGGTGGCCCCAACCTCTACGGCCCGTACGGGCAGCCGGGCCAGGCCCCTTACGGGCAGCCGGGGCAGGGCCCGTACGGGCAGCAGCCCCAAGCCCCTTACGGGCAGCCGGGACAGGCCCCGTACGGCGGGCCCGGAGCGCCCCAGCAGGGTGGTTACCCCGGCGGCCCGGTGACGGGCGGCCCCGCCTCCGGAGGGCCCGGTGGCCGGCCGCCGCGGCAGGTGCGCATCCCCGGTATCGTCCGCGCCCTCATCGTGCTCGCGATCTTCGGCGGTGTGGGCACCTGGGTGGCGCTGCATCAGGACGAGTACAACGCCGAGAGCCGCAAGCACCCCAAGGCCGACCCCCGCAGCGTCGGTTCCGCCCAGGTCGGGGACTGCCTGCAGCAGACCGGTGGCACGGACGAGGAGCCGGTCCTGCGGCTGATCGACTGTGCGAAGCCCGACGCGAAGTACAAGGTCGTCAAGCGCGAGCCGCACGCCGCGTGCGAACCCGGCCAGACGCGCTACTACATACGCGAGGGCCACTACGAGACGCTGAATCTCTGCATGACCCGGGTCGGCGAGAAGACCGCCGCGTCGTAACGGAGTTGCGGGCGAGGCGGGGGAGACGCGGGGGAGCCGTCCGGGCAGCCGTGGGGGAGGGGACGTAACGGGCGCAGGGGACGTCGGAACCCCCGCCGCAACACAGCACAGGGGCAGGCCGTCCGCGGCGCCACGGACGGCCTGTCATCCACTGCAAGACCACAGCTGGAATACCCGGGTATTCCGTCTTGCGTGCGGCCCGCGCCAATACGGCGCTATCCGGCGCTATTCCGGAGTCAGTGGGCGCCGGCGCGCGGAACGGTAAGTCGTGTGCCGGGGAAAATCAGGTCCGGATTCCCGCCGATCGCCTTGCGGTTGACCCGGTAGAATTCCTGCCAGCGGAATCCATGGGCGCAGGCGAGGGCGCTCACGGTATCCCCGGTGTTGACGACGATCGTGCCGCCGGTACTCCGATGGTGACCCGCCTTGTACCGCTTCTCGTGGAACTGCGGATGCCGTAGCCGCTTGCGGGCCGGCGCAGGGGTCTTGCGCTGCGGGACGGGGTGCGCGGTGGTGTGCCGCTGGGCGCGCGGTGTGGAGCCGTTGAGCCCGAGCCGGGCCGAGCAGGCCGGCCACGCGCCCCAGCCCTGCCGCGCCAACACCCGCTCCGCCACCTGGATCTGCGCCGACCTGCTGGCGTGCGCGGCCCGGGCCCCGTACGCCCCGCCGCCGTACGAACGCCAGGTGGAGTGGGCCAGCTGAAGCCCACCGGAGAATCCGTTCCCGGTGTCGATGCGCCAGTTGCCGCCGCTCTCGCACCCGGCCAGGCGGTCCCATGTCCCGCCGGCCACCGCCTCGGCCGGCTGTCCGGCCGCCACGTTCAGCGCGCCTGCCGCGAGTAGTGCGACGGCCGCCGTGATGCCCCGGACCCCGTAGTCCCGGAATTCATTCCGGCCATTCGACTCCGATACCTGCGGAGATTGCATGCGTGTGCTCCCGTAGCTCGCCGCTCAGTTCCCTGGCGGTCGTTGAGGAAACATGACGCCGTGTCGGAAATCGCGTTCGGACGGTGCCCGTACCGCGATTCCTGTGCGGCGCCACGAATTCGGCGGGGACGAGACAACCACGCACCGAGTTCGCCTCGGCAGAGCGCGCGGTAGCGCCGTGGCGGTTCGGCCTGCCCCCTTGCCGGGGGAGCATGGGCGTGCCTGCCGGGGGCCCACCTGCTCCGACAGGCAGGGGCGCACCCTTCCTCCCGTAGGCGCACGTGCTCCCGAGACCGGGAGATCACTCGGCTGTGGCCGGGGTGTCCGCCCAGCGCACCCGGGGCGCTTGATGCACGCGCTGCGCAGGTACGCATGCACCGCGCACAGCCCTCCGGGCGGTGCAACGGTTCGTCCGGGCCCGGTGGCAGCCACTGCTGACACCCCGTCGCATCCATTGCGAATGCGAACCCCCGGTTATCGAACGGGAGTTACCGGTCGTTAAACCTCTCGTCAATGTGGCATTGATCACGCTCGACGGAGGAAAGCGCAGGTCGGGGCACAGTGTGCAATTGATCGATCACTTTCTGCTGATTATGTGCGAAGCCTGATTAACCCTGAGGGCCCCTCTCAACGGTGAGAGGGGCAGGAACGCCGCCCGCGTTCCAGCCCACCCGCAACGACGCGGGGGGCAGCAACTCTCAAGAAGGGAGGGCTCGTGGAGCACTTGCGGCATTCATGGCCCTGGTACGCGCTGGCGCTGGTCGGCGTCTACCGGTTGACCGCCACAGGACTCGACGCCCTTGTCCGGCGCGTGGTTCGCACCGCCTCACAGGCCCGTGCCGAGCACCGCCACGCCATCACCGCCCGTACCACCCTCGTGCCGTCGTACCGCGGCACGACCACCCACGACCGCCTGCGCCGCGGCCTGTCCCCGGACGCCGTCATCCCGTCCTCGCCACTGCCGCCGACGACGGGCCATGGCTGCGAGGAGGGCCGGTGAACGAGCATTCCCCCCTGGCCAGCCCGACCGATCTGCCGCTGGACTTCGAGGTCTTCTTCCAGCGTGAACAGAAGGCCCTCCTCGCCATCGCCGCAGCTCGCCTCCGCGACCGCCGGGACGCCGAGGAGGCCACCTTGGAGGCCGGCTGCCGGATGTACGCCAAGTGGGAGCGCATCCTCGCCCACGTCAACCCCAAGGCCATGACCTACACCATCCTCAACGGCGTGATTTCCGACTTCTACCGCCGCGAGATCCGTAACAGCCGGGTGCAGCCCTTTGCCGACCCGCCCGACACCGCCTACCTCCAGGAGCTGCGCAGTTGCGAAGCGCTCGACCTCGCCCTGGACGAACTGGAGTCCACCGCGCCGCTGCAAGCCAACTCCGTACGCCTGCGCCACCTTGCGGGTCTCTCTTACGACCAGATCGCCGAGCGGCTGGGCACCACCCCTGGCGCCGCCAAGGTCAGCACCAGCCTCGGACTGCAACGGCTCAAAGAGATCATGACGAACGGTTCCTGCGGGGCCGGAGAGGACGCGTGATGCTCGAAGACCTGCTACGACGCCAAGCCGAAGCCGTCCACCGGGAGTTCGCCGACCACGACCCGGTGGCCTTCACCCAGCGCCTGGCCATCCGCATCGCCGAAGGCGCCGGCCGGGCCCCGGAGCCGGTCACCCGCGGCACCGTCTGCGGCATACGCCCCACCCCCGTACGCCCCAGCGCCGCCCGCGGCCGCCTGCGCCGCCGCCCCACCCCCATCGTGACCCCCGCGGTCCCACCCGCGGTCGTCCTCGCCGAGGCCCGGAGGCTGTGCCACATCGTGCTCCGCTCCAAGGACATCGACACCCTCGGTGCCTTCGCCGCCGACTATGACGCGGCCGGCGCACGCACCTTCGCCTGCCTCCTCTACACCCTCGACAAGTGGGACAGCGCGCTGTACTGGTGGCGCTTCGCGGCCGGCGCCGGCGATGAACTCGCCGCCCATCTGCTGGCCGTGCACCATGCCGCGGTCGGCAGCACCACCGACGCGCGGGTGTGGCGGACGATCGCCCGCATGATGGGCTTCGCCCTCGACCTGCACCTCCCCGTCCCGATCCGCGGAACCTCCGAACTGGCCCAGGGCTTCACCCGCACCTGGGACCGGAGCCTGCTGACCTTCCTCCAGCAGAACCATCTGCCCCGCGAACTCGCCACCCAGTGACGAGAGCCTGCGACCGTCCGGCGGGCAGCCCCTGCCCGCCGGACGGCCGCGGAGACGGTCCGCCGGGGACCCAAGTGGCGACGGCCCGGCACGGCCCTCGGGCGAAATGGACAGCCGGTCCCCGCTGTGGTGCATTGGAAAGGAGCACGTATCCGCCCGGGAGGCAGCCGTGGCCGACGTGGAGGTGCTGGTCGTCGGGGCGGGACCGGTCGGACTGACCGCCGCCTCTGAGCTACGGCGGCGCGGCGTTCGGTGCCGCATCATCGACCGGCTCACCGCCCGGCAGCCGTACGCCAAGGCCGTCGGCATCCAGCCCAGGACGCTGGAGATCTGGGACCACATGGGCGTGGTGCGCGAAGTCCTCGAAGCCGCCGTCCCCCTCAAAGGACAGCTGCTCTACGTCAACGGCACCCAGCAGGCCCGGACAGAACTGACCCTGCCGCCCGACATCCCCTACCGCTTCGCCGCGCTTCCGCAGAACGAGACCGAGCGCATTCTCGAAGAGCTGCTGCTGCGCTGGGGAGGGCACGTCGAACGCGGCACCGAGCTGCTGGGCTTCGAGCAGTACGCCGACGGGGTCCGGGCCCGGATCGCGCTGCCCTCCGGCGAACAGGAGTGGATCCGCACCGCCTACCTCATCGGCTGCGACGGCGCCCACAGCATCGTCCGCAAAACCCTCGGCATCGGCTTCGAGGGCGCCGCGCTCCCCGAGGAGTACATGCTGGGCGATGTCGAGGTCGACTGGGCCCTGCCGGCCGGCTACGCCGTACGGGCCCTGCACCACAGCGACGGCCGCACCGACGATCTGCTGGTGTGCATCCCGCTGCCCGGCCGTCGCCGCTACCGGATGTCCATGCTCGTCCCGCCGGAACTCTCCCGTTCCCAACGTCCCAGCACCGACGGCGTGTTGCACGGACCGGCCGACGACGGTCAAGCCCCCGGCCTGGCAGACATCCAGGCCGTGCTCGACCGCCTCTCGCCGCAGCAGCCCACCCGCGCCACCGCCCTCCGCTGGTCCTCGGTCTTCCGCATCAGCCACCGCCTGGCCGACCGTTACGGCGAGGGCCGGGTGTTCATCGCGGGCGACGCCGCCCATATCCATCCGCCCACAGGCGCCCAGGGCATGAACACCGGCATCCAGGACGCCTACAACCTGGCATGGAAGGTGGCCCTCGCGGTCCGCTCCCTCGCGAGCGAGGAGCTGCTGACCAGCTACCACGCGGAACGCCACCCCGTGGGCGAGGAAGTCGTCCAGCGGACCGTCCGGCACGCCACCCAGGGCGTCCAGGCCGATCCGGACGACGCTTCGACGGTGATCCGACGCGAGGCCCAACTCCTCGTCGCCTACCGGGGCAGCCCGATCGTCGGCACCGACCGGCAGCCGCACGACGGGCCCGCCCCCGGCGACCGTGCGCCGGACTGCGCCGGTCTGCGCCACGACCTCACCACCTTCCCGTCCCGCCTCTTCGACCTCCTACGGGGCCGGGAGCACACCCTGCTCCTCTACGTGGACGACACGGCCCAACTCGCCCAGTACGACGAGGCGGTGACCGCCGCGCAGAACAGGGCGCACGGACAGCTGACCGTCCGGGCGGTCCTCGCCCCGGACATCCGGACCGACGGCCTGCCGCCGCTGCCCGCCGTACGCGACAGCCTGGACGCATTCCGCCGGACCTACGGCGCACGCGGCGGTGAGGGGTTCGTCATCCGCCCCGACGGCTACCTGGGGCTGCGCTGCGCCGGGGCCAGCAGTCCGGAGCTGCTTGCGTACCTCACCTCGGTCTTCCGCGCATAAGGCGACCACACACCATGGGCACCGGACAGCGCGAGAACACCGGCCAGGGCGACGGCCGTAAACCGCTCACGGGCTGTGTGGCGCTGGTGACCGGCGCCTCCAGCGGCATCGGTGCGGCCACCGCGCTCGCACTGGCCCGGGAGGGCTGCTCGGTCGCCGTGGTGGCCCGGCGCGCCGCACGGCTGACGGAGCTCACGGCGGCGATCGACGAGCAGGGGAGGGGTGGCGCCGCCTTCGCGGTGACCGCCGATCTGACCGACGCCGACCGGCCCCGTCGCACGGTCGACCAGGCCGTGGAGCACTTCGGGCGGCTGGACATCCTTGTGAACAACGCGGGGTTCGGCGCCCGCGGTTCCGTCGAGCACAGCGATCCGGCGGACTGGGACCGGATGATCGATCTCAACGTCAAGGTGGTGCTGCGGATGTCGCACGCCGCGCTGCCGCATCTGCTGCGCGCGGCGGGCGAGGGGCCCCGTGGCGTCGCCGACCTGGTCACCGTGAGCTCGGTCGCCGGCCGGGTGCCCCGTAAGGACAACAGTGTCTACTCGGCCACCAAGCACGCGGTGTGCTCCTTCAGCGAAGCGTTGCGCCAGGAGGTGACCGGCCGCGGCGTCCGGGTCGGCCTGGTCGAACCGGGCATGACGACCACGGAGATGACGCTCGGCACCAGCCGGGCCGCATCGGCACACGGGCTGCCGCCGGACGTCTGGCTGCGGGCCGAGGACATCGCCCGCTCCCTCGTCTTCATGGTCACTCAGCCGCCGCATGTGGCGATCAACGAGATCACGGTGCGGCCCACCGCCCAGGAAAGGTGACCGGCGGAAACCCGGCCCGGGTCCTGGGCCACGGGCGCCGGCCTGGCTACCGTCGCCTCGTGCGCCTGCTGCTCCTCTCCGACACCCACCTGCCCAAGCGCGCCAAGGTGCTGCCGCCGCAGCTGCTCGGCGAAGTGCCGCGCGCCGATGTCGTCATCCACGCCGGCGACTGGGTCGACGCCGCCACCCTGGACCTGCTGGAGTCCCGTGCCCAGCGGCTGATCGGGGTGTACGGCAACAACGACGGTCCGGAGCTACGGGCGCGGCTGCCGGAGGTGGCGTACGCGGAACTGGAAGGCGTACGGCTCGGTGTGGTGCATGAGACCGGCCCGGCGCAGGGCCGCGAGCGCCGGTGCGCCGAGCGGTTCCCCGACCTGGACGTGCTGGTGTTCGGCCACAGCCATATCCCCTGGGACTCCACGGCCGACGACCGGCTGCGCCTGCTCAACCCCGGTTCGCCGACCGACCGCCGGCGGCAGCCGTACTGCACCTATATGACGGCGGAGCTGCGGGCAGGCCGGCTGACCACGGTGGATCTGCACCGCCTGCCCCGCAGTAGCTGAGGACGTCAGCGGCCGAGCAGACCGCGTACGTAGGCGGCCTGGCCGGCGTGCTGAAGACCGTCGGCGATGACGCTGACGAGCCGGACGCCCAGGGTGACCGGTGGCGACCAGGCACGGTCGACGATGCGCTTGAGGTCCTTGTCCTCGACGCCGGCGAGGTACTGCACCGTGTTGTCGTGGACGGCCTCGTGGTAGTCCGCCAGCAGCTGGGCGCTCAGGTCCTGTACGGCCGCGACCTCCTTGCCGGAGTGCCCGAATCCGGTGTCATCGGCCGCGAACGGCAGCCCGAACCGGTCGTACCAGCCGTCCGCGGTCCAGATCTGCTCGGCCTCGGCCGCACCGGCGAGATGGTCGTCCTGGATCCGGGTGAGGTGCCAGACGAGCCAGCCGATGGAGTTGGCCTCGTCGTCGGGGCGGGTGCCGAGCTCTTCGGGACTGAGCCCGTCGACCACTTCCTCGACGGTCTCCCGGATGCGTCCGAAGGCATCGACGAGCAGGTCCGTGCTGGCGGTCATGGTGGCTCCTTAGCGGCGACGGGAGGGCGTCAGGCCCGACGGGGCGCCCATGGTCGCAAGCCGGGGCGGCGAATGGTGGGAGCCGCTCCGTCGGCACTGGGCGGGCCCTGCCCGATGGAGCACGGAGACCCATGACAACGGCACGCCGCCCCCGGAACCGGCCGAAGGGCCGCGGACCGAGATGGCCGATATGTTCAAAAATCTCCTGATTTGGAGCTGCCCCGACCCGGACCGGAAAGCTCCGCACGGCCGGATAACACGTACGAGAAATATCGGGTCGGTCACGGCTGCAACCGGCGACTCGGGCAAACAGTCATACCGGGCATGAAGAGACGACTGAACCTGCGAATAGGGCGACGGCCCGGCGGCGCGGGCCGCAGAGTGGGCGTGGCGCTCGCCGTCACGGCGCTGACCGTGCCGCTGACGGTGGCCTTCGGCTCCACCGCCCAGGCCGCCACTGCGTCCGCGTCCTCCTGCACCGCGGCCACCGGCCCGTACCAGAAGCAGGCCGAGAAGTTCCTCGGTCTGCCGGTCGACGGCCGGCAGTCGGCGTCCGACTGCCGGGCGATCCGTGCCTTCCAGACCAGCCACGGGATCACCCCGAACATCGGCTACGCGGGCCCGGTCACCTGGGGCGTGATGAGCCTCGTCGCACAGCAGCAGGCGGCCGGCCACAACCCCAACAAGGCCGGTAAGTGCCCCACCAACAAGGGGCGGATCGCCTGCGTCGATCTGACCCGGCAGCTCAGCTGGGTCCAGGACGGTTCGCGGCTGGTGTACGGCCCGGTGCCGGTCCGCACCGGCCGCGACGGTTACGAGACCCGCACCGGCGCCAAGAAGATCTACTGGCGCAATCTGCACCACTACTCGACCCTCTACCACGTGGCCATGCCGTACAGCCAGTTCTTCGACGGTGGTCAGGCCTTCCACTCCATCAGCGGCAGCGTCTGGTCCGCGCCCGGCTCGCACGGCTGCGTCAACATGCGCACCAACGACGCCAAGAAGTACTGGTCGCTGCTGAAGAACGGCGACGACGTCTACGTCTACGGCCGGAAGGCCGGCACCTGAGCCCGCTGAGGTGCGAGCCCACGGGGCGCCGGCCAGATGAGGGCACCGAGTGCCCGGCCCTCCGGCGCCCCTCGCGGCAGCGCTCTCAGGGCGCACCGATGGTGCGCAAACCTGCCGGCCGGCTCAGTGAGCCAGCAGTTGGTACAGCGCCATCGGGGTCACATAGCCAGGCCAGCGCCCGTCGGCGAACAGATGCACACCGGCGTCGAGATAGCACTGGTCGACGAGCTGGGAGCAGATCATGTGCCGGGTGCTGGCGACATAGCGCCGCAGCCCCGGAACGGGGAGGTGGAACCGGTGCGTGGCGATCGCCAGGTAGTCGAGGAAGCTGTACGGCACCCCGACATAGCGGTCGGCCGCTGCGCAGATGCCGGCGCGTTGCTGCTCGGTGAGGCCTTCCGGGCAGACGTAGAGCACTTGGGCCCCGTCGTAGTCGGCGAGAGGGCGGATGCGGGCCCCTCCGGGCTCGGCCTCCAGCAGCTGGTCGTCGGGCAGGACCAGGAAGGCGTGTTCGTAGTCGGCGAAACCGTCGCCGTTGATCCACTGCCCGAAGCGGATCAACCGACCGGTGATGCCAGAGATTTGTGTGAGTCCGATGTCGCCGGGCAGGGGATGGGTGTGCTTCATGAGCAGCTCCCGGGAGCGCAAAATGCGGATTCCCCCGGGTGATACCCGCTGTCCGCCCGCCCGCACCCCTTTCCCGGCGGTGGCGGTGACGGTCGGTCCTCATGGTGGTCGCCGGATGGCGGCAACGATCTGCTGGGCCCACTGGGCGGGCGTCCGGTCGTCGAGGAGCGCGGCGAGGCGCGCGAGGTGCGCCGCCCGCTGAGCAGGCGTCATGCTCAGTGCGCGGTACAAGGTGTCCACGAGGTCCTGGGCGCAGCCCGGTTCGGTGAGCAGCGCCGCGGCACCGAGTTGGGAGGCCGCTCCGGTGTGGCGCGAGAGGACGAGCACCCCGGACCGCCCGGTGGCGGTGTGGCTGGCGATGAACTCTTTGGCGGTGAGGTTCATGCCGTCCTGTAGGGACGTCACCCAGAACACCTCAGCGGCGAGGTAGTGGTCGACGACCTCTTCGAAGGGCAGGGCCCGGGGAAGGTATTCGACGGGCTCCCAGCCGTCGGTGCGCCAGCGGCCGTTGACCTCCGCGACGGCGCGTTCGAGGACCGCCCGGGTGGTGTCGTGGACGCGGATCCCCGGCTCGGGCGGCGGGCAGACGAGCCGGAACACCAACTCCCCGCGTAGCTCCGGATGTTCGGCCAGCAGAGCGCCGATGGCACGCACCTTCTGCACCGGAGCCTTGGCGTAATCGAGTCGCTCCACCGACAGGACCAGTGCCGGCCGCGATGTGCCACGTCCGTCCCGCGGTCCCCTGGCCCTGAGGCGCGCGCGGGCCAGATCCTCAACCGCTTGCCGGTCGATACCCAGAGGGTGCACGCCCGTACGCGGCATCCGAGGGGCGCCCGCGAGCACCTGCCGGAAGTGACCGGCGAATACGGCGGTGTGGAAGCCGGCCCAGTCCAGACAGGTGAGGGAGTCCCGCAGCTGCCCCGCGGTGGGGAGCTGGGCGAAGACATCCGGCGGCGGGAACGGTGTGTGATGGAACAACCCCAGCGGCAGATCCGGCCGCGCGACGCGCAGGAAGCCGGGCACGAGCCAGAGGTTGTAGTCGTGCAGCCAGACCGTGGCGCCCCGGGCCGCATGCACGCTGATGTGCTCGGCGAAGCGCGCGTTGAAGCTCTCGTAGTGGCTCCAGGCCGACGCGCTGAACCGTATCCGGCCGGGCTGGGACATCAGGGCGGGCCACAGCGTCTCTTTGCACGCACGGTGGAAGTACGCGGCCCAGTGGGCGGAGGCCACGGGCAGAAACGCCAACGGGAGCCCGGCCGGCCGCGGCCGCCCGCGGCGGGGGAGCGGAGGCTCTTCACCGCTGACGTATGCGCTCTCGCCACCGGCGAAAGGGACGCCACCGTCAGCGTACGGAACGCCGCCGCTGCCGGCGTGGGGCACGCCCCTGTCGTCGTAGGGCACGCCCCTGTCGGTGTGCGGCCCGCCGCCCTCCTCGACCAACGCCGTGGCCCATACGGCATCCGGACCCTCAGGGCCGAACAGACCCCGCAGGGTGGGCAGTACGCCGTTCGGACTCAGGGGCTGGTGCCACTGCCCGTCGGCCCACCGCACCGGAGGACGGTGGTAGCCCACGACGACCGGGCGAGCACGTTCCACCCAGCCCAACTCCTCCAGGGCCGACAGAATGCCCGCCGCTCCCGGACGGACTCCGCGATGGATACCGCCCTCACCGGCGAGCTTGTCCCGGAGGGCGGGCTCCGCGTTACTCATGATCACGCCGTGCGCCCCGAGCTGAAACAGCGACAGATCATTGAGCGAGTCCCCGGCCACGAGCACCGACTCCATGGGCCACTGGAGCTTACGGGCCAGCAGGGCGAGGGCATGGCCCTTGTCGGCCTGCTCCGGCAGTACGTCGAAGTAGCGGCCCGCCGAGTACGCCCAACCGCAACCCAACTCCCTTACCGCATCGGTGAGCTCGTCCCTCAGCTGCTCGGGGCGCAGGAAGAACGAGCACCGGCCGTCCTGGACCACCCCGTCCTGATGGACGAGTTCGGGAAACCGCGCCAACACCGCACGTACCCGCCGCTGCCCCGGCCAGCCACGACGCAGCTGGTTCTGGAGGATGTCGACGCGGCTCCCGTCCACCCCGTCGATCACGCTCGCGCCGACATCCGCGATGATCCACCGGGGCTGCGGTACGAGCGGATCGCTGTGCAGAATCTGCTCGACGGACGGCAGAGAGCGGCCGGTCGCGAACACCACGGTCACTTCCGGATGCCGGTCGAGCATCTGCCGCAGCCGCCACCGGTCCGTGCGGTCCCCGCCGAGCAGCGTGCCGTCCAGGTCGGTGACCAGCACCCGGACACCGTCACCCGGGACCGACAGCTCCGGCGCGACCTGCTCGTCCGACACCCGCGATATGCGGAGCAGTGGTCCGCCGGCCCCGCCATGCCCATGCGTCATGCCGGGACTGTAGGGAGAACACCCTGTACATAGCGCCGATAACCAAGGCACATGGCCGGAAATGACGGCCTTTCAGCTCGCTGTCACACCCCGCTCGGCCAGAATCAGAGCCCCCGGCAGCACAGTCAGGACTGTTCGCCCTCTGATGCTGGAGGAGTACAAGACTCAGCGGCGGCCATCGCGCACACTGAACGCACCACGGAAGTGCTGGCCGCGCCATGCGGCGGCGTAGCGGGCCGGGGTGGTGCCGATGTGGCGGGTGAAGTGCCGGTTCAGATGTGCCTGGTCATGGAAGCCGACGGCTGCCGCGACCTCGGCCGGTCGCCGGCCGTCGAGCAGGAGCCCGCGGGCCCGCTCGATGCGCTTGCCGGTCAGGTAGGTGTGCGGTGGCAGCCCGTAGGTCTGCTTGAAGCAGCGGACCAGGTGGGTGGGGTGGGCGTGGAGGACGGCGGCGGCCTCGCTCAGGGAGAGGCCGGTCGGTATCCGGGAGTCCAGCAGCTCCCGTAGCCCGGTGGCCAGGCGGTTCGCCTCGCGGCCCGGTGTGCGGGGGCGAAGCGCGTCGAGATGGAAGTGCAGCCGTTCGCGGATGAAGGTGAGCCGGGACTCGGCCTCGAACGCATCGCCCGGTTGGCCGAGGGACGTATGCAGTTGGTGGATCCGTTGGCGCAGCAGCGCATCGTCGAGGAGCGGACGGTCCACCGCGCTGCCGGTCAAGCGCTCGGGCAGCACGGTCATGTCCAGGTAGAGCACGCGCTTGCGGAAGCCCGTTGCCGTGACCGTTCGGCCGTCATGGGAGACACCGGGAGGCAGCAGGATGACCGTTCCGCTGCCGGTCGCCCCATGACGATGACGGTCGAGCGCGAAGTCGACCAGCCCGTCGTCGAGGATCATCAGATCCCAGGTGTCGTGGGTGTGGGCGGGATAGGCGTGCTCGGTGAAGTGCGCGTGGAAGACCTCGGAGATGCCCGGTACCGACGGCTTCCAGGCGCTGATCGTCGTACGGGGTCGGTCCGGGCTTGCTGTCATGGCAGGAACGTACAAGATCGACGGGCCGCGGGCGCTGCAGGTGCGGCAGTTGTGCGGGGCGACATGATCCCTGGTGTTTTCGGCCGGGCCGGAGTGCTCTCCACCGGGCCATCATGGTTTCGTGGTAGGGGAGTTGCGGCAACCTCATCGAGTGACCCCGCCACTCCGGATACGTCGCCGCGCCGTCCCGCAACGCCGGACGAGGCCCGCGACCGGACGTACGGACATGCAAGCCATAGCGAACATGATCACCGCGTTTACCGCGATCGGAGCGCTGGTGTTCACGGGCTTGTCCCTCAACGCCACCCGCGACCAAGTCGCCGCTGCCCAGGCTCAGAACCTTGTGGCCGAGCAGGGGCAGATCACCGAGCGCTGTACCAAGGCCGTCGAACTGCTGGACAACACCGGTCCCGAACACCTCCAAGGCCGCCTCGGAACGTCAAGAAGACGGACCTCGGCGACGCCGACCTCACCGGCGCATTCCTGAGCGGCGTACTGCACGATTCCGGCACGACAATCACAGGCACCCGAACGGATGGAGGAACCAGAGGCGAGTGGTGGTGACCGGACAGACACCCGGCGTCCCGCGCGGCCGAGAAACGGGTGTGCCTCCCGGTCCCGGATGGGGCGGGAGGCACTGAGGGTGGCACTGATGTGTCCGGCCTGAGCTCATCGCTCAAGCCGCATCCCTTGAGGCATATCCCTCAAGCTGAATCCCTTGAGACGTACCCCTCAAGCGGGATTCCGTGAGCCGTGGCCCTCGACCGGCCGCCTCCGTCGGAGGCCGTCGGCCGTTCGTACCCTCGTGTTCAGCGCTTCACCACGAAGGCGTGGCCCTTCTTGGTGCCGGAGGAGCAGGAAGCCTTCTCCGCACGCGTCATCTTGCGGGTCTTGACCGTCACCGCATTGCTCTGGCCGTCCGTACCGTTGGGCGCAGGACCGGTGACCTTGTCCGGTACGAACCAGTAGTAGTGCCCCCACTTCGGGCTGTCGTAATGCGTCTGCCAGGTGCCCGAGACGGTCTGCATGACCTGCGCACGGGAGATCCAGCCCACCTCGCCGGGCTTCACCGTCATGTTCAGGGAGCTGTTCTCGGTGTGCGAGCTCGACCATGTGTGGCTGTACGTCGCGGTCACACTCAGGTCGATCAGACCGGCGATCTTGCCGCCGGCGGTGACCGAGACGCCCGCGGAGTCCGTCGAGCCCACGGTGTCCGACCAGCCCATCGACTGCGTGGCGTCCGAAGTACTGCAATTGTAGAGGGAGTTGGAGACCTGGCGGAAATCTCCCAGGAAGGCCTTGCCGAGCTTCGGCTCGTTGAAGCTGCACTTCCCCTCGCCGGATGCGCAGTCCGCTATCAGCTGCTGCCGAGTGGGACCGTCGTCATCCGCGGCAGCCGGTACGGCCATCGCTGCGACCAGGCCCAACGATGCCGTGGACAACGCCATCAACCGGCTTCCACGCCGGATCATTCTGCTGTTGCTCAGTGCCATCTTGCTGTTGCCTCTATGCCTTTCATCCAGTTCGTCCGTCGCTCGTTCGCGCGACGTACGGGCAGCGGCTGTTCCCAACGAAGTGCTGAGTGTGGGTTGTTGCTGTATGTGTCGCTGTTGCGTTCGAGACTGGAGTGAAATCTAGTTCAACTACACCAAGAATCGGTAAAGTTGTAGTTGATGGTGAAACGGTCCCTTTAAGGGGTCGTCGGCGGCATGGCGTCAGGTTGTGGCTGATGGGGGGAGGCTGGCCGGGAGGGGAGGTCTGGCGTTGCTCAACCGGTCGTGGATGCTCCGTTGAGGACGGTGCGCACGGCGCGCGCAACGAAATCCTCCTCGACGGGGAGCTGCCGGAGTACGACGCGGAGCCAGGCGGCCCCGGCCAGTAGGTCCACCAGAAGCAGGGGGTCGCTGTCCGCCGGGAGTTCGCCGCGTTCGACGGCGCGATCGAAGAGCGGCTGCTCGCGCGCGATCCGATCGGCGAAGAAGTCCCGTACATGCTCGGCGAGTTCGGGGCTATGGGTGACCGCGCCGAGGGTGGCGACCGCGATGTCGGAGGCCGGTGGGGCGGTGAGCAGGGTTACCACGGTCTGAAGCAGGGCCTCCAAGTCACCCTGGAGGCTCCCGGTGTCGGGCGGCTGGAGGTCGAGCTGGCGCGCCCCCGTGAGTGCGGCGCCCAGGAGCGCCCCTTTGGACGGCCACCACCGATAGATCGTGGTCTTGTTGACGCCGGAACGCTGGGCGACCCCTTCGACGGTCAGGCCCTCGTAGCCCTTGGCCGCGAGCAGTTCCAGCGTGGCGTCGAAGATCTCCTGAGTCTTTCGCGGCCCGCTGCCGCTCCGCCGCGCCCCGCCCTGCCGATGGCCCTGGCCCTGCCGATGCTCCTCGTCGCGCCGTCCCTCGTCCTGCCGTTCCTCGTCCTCGCTCATGGGGGGAGATTAGCATCGGAAACAACGCAACGTTGCGTTGCATTTCGCGGTAGCGTGTCGAGCATGGAGTCCAACGAAGCCGGGCTGCCCCTCCTGTTCGTGCACGGCATGCGCGTCAGTGGCACGATGTGGCAACCCGTGATCCGAACCATCGGAACGCGCCATCCCGCGGCGGCGCCTGACCTGCCGGGCCATGGGGTGCGGCGCGGCGAGCCGTTCACCATGCCCGGCGCCGTGGCGGCCGTCGTCGACGCCATCGATGAACTCGGCGGTCAGGCGCTGCTCGTCGGGCTGTCCCTGGGCGGCTACGTCGCCATGGCCACGGCCGGCGCCCACCCGGACCGCGTTCTCGGGCTGGTGGCGATGGGCTGTACGGCCGTACCGCGCGGAGTGCTCGGTGGCGTCTACCGGAGGGCCGCACAACTGGCGCGCCGGTACCCGGAACAGGCCGACCGCCTCAGCGCGTTCGGGTTCCGTCGTGCGCTTCCCGGCCCTTCGGCCCGCGCCATGACCGCGGGTGGCCTGAACTCCGAGATCATGCCGAGCATCATCGACGCCGTGGGCACACTGGACCCGCTGACATCGCTTTCGGCGTATCCGGGCCCCGTATGGCTGGTGAACGGTGAGCGCGACCAGCTCCGCCGCGACGAACGCCGGTTCCTCCAGGCTTGTCGCGACGGCCGTCTGATCGTCCGGCCCGGCTGCGGGCACATCAGCGTCCTCGCCGATCCGACGGCCGTCGCCCGGCATGTCATGGACGCCGCGGCGGTCGTCGCCGCGCCCCGTACGAACGCCACCACAGCCATTGCCACTGCCGCGGAGCCGGTGTCTGGCGGGGCGATGCCTGGCGTCCCCGCCCGCGGCGTGGCGAGATCTCGGGCTTCGATGCCGGAGGGAGAGCAGTGAGCGCGAGCGAACGGCAGTGGAGCGTCGAGGAATCCCTGGAGATCCCCCTCCCAGCAGAAACCCTCTATACGGCCCTCGCGGACATCCGGAGGATGAAGGAGTGGAGCCCCGAGGTCTTCTGGGTGTGGTCCCGCGGCGACCGCTTCGTGGGCTTCAACCGTCGGGCCCTATGGGTCTGGTTCACCGTCTGCCGGATCGTCACCGCCGATCCCGGCCGTGAATTCGCCTTCGATGTCACCACGTTCGGGCTGCCTGTGGCGCGTTGGGGCTACCGGCTGGAACCGACGGACCGGGGGACACGGGTCACCGAGTACTGGATCGACCACCGCCGCCGCGGCTGGCGCCGCTGGGTCGCCGAGATGCTGGGGCTGGTCTTCACCGGCACTCCGGCAGATCAGCGCGCCGCGCGGAACCGCGCCGGCATGCGGGTGACGCTGCGACGGTTGTCGGCCGTGTGCGGGGGCCGGTGAGCCGTCGTCGGGGGCGTCGGAGGCGGAAGGAGCGGCAGGTTCGGAGTGGGGTGGGGTGGAGTGGTCGGGGGCCGGGGGATCCGTGGTGTGTGTGGCCGGGTATGCGCGCCGCCGATGCCCCGGATCCGCTGCTGCCTCACGGCTGCCGGGTGGCCACCACCAGCCGGCATCGAGGGCTGCCGTCCGGACGCCGGCCGAGTTCCGGAAGCGCGCACAGCTGCACCGCGAACCCGGTCCGTGCCAACTCCGCGCGGACATCGGTGAGACGGAACCCGCGGTAGTACATGACGAAGGGCGGGCGCCACAGCGCATTGCGGACCCGCATGGCCGCGTCGAAGCCCAGCAGCGTCCAGTACGCAACCGAGCCCGGTGAGGGCGGCGCCGGGACCGGGAACACAAACCGTCCGCCTGGCCGCAGTACGGAGTGGACCTGTGCGAACAACCCCGGTCGTTCCCGGGGCAGGAAGTGCCCGAAGGCGCCGAAACTCACCGCGAGGTCGAAGGCCGGCCCGAACGGCAGGGCACGCGCATCCGCCCGCACCCACTCCTCGCGCGGCGCGGCGGCGGTGGTCCGCTCACGGGCACCGTCCATGGCGCGGGCACGCGCCACAGCGAGCATCCCCGCGCTCATATCGACACCGGTGACCCGCTCTCGGCACACCTGCCGCAGTACGTCCATGCCTGCGCCCGTACCGCAGCACAGGTCGAGCCCGCTGTCGAACGGTCCGAGCCTCCGCAGCGCTCGCGCGACGGGAGTCAGCATCCACTCCGGCGTCCGGAACGGGGTGTGGTCGAACTTCGGGGCGAGCAGGTCATAGCCGTGCTCGACGGAGGACAGCGCCTGGACGGCGAGTTCACGGAAAGTGGGTCCCTGGGGTGTGAACATCGGCCTCAGCATACGGCCGATCCACAACGGGGGTTCCCACGCGTACCGCGTGACCTCTCCCGTATCTCATCGACCGCTCTCATCGATCGCCTCGCCGCGTGCTACAGTGCGAGGGGAGCGCACTCGTGTTCGCCATATCTCGGCTTCGGTGCCTTGTTCCTGTCCCGCTACACGCACCTTCGTGCCATGTGTAGTTCACGTTCCTCGTATCGCTGATGCGCCCGTCTTTCCTTGACCGGCGATCCTCAACCGACTGCTCGGCAGTCACCTTCCAGCGATGCGGCACCACGGCCCTCTCCCTCCGGCCGCGGGTCTTCTCGCCCGCCTCTGGGGCGCGCTTCGGGGCGTGACGTCCCTGCCCCCTCTGCCGGTTTCCTTCCCTCCCTCCTTTCTCCTTTCCCTCCTTCGTCTCTCTCCTAGGACACCGCCCATGACCCTCATCGATGACCGCCCGGCTGCCTCGAACACCGCCACAGCAGCCTCCGTGCCGGTGACCGGCACCCTGGATTTCCCAAGTGAACGGCGCGAATTCGGCATTCTTCGTACGGCGCGTACGGGCGCTACGGCTTCTACGGTTCCCAGGGCTCCTCGTGCGGAAGCCGGCCTCGCCTCGCCCTCGGAGGTCCGCGTGCCCGGGCCGCTGATACGTCAAATGGGGCTGCGTAAAGGTGATTTCGTCGTGGGGGTGTGCGGCGGGCGTCCGGCGGCGCTCACCCACGTCGAGTCGGTCAACGGGTTTCCGCCCGAGGCATTGCACGGGCGACCCCACTTCCGTGACCTCACGCCGCTGCATCCTCACCACCGAATCCGCCTCGAAAGTACGGCCGGTGGGCTGACGTCGCGGATCGTCGACCTGATCGCCCCGGTCGGCAAAGGGCAGCGGGGGCTGATCGTCGCTCCGCCCAAGACGGGGAAGACGGTTCTGTTGCAACAACTCGCGGCCGCCGTCGCCGATAACCACCCCGAATGCCGGCTGATGGTGGTCCTGATCGATGAACGGCCGGAGGAAGTCACCGATATGCTCCGTTGCGTACGGGGCGAAGTGCTCGCCTCTACCTTCGACCGGCCGGCGAACGAACACATTGCACTCGCGGAACTGGCCGTGGAACGCGCGAAAAGGCTCGTCGAGCACGGGCAGGACGTCGTCATCCTCCTCGACTCGCTGACGCGGCTGTGCCGAGCGCACAACAACGCCTCCGCCTCGGGCGGCCGTGGCCGGACACTCAGCGGAGGCGTTGATGCCGCGGCGTTGTACGGGCCCAAGCGGTTCTTCGGCGCCGCGCGTCGGACGGAGGAGGGCGGATCGCTGACCATCCTTGCCACGGCGCTGGTGGAGACCGGTTCCCGGGCCGACGACTACTTCTTCGAGGAATTGAAGAGCACCGGGAACATGGAACTTCGCCTGGACCGTGCGCTCGCGGGCAAACGGCTCTTCCCGGCGGTGGATATCACGGCTTCCGGCACCCGTCGCGAGGAACTGCTGCTCTCCCGGCCCGAGTTGACAGCGATCGGCCGGCTCCGGCGCGCCCTCCGGACCGGGGACGACACGGCGAACCTGGCAGCGCTGCTGGAGAAGGTCCGGCATACGCCTGACAACGCGACGTTCCTGCGACAGGTGCAGGGGACCGTCCCGGGGGAATAAGCCGCCCCACCCGTGCGCGCCTCGGTCCTACGCTCGGCCCTATGGGTGGGAACCCGCCGTGAACTGCCCGTCCGGCCGGGTCAGTAGTAGCCCTTTTCGCCGTCGAGAAATTCCCGGATGCTGTCCATATGGCCGGCGTGCCGGGCCGTCTCCTCGATCATATGGAGCAGCATCCACCGCAGGGACGCGGCAGCGGAACGGAAGTCCGGGTGCTTTCCGGTCTCATCCAGCGAATGGGCCGCGATGATCTCGTTCGACACCGCACACTGCTGCTTGTACTCCTCGAGGAGCTGGTCGAGCGGGATGTCGTCGACCATCATCTCGGCATCCTCAGGGCCCTCGAACTGCGGGCCCACGGCAGGCCGGCCGAGGAACAGGGCCTCGAACCAGCAGTGTTCGACCCACCGCATATGGGAGACGATGCCCGCCATCGTCATGGCGGGCGAGGCCGGCAGCACGGAACGGTGCGCGTCCGCGTCCGACAGTCCTTCGCACTTCCACTGAATGATCGCGCGCTGCATATCGAGCCAACCGACAAGCTGGGTCCGCTCGTCGGCGTCGAACGGCGGGCGAATACGAGGAGGAGTCATGGGCGCCGACGCTAGCTCAGCGACCATCGCTTCGCACGGGAATTTGGGGCCGTACGCTGCCGCGCGTGGGTGGCGCCCTGGTAGCAGCCGCGGGACAGGTCACACCAGCAGAACGATCGCGGCGCCGAGACCTCCCAACCCCAGGGCGAGGGCCGCGCAGCCCAGTCCGCCGTCCCGCCAGCGGAAGGGCCGGTCGAGAGCGAAGCGGCCGGGGCCGATCGCGGCGACCGCGAGAGCGACCGCGGCGATGCAGAGGGGGTATTCGAGGCCCTGGTTCTGTGCCCAGAGCCCGTGGGGGGCGGCGAGAGCCATGGCATTGATCATCACGCCGATCACTGCGGCCGCCGCCAGGGGCGTGAGCAGTCCGACCGCGAGGCCGAGACCGCCGAGGAGCTCCGAGACTCCGGCCAGGGCGGCGTGGAACTCGCCGGGACGGTAGCCGAGGGTTTCGAAACCCTTGCCCGTCTCGGCGAGCCCTTGGCCGCCGAAGAGTCCGAAGAGTTTCTGGGCGCCATGACCGGCCATGATCAGCCCTACCGACAGACGGAGGAGGAGCAGGCCGAGATCGGCGCCGAGCGCGGGAGGACGGAGCTCATGCGGCCGGGTATCAGCGTCCGGCCGCCGCTCAGCGAGGAGTTTCATAACGGTGTCGCTTCCCGCACCGGCGCGTCGTCTGGCTGCGGTGTCGGACCACCGGCGCCGGTGCGCTCGTGGTGGAGAAAAGCTCGTGTTGTGCGGTCGTTACGCAGCGGGAGCGTGCCGCGACCCGCTGCGTCGAGTCGAGGGGCTTGTGCGACCTACAGTCGTTTGTACGCCTTAAGTCGATCGTGCTACGTGAGGACGCGCTTGCCTAGGGGGCGGCGGGGACTCGTCCCGCCATGTGCCGTGGGCAGGGAAGCTTTACCGGTGAAACATCCGTCCCGTCCGCGTGGCAGCGGCACCCGAAAGCGGACCCTCGGGAAGGGAAACCGAGAGTCCGCTTGAGGGCTCGGCACGCGGCGGAGGGGCAGGCTGCTCACCCCGGAAAGCGGCGTGCGGGCGGGGGTCAGCCGTTGGGGCAGTAGCCGCCGAAGGCGGGGTTGAGCAGTCCGATGACGCTGATGGTGTTGCTACAGGCGCTGATCGGAATGTGGACGGGGATCTGGATGGTGTTGCCGCCCACGATCCCGCCCGAGTTGAGCGACGCGCCCTGTGCACCGCTGTCGGCGGTGGCCAGACCGGCCCCACCGAAGACGACGGCGCAGGCGCCGGCGGTCACGAGGGCACTCTTGATCCGGTGAGCCATCAGTCGGTCTCCTCACTGGTGAAGGAAGCGGCTCATGGCGATCGCTGCTCCGCGGGGAGCGCCATGCACCACGGCTGTGAGCCGCCTGTGTGTACGGGGGTGTTGCTTCCCCGCCGGCTCCGCTCCATGGCGACAGGGCCCGAAGATCAGACTTCTAGGTGATATGGCAGCCCGAGTTGACGATCGGCTGTACGAATCGGGTTGTCGCTGAGGGCCGGTGGACCGTGGGGCGCCGGTGCGGACCGGTCGTCACGGGCTTGCGCATCGCAGGGTGGAGGGCGGGGCGCGGTGCTCGTCAGGCGGTCTCGGGAGCGGTGGCCGGGGCCGGTCGGGCAGGCGTCGCGCCTACGATGCCTGTCATGAACAGTGAACTTTTCGCCTCCGAGAACATGGCCGTTCCGGCCGCCGCCCCCGGTATGACGCAGCAGAACGCCAAGTCGATCAAGTACGCGGTGGACGGCGAGTGTTACGCCCGGCAGGGTGCGATGGTCGCCTACCGCGGGGAGTTGCAGTTCGAGAAGCAGGGGCAGGGCGTCGGCAAGTTCCTCAAGCGAGCGGTCACCGGAGAGGGGCTGGCGCTGATGGCCGTGCGCGGACGCGGCGAGGTGTGGTTCGCGCACGAAGCGGCCAACTGCTTCATCATCGACCTCGCCCCCGGTGACGGCATCTCCGTCAACGGCCGCAATGTGCTGTGCTTCGACCCCTCCCTCTCCTACGAGATCAAGGTCGTCAAGGGCGCGGGCATGGCCGCCGGGGGGCTCTTCAACTCCGTGTTCAGCGGCCAGGGGAAGCTGGGCATCGTGTGTGAGGGCAACCCCATCGTCATACCCGTGTCCCCGCAGTCCCCGGTCCACGTCGACACCGACGCCGTGGTCGGCTGGAGCAGCAGCCTCCAGACCACGCTGCACCGTTCGCAGAGCGTCGGCTCGATGCTGCGCGGCGGCTCCGGGGAGGCCGTCCAACTCCGGCTCGACGGCGAGGGATTCGTGATCGTACGGCCGAGTGAGCTGCGTCCGGAGAAGGCGGCCGGCAACTGACCGGCAGGTGCGGGCGAGGCAGCGCCGTCCCTCTCGGCATCCCCTGGTGCTCTCGCCCTGCGCCGTCCCGTACGGCCTCAGCGGGCCGCCCCGGAGTCCAGACGCGCGTCCAGCCAGTCGAAGACCCGCTGTTCGAAGACGGCGCGGCCGATCGGCTCGCAGTGCAGATGGGCGCCTTCGGCCTCGGTGAAGCGGACGAGTTCCTTCGGGCCCGGAAGGGCGTCGTACAGGCGGCGTGAGGCGCCGGGCCAGAATTGTTCGCCCTCGGGGTCCGTGATCAGCAGGGGGGTGGTGATCTGGTGCGCCACCGGCTCCACGGTGTACTTGGCGACCTCGGTGAGCAGATCGAAGGGCGATGTGACGCCGTACGGTTTGGCCCGCCAGCGCCACATGGCGGCCAGCGCAGGGTCCTGTTCCAGGGCCTCGTTCAGGATGCGGTCGAAGGTCTCGCGGTCGCCTGAGTCCCACAGGGCGCGCATCTCCGGGCCGAGTTGGGGCCACCAGCTCTGCGCGACGTCGACGACGCCGGGATCGGCGACGGCGGCGGCGATCCGGTGCTCGAAGGCGAGCGCACGCGGCACCCAGTAGCCGGCCTGGCTGATGCCGGCCAGCACGATGCGCCGGGCGTCGACATCCGCGCGACCGGCCAGGAAGTCCACGACCGGGGTGATGACCCGCTCCCAGTCGGGCCGGAAGGTGACGCCGTGCTCGAAGAGCATGGACTGCTGCCCGGGCCCGTCGAAGAGCAGGACACGGTAGCCGCGGGCCACCGCCGGGGCGCCGAGGAGCGTCCAGGCGCAGGAGACCGGGCCGTCACTGCCGTTGTTGACGATCACCGTCGGCAGGGCCTCCTGGTGGCCCGGCGGGCCGATGAGGTAGCCGGGCAGCGAGATGTCCTCGTACGGGATGGCGACCCGCTCGGCGGGCGGGTCCCAAAGGGCCGCGAAACGGTCGAAGCAGTCGCGGTGCTCTGTGAAGAGCTCACGCAGGCGTGCCTCAGGGTCGGGGGCCGCGTCGACCGCCACCAATGCCGTGCCGGAGTACCCGGCGGCCCGTAGGAACCCGTCCCGGGCGCTCGCCGTGCGTCCTCGGGCGGCGCACTTCTCGGCCTGCTCGCGGACCGTACGGGCGAGGGCGGACCAGGCCGACAGCCATGTCTCGGGGTCCCCGTCCGCCACGGCGGACGCGGTGGCCAGCACCTCGCCCACCTCCGCACCCTGCCGCCACGCGGAGCCCAGGGCGAGCAGGATCTCGTAGTTGAACTGCTCGTTCTCGGAAAACCGGTACGTCATGGCGACTCCAGGCAGGCGCCGGAAGGGCGTCCCTCGGCCCCGGCCGCGGGCGGAAGGCTCACCGCGGTCTTGCCTCCAGCCTAGGAGCTGCCCTGGGAGGGGCGCACGCCGGACCACGGCCGCGCAACCTCACCGTCCCCGGCCCATCCCACCCGTCTAACACGTCGCTCCCGCGGACGCGACTTCGCTCACCGGGGAGCTGCCTGGCATGATCGCGCGCATGGCTGAACGCGTGATTGCCGCATGTGATGGTGCATCGAAGGGGAACCCAGGGCCCGCCGGCTGGGCATGGGTGATCGCTGACGACCAGGAGACCGTCGTCCGCTGGGCGGCCGGTCCGCTGGGCACCGCGACGAACAATGTCGCCGAGCTCACTGCGCTGGAGCGTCTGCTCTCGGCCATCGACCCGGCCGTGCCCCTAGAGATCCGGATGGACTCGCAGTACGCCATGAAGGCCGTCACGACCTGGCTGCCCGGCTGGAAGCGAAAGGGCTGGAAGACCGCGTCGGGCAAGCCGGTCGCCAACCAGGAGCTCGTCGTACGCATCGACGCCCTGCTGACCGGGCGCTCGGTGGAGTTCCGCTACGTACCCGCGCACCAGGTGGACGGCGACCGGCTCAATGACTTCGCCGACCGGGCCGCGAGCCAGGCAGCGGTCGTCCAGGAGGCCGCCGGCAGCGAGCTCGGTTCCCCGGAGCCGCCGGCCGCGCCGGACACCGCCCGGCCCGCCGGGGCGCGCCGCAGCGCCGGCGGCGCTGCGGTGAAGACGGCCTCCTCGCCGCGGCGGACCTCCAAGAACTCGGCCCGGACCCTGAAGGCCAAGTTCCCCGGCCGCTGCCGCTGCGGGCGCTCGTACGCCGCGGGTGAGCCGATCGCCAAGAACCCGGACGGCTGGGGGCACTCCGCGTGCCGCTCCGGCGCCGGCGAGTAGGGCGCCAGGAGTCTGCCGGGCGCCCGTCGGGCCGTGCGGCCCCGTCCTCTCAGGCGGGCGCGCGGCCGGGCGTGGCCGGCGGTCTCGGGGCGTCGCGGCGGAACAGGGCCGTCCAGAGGAAGGGTTCGCCGAAGCGCGGGGACTGCGCTGACTCGTCGTGCATACGGCGCAGTTCGCGCTCCGTCAGGTCGGAGAAGATCCGGCGCAGGGACTCCGGGCTGTAGGCGAGGCCGCCGTGCAGGCGGGACTGGCGGTAGAAGTCGGTGTCACCGAGTTCGGAACCCATCGCGCCCGCCGCGAAGCAGGTGAGGGCGAAATGGCCGCCGGGTGCGAGGGCCCGGTCGAGGAGCGCCAGGTAGCTGATGCGGCGGTGTGGCGGCAGATGGTGGAAGCAGCCGGAGTCGTAGATCAGGTCGTACGGGCCGTGGAGTGCGGAGTCCACGAGGGCGAATGCGTCGCCGCGGTGGAACCTGACGTCGGCCCCCGCTCCCCGGGCGCGGTCCTCGGCCCAGGCGAGGGCCGCCGGGGAGAGGTCCACAGCGTCCACCGCGAAGCCTGATGCGGCCAGGTGGAGCGCGTTGCGGCCCGGACCGCAGCCCAGATCGAGGGCGCGCCCCGGGGTGAGCAGCCCGCGGTCGAGGTACGAGACCAGGTTTTCGTCGGGCTTCTCCACGAAGAACGGCACGGGCCTGGAGCGGTCCGCGTAAAAGCTGTCCCACCAGGAGGCGGCGTCCGCCGTCCAGCGGTCGGCCTCCGGCGCGAACAGGCCGTCCAGGAGCGCGAGTACATCGTCCACGGTGCGGATGTTCCGGTCCATCCGGTCCCCCTTCCCTGTCCGGCGATCGTAGGTTCCGCTGTCGCAAAAGCCCGGATCAGGTGGTGTGGGCGGCGGCTGTGGCGGGACGTGTGCGGGGGTGGGGGCAGCGGGGGAAGGGTGCCGCTCACGGCTGGGGGTGGAGCGTCGCCCACGGCCCCGGCGTGGGCCGTCACGGGGGTGTTCTCCGGGACTCCGGCGGGTGTTTTCCGCCGAGGGACGGGTGCCGGGGCACAGCCGTGAGTGAACGCAGTTCGGCCAGTTGCCTGAAAGGGCGTCATGAGGCCCTCCGTGGCCGGGCACGATGACCGGACGCGCCGCGGCGCCGCACGTCACACCGGAGGTACAGGTACCCATGACAGCTGATCGGCACGGACATGCCATGACCGACACCGGCGCCGAGGCCCTCACCCCATACGAACAGGCCCTGGACGACCTGCTCTTCTTCCGCCCCCAGGTCATGGAGACGGCGCGGTCGGTACTCGCCGCCTCGCCGCGCTCCGTGATGGGCCAGGCCCTGGTCGCCTATCTGGGTGTCCTGGGGACCGAGGAGAAGGACGCGGCCGCCGCACGCGAGGACTTCGCCCGCTTCCGCTCCGGCCTGGACACCGAGCGGCTGACGCCCCGGGAGCGGATGCATCTCGCCGCCGCAACGGCGTGGCTGGACGGTGACGTCCACGGCGCAGGCCGCATCCTCGGCGACCTCTCCGTCGCCTTCCCGCGCGATGCGCTGGCCCTCTTCGCCGGGCATCAGCACGACTTCCTCACCGGCGACGCCCAGCGCCTCCGCGACCGCATCGGCGGAGCCCTGGACGCCTGGGACGAGGACGACCCGCACCATGGACCGCTGCTCGGCATGTACGCGTTCGGACTGGAGGAGTCGGGCCACTACGAGCGTGCCGAGGAGGTCGGCCTGGCGGCCCTGGCCCGGCATCCGCGCGATGTGTGGGGGATCCACAGCGTGGTGCACACGTACGAGATGCGCGGACGCTTCACCGAAGGAATCCGCTTCCTCGACGCCCGGACCGACGACTGGGCGAGCGGCACCCTGCTCACCGTCCACAACTGGTGGCACTACGCCCTCTACACCCTGGAGACCGGCGACACCGCCCGCGTACTGGAGATCTACGACTCCGTCCTGCACCACCAGGGATCGGCCGGTGTGGCGATGGAACTCCTCGACGCCGCCGCCCTGTTGTGGAGGCTGTACCTCGCCCAGGACGCGCAGAGCGCACGATGGGCCCGGCTCGCCGATGCCTGGGAGCGCCGTCATGACGGCCCCCACTACGCCTTCAACGACGCCCATGCGGTGATGGCCTACGTGGGAGCAGGCCGCCTCGCCCAGGCCCAACGCCTCGTCCAGGAGCGGGAAGACTGGCTGGCGGCGGCGCCCGGGGTGGCCAACCGCGCGATGACGTCCGACATCGGCCTGCCGGTCTGCCGGGCACTGATCGCCTACGGACGGCAGGACTACGTCACGGCCACCGACCTGCTGCTGCCCGTCCGCCACCGTCTGCACACCTTCGGCGGCAGCCACGCCCAGCGCGACGCGATCCAACGGACCCTCGTCGAGGCCTCCCTCCGCGCAGGCCGTACCGACCTGGCCCGGACCCTGCTGAGCGAACGCATCCAGCTCCGCCCGGTCTGCCCGTACAACTGGGCCGCCAAGGCCCGCCTGGAGGACCAACTCGGCGCCCCGCAACGAGCGGCGGCCGCCCGCGAACGCGCGGCTGCCCAGGCCGCCGGCTGAGTGGCGTACGGGTCAGCCGCCATATCGTGCTTGTCGGGGAAGCAGCGGTACCGGAGGGCGTGGGAGCCCTGCTGGTGGACGCGTGTCCAATCGTGTGAAGGGGTGTCGGATCGTGGCCAGGGTTCTCAAGTGGCTGGTGCTGAGCATGGGGTTCGCCTGCGTGGCGATCGGTGCTTTCCACCTCGTCCTCGGTATCGACTCGGTGCCGGGCGAGGGCTCGGCCGGTGCCACCGTCGACAGCCGGGAGCGGTTCTACGGGCCGGTCTTCCTCGGGTACGGCCTCGCCTGGATCTGGGCCGGCCGGCAGTCACCGATCCCCGCGAAGGCGGTGCGGTGGCTTGCGGGGATCTTTCTGCTCGGTGGTGTGGGCCGGCTCGTGTCCGTGGCCGTGCACGGCTGGCCACAGTGGTTCCAGGTCGTGCTGACGGCCGTGGAACTCGTCCTGCCTCCGCTGTACTTCTGGCTGGCGCCCGCGGACGAACGGGCGGTTCAACGGGCCGACGAGCGGGTGGCCGGCCGGGCGCCCGGGGGAGGGGTGACGTCGGGCCACGCCCGCTGAACGGGGGCGGCGGCTACTGCCTGGTGGGCGCCGCGGCTTCCAGCTCGTCGATGCTGCCGGACATCAGGGTGCTGATGTGCGCGGTGAGGTGTTCGGCCGGCCAGTCCCACCAGGCGACGTCCAGCAGGCGCGCGATGTCCTCGTCGCCGTAGCGGCGGCGGATGAGGCGTGCCGGATTGCCGCCGACGACGCCGTAGTGGGGTACGTCCTCGACGACGACGGAGCCGGAGGCGATGACGGCGCCGTGACCGATGCGTACGCCCGGCATCACCGTGGCCCGGTAGCCGAACCAGACGTCATGGCCGACCACGGTGTCGCCCCGGCCGGGCAGGCCGGTGAGGAGGCCGAAGTGCTCGGCCCACGCCCCCGTCCGGCACGGCTCTGGTGGCCCATCCAGTCCATGGCCGGAGCGTCCGCAACGGGTTAAAACGCCTCCCGGAGGCCCAGGGGACCGGGCCGGACCGGCTCACCGCACCCACCGGTCAGAACATGCATTCGATTTAACGGTTACGCTGGAGGCATGGGCACGCATCTCCAGGGCTCGCTCTTCGACCAGACCGACGACATCCGTCTCGGCCCGCTCCACGGGCTGCGCCGTACCGAGCTCGGCGACGGTGCCTGGATCGATCTGCTGCCCGGGTGGCTGAGCGGGGCCGACGCCCTCTTCGTGCGGCTCGCCACCGAGGTGCCCTGGCTGGCCGAGCGCAGGCAGATGTACGAGCGCGTGGTCGACGTGCCGCGGCTGCTCGCCTCCTACGGCGAGGGCGATCCGCTGCCGCACCCCGTGCTCGAAGAGGCGCGGGACGCCCTCTCCGCCCATTACGCCACTGAGCTCGGGGAACCGTTCACCACGGCCGGCCTGTGCTACTACCGCGACGGCCGGGACAGCGTGGCCTGGCACGGTGACCGGACCGGCCGCGGCAGGCGCGAGGACACGATGGTTGCCATCCTGTCCGTGGGCGCGCCGCGCGATCTGCTGCTGCGCCCGCGGCGCGGCGGGAGTGCCGTACGGCGGCCGCTCGGACACGGCGACCTGATCGTGATGGGTGGCTCCTGCCAGCGGACCTGGGAGCACGCCATCCCCAAGAGCACCCGGGCCGCCGGCCCCCGGATCAGCATCCAGTTCCGTCCGCGCGGTGTGCACTGAAGGCCGGCATGGTGCCCCGGTTGCGGCCGCAAGATGATCAACGGGCCCGCTTTCACGACAACTTCGCCACGGTACGGCTGAATATCGACCGTTCGCACAACGCGAGGGCCGGGGCACCCGTCCTATCGGACGCACCTGTAATGAACTCTTCTTGTGGGGGTATGTCATGCGACGTTTCGGGGCAGCGACCGCGGTGGTCGCCCTGGCGGGCGCCGGGTTGCTGGGCACGGCCGGGATGGCCGGCGCCGCGACCGGCCCGGTCGGCAAGGCCGGCTCGGCGGCCGCCTGCGCGGTGAACTGGGGCAGCGGCACCAAGTCGGCCACGGACGCGAACGGCGGTTCGCTGAAGAACATCAAGACCAGCCGGAGCGCGTGCTACGACCGGATGGTCTTCGACCTCGGTGCCAAGGGCAAGGCCGGCTACCACGTGGGTTATGTCGACGCGTTCCACCAGGACGGCTCCGGTGAGCGGATACCGGTCAAGGGCGGCGCCATTCTGGAGATCTATGTGTCCGTGCCGAGCCATGACCCGTCGACCGGTAAGCAGACCTACGCGGGCGTGGCCGGGAAGCCGCTGCCGGGTGTGAACATCAGCGGTTACCGCACGTTCAAGGACACCAAGTTCGGTGCGAGCTTCGAGGGGCAGACCCAGGTCGGCCTCGGCGTGCGCGGGAAGCTGCCGTTCCGCGTGCAGCAGTCCGGGCACACGCTGATCGTGGACGTCGCCCACACCTGGTAACCGTGCAGGTCAGGGCCTAGGGCCTCGCCCTGGCACCGCGGACCGCGGACGTACCGGGGGCCCGCCTTCCGTGCTCCGCCCGCTGAGCGCGTGGATGTGCGGGGCGGGTGACTGCGGTGCGATGGTGAGGTGCGGGCATCCGCGCAGGCGCCCGTGGGGTGCCGCCGGCTGCCCGCGGCTCGTCCGCGGTGCGCGGGACCTCGTGGAAGGGAGCGGTGGCCATGGAACGGACCACTTGCTGTGTGGTGGGCGGCGGCCCGGCCGGCATGGTGCTCGGACTGCTGCTCGCCCGGGCGGGCATCGCGGTCACCGTCCTGGAGAAGCATCAGGACTTCCTCCGCGACTTCCGCGGTGACACCGTGCACCCTTCCACGCTCGCCCTGCTGGACGACCTCGGGCTGACCGAGCGGTTCGCCCGGCTGCCCCAGCGGCGGGTGACGACGGTTCAACTGCCGCTGGGGCCGGACCGTTCGCTGGTCACCGTCGGAGACATCGGCGCGCTGCCGGGCGCGTTCAACTACATCGCGATGGTGCCGCAGTGGGACCTGCTCGACCTGCTCGCGGACGAGGCCCGGCGGGAGCCGTCCTTCTCGCTGCGGATGAGCACCGGGGCGACCTCGTTCCTCTTGGACCGCGGCCGGGTCGTGGGCGTGCGCTACCGCACCTCCGACGGCGGTACCGGTGAACTCCGCGCCACCCTCACCGTCGCCTGCGACGGCCGGGGCTCACTGGCCCGGTCGCTGCCCGAGCTGGGGCTGCGGAGCTTCGCCTGCCCCATGGACGCCTGGTGGTTCCGGCTGCCGCGGCGCGACGGCGACCCGCACGGCCTCGTGGGCGGCGCCGGCGACCGTCTCCTCGCCGCCATGATCGACCGCGGGGACTACTGGCAGTGCGCCGCGCTGATTCCCAAGGGGACCGACGCCGAGCGCCGCGCCGCCGGTCTGGCGCCCTTCATGGCCAACTTCAGGGTGGCCGCCCCGTGGCTCGCCGACCGGGTGCGGGCGCTGAACTCCTGGGACGAGGTCAAGCTGCTCGACGTACGGCTCGACCGGCTGAGCCGCTGGCACCGGCCGGGTCTGCTGTGCATCGGCGATGCGGCGCATGCGATGTCGCCGGTCTTCGGCATCGGTATCAACCTCGCCGTCGAGGACGCGGTCGCCGCCGCCCGCCATCTCGTCGGGCCCCTGCATGCGGGCACGGTCGGCCTGCGGGACGTACGCGCCATCCAGCGCCGCCGTTGGCCGACCACGGCGCTGACCCAGGCGCTCCAGCGGCTCGCCCATCGGCGGGTCATCGGGCCGGTGCTGGCCGGGGAGCCGCCCTTCGGCAACCCCCGGCGGGCGCAGCGGGCGGCCGAACTGCTCACCACCTCACGGTGGTTGAACCGGGTGCCGGCGTACTTCCTGGCCTATGGCGCGGTGCGGGAACGTCCTCCGGCCGCCGCCCTGCGCTGAGCCCCGGTACGTCTCCTCACTCCTCGCCGGCGGGCCCGGCCCCGGGGGCCGCGGCTCCGCGGGAAGCGGCACCGGGCGATGCGGCACCCGTGGTGCCGGCCCTGGCCGCGAGGCCGTCAAGGACGCAGGCCAGGCCGAACTCGAACTGCTCGGCGGGCGTGGCGTCTTCGGCCTCGATCACCCTGCGCGCGAACTGCGGATAGGTGCCGCTGTCGATGACCTCGCGGATGTAGGGGCCGACGGCGGCCCGCCACTGGTCCTCGGTCAGTCCGGACCGCCGCTGCGCCTGAAGCTCGGCCAGTTCCTGGGCGACCGTCCCGAAGACGTACGCCATGACGGTGTCCACGGCACGGGTGGCGAAGGTGATGTCCGGGGTGAGTGCGGCGGCAGCGGTGAGCGCGAGGTCGTGCCGGCGCAGTGAGTTCGCGCCGAGCGCGGGGCGGCCGGTGAGCTCGGAGCCGAGCCAGGGGTGGCGGAGCAGGGTGGCGCGTACGTCCCGGGCGACGTGGGTGAGGTCCAGGCGCCAGTCGCCGGAGAGGGCCGGCGGGGCGGCTTCGCCGTGTACCTCGTCGATCATCAGATCCAGCAGTTCGTCCCGGCTCGCCACATAGCGATAGAGCGAGGCCGTACCGGAGCGGAGCGCGGTGGCCACCCGGCGCATCGACAGGGCGGACAGCCCTTCCTGGTCGGCGATGGCGAGGGCGGTCTGCACGATCCGCTCCACGCTCGGGGCCTGGCGCCGCGGGGTGCGCCGGTCCTTCTGCCACACCAGGGCCGGGGCCGGCTCCTGCGCCGCATCGGTCATCGGGTCCTCCTGTCCGGGCCGTTGCGCACAGCGTAGCGCAATGGCTACGGTGTACCCGTTGTGGAAACGCTGTATCCATAAGTGCCGTGGCCCTGGGCGTCACAGCCCGGGCGCCATGGCCATGAGCGCTGTTGTCCTCAGCCATTACGGGGGAGATGTCATGGCCGAAATCCGTATTCCCGTCCTCATCGCCGGCGGTGGCACGGTCGGTCTGTCCGCCGCGCTCTTCCTGGCCCACCACGGGGTGGCGTGCCTCGTCGTGGAGCGCCAGGCCGGGCCGTCCCGCCACCCACGGGCCACCGGACTCGGACCGCGGACCGTGGAATTCCTCCGCGAGACCGGCATCGACGAGGCGGTCGACGCGGTCGCCGTCGATATGTCGGCCGGCCGCCTCGGAAAGATCTCCGCCAGGACCCTGGCCGAGGCCGAACTGCCCGCGCCGCCCTCCTCGCCTGCGGGTACGGGATCCGCGCCCCGGCCGGGCGGCCAGGTCAGCCCGAGCGATCTGCGGGGCACCTGCCCGCAGAACCGGCTGGACTCCGTCCTGCTGCCGGCGGCCCGCGACCGGGGCGCCCTCGTCCGACACTCGGCCCGGCTGCTGTCCTTCGAGCAGGACGACGACGGCGTCACCGCGATCATCGAAGGCCACGCCCACGACCACGGCAGCAACGACCGCCAAGTCGTCCGGGCGGACTACCTGGTGGCCGCCGACGGTGCGCGCAGCGGCGTACGGGATGCGCTCGGCATCGCCACCTCAGGGCCGGGCGAACTCGGCAGTCCCATGGTGAACATCCTGTTCCGGGCCGACCTCGCCGCCTACACGAAGGGCCGGTCCTTCGTCGCCTGCGACCTCACCCACCCCGACGCGCCCGGTCTGCTGGTGACCGTCGACGGCGAGCAGGAGTGGATCTTCCACACCGTGTACGACCCGAGCACCGGCGGCTCGGCGGACGCTTTCACGCCGGAACGCTGCCGCGCACTCATCCGTACGGCAATCGGCGCCCCGGAACTCGATGTGGAGGTGCTGAGCACCTTGCCGTGGCGACCGCGGGGGCTGCTGGCCGACCGTTTCCAGGACGGCCGGGTGTTCCTGATCGGCGACGCGGCGCACACCAACCCGCCGTTGGGCGCCTTCGGCCTGAACACCGGGATCGCCGACGCACACAACCTGGCCTGGAAACTGGCCGCCGTACTGCGCGGTCAGGCCGGGCCCGCGCTGCTCACCAGCTATCCGGCCGAACGCCGCCCGGTGGCGGCGCTCGCACTGGAGCAGTCCCTGCTGCGACTGGCCGATCCACGGCTGCACTGGGACCAGAGCCCGCAGATGGCGTCGGCGCGCGCCGACGCCGGTGTCGTCAACGCGCCGGTCGTGCATCTGGGTTACCGCTATGACTCCGCCGCCGTGATCGGCGCGCAACCGGAGCTGCCCTCCCGCGAGGACGTCACCCTCACCCTGGACGGCACCCCCGGCTCCCGCCTCCCGCACCTGTGGGTCGAGCGGGACGGCCGCCGGCTCTCCACGCTCGACCTGGTGCGGTCCCGTTTCACCCTGCTGACCGGCGCCGACGGCGACCGGTGGATCCAGGCGGCACGGGAGGCGGCGGACCGGCTCGGGGTGGAGCTCGGTGCGTACAAGATCGCCCCGGGTGCTGAGGTGACCGATCCGCACGGGAGGTGGCCGCAGAGCGCCGGTCTCGACGGGAGCGGTGCGCTGCTGGTGCGCCCCGACCAGTTCGTCGGCTGGCGTTCGGCCACCCGGTCCGAGAACCCCACCGGCGACCTGGCGCGGGCACTCACCCGGCTCCTCGCCCGTGAGAGCCGTACGGCACACGACGCAGGGACGGCAACCGCCTCGGCACCGGCTCCCGTGCCGGGGTGAGGAGGGGGCGGGCGACGGCTCACCAGCGCACCGCGGTGAAGTCGACCGGGCGGGGCCGCAGCCGGCGGACGCGGGACGTCAACTCCCGCATCCGCTCCGCCATCTGCGGCGCGGGCAGGCGCTTGCGGTCGCCGTGACCGGGCAGCAGCCACTCGAAGCGCAGCCGGTCGGCCGTCCGGGCCAACGACGCGGCCAGCTCTTCGATGGAGTACCAGGTGACGCTCTCCGCCACCTCCAGGTCGTCCCGGGTGCGTGACCAGTAGAAGCTGTCACCGCTGAAGCAGTACCGCTCATCGGCCACATAGAGCACGCTCCCCTCGGTGTGCCCGGGAAGCGGATGGGCGAGCATCCCCTCGGCGATCTCGACGGTCCCGGTACCGCGCAGCACCCGGTCGGCGTCCGGGGCCGCATCGAGATCGCCCTCGTGGATCCACAGCCTGGCGCCGAAGCGGTCGGCGTACCGGCGGCCGTGCGCCGCATGGTCCCGGTGGGTGAGCAGGACATCGGTGACCGGACCGAGCTGCTCGTACCGTGCGGCCAGCGACTCGCTCCAGCGCGGGGTGTCGACCATCATCAAGGTCCCGGAAGGGCGTTGTACGAGATAGGAGTTGGCGCCCGCGGTGGCCGGTGAGTTGTGCCCGCAGAGATGGACGGTGCCGTCGTCGTCGAGCGGCAGCGGGAACGGGTCCCGGGCCGCCTCCAGCCGGCGGGAGGCGGGGCGGACGGAACGGGTGGGGCAGGCGAACGCGGCGGCGTACAACCGGTGTTCGTCCGCCGTGTCCCGCGGCTGGCGCAGCATCCGGGAGCGTCCGTCGACCTCACAGATCAGCCCGGGCGCGAGCTGGCGGGCGACGTCACAGTTGGTGCAGCGCTCGTCCACGTACCAGCCGGCGGCTCCGTCCGCCTCCGGGCCGGCCGTTCCGGTGCCGGTCGCCTGCCCGGGGTGGGGGGTGTGTGCCTCGTCCACGGTGTGACCACTTCCTGTGTGTTCGGTAGCCGAAACCGGGGCTCTCCGGCCCCGTGACCACGAGGTTCGCCGGTGGCCGCGCAAAGTGGAAGGAGCGTCAGATCTTGTTTCTTGCGGCGACCGCCCCTCTCACCGCCTGTCCGCGGGCTGCTCGTCATGTCCATGATCCGAGGGGGAGGAGGTGGGGTCCCAGGTGCGGACCAGGCTGCTGAACGCCCGGGCCGCGGCGCTGCGGTAGGCGTCCTCGCGTGACAGGAGGGTGACGGTGCGGGCGGGGAGGGGAGGGCTGAGCGGGACGGGGTGGAGGCGCGGGTGGCCGACGGTGAGGGCGTCGGGCAGGACCGTGGCGAGGGTGCCGCGCCGGACGATCTCGGTGAGGGCGCTGATGGAGTTGGCCTCGACCGCGATGCGCGGGGCGACCCGGTGCCGGGTGAAGTACTCGTCGATATGCACCCGGGTGGCGAAGTTGCCGCTCAGCAGGGCCAGTTGATGGCCGGCCAGCTCCTCCACGGGCAGTGGACGGGTGCGCCGGCGGTGAGGGTGGGCGTTGCCGACGACGAGGCTCAGGGTCTCGGTGAAGAGTGCGGTCGCTTCGATGCCGGGAAGGTGGCTCCCGCTGAAGGCGATGCCGAGGTCCAGCTCGTCGGCGAGCAGGGCCGACTCCATATGATCCTGCGTCATCTCCCGTAGCTCCAGGGAGATTTCCGGGTACCGGGTGTGGAAGGCAGCGGCCAGCGGGCCGATGAGGTAGGCGGTGAACGTCGGTGTCATCGCCAGCCGCAGCGTGCCGCGCGAGAGGTCCTGGACGTCGAGCACGGCACGTTCCGCCGCGGCGAGATCCTGGAGGGCCCGCCGTGCGTAGGCGACGTAGGCCTCGCCCGCATCGGTCAGCCGCACGCCGCGGCCGGTGCGGTCGAGCAGCTGCACCTTCAGCGCGCGCTCCAGCTGCTTGATCTGCTGCGAGAGCGTGGGCTGGGAGATGTGCAGCGCCTCGGCGGCACGGGTGAAGCCGGCGTGCTCGGCGACCGCGAGCAGATACCGCAGATGACGCAGTTCGATAGCCACGGCTCCCACTATAGGCGCGCTATAGATGAGACCAATAGCTGCCATGGATTCTTCGTCTTGGACCTATAGGTCCAGGTCGGCGAGGGTGGTGGAGCAGTCGACAACGCCGGTTCACACACCGGCGACCGATCGAAGGGAGTCACCATGCAGCACCTCGCCGCGGGCGTCGAGCGCTTCCGGCGCGAGGTCTTTCCGGCCCAGGCGGAACACTTCGCCCGGCTCGCCACCACCCACAACCCGAGCGCGCTGTTCATCAGCTGCTCCGATGCCCGGGTCGTCCCGGAAGCGATCACCCAGGCCGCGGCGGGTGAACTGTTCGTCATCCGTACCGCCGGCAACCTCGTCCCCGCCCACACCCCTGGTGCGGACGGTGTGGCCGCCGGCATCGAGTACGCCGTCAGCGTGCTGGGCGTCGCCGATGTCATCGTCTGCGGGCACTCCGGCTGCGGAGCGATGACGGCCCTGGCCCACGGCCACGACCTCTCGACGCTGCCCGCCGTCGCCGACTGGCTGCGCCACGCCGACGCCGCCCGGGCCCGTACGGCCGGGCCCGCGCCGGACGGCGGCGCCGTCGACGCCCTGGTACGGGACAACGTCCGTACGCAGCTCGCCAACCTGGCCACCCACCCCTCGGTGGCCCGCGCCCTCGCGCGGAACACCGTGTCCGTGCACGGCTGGGTCTTCGACATCGCCACCGGCACCGTCGAGGCGTTCGAGCCGTCCCGGGACCGGTTCGTCCCGCTGGCGGCCACCCCCTGACCCCTCCCCGGTGCGGAGCGCCGGGAACAGCACCCTGAGACCACCACCCCTCTCCAGAAGGACCCCTTTCATGGCACACGCACAGCTCGACCCCACCGCCCGCCGGGAGCTCGCCACCACCGCGGTCGCGGCCAAGACCCGCAAGGACCTGTCCTGGCAGCAGATCGCGGACGCCGCCGGACTGTCGGTCGCCTTCGTCACCGCCGCCGTCCTCGGACAGCACGCCCTTCCGCGGCCCTCGGCCGAGGCCGTCGCCGAGCTGCTGGGCCTGGACGAGGACGCCGCGCTGCTCCTCCAGACCGTCCCCACCCGCGGCTCACTCGACGGCACGGTGCCGACCGACCCGACGATCTACCGCTTCTACGAAATCCTCCAGGTGTACGGCACCACGCTGAAGGCCCTGGTCCACGAGCAGTTCGGGGACGGCATCATCAGCGCGATCAACTTCAGGCTCGATGTGCGGAAGGTCGCCGACCCCGACGGCGGTGAGCGTGCCGTGATCACCCTGGACGGCAAGTACCTGCCCACCAAGCCGTTCTGAGGCACCCCGGCCGCCACACCCCGTCGCCCCGCCCCCGTCACCCCGCGTCACCCCTCCGATGGGCCAGCGCCGCCTGCCGTACGCGGGGGTCGCCAGTAGGACGGAGGTGACGGGCGTGGCGGCGGGAGGAGTGGGTGCGCGGGATGAACATCGTCGTCGACCTCAACCGCTGCCAGGGTTATGCGCAGTGCGCCTTCCTCGCGCCCGAGGTGTTCACCCTGCACGGCGAGGAGGCCCTGTTGTACACGCCGGTCGTCCCCCAGGAGCAGGAGGAACGGGTGCGCCGCGCCGCCGCGGCGTGTCCGGTACAGGCCATCCTCATGGGGGAGGAGGCGGGCACCGGTGAACGGTGAACCACGCGACGGCCGGATCGTGGTCGTCGGCGCGTCGCTCGCCGGGCTGCGGGCCGCCGAGACGCTCCGCGCGAAGGGGTTCGCCGGTTCGCTGACCCTGATCGGGGAGGAACGGCGGCCGCCGTACGACCGGCCGCCGCTGTCCAAACAGGTGCTGCTCGGCCGGGTGCCGGCGGAGCACACCGGCCTGCCGCAGCGCCGGGCACTGGACGCCCGGTGGAAGCTCGGTGTGCGGGCGGCCGGGCTCGATCCGGTCGGCAAGCGGGTGCTGCTCGCCGACGGCACGGAGGTGCCCTTCGACCGGCTGCTGATCGCCACCGGCACCCGTGCCCGGCCCTGGCCGAACCCGGACGAGGCCGCACTGGACGGAGTGTTCACCCTGCGCACGAGCGATGATGCGCGGCGCCTCGCCGACCGCCTCGACGCCGGGCCGCGGCGGGTGCTGGTCATCGGAGCCGGCTTCACCGGTTCGGAGATCGCCTCCGCCTGCCGGGAGCGCGGCCTCGATGTGACGGTCGCGGAGCGGGGACCGGCCCCGCTGGTCGGTGCGCTCGGCGGGACGCTCGGCGCACTGGCCGCGAAGCTGCACCGCGCCCACGGCGTCGACCTGCGATGCGGAGTGACGGTCACCGCCCTGGAGGGCGACGGCGGACGGCTCACCGGTGCACGGTTCTCCGACGGTACGCGCGTGGCCGCCGACATCGCCGTGGTCGCGCTGGGCGCCGTCCGCAACACCGAGTGGCTGGCCGAATCGGGACTAGCCGCCGGTCCTCGGGGCGTGACCTGCGACGCGGGGTGCCGCGCCTTCGACATGTACGGGATCGTCACCGACGACATCTTCGCGGCCGGGGATGTGGCCCGCTTCCCCCATCCGCTCTTCGAGTACCAGCTGCTGTCCCTGGAGCACTGGGGCAACGCGGTCGCCCAGGCCGAGGTGGCGGCCCACAACATGGTCAGCCCCGGACCGCGCAGACGCCCGCACTTGACCGTACCGGCCTTCTGGTCCAGCCAGTTCGGCCTCAACATCAAGTCGGTGGGGGTGCCCACCTTCTCCGACCAGGTGGTGATCGCCCAGGGCTCGCTCAAGGAGGCCCGGCTGGTCGCCGTCTACGGCTACCGGGGGCGGGTCACCGCCGCGGTCAGCGTCAACCAGGCCAGATCGCTGGAGTACTACCAGCGCCTGATCGAGACGGCGGCGCCCTTTCCGCCCGGCCCGGGGATCGCCGACCAGGCCGAGTCCCCGGTCCCCGTCCCCTCCGACGTACCGGACCCGAAGGTGCTCTCCCACGGTCCGACCGTCGCCCTGACCGGTCATCTGCCGGACCGGCGCCTGACCGTTGTGCAACCGGCCCGCTGAGACCCGTCACTCCCCGGCGACGCAGAGCGATGAGGAGCCCCGCCCATGCCCGCGGACACCCTGTTCCACCGGATTACCGACTACGCCCACCGCGCCGACCCGTACCCCCTCTACGCAGAGCTCCGCGAGGCGGGGGTGGCACGGCAGGACGACGGCAGCTATCTGGTCGGGACCTACCACGAGATCGTGGCCCTGCTGCACGATCCCCGGATCAGCTCCGACCGCCGCAACCGCACCGCACCGGACCAGGCCGCGGCCGGGGGAGACCTCCCGCCGTCCTTCATCGGGCTCGACGACCCCGAACACCACCGGCTCCGCGGCCTCGCGATGCGGTCCTTCGGCCCGCCCCACACCCCGGCCCGGATCGACGCCCTCCAGGGCGAAATGACCCGGATCGTGGGGGACCTGATCGCCGGATTCCGGGGCAAGGACCGGATCGACCTCGTCGACGACTTCGCCTACCCGCTGCCGGTCACCGTGATCTGCCGGCTGCTGGGTGTGCCGACCGAGGACGAGCCGCAGTTCCGCCAGTGGGCGGACGCCATCGTGGCCGGTTTCGACCCCACGCCGGGCGAGGACCCCGCGGAGCGGGAACGTGCGGCATCCGAGGCGCGCAAGGCCATGGGCCTCTATCTGGGCGAGCTCGCCGAGCAGCGCCGCAGCCGGCCGTCCGACGACATGCTCTCCGACTTCGTCAGCGGTGACGGCGACGCCCCCGGCGGGCGCATGACGCAGTGGGACGTGATGGCCACCTCGGTCCTGCTGCTGATCGCCGGCCACGAGACCACCGTCAACCTCATCACCAACGGCGTCCTCACCTTGCTGCGCCACCCCGACCAGCTGGCGCGGCTGCGCAGCGAACCCGCACTGATGCCCAAAGCGGTCGAGGAGTTGCTGCGCTACGAGCCGCCCGTCCAGATGCTGCCGCAGCGCACCCCGCTCGCCGACATCGAGGTCGCGGGCGTCACCGTCCCCAAGGGCGCCCCGCTCATCCTGCTGCTCGCCTCCGGCAACCGGGACCCGCAGCGGTTCGGCGACCCGGACCGCTTCGCCCCGGACCGCGCGGACAACCAGCACCTCGGGTTCGGCAGCGGCATCCACAGCTGCTTCGGCGCCCCGCTGGCCCGTCTGGAGACCCAGATCGCGCTGACCGAGTTGATCCGGCACCTCGAGGCGCCCCGCCTGGTCGAGGATCCGCCGCCATACCGGCGCAGCCCGGTGCTGCGCGGCCCGCGGCATCTGCTGATCGAGTACGACCGGGCGGGGGCGTGAGGTGACCGGAGTGCCGGCGCTCCGTCAGCCGGCCGTGCCGAAGTCCTGCGTCCAGTAGTCGCCGGGCTGCGCAAGACCGACGCCGATCTCCTTGAACGAGCAGTCGAGGATGTTTTCCTTGTGACCGGGGCTGGACATCCAGCCCTTCATCACGCTCTCCGGGGTGGAGTAGCCGTAGGCCACGTTCTCGCCGTAGGCGCTCCAGTTGTAGCCAGCACGGCTGATCCGGTCCTCGGGGGAGGAGCCGTCGGAGCCCGTGTGGGACATGTTCTTGTGCTGCGCCATGTCCGCACTGTGGTCCTGTGCGGCCTTTGTCAGCTTTGCGTTCACGGTCAGCGGCGAGCATCCGGCCTTGCTGCGCTCGCTGTTGACGAGCTCCACCACGCGGGCGGTGGCGCTGGACCCCGGGGTGGCGGTCGACGAAGGGCTCGGGGACGCGGTGGCGGTCGACGAAGGGCTCGGGGACGCGGTGGGGGTCTGCGATGCTCCCGCAGCCGGCTTCGCGCTGCCCCCGGCCTTCCCCGGCCGGTGGTGTCCATGCTTCCAGTGGTCGTGCTTCCAGTGGCCGTTCTTCCAGTGCTCGTTCTTCTCCTGGCCACTCTTCCAGTGGCCGTACGACTGCTTCCCCTCCTGCCCCGGGTCACCCCAACATGCCATGGCTGCGGAGGGAATGGCCACGGCGCCTATGGCGATAGCGGCGACGGTTATCTTCCGGTAATGCCTCGTCCTGCGGTGCTTCGTCATCCGTGACCTCACTCGATATGCGCGGAGAGCTCCAGGGGCGGCTGGATCGGTCTGAGCGCCGCCTCTGAGCTGCGGAGATGCCGGGGCTCGTCATTCTTGGGACCGCTCTCACGCAAGGCAAGAAAGGTATGTACTACCTCGCTTAGTAGTCGGCACCGACTCTTGTCATCGGCGTAATGCCGTGCTGATTGCGCACTGGATCTTCGGGGAATTCCTGTTGGTCCGTCAGGAGGCCTTATACGCCGAATGCGCGGACGAAAGTCCCGGACGGGCGGAATGCCGTTCCGGCCGGTGTGAGAAATTCCGCTATCAAGACGGACAAATCCCATATGTCGCCAGGGCGCTGGTCTACTACCTGGCCTAGTTGCCGCCCCGGCCGGTTATGAGGGATGTCACAGGGGGCGCCGAGGGCGGCCTCAGGGCCCCGTGGCGAAGACCCGCGTCAGCTCCTCCGCCACCACCCGGGCGCCAGGTGACACCCACCGCCTGCGGTGCCGTACGAGCTGGACGGGCACCGGCTCGGCCTCCGGGCCCTCCACCACCGCCAACCTGCCCTCCGCCAGGTGGTGTTCCACCGTGATGCGGGGGAGCAGGGTCAGCCCGAGACCCGCCGCGACACACGACCGGGCCGCATCAATACTGCCGAACCGGGTGATTCTGGGGCGTATACCAGGCATGCCGTGCAACGTGCGGACGAGCCGGTCGCTGTACGAACACCCCTCCTCGTGCACGAAGAAGCTCTCCTGCGCCAGCTCGTCCCAGCCGGCCGCCCGTCCGGCGAGCCGATGGCCCGCAGCCGCCACATACGCCAGCGGCTCGCTCGCGATCCTGCGGGCCAGCAGATCCGGCTCGCCGACCTCCGGCTCCAGCAGCAGTGCGAGGTCGAGCCGGCCGGCCCGCAATCCGTCCACCGCAGTGGCGGTGTCGGCCGCGCGCAGATGGACGTCCAGCCCGGGGTGCTCACGCCGCAGGGAGGCGATCACCCCGGGCAGCCGTGAGGAGCACAGCGAATCACCCGCGCCGACCGCGACCTCGCCCTCGACCGGTCCGCCCGCCGCCGCGCCCTGCCCGGACGCGGCCGTCGCGCGCAGCCTGGCCACCGCATCGAGCACCGCTTCGGCCTCCTCCAGCAGCCGCAGTCCGGCGCGGGTCGGGACCGTCCCCGACGGCATCCGGTCGAACAACGGCACCCCCAACTCCCGCTCCAGCGTGCGGATCTGGACGGTGACGGTGGACTGCGCGAGATGGAGCGAGCGGGCCGCCGCGGTGAAGCTGCCCGCCCTGGCGAGGGTGACGAACGTCCGCAGAAGTCTGGTGTCCACCCGCGCAGGCTATCGCTCCCTCCGATGGGCTCCAGCAAGAACCATCGTTGGACGCGATCGACCACGGGTGGCACGGTGAACCCATGACCACACAGAAGTCCCCCACCGCTTCCCGCCCGTTCGCCGCCGCCCCCGCCGTACTGCGCTACTCCGCCTTCACCACGGACCCCGCAGGGGGCAATCCGGCCGGTGTGGTGCTCGACGCCCAAGGGCTCGACGAGGCGCAGATGCTGGCGATCGCCGCCCATGTCGGGTACTCCGAGACCGCGTTCGTCACGGCCCATGACCCCGCCGCCCGCCGCTACCGGCTGCGCTACTTCAGCCCCCGCGCCGAGGTCGCCTTCTGCGGGCACGCCACGATCGCCACCGCGGTCGCCCTCGCCTCCCGGACCGGAACCGGTGAACTCGTCTTCGACACCCCGGCGGGCGAGATCTGGGTGGGGACCACCGACGACGGGGGCGGGCCGCTCCGCGCCACCCTGACCAGCGTCCCGGCGCACTCCCACCCGGCCGACGCCACCCAGGTCGAGCCGGCGCTGCGGGCGCTGCACTGGAGCCTGGACGACCTGGACCCCGAACTCCCGCCGCACATCGCCTTCGGAGGCAACGACCACCTCGTGCTCGCGGTCCGGAGCCGGGAACAACTGGCCGCCCTCGACTACGACTTCGACGCGCTGCACGACCTCATGCGGCTCCACGGCTGGACCACCGTGCACCTCGTGCACCGCGCGGCTCCGGACCGCCTGGACTTCCACGCCCGCGACCCGTTCCCGGTCGGCGGTGTCATCGAGGACCCGGCGACCGGCGCCGCCGCCGCGGCCTTCGGCGGCTATCTGCGCACCCTGGGCCTGGTCACCGAGCCGCTGCGGGTGCACATCCGGCAGGGCGAGGACATGGGCCGCCCCAGCGACCTCTATGTCGATCTGCACCCCGACGACGCACGCGTACGGGTCACGGGGCAGGCGGTCCCCCTCCCGGACCCGGAGCAGTAGGCATCAGGGCAGGATCCGCACCCCGGCACACGCAGACGCCCCCGGGCGCCGGGGCCCGCTGTCCACCACAGCGGGCCCCGATGTCCGGGGGCGTCACACCAGGAGCTACTTGACCGAACCGGCCATGATCCCCTGGACGAAGTGCCGTTGGAACGCGAAGAACACGATCAGCGGCACGATCAGGGACAGGAAGGCGCCGGGCGCCAGCACCCCGATGTTGCTGCCGAACTGCCGCATCTGCGATTGCAGGGCGACCGTCAGCGGCTGCGATTCGTTGTCCGCGAAGAGCAGGGCGACCAGCATGTCGTTCCAGACCCACAGGAACTGGAAGATGGCCAGGCTGGCGATGGCCGGGCGGCCCAGCGGCAGGATCAACTGGGAGAAGATCCGCCACTCCCCGCCGCCGTCCATCCGCGCGGCCTCCAGCATCTCCTTGGGGATCTCCGCGAAGTAATTGCGCAGCAGGAAGATGGCGAACGGCAGACCGTACGCGGTATGGAACAGGATCACACCGGGGATGGAGCCGAACAGTCCGAGCGAGCCGAACAGCTTGGCCACCGGCAGCAGTCCGATCTGGATCGGCACCACCAGCATGGCGACCACGATCAGGAAGACCCAGTCCCGGCCGGGGAACTCCATCCAGGCGAAGGCATATCCGGCCAGCGCCGCGATCGCCACGACGGCGATCGTGGTGGGCACCGAGATCAGCACGGTGTTCCAGAAGGCCTGGACGATGCCCGTGTCCTTCAGCAGCGCCGCGTAGTTGTCGAGCGACAGCCGGCCGGGCGCGGTCAGCGCGGTCCACCACCCGCTGCTGGCGTTCGCCTCCTCCGTACGGAGCGAGGAGAGGAAGAGGCCGGCAGCCGGGGTGAGCCAGATCAGGCCGATGACGAGCAGGAACAGCTGGATCACGGCACGGCTGACCCGCTTTGCCGGCCGGGCGGCGGACCGCCTGCGCGGCGTGGCGGTTTGCTGGACGGTGGTCATGACTGGCTCCTGCGGAAGCGTCGGATGTTGAGGGCCATGGCCGGCACCACCAGGAGCAGCAGGAAGACGCCGAGGGCGCTGCCCAGTCCCTGGTTGTTGCCGCCGCCGAAGGAGACCAGCCACATCTGCAGGGCCAGGACGTTGGCGTCCTGCTGTACGGGCCCGGGAGCGATGATGTAGACGAGGTCGAAGACCTTCATCACATTGATCACCATCGTCACGAACACCACGCCCAGGACGGGGCCGAGCAGCGGCACGGTGATCCGGCGGAAGACCTGCCACTCGTTCGCGCCGTCCATCCGCGCGGCCTCCAGCACGTCCCGCGGCATCGAGGAGAGCCCGGCGCCGATGAGGACCAGGGCGAAGCCGGTCCAGATCCACATATAGGCGCCGATGATGGCGGGGGTGATGAGGGCCGGGCCGAGCCAGGAGATGCCCTCGTACGGCGGGGCGAAGTCCTTGGCGGGCAACTGGAGGGCGTACGACCCCGGAGCCAGACCACTGATCCGGTAGGAGCCGTCGGCCGCGGTGGTGGCCGTGGCCTTCACCTTGCCGTGGGAGTCGACGGCCTCGACGGTGAGCTTCGGCAGCCCGCGTTCACTGCGGTCCACGGTGCCGGGCTTGCCGCCACCGCCGGGGGTGAAGTCGAGGTAGACCACACCGCGCAGTTCACCGTTGCCGGCCGGGGCCTTGGCGGCCTGCGCCGCGGGCTTGGCCGCGTGCGGCATGTCCTTCGGCGCCACACCGACCAGGCCGAGGTTGACGGTGTTGCCGGGGTCGGTGCGGTGCGACGTGCGGTAGCCGCCGTCCGGCCGCTTGGTCAGCTGCTTGTCGCCCAGCCGCGCCTTGGCGGTCGGGAAGGAGGCGGACTCGCCCTGGAAGCTGTTGTGGATGCCGACGGTGGCCGCGTTCAGCACCCCGCGCTGGGGGTCCTGCTCATAGGCGAGCCGGAAGATGATGCCGGCGGCGAGGAAGGAGATCGCCATCGGCATGAACATCAGCAGCTTGAAGGCGGTCTTCCAGCGGATCTTCTCGGTCAGCACGGCGAGCACCAGGCCGAGTCCGGTCAGCAGCGCGGGGGCGAAGACGACCCAGATCGCGCTGTTGCGGATGGCCCGGAGCGTGGCCGGGTCCTGGAACATCTGGGTGTAGTTGCCGACCCCGACGAAGCTGTCACCCGAAGCGTCGTACATGCTGCGGATGATCGAGAACACGATGGGGTACGCGACGAGCGCCCCCAGCAGCAACAGAGCGGGGAAGAGGAACACCGCGGCGATCTGGCGGCGACGCCGGACGGCGCGCCGCGCAGGGGCGGCCGTCCGGCGGGATGCGCCGCCTGGGGGGTGGGGCGGGCCGCCGCGCGTGGTCGCGGGCGGCACCGCTGAAGTGGTGGCAGGCATGGCTGGAGCCCTTGGTCCTTACTTTCCGTACGCCTTGGCCGCGGAGGCCTCGAGCTTGTGGGCCGTGGCCTCGGGGTCGGAGGGGTCACGCAGGAAGTCCTGGAGCAGCTTCCACTCGCCGGCGCCCTGGGTGCCGCCGAAGGCCGCGGGAGCCTGGTCGGACATGTCGAACCGCACGGTGTTTCCGGCACCGGTCAGCGACTTGGCCGCATCGCGGGTGACCTCGTCGTGGTAGGCGCCCGCGGGCACCTTCTTGTTGGGGGAGATGTAGCCGCCGGCCTTGGCCCAGATCGCCGACGCCTCCGGCGTGGCGAGGTACTTGACCAGCTCCATGCCGGCCTTCTTGTTCTTGCCGGCCTTGAGCACCACGGCGGCGTCACCGCCGCTGACCACCGGCGCCTTGCCACCGTCGACCGCCGGGAAGGGGAAGAACTTGGCGTCCTCGCCGACCTTCTTGTGCAGCTCGTCGGTGACCAGGGAGCTGACGAAGTCGCCCTCGTAGACCATGGCGGCCTTCTGCTCGGGGCCGAAGACCTGCTGGACGGACTCGGGGAAGTCGGTGCGCAGGGCGCCCGAACCGCCGCCGGCCACCAGGTTCTTGTCGCCGAAGAGCTTGCCGAGGGTGGTCAGCGCCTTGACCACGGAGGAGTCCGTCCACGGGATCTTGTGGGCGGCGAGCTTGTCGTACTTCTCCCCTCCGGCCTGGGAGAGGTAGATGTTCTCGAACCAGTCGGTGAGCGGCCAGCCGGCCTCACCGGCGACCGAGAAGGCCGGCACACCCGAGTCGGAGAGGGTACGGCCCGACTTCAGCATGTCCTCGTAGGTCTTGGCGGGCTTGACCCCGGCCTGCGAGAAGGCCTCCGGGCTGTACCAGACCGTCGACTTGTGCGAGGCCTTGAAGTACAGGCCGTAGTACTTGTTGTCGACCGTGCCGTAGTCCTTCCACACCTGCGCGAAGTTGCGCTTGGCCTCGGCGTCGATCTCCGCCGAAAGCGGTGCCAGCCAGCCCTTCTTGGCGAACTGCTGGAGCACGCCGACCTGCGGGACCATCACCACGTCGGGTGCGTTGCCGCCCTCGATCTGGCTGCCGACGACGGTCGAGACGTTGTCGCCGGTGGAGGAGAAGACCACCTTGGCGCCGGTCTTCTCGGAGAACGCGTCCAGCACCTTCTTGAAGTTCTGCTGTTCCACGCCGGTCCAGACGCCGGCCACGGTCACGGTCTGACCGCTGAGTTCCTGCTTGCCGCCACCGGCGGAGACTCCGCCGCCGCATGCGGTGGCGGACAGCGCCAGGCCGAGCACGGCCGCGCCGGAGAGGGCGGCTCGGGTGTGTCGTACTGAGGGTCGTCTCATGGTGGGTTTCCCTTCGGGAGGACTAGCGGGGCGTCGGGGGGAGGGGTGTGCGGTGTGGGGCTATCGGGGGTTGGGCACGGCCGCGGGCTCCGGCGCGTGCATCCACCAGGCGGCGGTGGACCCGGGGAGGGTCCCCGTGGGGCAGTCGCCGCTCGCCAGCAGCGGGACGCCGGGGGCGGGGGCGGCCACCGGCTCGGTTCCGAAGTTGATGGCGCAGACCAGGCCGTCGCCTCGTTCGAACGCCAGGACCTGGGGCGGGGAGGGGAGCCAGCGCAGGGAGCCCTCGCCGAGCTGGGGGAGACTGCGGCGCAGCTGAAGCCCCTCGCGGTACAGGTGCCAGAACGACCGGGTGTCGGCCAGCGCCCGGTCGGTGGCGTGTTCGGCGAACCACTCCGGCTGCGGCAGCCAGGGCTGCGCCGCTTCGGTACCCGTGGTGAAGCCGAACGGGGAGGCGTGCCCGGACCAGGGGAGCGGCACCCGGCAGCCGTCGCGGATGTGCTGCCGGCTGCCCGTACGGTGGAAGATCGGGTCGGTGAGGACCTCGTCGGGCAGGTCGACGACCTCCGGCAGGCCCAGCTCCTCGCCCTGGTAGATGTACGCCGCGCCGGGCAGCGCCAGCATCAGCAGTGCGGCGGCGCGCGCCCGCGCCGGCCCGAGGCCACTGGGCAGGCCGCTGGGTTCGGTCGCGTACCGGGTGACGGTCCGGACCTGGTCGTGGTTGTTGAGCACCCAGGTGACCGTGGAGCCGGTGCCCGCGATGTCGGTCAGCGCCTCGGAGATCACCGTGCGGAAGGTGTCGACGTCCCAGCGCGCGGTCAGCAGGTGGAAGAAGAACGCCTGGTGCAGCTCGTCGGGCCGGACGTAGGCGGCCTGCTCGCTCGGGGTGCGGACGGAGACCTCGCCGACCAGCAGCCGGTCGCGGCCGTCGCGGGAGGTGTACTCCTCGCACAGTGCGCGCCAGTCGCGCCACACCTGGTGCACCTCGGGCTGGTTCCAGGCCAGCGGGTTGACCGAGTCGCGGGTCCGCTCGTCCGCCGACGGGTCGGGGGAGTCGGGGAGCTCGGGGTGCTTGAAGAGCCCCGCGGCCACGTCGATCCGGAAGCCGTCGACGCCGCGGTCCAGCCAGAAGCGCAGCACCTTGTCGAAGTCGGCGGGCACGGCGGGGTTGCGCCAGTTCAGATCGGGCTGCTCGGGCGTGAACATGTGCAGGTACCACTGGCCCTCGGTCCCGTCCGCCTCCGTGACGCGGGACCAGGCGGGGCCGCCGAACATCGCCCGCCAGTTGTTGGGCGGCAGCTCACCGTCCGCCCCGCGCCCGTCGGCGAAGTGGAAGAGCGCCCGGGTGTCGCTGCCCGGGCCGTCCTCCAGAGCGGCGCGGAACCACGGGTGCTCGCTGGAGCAGTGGTTGGGGACGATGTCCAGCAGCACCTTCAGGCCCAGCCGGTGGGCGTCGGCCACCAGCTGGTCGAATTCGGTGAGGTCGCCGTAGACCGGGTCGACATCGCGGTAGTCGGCGACGTCGTAGCCGTGGTCGTGCTGCGGGGAGGGGTAGAAGGGGCTGAGCCAGATGCCGTCCACCCCCAGCTTCTTGAGGTACGGCAGCCCCGTGCGGACGCCGGCCAGATCGCCGATGCCGTCACCGGTGCTGTCGAGGAAGCTGCGGACGTAGACCTGGTAGATCACCGCGTCGCGCCACCAGCGCTGAGCCGTGTCGTGGGACGTGGTCCCGGTGCCCGGCGCGGGGGCGGCCGGGTCGGGGAGGGAGAGCGAGGGCGCGGATTCGGCCGGGGAGCCGTTGTCTGCGGTGGCGATGAGCATCTGCCGTGATCCCGTTCTTGCATGGGCATGCCGTGCGGCCTGCGGGGAGTCGCTGGTTATGCATGCATGTTAAGTAGGCATGTCTTTTAGGTGTCAACGGTCTGGTTCAATATCGCCGCAGGATGCCCGGATTTGGGGGGAAATATGAACTGAGCCAGCGTGAGGCTGTACTTAACACGTAACTAAGAAGGGGTGGAAGAGGAGGGTGCGAACGCGTCAGCCGCGGCTGACGATGGCCCGCAGCTCGCGCTCCAGACGCGCGACGGTGGCATCCGTGCTCAGCCGGTGGACCAGCGCGTCATGCATGACTGCCTGCACCGCCAGGCTCACCTGGTCGTACCGCGGGCTCTTCAGCCGCGGCCGGGCCGTCAGCACGGCGCGCTTGAGCGTCGGCAGATACGGGAACCGGCGGACCAGTTGCGGATCTGCATACAGATCGGCCCACACCGGCGGCAGCGCGCCCTCGGTGAGCACCCGGCGCTGGACCGGCTCGGACGTCAGATAGGAGATCAGGTCGGCGGCCGTCTCCGGATGGCGCGAGTGTGCGTTGACGGCCAGATTGGAGCCGCCCAGCGCGCTGGAGCCCGGCCCGTCGGGGCCCGGCAGCGGTACCGCCCCGAACTTCCCCGCCACCTTCGAGGACCGGCTGCCGGCCAGCGCGTACGCATACGGCCAGTTCCGCAGGAACAGCAGCTGGCCGTCCTGGAAGGACCTGCGGGACTCCTCCTCCTTGTACGTCAGCGCGCGTTCGGGGATCCACCCCTCGCGCACCCCGTCGAGCAGGAACGACAGCCCCCGGCGGGCCGCGGGGGAGTCCACGGTCACCCGTGTGCCCTCACCGGCGAGCACCGAACCGCCCGCCGACTGCACCGCCTCGACGACATTGGCGGTCAGCCCCTCGTACGGCAGGAACTGGCCCGCATAGCCGTCCAGCCCGTACTTGGGCGCGACCGTCTTCGCCAGGTGCGCCAACTCGGCCCAGGTGCGCGGCGGCCTGGCACCCTCCCGGTCGAGCACGTCCTTGCGGTAGTAGAGCAGCCCCGCATTGGTCACATACGGGACCGCGTAGAGCCGCCCCCGGAAGGTGGCGGTGTCGACCACGGGAGGCAGGAAACGGTCCAGCGGGAACTTCCCGCTCTCCACCGGCTTGATCCAGCCCGCGCCGGCGAACTCCGACGTCCAGGCCACATCGATGTTCAGCACGTCGAAGCGGGCGCTGTGCGAACGCAGCTCGGTGACCATCTGGGCCCGGACCTCATCGGCCGCGTCCGGCAGCTCGACCAGCGTCACCTTCTCGCCGGGGTGCTGGGCGTTCCAGCCGGCGAGGACACCGCGCAGATAGCCCGTGAGGTCGCCGCCCGTCACCAGTGTGACCGGGCCGCGGCCGTCCGGGTCGCCGAGCGGCTCGCCGGCCTGCGCACCCACGCTGCCCGCGATCAGTAGCGAAAAGACCAGCAGAGCCCTTCCCGCGGCACGCTTCCACCGCATGGGCTCCTCCTTGAACCAGGCGTCGACGGGACACTGGACCGACAGCCCGCCCCATGTATACCTGTTAGCCATGCGGGATACTAGATGTCGCAGGAAGATACGACGACCGACCGGCTCACACCCGGCTGAGATCACATAACCGGCATGTAGGGCGGGGAGGGAGAGGGAGAGCGTGCGGCTGCCACTCCTGGCATTGTTGGTCAGCGGACCCGCACATGGCTATGAACTCAAACAGGCCCTTGAGAACCTCCTCGGCGCGGCATACCCTCAGCCGAACGTCGGCCAGATCTACGTCACCCTGAACAGGCTGGAGAAGGCGGGCCTGATCGAGGGCGAGGACGTCGAGCAGTCGGACCGTCCCAACAAGCGCATATACCGGATCACCGCAGCGGGCCGGGAGTCGGTGGATGCATGGTTCGAGGAGACCACCGCCGAACCGCGGGTACGGGACGAATTCTTCATGAAGCTCGCCCTCGCCTCCCGCACCGGGCGCGCGGACCAGATCGCCTTGATCAACAAGCAGCGCCGCCACTACCTCAACACCATGCGTGACCTGTCGAAACTCGCGGCGGTGGAGGACCGGGGGAACCCGGTGGCGCAGTTGCTGATCGAGGGCGCGATGCTGCATCTCCAGGCGGATCTGGACTGGCTGGAGCGTTGTCAAGAGGAGTTGGAATGAACCGGGACGAGCCGTCCGGTCCGATTTTGAGGGCAGCCGGCCTGGTCAAGAGCTACCGGCCGGAAGGCGCCGCGCCCGTTCACGCCGTACGGGGCGTCGACCTGACCGTCGAACGCGGCGAATTCGTCGCGGTCACCGGGCCCTCCGGTGCGGGCAAATCCACCCTTTTGCACCTTCTTGGCGGCCTCGACCGCCCCGACAGCGGCGCCCTGTGGCTCGACGGCCGGCAGGTCGACGCCTACAGCGAGGCCCGCTGGGCGGAGCTGCGCCGGCACCACATCGGCATCGTTTTCCAGTTCTTCAACCTGGTCTCCAACCTCTCCGTCGCCGACAACGTCGAACTCCCCGCGCTGCTGGCCGGCCGCTCCCCCCGGCAGGCTCGTACCGCCCGCACCGAGCTGCTCGACGAGTTGGGCCTGGCGGCCAAGGCGAACTGCACGCCGGGCGAGCTCTCCGGCGGCGAACAGCAGCGGGTCGCGCTGGCCCGCGCCCTGGTCAACGCGCCCAGCCTGCTGCTCGCCGACGAACCCGCCGGCAGCCTGGACAGCAAGGGCACCCGGGAGGTGCTGCGGCTGCTCGCCCGCTTCCACCGGCGCGGCCAGACCATCCTCCTGGTCACCCATGACGCCAGGATCGCCAGCGCCGCGGACCGGGTGATCAGCTTCTTCGACGGCCAGGTCCTCGACGACGCACACCTCGGCAGTGGACCCGACCGCCCCGCGGCCGGCGTGTCCGACGTACTGAAGCTCCAGGACTGACCCGTGCGAGCGGCAGCACGCTGGACCCAGGCGCATCTGAGAGCACACCGCCCCGCGGCCGTGCTCATCGTGCTGGCCACCGCCGGAATCACCATCTCCCTGCTGCTGGCCAGCGCCCTCTTCTCCTACGCCACCGACCCCTGGCAGCGGATCTTCACCCAGTCCTCCGGTGCCCACGTCTGGATCCACGCCCAGGCCGGTGCCCGCGCCGGCTCGCTCGCCGCACTGGACGAGGTACGCACCACCTCCGGGCCGTTCCCCACGGTGCGCACCACCGCGAGCCTCCAGCCCGGCGGCGCCAGGGCGACGCTCGAACTGCGCGGCACACCGGAGCGCCCCGCCACCGCCACTCCGCAGACGGTCGCCGGCCGCTGGCTCGACCGGAGCGCCGATGCGGGCTCCACCCGGGGCATCGTGCTGGAGAGCTCGGTAGCTCGGGCAATATGGGCCAAACCGGGCGATTCGCTCGTCTTGGGCGGCTTCCCGGCACCCCTGCGTGTGGTGGGCGTCGCCGACACCGCAGAAGCGCCCTTCCGGGCCGGCGAGAACCCGGGCGTGGCCTGGGTGCTGCCGCAGACCCTCGCCGCCTCCGACGCGGGCGCCGACCAGCGCGGCCGCACCATCGGCCTCCAGCTCACCCACCCCGAGGACACCGACTACGTCGTCCAGCGGGCGGTCACCCAGCTCGGCGCCGACCAGATCACCGACGTCTCCACCTGGCGCCAGGCCAAGGCCGAGGCCGCCGGCGACAACAGCCTGCTCGCCCGGCTGCTCGGCCTCTTCGGACTCGGCGCCCTGCTCGCCGCCGCCCTCGCCGTGGGCGGCGCCATCAGCACCAGGATCCGCGGCCACCTCCGCGACATCTCCATCCTCAAGGCCATCGGCTTCACACCGGGCCAAGTGGTCCGGATGTTCCTCGCCCTGCACCTCGGCTTCGCGCTGCTGGGCGTCACCCTCGGAGCGCTGGTCACCCAGGTGCTCGGCCCCCTGATCCCCGGCCGGATCGGGGAGGCGACGGCCCTGTGGGGGCAGCTCCCCGAGCACACCTGGCTGCCCTTCGCCGTATGCGGCGGGGTGGTGGCCTTCATCGGCACGGCGACCTGCCTGACCGCATGGCGCGCCGGCCGGGTGCCACCGGTGCCGGTCGCCCGTGCCGCCGCGCCCACCGGCGGCGGCGCCTCCCGTCTGACCCGCCGCGCCCTCGGCCTCAAGGTCCCTCCCGCCCTGGTCCTCGGCTGGCGCGGTGCCTTCCACCGCCCGCTGCGCTCCTGGGCGGCCGTGGCCCGCCTCGCCGTCCCCCTGCTGCTCATCACCATCGCCCTGGGGACCTGGACCACCCTGGACCGCTTCACCTCCCGCCCGGAAAGCGTCGGGCTGGCCGCCGCCCTCACGGCGCGTTCGGACTCGCTGGGCGACCAAGAGGTACGTCAACTCCTCGCCTCACAGCGCCAGTTGACGGCCTACCCCGGTACCGAGGTGCAGGCACTCGTCCCCGGCCAGACCGGCACGATCACCCTGCGCGGCCTCGGCACCGACGCCCACCCCTACCCCATCGCCCTCGCGGAGGGCCGTCTCGTCCACGGCCCGGACGAGGCCGTCGCCGGAGCCGGACTGCTGGAACTCCTCGACGCACAGGTCGGCGACTGGGTCCGGATGACCGTCGCAGGCCGCCCGCACGTCCTGCACATCGTCGGCCGCAGCATCGAAACCGCCGACGCCGGCCGGGTCATCTCCACCACCCTCGACACCCTGCGCGACGACGGCACCGGCACCCCCGTGCCCCGCCCCGACTTCTACAACCTGGTCCTGCACCACGGAACCGACCCCGCCGCCGTACGCGACACCCTCACCAAGGCCTCCGCCGGCCGCCTCGAAGTACGCCAGATCCCCAACCCCGCCGACCAGCTCACGGCGATCCGCGGCGTCGCCGCCGGCCTGATCGCCGTCCTCACCCTGATCGGACTCGCGGAACTGGCGACAACGGTCGGGGCCGCCGTACGCGACCGCAGCCGCGACCTGCTCGCCCTCCGGGCCGTCGGCCTCACCCCCCGCCAGATCACCGCCGTCATCGTCTCGGCCACCGCCTTCATCACCCTGGCCGCCGCGCTCGCCGGCACCGCGCTCGGCCTCCTCGCCTCCCAGTGGCTGATCGATCTCCAGGGCGAAACGAGCGGCTGGGGCACGGGCATCGCCCAGCGCCCGGCCGCCGGAATTCTGGCACTGGTCATCGCCCTCGCCGTGACCGTCGCCGCGGCGGCCTCCGCCCTGCCGGCCGCCCGCGCGGCACACCGCCGACTGGCGGACTCGGCCTCGGACGTGCTCTAGCGCAAGCCGGCGGAGGCGCACCGCACCGCCCGCACACACCCCGGCGCCGCATCGCTGCCTCAGCGGTGCATCAGCCCCTTGGTGAAGTCCTCGGTGGCCGGCGCGTGCCGCGAGGTGTACGGGCACTCCCAGTCTTCCTCCGTGAACCGCCCGGAGAAGTGCCGCGCGGGCTGTTCGTACTCGTAGACCGTGAAACTCGGATTGACCGACCCGTTGTTCTTGGTCTCCCGCCTGCGGATCGCGTCCTGCATCGAGTAGAACTTCTCCCCGAGGAGCATGAACTGCGTCAGGGAGTTGAAGGCGATCGCCGGCGCGGAGAAGCGCCGGCTGGCCCGGGACGCGCCGGGGTGCATCCCCACGACGAAGAAGGCGTGCCCGCCCGCGTGGAAGCCGAAGTTGGGCAGGCCGGGGTCGGACGTGGCCCCGGTGTCCAGGCCGAACGTCCGGCTGTCGATGTCGTGCATGAGCTGAAGGTGCTGCCATATGAGCCGTTCGTAGGCGAGTTCGTCCACCGGCCCCGGCTCGTCGAAGGTCGCGACGAAGGTGCGGAAGCTCTGGTCGGACAGCAGCGGCCGTACTTCCTCGACGTACTCCACAAGGTCGCGCTGGTGCTCCTCGGCCGATGCCGCCTCGCCCATTCTTCGGTAGTGCCGGTGCGTGATGCTGTCGCGTTTCAGCGCGGCGCGGGCACCCAGGCAGCTGAACTCCCGGGTCTGGATGAACCGTTCGAGTTCGGTGCGCAGGACGGCCTGTCGTTCGTGGTGCTCAGCATTGTCGCGTTCGGTGCTCATGGCGGCGTCTTCCCTGGGTGGCGATGGAGATGATGCGTGTGGTGCACGTGATGCGGGTGATCAACGAGCTGTCGGAATCGACAGTGCGGGGTAGGTGTCCACTCGGCAAGACATAAAGCGGACAAAGGAGAGTTCGTCCCGACGTTCCGCAACACGGCCCGGACCGTACCCCGTGGAATGCTTGTGCAAATTCGTCTGCGCGCCAGCCCCTGATGCGCCATCATGTGGCTCAACGCCGCACCTCATACCGAGCTACTGGCCCATCTGACGTGCCGACGTACTGACGTACCTGACCAAGAGGTGACGGCGCATCACCAGTGCGCACCGTCAAGGGGCGTCAACAACAGGGGGAACACATGAAGACCGTACAGCGGACGCTGCTCGCGGGAGCACTGACCGGAACGCTGGCGCTGACCATGGGGGCGGGAGCCGCCGGTGCGGCGGCACCGAGCGAGAGCTCCACCGCAAGCGCCACCTCCACCTCCACGCTCCGCACGGTGGACACCCGGAGCGGTGACGTGATCACCTGCAAGATCACCACGCACCTTCCGCACTACTCCCACCACGCCCACGCCCAGAACCGGCACATGGTGAACGTCACCGCCGACATCAAGTGCTCCAAGCGGGTGGCGCAACTGGCCATCCGTGTGGGCCTGTACAAGAACGGCAGCCTGTACAAGCAGAGCGGCACCAAGGTCAACGCCGGGAAGAACAGGGTGAGTCAGAACGCGGCGCGGCGCTGTGTGAAGAGGCAGAACTACACGGGCTACGCCGTCGGCGTGGTCACCTTCCCGCCCCAGTACACGCCGCGCACCAAGCAGGTGCGCGACACCAGCGCGACGGTCCGCATCAACGCCTGCAAGAGGAGCTGACCGAGCCGGAAAGGCTCCTCCGGACGCCTCCGGGCACCCGCCCGGCGGTGTGCGTCGCGCTCAGCGGCCGGACCGGTGGATCCGGTCGTTGAGCGCCACCGGAAAGACCTCGAAGCGTGGTTCGTCCGCCAGCCGCTCGGCGAGGCGGGCGGACCCGCCGACATAGGTGGAGTCGAGGTCCACGTCCGTGGCGACGCACCACGCCCGGTCCTGCGGCCACCACAGATTCGGCGACTGCGGGAAGAAGACCCCGGCGCTCCGGTCTCCCATGGCGGTCGCCGCCTCGATCGGCCCCTCGTACAACGCGTAGGCACGGCCGCTCAGCCGTACCCGCGGCCCCTCGTCGCGCAGCCAGCCCCACCCTTCCCAGAGCCCGAAGAAGCATTGCCGCGGCGTGCTGGTCTGCGCCGCCAGTACCGTGCACAGCGCCGCCAGCACAGGCTCGGGCAGCGAGCCCTGCCACGGCGGCTCATCGCCCGGACCGGCCACCTCCTCGAAGTGCGCCAGCGGATGCAAGGCCCGGCCGGACCGTTCCGCCACCTCCGCCCACCGCTCGAGCCGGCCGTCCGGGGACTCGCTGGGATGCAGCAGCCGTACATAGGCCTCGAACCCGGCCGGCAGCAGGGCGTGCACACCGCTGTCGAATCCGCCGACGCCCTCCTCGATCCAGTGTGCGGACGAGACGTCATCGACCCGACGCGGCGGCCGGGCCTCCTCGTTCGGCAGTGTCATGGCACATTCCTCCCCGTCGTTCCTGACCCGGTCTCAGTATGAGCCGTCCGCCGTGCCGGGCGGGGTTGCGCCGGTACGGAATTGCCGCGGTGCTCAACGGCGTCAGCAAGCCGGACCGCCGCTGGGTGACGGCGCCCGCTCAGTCCGTCAGGCGGGCCGAGTGCGGATGGCGTTCGCGCCAGCGGGCGTAGGCCGGGGCGGCCGCGCAGGTGGCCAGGTAGCCCTCGCCGACCCTGCGGACGACGTCGTCGGCGTGTGCGGTGAGCGGGCCGTCGCGGTGCCAGGCCAGCACATGGCGGTACCAGAGCGGGCTGCCGGTCAGGGGGCGGACGACGACCCCGGGGACCTCGATGAAGGTGGCCTGGCAGAGGCTGACGGCCAGCCCCGCCCGTACGAGCTCGATCAGCTGGCGGCCCTCCGCCTCGTAGGGGGTACGGGGCTGGCGGCCGGTCACGGCGAAGACGGACGACCAGTACTCCCGGGTGCGGTCGCTGTCGGGGCGCGGCACGGCCCACTCCTCCTCGATGAGCTGGTTCAGGCTCACCTCGTCCCCCGCCGCCAGCCGGTGGGCGGACGGGAGCAGGGCGAAGACGGGCTCGGTGACCAGGGGCCGCAGCACGACGCCGGGGTGTGGGGGGAGTTCCCGGCCGGGGTTGTCGCCGAGGACCGCCGCCTCCAGGCGTCCTGCGGCGAGGTCGTCGAGCAACGGCGAGGGGGAGTACTGGCACCGGGCCGTCACCTCCGCACCGGGTACCGACTTCCGTATCGCCACGATGAGATCGGCCAGCAGGGGAGCGCCCACCGAGGCGACCCGGAAGCGGTCGGGTGCGGACCCGCGGCGGGCGGCGCGGGCGGTGTCGGCCAGCAGGCCGTCGATGCCCGGCAGCAGGGCGCGGGCCCGGGCGAGCACCAGCTCGCCGAGCGCGGTGGGGACGGCGCCGGCGCGCTTGCGGTCGAAGAGCGCCCCGCCCAGCATGATCTCGATGCGCCGCAGCTGCGCGCTGAGCCCGGGCTGGGTCATGCGCAGCGACGCGGCGGCCCGGGTGAGACTCCCGGCCTCCGCGATCGCGCAGATCACCCGCAGATGACGTACCTCCAGATCCATGGCGCGGATGTTACGGGCCGGGGAGAGCGGCCGTGCCCTCCGGGAAGTGGCAGGCGACCTGCTGCGCCTCGCCGGGCCCGCCGAGGTGCAGCAGCGGCCGCGCCTGGCCGGCTCCGGCGACGCGCAGCCGCGGTGCCTCGGTACGGCAGAGGTCCTGGGCCTTGGGGCACCGCGGGTGGAAGGTGCAGCCCGGCGGGGGCGCCGCCGGGCTGGGCGGGTCGCCGAGCAGGGTGATCCGCTCGCGGGTCCGCTCGGCGGCCGGATCGGGCAGCGGTACGGCGGAGAGCAGGGCGCGGGTGTAGGGGTGGGCGGGTGCCTTGTACACCTCCTCCTTGCGGCCGATTTCGACGATCCGCCCCAGATACATCACGGCCACCCGGTCGCACACCCGCTTCACCACCGACAGATCGTGGGCGATGAAGAGGTACGCCAGCCCGAGCTCCTGCTGAAGCCGCTCCATGAGATTGACGATCTGTGCCTGTACGGAGACGTCGAGGGCCGAGACGGGTTCGTCGGCGACGACCAGGCGGGGGCTGGTGGCCAGGGACCGGGCGATGCCGATGCGCTGGGCCTGCCCGCCGGAGAACTCGTGCGGATAGCGGTCCAGGTGCTCGGGGATCAGCCCGACCAGCTCCATCAGCTCCGCGGCCCGCTTGCGCGCCTCGGCCGCCGTATGCCCTTGCACCAGCAGCGGATCGGCGATGATCCGGGCCACGGTCTGGCGGGGGTTGAGGGACGAGTGCGGATCCTGGAAGACCATCTGGAGGTCCCTGCGCAGCGGTTTGAGCGCGCGCTGGCCGAGGTGGCTGATGTCCTGGCCGTCGTAGGTGATCGATCCGGCGGTCGGCTCCAGCAGCCGCACGATCATGCGGCCGGTGGTGGACTTGCCGCAGCCGGACTCACCGACCAGGCCCAGGGTCTCGCCCGCCGCGACGTCGAAGCTGATGCCGTCCACGGCCCGTACGGGAGCCGAACGGCCCCGCCTGCCCGGGAAGGTCATGGCCACGTCGCGTACCGACAGCAGGGGGGAGGTGGTCGTGGTCATGAGGCGGCGCCTCCGTACGCGGGGGTGGTGGGAGTCAGGGGGAAGTGGCAGGCGACGCGGTGGCCGGCCGGGCCGCCGAACTCCGGCCGGTCGGTGGCGCAGCGCGTCTGTTCGGCGCCGGACGCCGCTGCCGCCCTCGGGCAGCGCGGTGCGAACGCACAGCCCGGAGCGGGGGTGAGCAGGGACGGCGGGCTGCCCGGGATGGCCCGCAGCGGTTCGTCGTCCAGGTCGTCGAGGCGGGGGAGGGAGTCGAGCAGGCCGCGGGTGTAGGGGTGGGCCGGGGCCGCGAACAGGGCGTCCACCGGGGCCTGTTCGGCCGCCCGGCCGCCGTACATCACCAGCACCTCGTGGGCGACCCGGGCGACCACCCCGAGATCGTGCGTGATCATGACGACGGCGAGCCCGCGTTCCTGCTGGAGGCGTGCGAGGAGCTCCAGGATCTGCGCCTGGACGGTGACGTCGAGGGCGGTGGTCGGCTCGTCGGCGATCAGCAGGTCGGGCTCGCAGGCGAGCGCCATGGCGATCATCACCCGCTGCCGCATGCCGCCGGAGAACTGGTGCGGATACTCGCCCGCCCGGCGTGTGGGTTCGGGGATGCCGACCTCGCCGAGCATGTCGACGGCCCGTCGGCGGGCCACCGCACGGCGCGATCCGAAGTGGACGCGGTGGTGTTCGGCGATCTGCTCGCCGACCGTGTAGTACGGGTGCAGGCTGGAGAGCGGGTCCTGGAAGATCATCGCCATCCGGCGGCCGCGCAGCCGGCCCAGCTCCCGCTCCGGCAGCCCGACCAGCTCCTGGCCGTCGAGGACGATCGAGCCGGTCACCTCGGCTCCGGTGTGCAGGCCCATGACGGCCAGGGAGGTGACGGACTTGCCGGAGCCGGACTCGCCGACGATGCCGAGGGTCCGCCCCCGCTCCACGGAGAAACCGAGCGAGTCGACGGCCCGCACCGGGCCGTGCTTCGTCGGGAAGGTCACCGTCAAGTCGCTGACGGACAGCAGAGGTTGAGGATCGGACATCAGTACCTCACTCGCGGGTCGACGACGGCGTAGAGCAGGTCGACGAGCAGGTTGGCGACGACGATGAAGGTGGCGGCGAGGAGGGTGACGCCCATGATGACCGGCTGGTCGCCGGTGGACAGCGCGCCGTAGAAGAGCCGGCCGATGCCCGGGAGGCCGAAGATGGACTCGGTGATGACCGCGCCCGCGAGCAGTCCGCCCAGGTCCATGCCGAAGAGGGTGAGGATCGGGGTCATTCCGGCCCGCAGCCCGTGCTTGACGACGACGGTGCGGCGCGGCAGGCCCTTGGCCCGGGCGGTGCGGATGTACGGCTCCGCCATCGTCTCGATCATCGAACTGCGGCTCTGGCGGGCGTACATGGCCGCATAGAGGATGGCCAGCGCCAGCCACGGCAGCAGCAGGTTCGAGGCCCACTGGAGGGGGTTTTCGCCGAAGGAGACGTACTGCGGATAGGGCAGGAGGCCGGAGACCCGGATGAGGCCGTAGATCAGCATCATCGAGGTGAAGTAGACCGGCAGTGAGGCGGCGGCGACGGCACCGACCATCAGGGCGCGGTCGGTGAGGCTGTCCTTGCGCAGGGCCGCGGTGACCCCGGCGGACAGGCCGAGCAGCAGCCAGAGCACGGCCGAGCCCAGCGCGAGCGAGGCGGAGACCGGCAACCGGTCCATCAGCAGGTCCCAGACGGCCTCGCTGTTCTCGTACGAGTAGCCGAAGCAGGGGAAGCCGCAGTGCAGGGCGTACTGGCCGCTGCCCATGGTGCGGCCGGTGAAGATACCGGTGACGAAGTCCGCGAACTGCCGCCAGAGCGGCTGGTCGAGGCCCATGTGGGTGCGGATCGCCGCCAGCCGTTCGACGCTGCACGACTTGCCGCAGGCCGCGGCCGCCGGGTCGGAGGGCAGGACGTAGAAGATGGTGAAGGTGACGGCGGCGATGGCGAGCAGTACGCCGAGGACACCGAGCAGCCGGCGGCCGATGTAGAGGGTCATATGCGGCTGCTCCTCGGGTCGAGGATGTCGCGCAGTGCGTCGCCGAGCAGGGTGAAGGCGAGCACCGTCAGGAACAGGCAGATGCTGGGGATGACGAAGTACATGGGGTCCGTGTCGTAGAAGGCGACGCTCTCCGCGATCATCTGGCCCCAGGAGGGGGTGGGCGGCCGGACGCCTACGCCCAGATAGCTGAGCGCGGCCTCGGTCGCGATCATCCCGGGAATGATCAGGGTGGTGTACGCGATGACGGGGCCGGCCACACCGGGGAGGATGTCGCGGGTGAGGATCCGCCAGGCTCCGGAGCCGCCGACGCGGGAGGCGTCGACGTACTCGCGGTGCCGGAGCGAGAGGGTCTGGCCGCGGACCACGCGGGCGATGCCGGGCCAGCCGAACAGCCCGATGACCGCGGTCATCAGCACGATCCGGTTGACGTCCTTGGCCACCGACATCATCGCGATCATGAAGATGAGGGAGGGGAAGGACATGGTGAGGTCCATCAGCCGGGAGAGCACGGCGTCTGTGCGGCCGCCGAAGTAGCCGGCCGCGATCCCCGCGGCCGTACCGGCGAGCACGACGATCGCGGTGGCGGTGAAGGCGATGAGCAGCGAGACCTGGGCGCCGTGCACCACGCGCGCGAACAGATCGCGGCCGGTGACGGGTTCCACGCCCAGCCAGTGGTCCGCGGAGACGCCGCCGAGCGGCCCGAACGGCTGCCCGCCGAGGTACGGGTCGACGGCGGACTTGTCGAACTCATCGGGGGACCAGCCGCCGAGGGCACTCAGCAGCGGCGCGCCCACGGCCATGAGGAGGAAGACCGCAATGACGGCGAGGGATACCTTCACGGAGGTGCGGCGGCGCAGTTCCCTGCGGGCGATCTGCCACGGGCCGCTGCCGACGGGGACGGCGGTGGTCGTGGCCACGGGGGTGTCGGTGGTGGTCATCGTGGGGCGCGACCCTCACTTCTCGCTCTGGGAAGGGTTCTTGAGGCCGACCGAGGCGTAGTCGAGCTGTCCGCCGAAGGAGGTCTGGCCGTAGGCGCCCGCGATGTTGCGGCCCAGGACCAGCGGCCACCGCCGGACCAGCACCGGAACGGTCGGGGCCTTCTTGAGGATGTCGCCGTCCAGCTGCTGCCAGGCCTTCGCCGCCTGCTTGGCGTCGGTCATCGCGGCGATCTCGTCCATCCGCCGCATGGTCGCCTTGTCGCGGAAGAGCGAGTGGTTGCCGGAGTTGCCCTTCTCCTTGATGAAGCGGCCGTCGAAGACGAAGGGCAGGAAGGTGGAGCCGGAGGGGTAGTCGGGGCACCAGCCCGTGTACACCATGTCGGTGCGGTTCTTGGTGTCGCCGATGGTGGCGTAGAACGCGGACGGGTCGACGGTCTCGATGGTGACCTTGATCCCGGCCCGGCCCAGGGACTGCTGGATGGCCTCGGCCCGGCCCTTGTCCCCGGACGACACGGTGATCTTGGTGGAGAAGCCGTCCGGCTTACCGGCCTCCTTCAGCAGCTGCTTGGCCTTCGCCGCGTCGCCCGCGGCGGGGACCTTGGCGGTGTCGGGCTGCTTGCCCCCGAACAGGGTGGCGGGCATGTAGGCCGTGGACAGGTCGTTGAAGGCGGGGCCGCCGGAGGCGGTGAGGACGGACTCCTTGTCGAGGGCGTACTGCACGGCGTGCCGGACCTTCGCGTCGTTGAACGGCGCCCGCCCGGTGTGCATCTGGACCATGTCGGTGCAGTTCGTCGACTCGGCGAGCAGCCGCTTCTTCACCTCGGCGTCGGGCAGCACCTTGGCCGCGCTCTCCGGCCGCAGCGCACCCCAGGAGACCGCGGAGGCGTCGGCGCCCTGGCTCGCGATCAGCCGGGCGTCGATCTCGTTGGCCTTCAGCCCCATCACCACGACGAGCTTGTCCGGGTAGGCCTTGCGGATCGCGTCGGACTTCGGGTCCCAGTGACTGTTGCGGACCAGGACGAGCTTCTTGCCGCGGGCGTACGACTCGATCTTGTACGGGCCCGAGGAGAACGGCCGGTTGTCGTACTGCGGGCCCTTGTCCCGGGCCTTCGGCACGGGAGCGAAGGTCGGCATCACGGTGGCGTTGGGGAACTCGGCGAAGGGCTTGCGGAGTTCGAAGACGATCGTGTGGTCGTCGGGCGTCTTGATGGAGTCGAGGTGCTTGCCCTGCGCGGGGCCCTGGTAGCCCTGGGCGCCCGCGAGGTAGCGGGCGGCGTAGTCGGCGCCGCCGGGCAGATCGGGCGAGAAGGACCGCTCCACGTTGTACTTGATGTCCTGTGCGGTGATGGGCGAGCCGTCCTCGTACTTCACCCCCGGCCTGAGGTGGAAGGTCCAGGTCTTGGCGCCGTTGGAGGAGGTGCCGAGGTCGGTGGCGAGGTCGGGGACGAGCTTGCCGCCCGCCGTGCCGGGGGCCGCCTGGTAGGTGACCAGCGTGCGGTAGAGCAGCCTGGTCCCGAACTCCATATCGCTCATCACCCAGTTACGGGCCGGGTCGAGATGGGTGAAGTCCTGGTTGGACAGGACCGTGAGGGTGCCGCCCTTGTGCGGGGTGCCGCCCACGATGGTGCCCGCGTTCGCGGCGGCGGGGTTTCTGTCACCGCCTCGCTGGTGCCCGCCGGAACAGCCGGCCGATCCCAGGGCGAGGGCGGCCACCACGGTGGTGGCGAGGGCGGTGGAGGTGCGTTTGTTCATCAGGGATCACTCCGTGAACAGCAGTCGGACAGCCGCTGGCTGAAATGTGACCCGTAACATAGTAATGTGAAATTGTACTGGCAAGATGTCGGTCCTCGGCGTTACCCACCTGTGTCCGAGGGGCACTTGATCGGCAGGGTGGCGCACCGATGGTGACGAAGATCGATCGGCCGAAGTCCTTGGCAGCGGCAGTGCAATGTGAAATATTACTGCTGTGTCTGCGAGAAACGCCTCGGATGTGATCGTCGTCGGAGCGGGAGTGGTCGGTGCGGCCTGCGCCTATCACGCCGCCCGCGCCGGCCTGTCCGTCACCGTGATCGACCGTGGCCCCGTCGCGGGCGGGACCACCGGAGCCGGCGAGGGAAACCTGCTGGTCTCCGACAAGGAACCCGGCCCGGAACTCGAACTGGCCCTGCTCTCCACGCAGTTGTGGCGCGAGCTGGCCGAACTGCTCCCGCCCCAGGCCGAGTACGAAGCCAAGGGCGGCCTCGTCGTCGCCTCCGGCGCCACGGGGATGGCGGCACTGCGGGACTTCGCGGCGCGGCAGGAGAAGGCCGGCGTCACCGCCGAGGAGGTCCCGCCGGACCGCCTGAACGAGCTGGAGCCGCACCTCGCCCCCGGCCTGGCGGGCGGATTCCACTACCCCCAGGACGCCCAGGTCCAGCCCGCCCTCGCCGCCGCGTACCTGCTGCGCGCCGCCGGCGACCGGGTACGGCTCCGGCTCGGCGAGGAGGTCACCGCCGTCGTCACGGGCGCCAACGGCGAGGTGCGGGGCGTGCGGACCGCGACCGGTACCGTCCACGCACCGTACGTGGTGAACGCCGCCGGCACCTGGGGCGGCGAACTGGCCCGGCTCGCGGGTGTGGACCTGCCCGTCCTGCCCCGCCGCGGCTTCGTCCTCGTCACCGAACCGCTGCCGCGCGTGGTGCGGCGCAAGGTGTACGCGGCGGACTACGTCGCCGACGTCGCGAGCGGTTCGGCGGCGCTCCAGACCTCGGCCGTCGTCGAAGGCACACCGGCGGGTCCGGTGCTGATCGGCGCCAGCCGTGAACGGGTCGGCTTCGACCGCACCCTGTCGACGGAGGTGCTGCGCCGCCTCGCGGCCCAGGCCACGGCGCTCTTCCCGGTGCTGGCCGGAGTGCGGGCGATCCGGACGTACGCGGGCTTCCGCCCGTATCTGCCCGACCACCTGCCCGCGATCGGCCCCGACCCGCGCGCCCCCGGCCTGCTGCACGCCTGCGGCCACGAAGGCGCCGGGATCGGGCTCGCCCCGGCCACCGGGCTGATCATCGCCCGGCTGCTGACGGGCGGTCAGCCACCGCTCGGCATCGGCCCGTTCGCCCCGGCCCGCTTCACGTCCCCCGCCTGACCCCGTCCCGCCCACCGAGAGGAGGCCCCCAGTGGCCCGTACCCCCGCCGAACTGGTCGGGGCAGAGCCCGGCGCACCGTTCGAGATCACCGTCGACGGCCGTACGGTCACCGCCCTGCCCGGTCAGACCCTGGCCGCCGCACTGTGGGCGGCGGGCATCCTCGCCTGGCGCACCACCCGCCGTGGCGGCCGCCCGCGCGGCGCCTTCTGCGGCATCGGACAGTGCTACGACTGCCTCGCCACCGTCAACGCGGAGCCCAACCGGAGGGCCTGTCTGGTCCCCGCCCGGCCGGGCGATGCGATCACCACCCAGGAAGGACACGGTCATGCCGGGCTCGCCGTCTGAGCCGTACGACCTCGCGGTGATCGGCGCGGGCTGCGCCGGTCTCGCGGGCGCCGTCGCCGCGGCGGAACACGGTGTGTCGGTCGCCCTGCTGGACGCTTCGGGGCAGCCCGGCGGCCAGTTCTACCGGCACCCCGACCCGGCCCTCGGCGCCGCGCGGCCGGAGGCCCTGCACCACGACTGGTCCGCCTTCGCCGAGCTGCGCCGGCGCCTGGGGCAGAGCGATATCGCCCACCTCGCCGGGCACCACGTCTGGACCGTGGCCCGGGAGAGCGGGGATCTGTGGGCCGTGCACGCCGTCACCGGCGCCGACGGCAACGGGGAGCGCCCGGTCTGCGTACGGGCCCGGGCGATCCTGCTCGCGACGGGTGCGTACGAGCGGCAACTGCCCTTTCCGGGCTGGACCCTGCCCGGTGTCGTGGGGGCCGGGGGTGCGCAGGCGATGCTCAAGTCCGGGCTGGTGCTGCCCGGCAAGCGGGTCGTCGTGGCCGGCAGCGGACCGCTGCTGCTCGCCGTCGCCTCCTCGCTCGCCGCGGCCGGGGCACGGGTCCCCGCGGTCGTCGAGGCATCCGGCTACCTCCGCTACGCACGCCACCCGCGCTCCCTCGCCGCCAACCCGCACAAGCTGGCCGAGGCCGTGGTCCACGGCACGGCGCTGCTGCGCCACCGGGTGCCGCTGCGTACCCGCAGTGCGGTCACCGAGGTGCACGGCACCGACCGGGTGGAGGCCGTGACCGTCTCCCGCCTGGACAAGGACTGGCGGCCCGTACAGGGGGCGGGCCGCCGGATCGCCTGCGACGCGCTGGCCGTGGGCCATGGACTGGTCCCGCAGATCGAGCTGGCCACGGGGCTCGGCTGCGCCACGCGCCGGATGCCCGACGGGACGCTCGCCCTCGCCCTGGACGACCTCCAGGAGAGCTCGGTGCCGGGCCTCTGGGCGGCCGGCGAGCCCGGCGGGGTCGGCGGCTCCCGACTCGCCTGTGTGGAAGGCGAGTTGGCCGGTATCGCGGTGGCCGCACGGCTGCGCGGGAAGCCCGTGGCAGCCGGAGACGTACGCACCCGGGACCTCCGGCGTCGCCGTGACCGGATGCGGGCCTTCGCCGATGCGATGGCCGCCGCACACGCCCCCGGGCCCGGCTGGACCGACTGGCTCGACGACGGCACGGACGTCTGCCGATGCGAGGAGGTGAGCGCGGGCCGGATCCGGCTGGCGGTCGCCGACCTCGGCGCCCGCGACGCCCGTACCGTCAAACTCCTCACCAGGGCCGGTATGGGCTGGTGCCAGGGCCGGATGTGCGGGGCGGCCGTGGCCTGCCTCGCGGCGGGCGGGGACGGCGGGGCCACGGCGCCCTCCGTGGAACGCCGGCCGCTGGCCGTACCCGTCCCGCTCGGGGTGCTCGGCTCGCTCGACGAGCCCGCGGCACCCCCGGTCGACGCCGAGGGCAGCGGTGAACCGCCTGCGACCGGCACGACCGACCTCTGACCGGGCGGCGCACCCTTTGTGGGCGCTGCCGAACATCAGTACAATGTCACACACTATAGAAGGGCTGACCAGCATGGCTTCCACCTCCTGGAACACCGACCGTCCCTGGCGCGGCATCATGGTCGCCACCGCGCTCCCGCTGCGCGAGGACCTCTCCGTCGACTACGACGCCTACGCCGAGCACGTCCGCTGGCTGATCGACAACGGCTGCGACGGTGTGGTGCCGAACGGCTCCCTCGGCGAGTACCAGACCCTCACCGACGAGGAGCGCGCCCGCGTGGTGCACACCGCCGTCGAGGCGGCGGGCGACGGCGCGCGGGTGATGCCCGGCGTCGCCGCCTACGGCAGCGCCGAGGCCCGCCGCTGGGCCGAACAGGCCGCCCAGGCGGGCTGCGGCTCCGTCCTGCTGCTGCCGCCGAACGCCTTCCGCGCCGACGCACGCGCGGTGCGCGCCCACTACGCCGAGGTCGCCGAGGCGGGGATCCCGGTCGTCGCGTACAACAACCCCATCGACACCAAGGTCGACCTCACCCCGGCCCTCCTCGCCCAGATCCACGGCGACGGCAGCGTGGTCGCGGTCAAGGAGTTCAGCGGAGACGTGCGCCGGGCCTACGAGCTCGCCGAACTCGCCCCGGAACTCGACCTGCTGATCGGCGCGGACGACGTCCTGCTGGAACTCGCGGTGGCCGGCGCCGTCGGCTGGATCGCGGGCTACCCCAACGCCCTCCCCACCACCTGCGCGGAGCTCTACCACGCCGCCGTCGCCGGGGACCTGGAGACGGCACTCCCGCTCTACAGGTCGCTGCACCCGCTGCTGCGCTGGGACTCCAAGACCGAGTTCGTCCAGTGCATCAAGCTCTCCATGGACATCGTCGGCCGCCACGGCGGCCCCACCCGCCCGCCGCGCTTCCCGCTCACCGGGGAGATCGAGACCCACGTCCGCGCCGCCACCGAGAAGGCCGTTGCCGACGGCCACCACTGACCGCTGAAAGGACGTCCGTGCGTACTCGTCATGTCTTCCATGCCGTCGACTCGCACACCGAGGGCATGCCCACCCGTGTCATCACCGGAGGCGTCGGCGTCATCCCCGGCGCCACCATGGCCGAGCGCAGGCTCCACTTCATCGAGCACCTGGACCACCTCCGTACGCTCCTGATGTACGAGCCGCGCGGCCACGCCTCGATGAGCGGCGCGATCCTCCAGCCGCCCACCCGGCCCGACGCCGACTACGGGGTCCTCTACATCGAGGTCTCCGGGCTGCTGCCGATGTGCGGGCACGGCACCATCGGCGTCGCCACCGTCCTGGTCGAGACCGGGATGGTGCCGGTCAGCGAGCCCGTCACCACGGTCCGCCTCGACACCCCGGCCGGTCTGGTCTCCGTGGACGTGCACGTCGAGGACGGTGCGGCGAAGGCCGTCACCTTCACCAATGTGCCGGCGTTCTGTGTCGGCCTGGACCGCAAGGTCGAGGTGCCGGGGTTCGGGACGGTGACGTACGACCTCGCCTTCGGCGGGAACTTCTACGCCTTCGTCGAACTCGACGCGCTGGGGCTGCCGTTCGACCGTGCCCGCAAGGACGATCTGCTCGCCGCCGGCCTCGCCGTCATGGACGCCATCAACGCCTCGCCGGACCGGCCCGTGCACCCCGAACAGCCGGAGATCGGCGGCGTCAAGCACGTCTACCTCGCCGCACCCGGCTCGGACGCGCACCGGTCCCGGCACGCCATGGCCATCCACCCGGGCTGGTTCGACCGCTCGCCGTGCGGGACCGGCACCTCTGCCCGGATGGCCCAGCTGCACGCCCGCGGAGCCCTCCCGCTGCACCGGGACTTCGTCAACGAGTCCTTCATCGGCACCCGGTTCACCGGCCGCCTCGTCGCGGAGACGGAGGTCGGCGGGCTGCCGGCCGTCATCCCCACCATCACCGGCCGTGCCTGGCTCACCGGCACCGCCCAGTACTTCCTCGACCCGGACGACCCCTTCCCCGGAGGCTTCCTCCTATGACCACGCTGTCCCCCGTCGTGTCGCACAATCCGGCCGACCCGACCGACGTACTGCTGCGGACCCCGGCCCCCGGCGCCTTCGCCGTGGCCGATTCCGTCGAGCGGGCCCGTGCCGCACAGCCGGGCTGGCTCACCGCCGGCGCGGCCGCCCGCTCGGCGGGCCTCTCCGCCGTCGCCGCCGCCGTCGAGGCCGCGGCCGACGAGCTGGCCGCCCTCGTCGTACGTGAGGTGGGCAAACCGCTCGCCGAGGCGCGGGCCGAGGTGGCGCGGACCGTCGCGATCTGGCGGTACTACGCCCAGGCCCCCTACGAGCCCGCCGGCGCCGTCCACGAAACGGCCGGCGGCCCCGGACTGCTGCTGAGCCGCCGCCGCCCCTACGGGGTCGCGGGCCTGGTCACCCCCTGGAACTTCCCGCTCGCCATTCCGAGTTGGAAGGCGGCCCCGGCGCTGGCGGCCGGCAACACGGTCGTCCTCAAGCCCGCACCGGAAGCCACCGCGTGCGCCCAGCGCCTCGCCGAGCTCATCGCGCCGGCCCTGCCCGGCGGGGTGTTCACCGTGGTCCCCGGCGGGGCCGTCGAGGGCAACGCCCTGATCTCCGCCGCCGACGTGGTCTCCTTCACCGGATCCACCGCCGTCGGCCGGGAGGTCGTCCGCGCCACCACCGCCGCGGGCATCCCCGTACAGGCCGAGATGGGCGGACTCAACGCCGCGATCGTCCTCCCGGACGCCGACATCGAACGGGCCGCCGGGCACCTCGCGGCGGCGATCGCCGGATACGCGGGCCAGAAGTGCACCGCCACCAGCCGGGTGATCGCGGTCGGTGCCGCCCTCGACCCGCTGCGCGAGGCCCTGGCCGAAGCGCTGCGCACCCTCCCGGTGGGCGACCCGGCCGACCCGGCCACGGTGTGCGGCCCGCTCATCTCCGAGCGGGCCCGTGAGCAGGTGGGCCGGGCCGCGGACGGCCTCTCCGTCGTCGCCGGCGGCACCCTCCCCGAGGGCCCCGGCTGGTACGCGGCCCCGACGCTCGTCGACAAGGTGCCGGCGGACCACCGGCTGCTGCACGAGGAGGTCTTCGGACCCGTCGCGGCACTGCTGCCCGCCGACGACCTGGCCGAGGCGGTACGGATCACCAACTCCGTGCCGTACGGGCTGGTCACCTCGGTCCACACCGCCGACCTCGACACCGCACTCAACGGACTCGACCGGCTCGACACCGGCATGATCCGGATCAACGCCCCGTCCGCCGGCGTGGACTTCCATCTCCCGTTCGGCGGCGCCAAGGCCTCCGGGTACGGGCCGCGGGAACAGGGCCGAGCCGCCCTGGAGTTCTACACGTCGAGCCGTACCTACACCCTGTCACCTGCAAAAACAACGTGACATTGTACTCTGGTGATCCGCCGGGCACGGAAGGAACACCATGGGGCACCTGAAACAGCGCAACCTGATCACCACCAGGGAAAGGCTGCGCGACCAGGTCGCGCACGCCCTGCGGGCCGCGCTGATCTCCGGTGAGCTCCGGCCCGGCGCGGTCTACTCGGCGCCGGTGCTCGCGGAGGACTTCGGTATCTCCGCGACCCCGGTGCGCGAGGCGATGCTCGATCTGGCCCGCGAGGGCCTGGTCGAGCCGGTCCGCAACAAGGGCTTCCGGGTCACCGAGGTCAATGAGCGCGATCTCGACCAGTACACCGAGATCCGCACCCTGATCGAGGTCCCCATGATCGGCCGGATCACCCGCACCGCGTCCCATGAGGACCTGGAAGTGCTCCGCCCGGTGGCCGAGGAGATCGTGCGCGCCGCGCGCGAGCACGACCTCATCGGCTACCTGGAGGCGGACCGCCGCTTCCACCTCTCGCTGCTCGCGCTCTCCGGCAACGAGCGCCTGGTCGAGACCGTAGGCGAGCTGCGCAAGCGCTCCCGCCTGTACGGGCTGACCGCGCTGGACGAGCGGGGAGAGCTGATCCCGTCGGCCGAGGAGCACCTGGAGCTCCTCGACCTGATGCTGGCCGGTGACGCCAAGGGCGCGGAGAAGTGCATGGCCCGGCATCTGAGCCATGTCCGCTCCCTGTGGGCGAAGGGCGAGGACGCCGGGAAGCCCGGCCGGCAGCGGCCCAAGCGGAGTCTGGGCGCCAGCCACTGAGCGGGAGGGGGACCGAGCCCTGTCGGGGGGGCGTGGCCGCGGCCATGGAACTCCCTCCGTCCATGGCCTCCATAACGCGGCGTTATGGAGAACTGAGGGCTCCCCTTCCGTAGCCGGCCGCTCCACAGTGAGCTGTGCAACATCACATGTCACACAGCCACAGCCTCACGCCGGCTGCGAAAGGGAGTCATGCACCCCGCCTACGCGACCACTGACCATGTCTTCACCGTGCCGCTGGACCACTCCGCCCCGGACGGGCCCGGCATCGAGGTGTTCGCCCGCGAGGTCGCCGACCCCGCCCGTGCGGGTGAGGACCTGCCGTGGCTGCTGTACCTCCAGGGCGGCCCCGGCGGCAAGTCACCCCGCCCGACGGCCGGTTCACCGGGCTGGCTGGCGCACGCGCTGAAGACCCACCGCGTGCTGCTGCTCGACCAGCGCGGCACCGGACGCTCCACACCCGTCACCGCCCGCCGGGCCGCACGCTTCGGCACCGCCGCACAGCTCGCGGCGTACCTCGCCCACTTCCGGGCGGACTCGATCGTCGCGGACGCCGAGCTGATCCGCCGCGAGCTGTGCGGCGACGAGCCCTGGGAGACCCTGGGGCAGAGCTACGGCGGCTTCCTCACGCTCACCTACCTCTCCCAGGCGCCGGAGGGCCTGCGGGCGTGCTACGTCGCCGGCGGCCTGCCGGGCCTCACCGCCACCGCCGACGATGTCTACGCCCGCACCTACCCCCGGGTGCGGGACCGCGTCCTGGAGTTCTACGACCGCTACCCGGACGACGCCGCGCGCCTGAGGCGGATCGCCGACCTGCTCGTGTCCACCGATGTCCGGCTGCCCGACGGGGACCGGCTCACCGTCCGCCGGCTCCGCACCCTCGGCCTCGCCCTCGGCATGGGCGACGGCTTCGAGCGGGTGCACTGGCTGCTGGACGAAGCCCTCGACGCACAGGGGGAGTTGACCGACACCTTCCTCCACCAGGTCATGGGCCTGACCGGCTTCACCGACAACCCGCTGTTCGCGGTCATGCAGGAGACCCTGTACGGCCAGGGCGGCGGACCCACAGGCTGGGCGGCGTCCCGCGCCATGGCCGGCTTCCCCGAGTTCGCCGAGGAGGCCGACATCCTCCTGCTCACCGGTGAAATGATGTACCCCTGGATGTTCCGGGACATCGCCGGTCTGCGCCCCTTCGCGGAGGCCGCCGACCTGCTGGCCGGACGGACCGACTGGCGCCCGCTGTACGACCCCCGCCGCCTCGCCGCCAACCGGATCCCGGTCGCCGCGATCGTCTACCACGACGACATGTACGTGGACGCCGGGCTCTCCCTGCGTACCGCGCGCGAGGTCGGCGCGGTACGGGCCTGGGTCACCAACGAGTGGGAACACGACGGGATCTCCGCCTCGGGCGAAAAGGTCCTGTCCCGGCTCATGGACCTGGCCGCCGGCCGCGCGTAACCCCCACCCCCACAGCCCCTTCCCCCACCCCCCTTTCCCCTCCCTCTCCCACCCCTCCCTCATCGTGCCGAAGGAGAGCCATGCCCACCTTGCCGCCCCGGCCGCGCCCCCTCGCCGCGGCCCTCGCCCTCGCCCCCTGTCTGGCGCTGGCCGCCTTCCTCCTCGCCCCCGCCACGGCGACCGCGGGAGCGCCCGCCCCCACCCCCAACCCCTCGTCGTCCGCCGCCCATTGCGCACTGCCCGGGAAGACCGGCTGGACCGACGAGGGCCATGACACCGACCGGGCCCAGTTCCAGCGGTCCACCGGTACCCATCGCGTCCTGACCCTGTTCGTGGACTTCCCCGACGCCCGGGCCACCGACGCCACCGACGGCTACGCGGCCCAACTCGCCCCCGCCGCCGCCTGGATGCGCACGGCCTCGTACGGCCGCTCCCGGCTGGAGATCACCCCGCAGCACCACTGGATCCGCATGCCGGCGGCGTCCACGTCCTACGGCTTCGACCGGGGCATCACCTTCGAGGCGCACGAGCGCTATGTACGCGACGCGATCACGGCCGCCGACCCTGGCACGGACTTCTCCCGGTACGACATGGTCTACATCGTCCCCACCAAGGCGGCGACCGCGATCTCCTTCTCCCCGACCTACCTCTTCGACCCGGCCACGGCCGGCGTCACGGCCGACGGCACCCGCATCAAATGGGCCGTCACCTTCGGCCAGGACATGTGGCGCTGGGGCCCCAAGGTCGCCGACCATGAGACCGGCCACACCTTCGGCCTCCCCGACCTGTACGCCTTCACCGGCGAGACCCACCGCTACGCCCGCGGCTGGGACGTCATGGGCAATATCGCCGGTCACGCCCCGCAGTATCTGGGCTGGCACTCCTGGAAGCTCGGCTGGACCCGGACCGACCAGGTCGCCTGCCTCGCCTCGTCCGGCCACCGGACGGTACGGCTGACGCCGGTGGAGCGACCGGGCGGCACCAAGATCGCGGTGCTCCGCACCGGCGGGACCACGGCGTATGTGGCCGAGTCCCGCCGGGCGGAGGGCAACGACCGCGGTGCCTGCTCGACGGGCGTCCTGGTCTACAAGGTCGACTCCGCCACCAAGACCGGCGATGGCCCGGTAAGGATCATGAACAACCCGTCGCCCGCCGCCCCGCCCGCCGGCTGCACCCCCCAGGACATGGCCACCTACGCCCCCGGCCAGTCCTTCACCGACCCCGACACCGGGGCCCGGATCGACATCCTCGCCGACGGCAGGTCGGGCGACACGGTACGGCTCACCAAGCCCTGAGAGGTCAGGAGGCGGTGTCCGACATCGTGCGGGGGGCGGCCGGCGCGCTCTCCCCCCACGGACGCCGCATGACCTGGGCGTAACCGAAGGCGGCCAGGATGCCGACGGCGAGGCTGCCCAGCCATACGGCATCCGCGCCGTAGCGGTCGATGACCAGACCGCCGACCAGGGGGGCCGCGAAGGCGGCGACCGACCAGGAGAGGGTGTAGACGCCCTGGTAGCGGCCCCGGCCCTGGACGGGGGAGAGCCGTGCCACCAGGGTCATCTGGGTGGGGGAGTTGATGATCTCACCCAGGGTCCAGATGCAGACGGTCAGCACGTAGAAGGGGACCGAGTCGGCGAGGGCGCTGAGGCCGAAGCCGACGCCCGTCAGGAGGGCCGAGACCACCAGCAGCGGGCCGGGGGAGCGGTGCTCGATGAGGCGGGTGACGGGGATCTGCAGCGCCACGATGAGTACACCGTTGGCCGCGATCACCACACCGAAGTCGGTGCTGTCGAAACCGGCGCGCCCCATGGCCAACGGCAGTGCCACCAGGCCCTGTTGGTACAGCGTCACCAGCAGCAGGTTCAGGCCGACGACCGTCATGAAGCGGACATCGCGCAGCACGGTCAGGAGGGAGGTGGTGCCCTGCGGCGCCCCGTGGGACCTGGGCGGGGCGGCCGGGCGGGACTCCGGGAGCCGGAAGTAGGCGAGAGTCGCGCAGAGCGCGGTCAGCAGCGCTTCGCCCAGGAAGAGCCACAGATAGGAGTAGCGGGCGATCAGGCCCGCCGCGGACGCCGACAGGGCGAACCCCAGGTTGATGGCCCAGTAGTTGAGCGCGAAGGCCCGGATCCGGTGCCGCTCGGGCACGATGTCGGTCATCATCGCCTGCACCGCGGGCCGTGAGGCGCTGGTGGTCATTCCGGCCAGCGCGGCGAGCACCGCGATCGTCTCCGGACGGGAGGCGAACCCGAGGAGCGCCACGGTGCCCGCGGTGGCGATCTGGGAGACCAGCAGCGTCGGTCTGCGGCCCAGCCGGTCCGTGAGCACGCCGGCCACCAGGTTGCCCGCCGCGCCGCCCAGTCCGTAGAGCGCGGCGACCAGGCCCGCATAGGAGGCCGAGTACCCCTTCTGGACGGTGAGGTACAGCGCGAGGAAGGTGGAGACGAACGCGCCGAGACGGTTGATCAAGGTACTGACCCAGAGCCACCAGAACGCGGACGGCAGTCCCGCGAAGGTGTCCCGGACGGCGCGGGTGGCCGCCGCCGCGGTGGTCGAGAGGGGTGTCTTCGTCGTCATGGCCGAACCGCCGGTCAGGACTGCGGATCGACGGCGGGCGCCGGCCGTTCGGAGGTCGCGGCAAGCAGCTCCCGCAGTCTCGGCCGGATGACCTTGCCGGTGGCGGTCCGCGGGATCTCCGGCATCCGTACGAAGCGGGCGGGCAGCACCGCAGGATCGAAGGAGCGCCCGAGGTGGTCGAGCAGCATGGCGTCGGTCGTGTCGTCCGGCGCGGCCACCGCCGCCACCACCACCTCGCCCAGGAAGCGGTCCGGGGCGGTGGCGCAGGCGGCGTCGCGGACCGGCGGAAAGGCCTTCAGGGCCCGCTCCATCTCCTCCAGCGACACCGTCTCGCCGCGTACCTTGGCGATGTTCTTGGCCCGGCCGGTGAGCACGACGAAGCGCAGGCCGGACTCCGGTTCGACGACCTCGTAGCCCAGGTCCTGGGAGTGGAACCAGCCGCCGGCGAACGCCTCCGCCGTCGCCTCCGCGTTCCCCTGGTAGCGGGACATGACGTTGTGCCCGCGCATACAGACCTCGCCGGTCTCGCCCGGTGCGGCCCGCCGGCCGTCCGGAAGGAGCACGGCCACCTCATTGCCGTACAGGGCGGTGCCGGCGGAGGGGATGTCGCAGTCCAGCATCAGGGCCCGGTAGGCGGCGTCCGAGAGGCCGCGCGGCATGGTGGTGGAGAAGTTGGTCGTCTCGGTCAGGCCGTACCCCTGGAGGCTCCGGACGCCCCAGCGGTCGTGCACCGCGCGGGCCGTGGACCCGGACAGCGGGGCGGCCGCCGACACGAAGTAGTCGAACTCCGGCGGGAATTGCGGGCTGCGCCAGGTCTCCAGCAGCGTCTCCAGGATGCTGGGGACCACACTCGCCACCCGTGGGCGGTACGCGGTCAGCAGACGCGGGTACCCGAAGGGGTCGAATCCGGTGAGCAGGATGCCGTGCGCCCCGGCGGCGAGGGTGCCGAAGACGCTGAAGTGCAGGCCGTTGACGTGGTGGACGGGCAGGCAGCCCAGGAACCGGTCGCCGGGGCCGAGACCGTGGTGCCGGCGCAGCGCCTCGGCGTTGACCGCGCCGTTGTAGTGCGACTGCGCGACCAGTTTGGAGGCGGCCGTCGACCCCGACGTACCGAAGTACAGGGCGTCCGCCCCGGGGTCGAGGTCGGGCCCCGTCCAGGTGTCGTCGGCCGCGGGCAGCTCCCGCGGGTCGGGGAGCAGCGACCAGGGCACCGTCCCGTCGGCCGCGGTGTCCGGGGCGCGCAGCACCGCCTTGGCGCCCAACGCTTCCGCCTGCTGCGTGATCCGGCCCGCCGGATCGGCCGGGTTCAGCGACAGTACGGAGCAGCCGGCGAGCAACAGGGCGAACACGGCGGTCACCGACCGCAGTTCGTTGGTGGGGGCGAGGGCGAAGACGTCCCCCGGGCGTGCGTCCAGTTCGCGGCCGGCCCACGCCGCCAGACGGCGGCTGTACCGGAGCATGTCCCGGTAGGTGAGGGTGGTCCCGGTGCCGTCCGCGCCGTGGAAGGTCAGGTACGGGGCCGACCCGTCGTGCTCGGCCCGGTGCGCCAGCAGCTGCGGCATCGTCGGGTGGAGGGGCAGCCGGTCGGTGAACTCCCTTCCCGCACAGCGGTGGGCGAGCCGGTGGTCGTCGGGGGTGGCGTGCATGGTTCCTCGGTCGTGGTAGGGGTGGGGGTGGGGCTGCGTGGCGGCGGAGCCGTTCAGCGGCCGGGGGACCCGGGCGGCGCTCCGGGCCCGGTCCCGCCGAGGGCGTCGGCGATGGCGCGGATGCTGCGGAAGGTCTCGGCGGTCACCGCGTCGGAGGGGAAGGCGACGCCCAGCGTCTCTTCCAGGTCCACCAACAGGCGCACCACGCACAGTGAGTCGAAGCCGTGCGCCGGGAGCGAGGCGTCCGGTCCGGCGGACGCCAGGGACGCGCGGTCGGGGGCATTGCGCAGCACGACCTCGGTCACCGCCGCAAGCAGTTCGCTCGCCGGCGCGCGGGACCCGGACGTCTGCTCCTGGGGCTCGTTCACCACGATCATCCTTTCCTACGTAGCCATTCTTGAGGGCGATGTGTGACTGTTGTCACCTTCATCATGATTGGCGCGGAAACGCCCTTGTTCGTCCTTGTGGCGGTGGCCTAGGTTCCCGGAAGCGGGAGACGTGACGGCACGTCAACTGCGCACCCTGAGACTCCCTTTGACCCCGGTGAGGCCACTGTGAACCACCTGCCCCCGCCCTTGGACCGTTCCGCGGAGCCGCTGGACCGCAGTGCCGGGCGACGGGAGGACGAGGCGTGGCTCTACGCGGCCTGGCAGCGCGACGACACCCGCGTCATGCCGCTGGCCGGTGGCACCACCTATGTGACCGAGGGGCCCGGCGGAGGGCGGCTGGCGCTGGTCCGCCCGCGCGACTGCCCACCGGACGGCGCCCGCTACTTCCTCGGCACCGACGCCGGGGGCGCGGCCTACTTCGCCTACGCCACCGAGGAGTTGCCCGGCCCGCCCGCCGACGACGCACGCCCCGCGGCCCTGGGCGGCGAGCCATATCCGCTCGGCCCCCGGGACCACGGCATGCTGGTGCACGCCACCGCCCTGGAGAACTGGCACCGCACCCACGGCCGTTGTCCCCGCTGCGGTGGCTGCACCACGCCGGAGTGCGGCGGGCACGTCCGGCGCTGTGTGCCGTGCGGCGTCGAGCACCACCCACGTACCGACCCCGCCGTGCTCATGCTGATCACCGATGCCCGGGACCGCTGTCTGCTGGGCAGCCGCACCCGCTGGCCCGCCCACCAGTATTCGGTGCCCGCGGGGTATGTGGAGCCCGGGGAGACGGCGGAGGCCGCGGTGCGGCGGGAGGCCGAGGAGGAGGCGGGGGCGGCGATCGGCGAAGTGCGCTGTGTGGAGACCGAGTCGCACCCGTTCCCCGGCAGCCTCATGCTGGGCTACGAAGCCCGGGCCGTCTCGTCCGACGTACGGGCCGACGGGAGCGAAATGGCGGCGGTCCGCTGGTTCACCCGGGACGCGCTGGCAGCGGCCGTCCGCGCCGGACGGGTGGCGCTGCCGGACCGGCGCTACCTCGCCCGCCGGCTGATCGAGCGGTGGTACGGCGGGCCGCTCGTCCCCTCGGAGGAGACGTCCGGCGCCCGGTGGACCGAGTGAGCGGCCGGGGGAGTGCTCAGGCCGGTCAGCGCGCACGGGCCGCCGTCCCGTCGACGAGCCCGTCGGCGAGCGCCGCCCGGTCGGTCTTCCCGGACGGCGTCAGGGGCATGGCCGCCACCACGGTGCAGGCGGCGGGCCGCATCCACTCCGGCAGCCGCAGCGCCGCATGCGCCCGTACGTCCTCCACGGAGGTGTCCGGCGCGGTCCGCACGAACGCCGCCAGTACGCCCACCCCGCCCTGGGTACGGGGCACCACCACGCACTCCAGCACACCGGGGCACTCGGCCAGCACGGCCTCGACCTCACCCAGCTCCACGCGGTATCCGCGCACCTTGACCTGGTGGTCGGTACGGCCCAGAAACTCCAGCCGGCCGTCCGGGGTCCGGCGGGCGCGGTCCCCGGTCCGGTACATCCGCGAACCGTCCGCGGCCCAGGGATCGGGGAGGAAACGCCCGGCCGTCAGCTCCGGGCGGCCCAGGTAGCCGCGGGCGAGGGTGGGGCCCGCGATGTACAGCTCGCCCGGCTCACCGTCCGGTACCGGACGCAGCCGGTCATCCAGCAGACGGACGGTCTGGCCGGGCAGGGGCGCCCCGAGGTGCGGCTGCACACCGCCTTGCACCGGGGCCCACAGAGTGTCCACCGTCGTCTCCGTGGTGCCGTACACATTCACCGCGTCCAGCAGGCCCGCCGCGGAGTGCCCGGCCAGGCACCGCCACAGGGCGGGGGAGATCGGCTCGCCGCCCACCCACAGGCGCAGCCCGGAGCCGGCCGGCAGGGCGGCGGCCAGCCGGTCGGCCGTCAGCTCGGCCAGGCTGGGCGTGATGTCGAGATCGGTGAGGCGGGCCCCCGTCACGGCCTGTACGAGCCGCTGCGGGACGCGGCGCGCCATATCGTCGACGATCACCACGGTGTCACCCCGGCAGACCCGGGCCCACTGCTGGAGCGAGGCGTCGAAGGAGGGGCTGGCGCTCCAGCCGACCCGGGCCGCCCCCGGCCGGACGACGCCGGCCGCCTCCAGACCGGCCAGAAAGCTTGCCAGCGCCCCGTGTTCGACCTGTACCCCCTTCGGGCGGCCGGTCGAACCGGAGGTGTAGATGACGTAGGCGAGCCGCCCTGACGGCACGGGCGGCAGCCGGGTACCGGCGTCGGGGGCCGCGACGGCCGCCGTGAGCGGCAGGACCGCGACAGGCGCCGGGAAGACGCCGTCCGGGGGGAGCGCCGCGCCAACGCCGGCCGTCAGGACCACGGTCGTGCCGCTGTCCTCCACCAGGTAGCGCAACCGGTCGGCGGGGTAGGCGGGGTCCAGCGGCAGAAACGCACCGCCCGCCCGCATGACGCCGAGCGCGGCGGCGATGAAGTCCGCCGAGCGCGGCAGGCACAGCCCGACGACGGTCTCCGCGCGGACCCCACGGGCCGTCAGGTGCGCCGCCACCGCAGCACTGCGCTCCGCCAGCTCCGCGAACGACGTCCGGGCCGCGCCGTCCTCCACCGCCACCGCGCCGGGCCTGGCCGACACGGTGGCGAGGAAGCGCTCCAGCAGCAGGGGCGCCCGGGGGAGGGGCTGAGCGGTCATGGCGGGGGGCTCCGATCGTGAGGCGCGGCCCGTACCGGGAGGGACGCGTGGGGGGATACGGGGGCGCGGTGGGCGCGGGGCGGAGGTGACGGACGAGGCGGGAGCAGTGGCGGAGTCACTGCGGGATACGGCGGACGACGTCCATGTACGCCGCCACCCGTGCGGGATCGATCTCGCTGCCCCAGCCCTCACGCTCCAGACAGCTGCCGACGAACGCCCCGTCGGCGGCGGCCAGCAGCCGCGCGGCGTTCTCGTGGTGGGTGTGCCCGGCGAGGATGACCGGCAGGTCCGGCGTCGCCGCGCGCACCGCTTCGATCATCCGCAGGGTGGTGTCGTCGTCGGAGTGGCACAGCGAGACGGCATCGGCCCCCGCGCCCCGGGCCGCCTTCGCGACCTCCGCCGTGGTCTTCCCGCCGCCGAACCAGGAGAAGTGCATCGAATCGATGTCGGCGACGATGCCGATGCCCTCACCCGAGATCTTCCGGCGGTACTCCATGACGTGCAGCGGGTCCGGCGTCACCATGCCGTGCGGGGAGAGGGTCTGCCCGACCAGGGCGCCGACCCGGACGAAGGAGCCGCCGGCCACCTTTGCCACGGCCAGCGACGCGCTCACCGCGTTGCGCATCATCTGCACGCCCACGCGGAAGCCGTCACCGGTGGCACGCACAACGGCATCGGCGATCAGGCCCATGGCGACGGTCCGGGCCGGATCGGACTCGTCCGCCACGCTGTAGACCCGGTCGACCGTCTGCACCAGGCAGCCGTCCGCGCCGCCCTGTTCGAGCGCGACGGCCGACCGTACGGCGCTCTCCAGCGTCTCCTCCAGCGTGCCGTCCCGGTGGAACGGGGTTCCGGGCAGGGGCCGCAGGTGGATCATGCCGATGACCGTCTTGCGGCCGTCCCGGCGGGGGAAGTCAGCCATGGTGCACCGCGCTCCTGCCCGCGTAGGCGCTCAGCCGGCCGACGGCGGCGTCGATGTCCTTCCAGGAGCGTGCCGAGGTCATCCGCACCGCCCCGCCGGAGAAGCAGAAGTTGAGGATGCCGGGGTAGGTGGACACGCCCGCCTCGCGCAGCAGGTCGCGGAAGCAGCGGTAGGAGTCGTCCCAACCGGGCAGTGTCACCGCGGTGTTGATGGAGTAGCGCGGTTTGAGGACGGTCGCGAACTCCGACAGCCGGGCGTGGGTGGCGTCGCGCAGCAGGAGCAGTCCCGCCTCGCGGGCCTCCCGCTCGGCCGCGTAGTTGTCGTAGGCGGCCTGGAGGCGCTCCGCCGTCAGACCGTAGGAGGCTTCGAACTCGCGCACCTGCTCGGTGCCGACGGACCGCAGGCCGGTGACCCGCCAGCGCTCCATCCGGGCCAGCACCTCGATGAGCGTGTAGAAGAAGGAGGGCGGGCCGCCGAAGTGGGTGGAGGCGTACTCGTAGTACTCGGCGATCAGATCGCTGTCGGCGGTGATCCAGCCGGCCTTGATGCCCGGCGCCGACCAGTGCTTGGACAGACTGGAGATCCGTATGACGTTGCGCGCCGCACGCGCGGGCGACAGCCGGTTCACCGGCCCGAGCCATTCGTGGCACTCGTCGAGCAGGATCAGCGTGGACGGCGACAGCGCGTTCAGCAGCCGGACCAGGTCCTCCTCGGCCACCCCGGCGCCGGTCGGGTTCGCGGCGGTTTGCAGCAGCACCAGCGGGGTGTCCGGTGACAGCGCGGCCAGCAGCGGCTCCACCGACATCCGGCCGTCCTGGGCCGGCAGCGGCACCAGACGCGTGGCGGTGCGGCAGGCGATCGACTCCACCAGGGGCGGGTAGTTGGGCGTCGCGCACAGCGCGGGAGCGGAGCGCGGCCCGGAGCGGGCGACGATGAAGTCGGCCATCGTGCTGACCGCCACGGTGCCGCCCATGGTGAGGGCGATATTGCCCGCCTCGTACGCGGCGCCGGGGATCCGGGCGCTCTCGTACGCGGCCACCGCCTCCCGCGCCTGCACCCGTCCGCAGGAGTCGGAGTAGCCGTACCAGTCGCGCTCCAGCGCGTAGCGGATGCACTCCTTGAGGACCTCCGGGAGCCCCCACTCCTCCTCGTCCACGGCGCCGCCGGAGAGCATCAGGTGGTCATCGGAGCGCAGGTCGCCGTAGAGGTCGTCGCGGAAGAAGAAGTTGAACAGCTCCTTGACGAAGCGCACCGTCGAGCGTGCGGTCAGCACCTCCTCCGGGGTCATGCTCCGCCGCACCCTGGCGGCCCGCCACTGCTCGGCCAGCCAGGGGCGGGTGGCGTGTGCCCCCGACTCCGCGTCCACCCGGCCCAGCCACAGGTGGCAGAGCTCGAAGGGGTCCTGCGGATCGACCGCCCGGTTGTAGACGTCGAGCATCCGCTCGTCGACATCGGGCAGGAAGCGCGGACCGCTGCTGTCGAGCAGACGCGCCGCGGCCGCACTCTCGACCGCCTCGTCCGGGATGCTGAAACATCGCTGGGGTAACGGGTGGGGGAAGAGTTCCACTGAGGGCTCCAGGGTCAGTCGCATGGGTGTCGAAGAGGGGTGGCGTACCGGAGCGCGGGAAGGCGTCAGCCCCCGAGGAGACGCAGGCGCTTGAGATGCCGCGGGGTCTCCGGGACACGGCCGTCACCCGCGGTTCTGCCGTGGAAGAAGCGGTGGTTGTCGAGGACGAGCAGCATTCCGCGCTGCCACTCGACCGCCCGGGCCCCGGTGGAGGCGTACATCGCGGCGAGCAGGTTCCGCAGCGCCGGGCCGACCTCGCCGGCCTCGGTCCCGTCGCCGTCCAGCTCCCACTCCAGCGGTGCGGTGTGGAAGTCGCGGAAGGAGAAGACCGGCGCCCCCTCGACGTCCCGCAGCAGCGGCGGCCCGTCCTCGGAGGCACGGTAGCGGACGCGGGTCAGCAGTTCGGCGTGGTGTGACGACAGGCGCCGGCGGACCGCGGCCATCGGCACGACCACGGTGCGGGCGGCCGTACTGTGTCCCGGTTCGCAGCACATCAGCGCGATGAGGCGTGGTTGCCGCTCCGCGGGCCGGGTACTGCCTTCGGTGTGCAGGGTGAGGAAGTTCGTGGCGAAAGGCTGCCGGGAGGCGTCTGAGGTACGCCCCGCATCGGCCGTCAAATTGAGCATGATGCCCTGCTCGGTATACGGCAGAACCGCCGCGTCGGTCTCCGGCATGGGCTCGCCGAGTGTCTTTCCTACCGCAACGAAATCGGCGGTCGACAAGGGGTCTTCGAGCTGGAGAAGAGCATATCCGTCGGCTGTGAGCCGGTCACGGACCAAAGCTGCGACAACATCTGTCCCGGCATCGGGAGGAAGCCGGGCGTGGGGCTGGAGGGTTAATGCGACATCCGTCTCCAATAATTCATGACGGAGGGGTAAGTGCCGATCAGTCTTTCGTTCGGCAAAACAGCCGCTGCTCAATGTGTGCGTCCCCTAACTGACTTACGTGGGATAGCGGGGCCACCCTCCATAGGACCCGGCGCGTTTGTCAATACCTGTAACGGTCAACTGGACCGGTAAGAGACAGATTTGGGCTGGTGAGGGCCGGATGCCGGGGTGGAGGCAACCTGACGGCCGGTGCATCCGTCTTCCCTTGCGGCCCACTCCCGTACCGCCCGTCGACGATAAGGGAGCGGTGCCGCCATTGACCGCGCCGGGGGCGGTGCGGACGGGCGGGTATGACGACGAGTTGACGATGAGTTGACAACCTGTGATCGGTCGGCCGGCGAAACGGTGCCGGTCCGGAATAGCCGCCGGGATGGCGCAAACGAGCATGCCCGGCGGCTGAAAGGTGGCTGTCGGACACGGGTGTTCAGAGCAAGATCGGAATGTGCAGAGGAAAGTCTTCCGGTCCTTCCGGGGATCGGGTAGCGTCGGCCTCACGCCTCGATCGACCATGGGTGCGTTCGCGAACCTGATGGCCAGTTGCTGCGGGTGACGCACAATGCGTCGCGATTCCCGCGTCGATGCGCGAAAGAGCGCAGGATCCTTCCAGCGGCTCATCGCATAGCTCTTCTTTGTCGCCTGTGGGGGACTCTTGTACATACGCTGCGAGTTCGTGGGAATGACGGCCGGAAACGTGCGGCAGCCGCCCGTTCCGGTGGACGCCTATACACTCGGAAACGGCGAAGGAATGGAAGTCGTGGTCTGGACCTACGGGGCAACTCTCGTAGAGGTCCGCATACCCGGCCGCGACGGCCGTCCGGACAATGTCGTACACCGATTACCCGCCCTCGCCGACTACGAGGACCGGGCCACCAACGCATACGTCGGAGCGACCGTCGGCCGGTTCTGCCGGAACGTCGCCCACGGCTCGTTCACCCTCGACGGCGTCCGCCACACACTGGACCGCAACGAGGGACCACACCACCTCCACGGCGGCACCCACGGCTTCGACCGGCTGGTGTGGACGGCCACCACGGAACGCACCGACGACCACACCACCCTCACCCTCGCCCTGGACAGCCCCGCCGGGGACCAGGGCTACCCCGGGGACCTGCACGCCGAGACCGTCTACCGGCTCGACCGGGACTCCGTCCTGACCATCGGCTTCCGGGCCGTCACCACGGCCCCCACCCTCGTCGGGCTGACCAACCACGCCTTCTGGAACCTGGCCGGAACCGGCGCGCACCGGCCCGTCGACGGACACCACTTCGCCGTCAACGCCGCCCGCGTCCTGCGGTTCGACCAGGAACAGGTCCCGCTGCCCGGCCCGCCGGCCCCGGTCGCCGGCACCCCGCTCGACCTCACCGGCGCCGCACCCGTCGGAGCCCGGCGCCTGGACAACTTCTACGTCCTCGACGACCCGCGCGCCTGGGCGGCCGAACTCCATGACCCGGACTCCGGACGGCATCTGCGCCTCTCCACCGACCAGCGCGGTATGGGCGTCTACACCGGCGACGGCCTGCACCCGCCGCGCGCCGGACTGTGCCTCCAGCCGGGCGCCTGGCCCGACGCCCCCAACCGTCCGGACTTCCCCTCCGCCCGGCTCGACCCCGGGCAGACCTACACCGCCACCACCCGGTACGCGTTCTCCGTCCGCTGACCGCCCGCCCCCGCACCGACCCGGCCCCCACACGAACGGCTTCCCCATGACCTCGCACCCCGCACCGGCCCTCGTCTGGGCGCCGGCCGACAGCGCCGAGGAGGTCCACGCGCTGCTGCGCGCCTCGGACGCCCACACCGCCCAGGAGTACGGCCTGCCGGTCCCCGAACGCCAACTCGACCACAGCCGCGCCCTGGTCGCCGAGCGCGCCGTCCACGTACTGCGCCAAGGGACCACGGCGATCGCGATGTTCACCCTGACCCCCAGGCCCCCCTTCAGCCGCAGCCTGGACGTCTTTCCGCCGGCCGGCGCCCCGATGTACCTCCAGCGGCTCGCCGTACATCCCGAGCGGTCCCGGCGCGACACCACACTGGGACTGCGCGCGGTGCGCAAGGCGTGCGAAACCGCCCGCGCCGCCGGCGCCGACGCCCTGCGGGCCGAGGCCAACCCCGACCTGCGCAGAAGCGTGGCCCTGCTCACCGGCCTGGGCTTCGTCCAGCACGGTGCCGTGGAGACACAGGGCTGGATGCGCCGCGTCTACCTGCAACGGCCGCTCGACCGGTGAGCCCACCGGCCCGTTGCGCGTCGCCCAAGGCACCCCGGCACGGAAAGGCGTGGAGAGATGCACTTACCCGATGACACCGTCCGCTGCGGTGTCCACTCAGGCCAGCAGTACCAGACCTTCGACGACGTCCTCGACCTGTGGCAACGTGCCGAGGAGGCCGGCTACGACTGGGTCTCCGTCTTCGACCACCTGCGCCCGCACCTCTTCGGCCCCGACGGCCCCTGCTTCGAAGGGCCCACCCTGCTGGCCGCCCTCGCGGCACGCACCAGCCGCGTGCGCTGCGCGATCCTGGTCTCCGCCGTCTCCTGGCGCCACCCCACGCTGCTCGCCAACATCGCCTCGACCATCGACCACATCTCCGGCGGCCGGGTCGAACTCGGCCTGGGCGCGGGGGGTTTCGACCTCGCCCACGCACAGTACGGCATGCCCTTCCCCCCGCCCGCCGAGCGGCTGCGCCGGCTGGACGAGACCTGCCAGGTCATCAGGCGGCTGTGGGAACGGCCGGTGGCCGACTTCGAGGGCACCCACTACCGGCTCCGCGAAGCCCATCTGCGCCCACGGCCGGTGCAGAGCCGGCTGCCCCTGACCGTCGGCGGGTCCGGAGAGCGGCACCTGCTCCGCATCGCGGCGGCGCACGCCGACACCTGGAACACCCTGCTGACCGCACCGGAGACCTACGCACACAAGCGGCAGGTGCTGGACGGTCACGCCCGCGACCTCGGCCGCGACCCGGCCACGATCCGCGGCTCGCTGACCTTCCGCGCGGTACTGGGCGAGGACCGGCGCGAAGTGGCCGAACGCAGAAAGCAGATCGCCGCCACCGTCCCCGACGACCTGCCGGAGTACGCCGTCTTCGGCACCCCCGAAGAGTGCGTGGAGCGGCTGACGCCCTATCTGCGGCTGGGGGTACGCGACTTCCTCCTCGGCCTGCGGCCGCCCGTCGACCACCGCACCCTCGACCTCTTCGCCGCACACGTCGCCCCGGTGCTGCGCACCCACCACTGACAGTCTGGAAGACGCCTATGTACTCCACCGGCACCATGCTGCGGCAGACCGCCGCGCTCGCCGCCGACATCGAGTGCCTGACCGGACCGGTGGCCGCCCGGGCGGGGGAGGCGCTGGCGGCCCTGCACTGCGAGACCCTGCGGCGGGTCGTCCTCGTCGGCAGCGGCGACTCCCATCACGCCGGCCGCGCCGCCGAGCTGGCCTTCGAACGCCTCGCCGGCATCCCCTGCGAGGCGCAGAGCACCCAGCGGTTCCTCGACTACGGCATGCTCGCCCCCGCCCGGCAGAACGCCACCACCCTCGTCATCGCGGTCTCCGCCTCGGGCAGCAGCCCCCGGCTGCTGACCACCGTGCGGCGCGCCCGCGACCACGGCTTCCCGGCCCTGGCCGTCACCGGCCGGGAAGGCAGCGCCCTCGCCGACGCGGCCGGGCGGGCCGTGGTGGCCGCGCTCGGCCTCGGCGAGCGCAGCCCGGGCATCCGCACCTACCAGGCCAGCCTGCTCGCCCTGCTGCTGCTCGCCGTCCGGCTGGGCGGCGCCCGGGGCGCGCTGCCCGGCAGCGGCCCGGTACCGGGGGAGGAGGACCTGGTGGCCGAGATCGCCGCCACGGCGGATGCCGTCCGGGCCGGCGCCGAAGCCGCCGATGCACCCTGCCGTGAGCTGGCCGAGCGGCTGACGGAGGCCGGGCGGCCCTGGGCCCCGCTCGTCCTCGCGGGCACCGGTCCGGCCGGTGGTACGGCGATGTACGCGGCCGCCAAGGTGGTGGAGGCCGCCGGGCTGCCCGCGTACGCCCAGGACCTGGAGGAGTACTGGCACATCGAGCGGTTCGCGGACCCCGCCGACGCCCCCCTGGTCGTGCTGGCGCCACCGGGCCTGGGCCACCCGCGGGCCGCGGAACTCGCCGCGGCGGCCACCGAACGCGGGCGGCGCGTCATCGCGGTGACCGCCCCCGACGACACCGCCCTGACCCGCGCCGCGTGGCGCACCGTGCCGCTCGCCGCGACCGCGCGCGAGGAGTGGTCACCACTGGCCGGACATGTCTTCGCCGGTCTCCTCGGCGCCCGGCTCGCCGACCGGCTGGGCCGCGCCCCCTTCTCCGGCGGTGGTCCGGGCTGATGCGCAACCCCACTGCACCCGACGAGCACGGCGAAGACCGCCGCGGCCGGACCGCCGCGGCCGACGGTGACCCCTGGCAGGGCACCGCCGCACACCAGCACGGGAGGCTGTTATGACCGATCACCACACGGCGCGAACGAGGACGAGGGCGACCGGCACGGTCCGGGCCGTCGTCACCGAGGAGTGGACCGCGACGCTGGGGCTGCCGCAACCGCCGGAACCCGACCAGGACTTCTTCGAGAGCGGCGGCAACTCGATGCAGGCCATCGTCATGCTCGACCGCATCGGAGCCCGCCTCGAGGTGGAACCGTCGGTCGAGGCGCTGTACCTGGACGGCACCCTCGCCGCCCTCGTCGCGCACTGCGAGGACGTCGCCCGGGAGGGGCACCGGGCGGCGGACCTCAACGGCGGCCAGGGCCCCGGACCGCGATGACCGCGCCCTCAGGAAGCCAGAAGACGCTCGCCCGCCACGGCCGGGCCGCCCCCCTCCCCGGTACCGGCCGGCTGGCCGAGGACCTCGCCGCCGTGCGGGCCGCCTGGCGGGTACCCGGGGTCGGCGTCACCGTCGTGCACGGTGACGAGGCAGCGGTGCTGGTCGACGGCGCCCGCGAGCTGTCCACCGGCGCCCCGCTGACCCCCCGCACCCTCTTCCCCCTCGGATCGCTCGCCAAGAGCCTTATCGCGGCCCTGCTCGGCCGGCTCGTCCAGCAGGGACTGACCGGCTGGGACACCGGCCGGCTCACCGAGGTGCTGCCGCACGGCGCGCCCCCCGAGGGGTACACCCTGACCCAACTGCTCACCCACTCCTCAGGGTTGCCCACGTACGACATGCTGCTCGCCGGCTGCGCCGACACCTCTCCCGGCGCGGCGGCCCGGGGCCGGCTGCCGCACCTCGTCACCGCCCGCGCACCCGGGGGCGACCGGTTCTCCTACAGCGACCTGGCGTATGTGCTCGCCTGCCACCTCGCCGAGGAGACCACCGGCCGGCCCTGGCACCGCCTCACCGGGGACTTCCTGTCCGACCTCGGAGTCCGCGGTCCCCGGACCGACCCGGCCGGGGAGGCTGCGCGCGCCTACGAGCCGGACGGGACACAGGGCTTCACCGACACCGGCACCCCCCGGCTCCCCGGCCTCTCCGCCGCGATCTCCGGCATCTGGGCGAGCGCCGAGGACATGGTCCCGCTGCTCCGCTTCCATCTGTCCGGGCACGGCCTACGCGAACGGCTCCTCGACGACCACGTCCTGGAGCATCTGCGCACCCCGCGCACGCCCGCGCCCACCACCTCCGCCAACCATCCGGCGTGCGTGGCGGCGGAGGGCTACGGCTACGGCTGGCTGGCCGGCCGCTACCGCGGCGAGCAGACTCTCGTCCACAGCAGCAGCGTCGGCGCGCTGCGCGGGATGACGGTGGTGCTGCCCGGCCGCCGCCTGGCCGTCAACGTCTTCTGCAACACGGGCGTCCGCCACTCCCCGGGCCGCACCCACTGCTGCTTCCGCTGCGCCGTGGCCTTCTCCCTGATCGACGCCGTATGCGGCGGCGAGACCGGCATGGCGCGCCGGCTGCCCGCGGGCGAGCCCGAGCGGATGGCCGCACCGGACCCGGCGCCGGTGGCGGACCTGCACACCCTGCCGGCGCCGGCCGGCACGTACCACCACCCCGGGTTCGGCGACGTGCACATCGAACCGTGCGCGGACGGCCCGGGCGCGGTGTTCCGCTACGGGCCCGTCGAGGGCCTGGTGCGCCGCGCCGGGAACGGTGCGCTGTTCACGACGTGCCCGGCGGTTCCCGGCCCGGTCGCGCTCACCCCCGTCGGCCCGGACCGCCTCGCCATACGGATGGAACGCGCCGTACCCGCCTTCGAGTTCACCCGGGTGGCCCCGTGAGGACGCCCGGGGAGCACCCCGCCCCGAACCCGCCGCAATGGACCGGCCCGTTGCCCGCCCCGCCTCTCCCCACCGAAAGGTGTCAGTCCGATGACGTATTACACCCCTGAGTTCTCCGTCTTCTTCGAGAGCCACTTCACCGGCTGGGTCCGCCACTACTCGCCACGGCTCGCCACCTTCCTGCGGGAATCGGCTCCGGACACCCGGTCCGTACTGGACCTGTGCTGCGGCACCGGCGTCACCGCGGATGTGCTGTGCGACGAGGGGTGGGTGGTCACCGGGGTGGACCGCTCCCCGGGCATGCTCGGTGTGGCACGCCACAAGCTGGGCGGCCTCATCGATGCGGGCCGGCTGCGGCTGTCGGAGCAGGACGCCCGAGACTTCTCCCTGCCCCAGCCGGTGGACGCCGTCGTCTGCCTGGACGGCGCCCTCAACCACCTCGACACCCCCGAGGACCTGGAGCGCTGCTTCACCCGGGTCGGCGATGCGCTGGCGGACGGCGGCCAGTTCGTCTTCGACGTCTTCGAGACCTCGCACTTCCGCCACTGGGACAACCTCACACTCATCGACGACACCCATGCCATGATCGCCAAGAGAGGCGTATGGGACATGGAATCCGGCACCGGCATGCTCCGCGTCTCCGGCGTCCTCGAACAGGACGGACGCCTGCACCGGGTGAACCAGACCCTGCGCAGCCGCCATTACGGTCCGGACGAGATCACGGCGGCCCTCAAGTACGCCGGACTCACCCCCGCCGAGCACGACATCGAGGCCTCCTACGCCAAGTGCGAGTCGGGTTCCTGCTCCACGACGGAGACACCGTGCCGCACCGTCTACCGCGCCGTGAAGTCCCCGGCCCGGTAAGGGAACCCAGGTCCCGTGCCCGTCTTCGCCCACCCCCTCGCACGGCCCGAGCCGGAAGGGGACCGGCGCCGCCCGCTCGTTGCACCGATCGCACAAGGAGAGTTCACATGACCGAGTTCATGAAGTTCACCCCCGACGACGAGAACGAGGTCCATGACGTGGTGGACTTCGCCGACCCGGGCCGGTGTCATGTCACCCCCGTCGTCCAGTTCCCCGCCGAGACCGCCGTCGCCGTCACCAACGCGCTCAGCGGTGTGGTGCGCGCCGCCCACCGCACCCCGGCCGCGACCACCCAGAACGCCGACGGGATCCAGCGCGCCCAGACGTTCGAGGAGGGCGATGTCTATATGCTCGACGCCCCCTTCGACGGGTTCTTCGCCGACCGCTACCTCATGGACTTCTACGACGTCATCGACCGGGACATCTGCTCCCGCATGCACCTGCACACCGGACTGCGCTTCGTCCGCATGATGACCGGCCCGGACACCCGCATCCGGGTCTCCAGCCTCTCGCCCATCGACGTGACCCACGTCGACGGCGTCACGCCGTTCCGGCCCGAGACGTTCGAGGACACCGCCCCCGACGCCCCCGACGGCGTGCACCGCACCCGCTACAACCTGGTCGTCCCGGAGAACTCCTGGGCGGACATGCAGATCCCCCGCGGCGTCAGTCACCAGTTCAACGCGCACGGACCGCACGCCGTCATCGACTCGGTCCACCCCGAGGAGTCCATCGAGACGTTCCGCGAGCGCATCACCGGCTACAAGATGATGGCCCAGACGATATTCCTCGCCAAGGAACAGCCCGCATCCGAAGCCTGCAAACTCGACTGATCCGCCGCACCCGGCCCGATGTCGCACCGGCCGCCCGGTAGCCGCAGCGCACACTGCGGCTGCCGGCGCAGCACTCCCGGCCCCCGGCCGTCAGGAGCCGGCGGCCCGGCCGGGCGGGAGCCGCTTCACCATGACGTGTTCCCTGCGCCCGTCGGGCATCAGGTCACCAAGCTCTCCGGTGTCCTCGAAACCGTGGCGCCGGTACAGCGCGAGCGCATGCGCATTGCCGGGCGAGACCGCGAGCCGCACGGCCTCCGCCCGTCCCCGCCCGGCCCACTGCACCACCGCCTCGACCAGCCGGTCGCCCACGCCCCGGCCCCGTGCCTGCTTGCCGACCCACAAGGAGATCAGCTCGACGACGCCGGCCTGCGGGCCGGGGACGCCGCTGACCATTCCGGCGGGCTGCTCGTCAACGAGGGCGAGGAGGTTGTACGAGCCGGGGATGCTCAACCGGGCCCGCCAGCGCTCCTCCTTGTCGCCCTCACCTTGCCAGTCCGCGAGCGTCGACCCGAAGGCGTACGGGGCCTCGGCCAGCGCGGCCAGCCTCAACTCGCGCCAGCTGTCCCAGTCGTCCGCGGTCAGTTCCCTCAACTCGATCACATACGGAGACTGTCCCAGAACGCCGCCGGCAGCAACTCCGCAACCACGGACCGGTGTACGGGTGCGGCCCGGCGGCCCCACCCGTCACCCGGTTACCGGCCGGAAACCTCAGATCCCGCGCAAACCTTGCAGCGCACCGTTGATCCGCCACCCGAACGGTGCCAGGGTTCCCGGAATCCCCCTGCAACCCACGGTGAAGTCCTGGAGGCCGTATGGCTGTCCGTCGTGCCGCTGTCGCCGCCGCGTCCGCGGCTGCGCTCAGTCTTTCCCTGCTCACCACCTCCTGCGACGCCGCCGGTGCCGCGCCCGCGGGCGCCCCCGCGTTGCGGCCGCCCGCGAAGAAGGCCGTCGCCACCGGCAGCGGGGGCGCGGTCTCCAGCGTCAACCCGTACGCCTCCCGGGCCGGGCTCGAAGTGCTGCGCAAGGGCGGCAACGCGGTGGACGCGGCGGTGGCAACCGCCGCCGCGCTCGGCGTGGTCGAGCCCTACTCCGCGGGAATCGGGGGCGGTGGCTACCTGGTCTACTACGACGCCAAGGCCAAGAAGGTGCGCACCCTCGACGGCCGGGAGACCGCACCGGCCACCATGCACGAGGACGCGTTCCTCGACCGCACCGGCAAGCCGATCCCCTCCGAGGAGGCGATCAACTCGGGCCTCTCGGTCGGCGTCCCGGGCACCCCGGCGACCTGGCAGAAGGCCCTCAAGGACTGGGGCACCGTCCCCCTGGCGAAGGCCCTGCGCCCGGCCACCAAGATCGCCGACAAGGGCTTCGTGGTCAACGGCGAATTCCGGGCCCAGACGGCCATGAACGAGAAGCGCTTCCGCGACTTCACCTCCACCACCGACCTCTTCCTGCCCAAAGGGAAGCTCCCGGTGGTCGGTTCACGCTTCCGCAACCCCGACCTCGCCCGGACCTACCGCCAGCTCGCCCGTGAGGGCGTCGACGCGCTCTACCGCGGCAGCATCGGGCGCGATGTGGTCCGCACCGTCCAGAAGCCGCCGATGGCTCCCGGCGCGGGCCACAAGGCGCGCCCCGGCCTCATGCAGCGGGGCGACCTCGCCGCGTACTCGACCGTCCGCAGGGACCCGACCCGGACCACGTACCACGGACTGGACGTCTACTCCATGGGACCGTCCTCGGCGGGCGGCACCACCGTGGGCGAGGCGCTGAACATCCTGGAGAACTTCCCCCTCTCGAAGGCCGACAAGGCCCAGGCCCTCCACCACTATCTGGAGGCCAGCCGGATCTCCTTCGCCGACCGCAACCGCTGGGTGGGCGACCCGGCGTTCTCGGACGTGCCCACCAAGCCCCTGCTCTCCAAGGAGTTCGCCAAGAGCCGGGCCTGCCTGATCCGTTCCGACAAGGCGCTGAACAGCCCGCTGGCACCCGGGGACCCCCGCCACCCGGACGCGGACTGCGACCGCAGGACCGGGAACAAGGAGCCGCACGAGGGCCCCTCGACCACCCATCTGGTGACCGCGGACCGCTGGGGCAATGTCGTCTCCTACACCCTGACGATCGAGCAGACCGGCGGCTCGGCCATCACCGTCCCCGGCCGCGGCTTCCTGCTCAACAACGAGCTGACCGACTTCGACTTCGCCCCCCTCACCAAGGGCACCCCGGACCCGAACCTGCCGGGCCCCCGCAAGCGCCCGCGCAGCAGCATGTCGCCGACGATCGTCCTGCGGGACGGCAAGCCGATGCTCGCAGTCGGCTCGCCGGGCGGCGCCACCATCATCACCACGGTGCTCCAGACCCTGGTCAACCGCCTGGACCTGGGCATGTCGCTGCCGGCGGCGGTCGCCGCGCCACGCATCTCACAGCGGAACCAGACCGCGACCGAGGCCGAACCGGCCTTCCTCGACTCCGCCGAACGAAAGAAGCTGACCGCGATGGGCCATCGCTTCGTCCTGGCCCCGAAGACCTTCACCCCCTCGCCCGAGATCGGCGCGGTCGCCGCGCTGGAGTTCCTGCCGCACGGCAAGCTCACGGCGGTGGCCGAACCCCGGCGCCGCGGCGGCGGATCGGCCATGGTCCTCAACGCATCCCGCTGAGGCCCGCCCGCCTCCTCCGACAGCCGATTGCGGCGCCCCTTCCGTGGCCCCGGCGCGTAGGTGCGCCGGGGCCACACCCGTGCCAGGGACCGGAGCCGGGAGCTCCCCGAGGCCTACGGGTCAGGAATGGGTGGCGAAGTCCTGCGTCCACCAAGGCCCGTTGGCGCTGAGATTGACGCCCACACCGGTGGATTTGTAGGAGCAGTTGAGGAGGTTGTCACGGTGGCCGGGGCTCTCCATCCAGCCCTTCATCGCCGTGGCCGGGTCCTTGGGGCTCTTGAAGATGTTCTCGGCCCAGCTCTGCCAGGAGAAACCGGCCTTGGTCATCCGGGTTCCGGGGTCGACACCCTCCGGGGTGTCGTGCTCGTAGTAGTTACGGGCCGCCATGTCGTCCGAGTGGGCCTGGGCAGCGGCCTGGATCCGGGAGTCGACCTTCAGCGGCCCGCAACCGTGCTGGGCCCGCTGGGCGTTGACCAGCTCGACGATCTTGCGGGCGAACGCCGCGGCGGTGCCCTTCGCGGGCTGTGTGCCGGCCGGACCGCCGGCGTCGGCCGGGGAGCCGGTGCGACGGGTCCGGGGCGCGCTGCGCTCGGCCACATCGGAGCCGCCCGCGGGGCGGGTGGCCTCCTGCCGCGGCGACGGGTGCCGCTTGCGGTGCTGAGTGCTGCCGGAGGGGGACGGCTTGGGGCGTCGGGGCGAGGGAGAGGCGGACGGTGCCGGGGGAGCGGCGGTGGCCGCCGTGGACGGGGTGGGCGCCGACGCCTCCGCCGCGAGCGCCTTGTCGTCGTCGGAGCCGGGCCGTATCAGCACCAGGCAGGAACAGCCCACGGCGATCGCGGCGGTCACTCCCACCAGCGCGGCCTTACGCCCGGGACGGGCGCCCTCGGCGCGGTGCGCCGCGCCGCCGCTGCGCCCGTGCCGGGCCTGCGGGCGCGGCACCGCCGAACGCCGGTGCCGGCTGGACGCGTTCGCCCGGCTGCCGTCGCCAGGGCCCTGGTCGTCGGGTGCCATCTGAAAGTCGTCGTTGGAGTTGTTCATGGTTCCGTTCCGTCTACGGCCGTGAGCCGCGGGGGCCGCGGGCCGTGTCGTGTGGGGTCGGTGCCGTCCGTCGTGGTCCGTACGGTGCGGCAACAGGGGAGACCTGGCAGCCGGACCCCGATAACGAAAAGTGCGCGATGTTTTTTCCGGAGCCGTCCGCGTGCACCGTCCAGGGGCGGGTGCGCGCCGGCTCCCCGCATCCCGCGTAGATTTTTCTGTTATCGCGGTGGGCCCGGCGGGTCACCCGGGTGCGGGGACCATGCGTACACACGGATGAGCAGGAACGAATGGGCACGATGCAGGAAAACGGGACGGCGGCCGTCGAAGCGGCCAGGGCCGGCGACGCGCACGCGAGGGAGCAGCTGGTCGCGGCGTACCTGCCGCTGGTCTACAACGTCGTGGGACGGGCGCTGGACGGCCATGCGGATGTCGACGACGTGGTCCAGGAGACCATGCTGCGCGTGGTGGAGTCGCTGACGGACCTGCGCGAGCCGTCGTCCTTCCGCTCCTGGCTGGTGGCCATCGCCATGAACCAGGTGCGCCGGCGCTGGAGCCACACCCACAAGGCGCCCGTCGGCCTGGAGCAGGCGCCGGAACGGCCCGACCGCTCCGCCGACTTCGTGGACCTGACCATCCTGAAGCTGGGGCTGTCCGGCCAGCGCCGGGAGGTGGCCGCGGCCACCCGCTGGCTGGACGACGGGGACCGGGCGCTGCTGTCCCTGTGGTGGCTGGAGGCCGCCGGGGAGATCACTCGGGCGGAGCTGGCCACCGCGAGCGGAATCGACGCCCGCCACGCGGCAGTACGCGTCCAGCGGATGAAACAGCAACTCGAAGCCGGACGTGTCGTCGTCCGCGCCCTGGCGGCCCAGCCCCCCTGCCCCGAGCTGGCCGAGCTGACGGCCACCTGGGATCACCAGCCCTGCGCCCTGTGGCGCAAACGCATAGCCCGCCATGCCCGTCAGTGCACGACATGCTCCCGGCACTGGAGCGACCTCCTGCCCGCCGAAGGGCTCCTGGCGGGCCTCGCCCTGCTCCCGCTGCCGGCGCACCTCACCCCGCCCGCCGTCGCGACCGCCCCGGCCGCCGCCGCGACCGCAACCCCTTCCCCGACGCCCGCCCACCACGCCCCAGGCGGCCCCACCGACCACTCCACGGCCCCTCACGCCACGGCCGGTGGTGCGCCGGGCCCGGCCCGCCCGCCCCGAATATCCAGGACCACCAAGGTCACCGGCGCCGCCACCGCCGCCCTCGCGGCGGCCGTCGTCGCCGCCCTGTGGTGGACCCCCGGCACACCCCCCGACCAACGAAAGGCCGCACCACGGCCGACGCACACCACCCCCGCCCCCTCTCACCCACCCCGCCCCAAACCCACCCCCACACCGACCCCCTCGCGCACCGCCACCCCGTCCCCCACCCGCTCCGCCACGCCGTCCCCCACCCCCTCGGCCACCCCACCCGACCTCGAAGAGCAGGCCACCAGGATCGTCAACGCCCGCCGGGCAGAGGCCGGTTGTGGCCCCCTCCGGATCGACCGGCGGCTGCACACCGCGGCTCAACGGCACTCCGCCGATATGGCGGCACGCCACTACTACGAGCACGACGCCCCCGACGGCACCGGCCCCGACGAACGGATCACCGCCGCCGGATACCGGTGGAGCAGCTGGGGAGAGAACATCCACCGCGGCCCGCGCACCGCTGCCGCGGTGGTGCGCGACTGGATGGGCGACACCATGCACCGCGACAACCTGCTCAACTGCCGGTTCACCGCGGTGGGCATCGGCGTCGTCCAGGGCCCGGGCGGCCCCTGGTGGACCCAGGACCTCGCTTCACCGGGCTGATCCGCGCCCTCACGTCCCACCGCCCGGTCGAGCGGGTCAAATCTAGTGATTCTGCGTGATATCGACGGGGCTGTGTGCTTAAGTCGGCTTCGTGGGGCCGGATACCCGGTCCCGTTGTGCTGCTGAGAGGAGTCGCGACAGTGCACGCCAGCAAAGGGGACCGTCTCGTGGTCCACGGCAGGGTGGTCGGCAAGCACGACCGAGTGGTGGAGATCGTCGAGGTACTGGGACCGAACGGCAGCCCGCCGTACCGCGTCCGCGCGGAGAACGGCCACGAGACGATCATGACTCCTGGCCCCGACTCGGTCGTCGACCACCGCAAGGCCACGAACCTGTCCCAGGAGCTCTGACACAACGAGGCGGCGCGGTGCCCCCGCCCATGCGAAGATCCCTTCGCACGGCGCGCTGGTTCCGGCCTCGGAAGGTGACGATGTACGCGATATCCCTGGGCGACGACGGCGCGGAGCTGCGCCCGCTCGAACCGTGGCAGGCCGAGGAGTTCCTGGCCCACATGGACCGCGGACGGGAGTTCATCGGGCAGCACAACGCGCTGCCCGATGTCGTCACGGACCTGGAGTCGAGCCGCGCGTACCTCCAGGCGTACGCGGAGAAGACCGCGGCCGACACCGGGCGGATCTACGGGATCCGCACCGACGGCAAGCTGGTCGGCGCGGTCATCTTCCGGACGATGGACGTCGCCCAGGGCACCGCCGAGGCGGGCTGCTGGCTGGAACCGTCGGCGGCGGGCAAGGGCCTGGTGACCCGGGCCGCGCGCACGATCATCGACTGGGCCGTCGAGGAGCGCGGCATCCACCGCGTCGAATGGTGGGTCTCGGCGGAGAACGGGCCCAGCATCGCCGTTGCCCGACGCCTGGGCATGACGAAGGAAGGCGTGCTGCGGCAGAGCTACCTGTACCGCGGCGAGCGGCACGACATGGAGATCTGGTCGGTACTCGCACCGGACTGGCGGGCGGCCAGGCAGACGTCCTGACCGCCGCCCACCTCGCGGGCCTGATCAACCACTACCGCCCGTCCGCTGCCACGGGCGGCACCGGAATCCACGGCGGCCCCTTCTGACGTGGGAATCCGGGCGAGGTCAGTGCTTGGCGGGCTCGCGCGGCGGCATCCAGTGGTGGACCGTGAAGTTGCCCTTCTCCAGGGTCTCGAACGGGGCAGAGCCCAGGCACTTGCCGACGCTCTTCTTGGGCAGGCCGTCCATGGCCCAGCTGTAGCCCAGCCGGTCACCCTTGGCGCCGCTGTCCAGCACGGTGAAGCCGAACCGCTTTCCCCGCAGATCACCGATCTTCGGCAGACCGGGCGCGCTCTTGAAGTGCGACTCGGTGACGATGCCGGTGGCCACGGCCGCGGGCCCGCCCGTGACGAGGCAGTCGATACGGCCGGTGAAGTAGCCACCCCAGTTCGTTCCGAGGTAGTGGCTGACCCGGAAGGTGCCGCGCGCCTTGTCCGCAAAACCGTGGGCGTCAAAGGTGAAATGGACGTTGTCACCGGGGCGGCGCGCGAGCTTTGCCGAACCGGTGAGTGACGGCTCGTCGATACCGTGCTGTTGACCGGCCAGGGCCCTGGTGCCGGCCGCCGCCGCGGGCGTCGGCTCCACGGCACCGACGGTCAGCACGGTCGCGGTACATGCCGCCAGAGCCGTGGCGGCCGCGACGACGGAGCGGCGAAGGCGGGGCGTGTGCATACGAGGCATGGTTCCTCCTGCGGGGCCAGGTCAGGCCCTGCGGACCTGAACTGACGGGAAGTGGACTGACCTTCACGATCGCGTGCGCCGGGGACCCCCGGCATCGTTCCGCAGAAGGGCGACGCTCCGCCGGGCGGCGGAGCAGGACCGGTACCCGGGACCGAGACCCCCGCTATCCGTCCCGGCCACCGGCCGGCCTCACGCCGAGACGACGCCTTCCTGGCCGGTCGTCGGGTGTGGCGCAGGGCGGGCGCCGGCGGCCGCCCCGGTGGGGTACGGAACTCCTGGCCCGCCCCTTCCTTCCGGCCGGCCCCAGAGCCGGTCGGCCTTCGCGGTGCGCCGGTAGTACACCCGGCATCCTTCCCGTACCCGCGTGACCAGCCCCGCCCGGAGCAGGTGGCTGAGGTGGTAGGAGACGGTCGAGGCGCTCAGATGGTGGCGGTCGGCGAGTTGCGTGGTGGTGCGGGGCACGTCGAGGCCCGCCAGCAGGGCGGTCCGGGAGTGGCCGATGACGTTCCCCAGCAGCGGGTCGGGTTCCCTGGCCGGCCGGTCCGGTGCGGCCGGCCGGCGCGTCGGGTAGATCAGGTAGATACCGCGTTCACCCCAGGGGTCCACGCTGATGAGCCAGCCGTGGGCCAGCGCCGAGGGAAAGAGCGTGAGGTCCGTGGCCTCGGGCACCGCGATCTGCTGCTCGCTCCGCAGGTGCAGGGCGCTGCGGTGGTAGGCGATGTCCTGGTGCAGGGAGTTCAGCACCGTACGCAGGCCGTTGCGGGTCATCACGCGGGCCCGGTGCTCGAGGTCGGCTTCCGCGTGGGCGGCGGCGGAGGGCCACAGCGGTGCAAGGCTCCGCTGCCAGAACGCGGCCAGTTCGTCGGCGGCCTGCTGCGCGAAGGCCTGCTCGCCGCGTTGCAGGAAGTCCCTGACGCCGGGCAGCGCTTCCGCACCGCCAGGGTCGGGCGGGGCCGAGGACCGGAGCATCCGGCGCATCTGCCGGGCGACGACGGACGAAGGCGTCGTGGCGACCCGGTGCAGCTCCGCATCGAGATCCGGTGCACCGTCCGCGACGGACCCCGGCGTCATGAAGTCCGGTGCGTACCCACGGATTTCCCGGCGCAGCGCCGACAGCAGACGCAGATCGTCTTCGTGCAGTGCGGCGTCCACCTGCTGTCCGGGCAGCCGGATGCTGCTCGGGGCGTGCGGGCGGAGGGGGTGCAGCACCGCACCGGCCTGCATCAACGGTGACACCACGAATCGCGTGGCCGCCAAGGAGTCTGCGCCCACGGCTATGTCGATCACTCTCGGCCCTCCCGGTCGGCGCGGACCTCGTCCCGTGGCGGCCCCCGCCCCGCACATGTGCGGCACTTATTTTCCATGAGGACGTGCACGCATGACATTCGAGGCTGGTCGAATCACCTTCTCCCCCTCCCGTGGCCTGCGATATCTCTTGCCGAGGAACACATACGGGGTTCCGGCCTCCGGGTCGGACGAAGAGGTGAGCAGTGAAGGGAATTTCATGCGTACACGGGGGATGACGTTCGGGGTGGCGGTTTGTGCGGCAGCCACCGTCATGGTGCCGCTCACGGCCGCTCCGGCGACGGCCGCGGCCGCTCCGGTTCAGGTGTCCTGCTCCGGGACCGGCGCCAAGGGCAGCGCTGCATGGACGTGGGCCGGCAGGAGCGAACTGCGCTCGATCACCATCCGGGCCAAGGACACCAAGGCCGACGGAATGCACCCGGGCATCCGGGTCTACTGGTACGACAAGAAGGGCAAGGAGGCCCACACCCCTTGGCTGCACGCCCGCGGGGGCACCAACAAGTGGACCACGCCCACCATTTGGGACCGGGACGGTATCAAGGTCGCGGGAATCGACATCGTGCTGTTCCGCGGCAACGGGAAGACCCCGGAGCGGGACGTGTGCGGGGCGGGTAGGAAGAACCCGCGCTTCTGACCTTCGAAGCCCGGGCGTCCGGCGCTGTGGTCCTGGGGCGTCAACGCCACGGGGCCGCGGTCAGCGGGGGCGCCGGCGCCGTACGGGGGACGGCGCCGGCGCCCCTTTGCAACGCCCGGGCCGCCCCGCCCCCGGCCGTACAGTGCACCACGGCCGCCACACCGGGGCTCAGATGGCCATCGCCTCCTGGAGCCAGCGGTTGACCCGGTACGGCAGCCACCAAAGGAGCGGGCCGACGCGGCAGACCAGCCGCTCCTGTAGGAAGTCGGCGACGATGGCCTCGGGCACGGCCGACGGCGGGGCGCCGTACGCCAGCCGGCCGATCGCCTCGCGGTAGGCGGGCTCGTCCGCGGTGAAGCGGCGCAGGTCCCCCCACCGGCGGTCACGAATCTGCACAAAGCCGGGGCCCTGGCGCCACAGGCATTTGCAGAGGTAGTGCTCGTGGCGCCACCGGGTGAGCGCGGCCGCCGGGTCGGCGGGGCCGGTGAGGGCCAGGGGCGGCTGGAGGTGGCAGAGGTCGCGCCAGCCGTCGCCGGGCTCCGCAGGCAGCCGCAGCTGCCACTGCACCAGCACGGCGCGGGCCGTCAGATCGCGGACGAGGCTCAGCTGCCGTACGGCGTGTGCGGCGGCCTGCGAGTTGTCCACGGCGGTCAGGTCGATCGGGTCGGCCAACCGCACCCGGCGGGCCCCGAGTTCCCACAGCCGGGTGGCCTGCTCGTCCGGCGGTCCGGTCAGATCGAGCTCGCCCAGGCTCATGCCGGGCCGTGCGCAGGCGTCCTCGTCGTAGTCCCGCCATGCGCTGAGGGCCGGCGTGCGCCGGGCGGGGACGGGGCCGGCGGCGAGGGCCGCTGCCGGTGCGGGGGTGCGGGTCATGGGTTTCGGCCTCCGGGGCTCACGGTGTCTCGTTCAGGCAGTTCAGGGAGTTGAGGCGGTTCAGGCATGGGCGGGGACCGCTCGGGCCGCCGCCTCCGGCTGTTCCTGCGGGGCCGCCTCGGCGTGGGCGTGCCGCATGAAGTCGAGGCGGAGCAGGTCCTCGTTGACCGCCGCCGGGGCCAGGTGGACGTAATGGCCGTTGTCGGTGAAGACCAGCCCGAGCGTCACCCACTGCTGGAGCAGCGCGTGGACGGCGGCCTCGTCGACGGTGTGCTCCGGCAGGCGCACGGCGAGCTTGCGGGTGAGCGCGGCGGGGGTGTGCGGCTGGTCGAGCAGCCGGAAGGTCGCGATGTCCCTGGGGTGGGTGAGTTCCAGGACACCCCAGTCGAAGGCGTGCCTGCGGCTGACGAGCACGATGCGGTCGCCGAGGTCGGTATGGGTGAGCCTGGCGTCCGCGTGGCGCTTCTTCCAGGCGCCGAGGGCCTCGTTGAGGGAGGTGACGGTGGGCTCGGTGATACCGCGTTCGGGCGCCTCGAAGACATAGGCCAGATCGAGCAGTTCGGACTCCGGCAGGTCGTAGGTGAAGCGGTAGTGCTCCTCGGGGCGCAGACCGGTGAAGCCGAGCTCGGGCCGGTTGAAGTACGGGCTGAAGCGTTCGATCGCGATCCGGGCTGAGAGGTCGACCGGCGGGTTGAGGTGCTCCAGCGCCGGAATCTGGGCGATGACGGGCTCGTAGTCGGCGGCCGTCTCGCCGGGGAAGCCGTGGAGGTAGTTCCAGGAGACGGAGAGGCCGGTCTCGGCGCCGTCCCGCAGCATGCGGACGTTCTGGCAGCCGCTGACGCCCTTGTCCATCAGGTCGAGCACCCGGCTGTTCAGACTCTCGATGCCCGGCTGGACGTAGATCATTCCGGCGTCGGCAAGGGTGCGCAGCTGCGTCCGGCGCATATTCGCCTTGATCTCGATGTGCAGCCGCAGGTCGTAGCCGCTGTCGATGATGCGGGGCAGAACGGTGTTGAGGTAGCCCATGTCGAGGATGTTGTCGACGACGTACATGTCCAGCACCCGGTGACGGCGCGCCAGTTCCATGATCTCTTCGTAGAAGGTGTCGGGGCTCTTGCTGCGGAACTGCATGAAGGAGCCATTGAGGCCGCAGAAGGTGCAGTGGTGCTTCTCCCCCCACCAGCAGCCGCGGGCCCCCTCGACGACGAGCTTGGGTTCCACCCAGTTACGGGCGACGGACGACGCCAGCCGCTCGAAGTAGCCGCCGTAGTCGGGCGGCAGGATGGTGGCCGGCGGAAGGGGAGCGGTGCTCATCGGGTTGGCGGTGCTGGTGCCCTCGGCGCTCCGGTGGCACAAGCCGGGGATCGCGGACAGGTCGGTGCCCTCGTCCAGGGCGGTCAGCAGCTGGGGGAAGGCGGCCTCTCCCTCGCCGCGGACCACGAAGTCCACGAAGGGGAAGTTGCGGTGGGTGGCGGCGCCCTGCTCGGCGTCGCAGTTGGCACCGCCCATCACGGTCCTGATGTGCGGGGCGAGGCGTTTGACGTACTTGGCGGCGGCGAGTGCCGCGGTGTTCTGCTGGAAGGTGGAGGTGAAGCCGACGACGTCGGGGCCGGCCGCAACGATCCGCTCGGCGATCTCCTGGACGAACTCCGGGACGACACGGTGCAGTTCATGGGACATCCGAAGCCGCCCCTCCTTCAGCTTGCCGCGCATCGACGCGTTGAACTCCGCCACCCGCCACTCGGGATCGTCGTAGAGGGCGGAGGAGAAGACCCAGTCGCCGCAGCCCATGAAGTACGAGGAGAGCGCATAGAACTGGTAGTCGTCCCCGGTGAATTCGGTGCGCCGGGTGATCCAGTCGGTGAACTCCAGGTTGGCGTGCAGCACATCGGCGTGCCCGGAGGTGCGCTCGTCGACGCTGCGTCTGAGGATTCCGAGCGCGAGGGACGGGAGGTCGATCGGGGACCAGGGCATATTGACGAGCAGAACGCGCATTTATCGGCTCCTCGTGCGGCGGCGGATGGAGGGGGAGTTGTCCGGCGGGCGGCAGGCGGTAGGCGGGAGGCCCGGCCGGCCCGGTGGCGTGCCGGGCCGGCCGGGGAGGCTCACTCCTCCTCGGTGTCCTCAGCGGCACGGAACGGAACGGTCACGGTGATGCCGATGCTCGGCTTGCGGTTCTCCTCGTCATCCGCGAGCGGGTCGTTGTGGATGATGTCCTTCTGCATGGCTGTCTCTCCTGTTCTGCCGGTGTCCGGAAATCGGGTCTCGCATTCCGGCGGCACCGGAGCCGGTGCCTTCGGATACCCCGTCCGCAGAGGGGCGGGGGGTTCGGTGGGCCGCGGGGACGCGGCGCAGATGGCGGTCCAGAAAGCCCATGGCGCGGGTCAGGACGGCTACGTGGTGGGCGCCGGTATAGCCGTCGTGGCCGGTCTCCAGCCACATCGACTCATGCGCGACACCGGCTTCCCGCAGGGCGGTGAGGTAGCTCCGTACCTGGCCGGGCGGACATTTGGCGTCGAGCGTCGCGGCGATCACCAGCAGCGGGGCACGGACGTCGGAGGCGTAACGGAGGGGTGAGCTCCGCTCGTAGCGGCCGGGCACCGTGTCGGGGGTCCCGCCGAACAGCCGCTCGTCCAGGGCCCGCAGCGCGGGCGTGCCGGTGCGGTGCGCCGCCGCACTGTCGGCGACCGGTTTGACGGCGACGCCCGCCTGCCACAGGCCGGGCCGGGTGCCGAGCGCCAGCAGGGCCAGGTAGCCGCCCCAGGAGGTGCCCCACAGCCCGATGGCGTCCTCCCGGGCCAGCCCCCGGCGCAGCAGATCGGCCCGGACGGCGACGAGGTCGGCGACCTGGGTGAGCCCGACGCCCTCGCCGAACGCCGCCCGCCAGCGGGGGCCGTAGCCCGTGGAGCCGCGGTAGTTGACCCGGGCGACCGCGAACCCGGAGGCGACCAGGGAGTGCACCTCCGGGTCGTAGGCGTCCCGGTCGTGGTCGGCCGGGCCACCGTGGACGAGGAACACCAGCGGAGGGCGCACACCGGAACCCTGGCCGGAGCCGTACGGGGAGCCCGGCCCGGGGTCCGGTTCGCTGAGCAGGGTGTGCACGGGCCCGTCCGGACCGTCGGTCCACAGGTCGCGGTGCCGGCCGGGTGCCCGCCCGGGCAGTGTGGCGAGCGCCGGCAACCGGGTGCCGGCGGTGGAGTGCATCCGCGGCGGGGTGGCCGTGTCGGTCCAGAGCCAGTGCAGGTCGCCGCCCGGATGCGCAGCGGCGTCCAGCAGGGTGCCGGGGGGCGACGGCACCGGCGTCAGGGTGCGCCGGTCGAGGTCGGCGGTGACGAGGGTGGACCGGCCGTGCCGGTCCTGGCGGAGGAGGACCCGGCGCCCTTCGGGGTACCAGCGAGCGGTGACCTCGGTGTCGAAGCTGCACCATTCCTGGGGCCGGAACCCGGCGCCGGGCCGCCAAGTGGCCAGCCGGTAGCGGTCGTTGTACTCCTGGACGAGCAACAGCTCGGTGCCGGCCGGGGACGGCGCGAAGCCGAGCGGCCACAGTCGGCCGCGGTGTCCCGACAGCCGGTCGAGCACCGCTCCGGAGCAGGTCAGGAGGGTGACCGCCCGCTCGGAGCCGGGCGCTCCGGACAGTGCCAGCAGCCCGCCCGAAGGCGACATGCCGGCCAGCAGCGCAGGGCCGTCCACGGTCGTCACCGGCCGTGCCGGGCCGCCGGGCGTGCCGAGGTACACGGTCATGGCGGCACCGTCGCCGAGGCCGGTGGCCACCGTCCCTGCGTCGCTGACGGCGAGCCCGTGCGGCAGGCCCGGACGCAGACCGGTCAGGCCGGGGAACCGCGGTCCGCCGTCGAAGTCCTGGAAGTACCACTGCCCGAAGCCGCTCCGGTCCTCCGCGAACCACCACACCCGGGCGTCCGCGTCGAGGGCGCAGTGCAGTGTCCCGTGCTCGCTGTCGGTGACCTGACGGGCGGTGCCGGTGGCGGCGTTCCAGGTGAAGATCTCGCAGCGGCCGTCGGCATCAGCGGCCAGGGCCATCCGCGAGGGGTCACGCGGGCAGACCTCGGGCAGCGTCGGCCGGTAGACCCGGAAGCCGGTCCTGGGGGGCGCCGTTGAGGAGAGCCCGGTCGTCGTGCTCATACGTGGTGCTCCTTCGAGGCGCCGCGGATCAGGGCCGGTGACACACAGGTCGCATAGAGCGCGAGCGCGGCCAGCAGCACGGTGCAGCCCGCGAAGGTGGCCGGGGCCCCGGCCCGTCCGGCGGACAGCCCGGCGAGGACCGGGGCCAGGGCCGCGAGCGCCCCCGACGCCGTGGCCAGCACGGTGCCGGTGCGGGCCTGGAGCGCGGGCGGGGTGGCCTGGATGATGCCGGCCTGGAGCGCCACGGTGGCCAACGGCGTCAGCGCACACAGGAGAGCGAACAGCAGGGCGAACTGCCAGGCGTCGTGGGCCGTCGCCAGCGCCGCGGCGGGCAGCACCATCAGCCATGACACCGGCACCAGCATCCGCACCGCGGAGCGCCGGCCGGCCAGCCGCGGCGCGACGAGCGAACCGGCCAGACCGGCCGCCCCGGTGACCGCGAGGACCACCCCCAGCGGAGCCGCACCTCGGCCACTCTCCTGAAGGGCGAACACCATCGCGTAGTACAGCGCGACGAGCAGGGCGTTGACGACCGGGATCCACACCAGCGCCAGCCGCAGCAACGGCTCACGACGGACCAGGGCCACCCCCGCCCCGGCCTCGGCGACCAGCCCCCGCACGGCCCGAAGCGGGCCACCTGCCAGGGGCGTGCCTCCCGGGCGCCCCACGCCCGGCTGTCCCCCGTCCGACGGCCGCGTTTCCGGAAGCGGGGAGAGGCTGGAGCGCATGGCGCGGACACAGCCCGCCGCGACGGCGTACGACAGCGCGTCCGCGAGGAACGGCAGCCAGCGTGCGGCGTGGAAGAGCAGTCCGCCCAGGGCGGGTCCGAGGACGAGGGCGCCGCGCTCTCCCGCCTGTAAGCGGGCCAGCACACGCCGGTGGTGGTCGGGAGGGCTCACCAGAGCGACGGTGCCGAGCGACGCCGTCTCGTAACAGGAACTGGCACACCGTTCGACGAGTACGGCGACGAGCAGCACGGCCAGCGGAACCGAGCCCGCCCACACGCTCACGCCGACACAGGCCATCGCGCCGGCGGACACCAGCGCGGCCCCCACCATCACGCGCTTACGGGCCCCACGGTCGGCGGGCACGGCGGCGAGCGGACCGAGCAGCAGCGTGGCACCCGCGGAGAGCCCGGCGATGACACCCACCTCGGCGGGGGACCGCCCGAGGCTCAGGAGCAGCAGCGGCAGTACGAACCCCGACGTCTGGCTGCCCAGCGCATCGCAGGTACCCGCCCACCAGAACAGCCGGATGTCGGACCGGGCATGCGGCGGGGAAACGGGCGCGGGCGAGGGCGCGGCGGATGCGGCCGCCGCCGCTGCGTCGGACGGCTTCATCGAGCCCGGCCCGGGACAGGGCGCGCGGTCCGGTCGTCAGCACTGCCAAGAGACGGGCGCCCCCGTAACCCGGCAGCCGGTAACGAGGCAGCCGGTAATCCGGACGGTAAGCCGGAAGGCGCCTCGTCTGCCGGGGTTGCCGCTGATCGCCGTCCCATGCGAAGCCACCTCGCGTCCGTGGGCAGACCGTGAAGATCCGCACACCATTAGGTCAACTTGCGGAGGAAATGTGTCCGAAGTGTGCCGGAGCTTAGCCACGTCGTGACGCAGGCCACAAGGTTTGGGTGTGGAACACCTTCGGCTCATCGGCAAGGCGCGTCCGCACGGGTCGTCCGCGCGGCTCCCTCCTCAAGCGCCCCGCGGACCGGAGGCGTCGGCCGGGACATGTTCCAGCGCCGCACTGGAAAGGCGATACCGGCCGTTGGGCACCTCGGCGACGGTGACATGAACGGTGAGCGGTCCCACGCATTCGTAGCCACGCTCCACGGCGTGGCGCGCCAGCACATCGGTCAGCCGACGCCCCACCTGCCCACCCTGCGCGGCCAGTTCGTCGTGTACCTCCGGTGCGAGTTCGACCGTGTAGTCATTGGGTACGAGGACGCGGCGCTGGCTGCACACCACCGCGTGGTCATCGCATTCGCGCCGTAGGTCATCGATCAACTCGACCGGTTCGGTGGGGATGATCTTGGCCAGCAGCGCGCTCTCGCACTCCTCCATCACGCGTTCCATCCGCCTCAGCATTCCCATGGCAGGCCGTGTGCCCGTGCGCGCTCCGTGCATGCGGACGGCATGTCGGGGCAGTGAGCGCGCCGGCCCCGGAACGGGACAAGTGGAGGACCGCCGCGAGGAGTTCCCTTACGCGCGGGAGAGACTCTGCGCGAAGTCGAAGACCCTGTCCGGGTCGTAGTCGTGGGCGACGGAGCGCAGACGCTCCAGGTTCGGGCCGTAGTAGGACCTCGCCCAGTCGGGCAGGTCCGGGTCGATGTAATTGACGTAGCCGCCGCCGATACCCAGATCCGCCAGCCCCTCCACCACCTCGCCGACGCTGCGCGTCACCTCGGCTTCGGAGGCAGCCGTGGCGGTCGCGTAGATCTGTGCCGTGGCGAAGGCGGTGCGGTGCGGGAAAGCGGTCTGCTGGACGCCGACATCGGCCACCGCACCACCCAGCGCGTCGAGGATGAGCGCCATGCCGGGGCGGCCGGTGAGCAGGGTGACCACGGCCCCAGGGTCGGGGGCGGGCGCGCTGAGCACCCGCGACGAGGCGACGAACGACTCCCGGTCAGGTCTGCCGGAGAAGAAGCGCATGGCGTTGAAGTAGTCCCGGTCCTGCACCGTTCGCCGGCTGGGCAGGACACCGGAGCGCGAGACGAGGTCGTCCAGCAACGGGTTGCAGGCGCTGCTCGGACCGACGAAGCAGCCGGCGACCCGGCAGCTCGGTGGGTTTCCACCCGACACATTCAGATTGGCCCACAACTCCCGGGGCGCGGCCGTGATCCACGGCTGCCACGCCGTCAGCACCTCGGGCACCTTTCCCGCCGGGAAGACGATCACGAACACGGTCAGCGCCGGCGCCGGATCGGTCGCAAAGGTGAACCGGGTGACGACCCCGAAATTGCCTCCGCCGCCACCGCGCAGGGCCCAGAACAGATCGGGGGTGCGGGTGGCGGAGGCCGTGAGCGTCCGCCCGTCGGCGGTGACGAGCTCGGCGGCCACCAGATGGTCGCAGGTGAGCCCGAACTTCCGTTGCAGTACGCCGATCCCGCCGCCCAGCGCCACGCCCGCGATGCCAACGGTGAAGCAGGAGCCCCCGGGCAGACATCGGTTCGCCTGGCTGAGCCCGCTGTAGACGTCCCGCAGCGACGCACCGGCGCCGACGACCGCGGTGCCGTCCGCCTGGGCGGTCACCGTCGACATACGCCGCAGGTCAAGCACGAGACCGCCGCGCGGCGCCGAATAGCCGACGTAGGAGTGTCCACCGCTTCTGGCGGCCAGCGGCACCCGGTTCGCGGCCGCCAGCACCCCCTGGCGGACGTCCTCCGCCGACTCGCACTGGGCGACGGCCGCGGGTATGTGGTCGTCATTGAGCGGGTTGAACAGCTTCCGGGCGTCCTCGAACCCTGGATCTCCCGGCCGCAGCAGCGCTCCTTGCATCCGCTGCCGCAGGCCGTCCCAGTCCACCTTGGCCTTGAAGGGGCCGACAGCCTGCGGCGCTTCCCGGGACGCATGGAACAACGGCGTCCGCGCCATGGTCACCATCTCCTCTGGAACGTTCGAGGAAAGCGGGTGAGCGCGCCCGTTTGGCGTAGATATGTTCACGCTAACACGCTGTAACGACCCCCTCCAGTCGATCAGTACGCGCAGACATCCACGGCCTTCGACAGCCGTCCCCGCCGGTCAGGGCGCGGGGCCACCCCACGCCTCCGCACCCTTCACGCCCTTCGGCGGACCGGTGGCCCGACGGCAGCCGGCGGGTGGACGGTACAGCGGCTGACCGCCGCGTCCTGCTACTGCGGCTTGAAGGACCGGATCTGGTAGCTGCCTTGGAGGTTGCCGCCGGCGCCGGAGGGCGTGGACCCCACCCGCGCGTGGTAGTTGGTCTGGGTGTAGTACTGCACGCGGTGCCTGGTGTTGTTCCACACGGACCGCACGTTGGCTCCCCGCTGGATGAAGGAACAGTCGTCGGCCGTGTTGGCCTTGCTGGACTGCGACCACTGGCAGCGGGTCCCGCCACCGTTCCAGTCGCTGTAGATGCAGAAGTATCCGGGCGAGCAGTTGTAGGCGGCCCGGTGGGCCGGCGCCTCGGGAGCCGCACTCGCGGTGGGCGTCATCCCGAGCGCGGTGACCAGCGCGGCGGCAAGGGCGAACGAGGGGATTCTGCGCATGTCAGAACTCCGTTTCTTCGTCTTCTTCTTCGTGGACGACCAGAGAATTCGCATCACTACAGGCCGGCTGCGCAAAAAGCCGCGTAAGCAGGAAAACCAAAGCCAGGAATGCTGACGCCGCCGGGCAACGGGCCTGAAACGCCACCAGTATGGGCCGCCCGCAAGCTCCCTCCCAGGGCATTTCTCCGCCGTTCGCCGCCCGTGGGAGCGCGGCGGTGTGCACCCCGGGCGTACGCCGGGCACTGCCCCCTGACACGTCGTTGTGCAACCCGACGCCCTCGTGAACACCACCCCGGAGAGCGGCATTTCCTTCCCCTCACGTTCACCACGACAGCTATTTCCCCGCGCTTCCGGCTGCCTTTCCGGCTTGTTCCGGACGGCCCGGATACCGGACGACGCCGAGCGTCAGTTCTCCGCTCGCTGCGTGAGCGGGGCTTCGGTGCGGTCGCCCAGGAATTCGTACCACCGGCGTTGCAGGCAGACGTAACGGGAGTCCGCCTCGACGAGGCTGAGAAAGGCCGTGACGGTCTCCTTCAGACGTTCCTGCAACCCCGGGTCGGTCAGCTGCCCGTCCTCCGTGAAGCCCTTGTGCGCCGCGGCGAGACTGAACATGTCGGGGTAGACGCGGGTGCCGAGGTGTTCGAGGGGGACGCGCAGGGCCCACAGTCCGCGGTTGCCGCCGACCATCGAGGGGGACGCGGAGACGAGCAGGGCGTGCTTGGTCTTGAACGGCTGGGGGCGGACCCGTGAGACCCAGTCGATGGCGTTCTTGACGATGCCGGGCACGGAGGCGTTGTACTCGGGGGAGGAGAGCACAAAGGCGTCGCATCGCTCGAGCCGGTCGCGGAGCGCGAGTGCGCCGTCGGGCAGGCCCTGCGCGGTCTCCAGATCGCCGTCGTAGAGGGGCATGTCGAATTCCCGCATGGTGGCGTGGTCCACGGTCGCGCCGGCGTCGGTCATCATGCCTGCGATGAGGGACGCCAGGCGGGCGTTGGTGGATTCGGCGCGCAGTGAGGCGCCGAGGACGAGCAGGCGCAGCGGTCCGGGGTGGGCATCGGTGGCCATGGTGGTCCGGTCACGTCCTTTCGTGATCACATGGACGCGCGCCCCGCAGGGGCGGCTCAGGGACCAGTGTGGCGGCGCCACCGCAATCGCGAGGGGTGCCGCGCCCGGCGGACGGCCTGCGGCCCGTGCGGCCGGGGCTACGGTCGGCTCGCCGTCCGGCGTCACGCCGGACGCGGGGCCGTGATGGAGAGGTTGAGACGGATGCTGATCGTGGGGCGCTCGCAGGTGGAGGCACTGCTCGACATGGAGGCGCTGATCGACGCCCTGGCGTCGGCGATGGCAGACCTGAGCGCGGGGCGGGCCTCCGCCCCGGACCGCGTCGCGGTGACGGTGCCGGCCCGGGAGGGCTTTCTGGCCGCCATGCCGGGCTTTGTGCCGTCGGCCGGAGCACTGACGAGCAAGCTGGTCTCCGTCTTTCCGCACAATGCCGGTACGCCGTTGCCGACCCATCAGGCGCTGATCGTGGTCTTCGACCCGGAGACCGGTGAGCCCACCGCACTGCTGGACGGTACGGCGATCACCGCGGCGCGGACCGCGGCATGCTCGGCGCTCTCGGCCCGGCTGCTGGCCCGTGAGGACGCGTCGGTGCTGGCCGTGCTGGGCACCGGCGTCCAGGCACGCTCGCACGCCGAGGCGATGTGCAAGGTCCGCCCGATCCGCCAGATCCGGGTGGCGGGCCGCGACCAGGCCAAGGCCGCCGCCTTCGCCGCCGAGCTGTCGGCCGCACTCCACCTCCCCGCCCAGGCGATGCCGACCTACGCCGAGGCGCTCGAAGGCGCCGACATCGCCGCCGCGGCGACCCACGCCGTAGACCCCGTGATCCGCCGTCCCTGGCTCACACCGGGCGTACATGTGACCTCGGTGGGCTTCAACCCCGCAGGCCGCGAGATCGACGACGCCACCATCGCCGCGTCCCTCGTCTGCGTCGAATCCCGGCAGGCGGCGCTGGCCCCGTTCCCCGCAGGCAGTAACGACCTGCTGCTTCCGATCCGCGACGGCGTCATCACGCACAACCATGTGCACACCGAACTCGGCGAACTTCTCACCGGCAGCAAACCGGGCCGCACCTCGGACGACGAGATCACGCTCTACAAGTCGGTGGGCGTAGCGGTGCAGGACACCGCGGCTGCCGCCCTGGTCGTCGCGGCCGCCCGGGAGCGGTCGGTCGGGGAGGAAGCCGATCTGACGTAACCCCCTGCCGTAACCCTCCTGCCATCGCAACGGCCGACGCACCTGCCGGCCCCTGCCCCTGCCGTCTCGCGGGCCTATGAGGACCTACTGCGTGCCTGCCGCCGCGCCGCCCGACGCCGCAGGGCACGTCGTTCGTCCTCGCTCGCGCCGCCCCAGACACCGGCGTCCTGGCCGTGTTCGAGCGCCCACTGCAAGCACCGTTCCCTCACCGGACAGCCGTCGCAGACGGCCTTGGCCTTTTCGATCTGCAGAAGCGCGGGACCGTTGGTGCCGACGGGGAAGAACAGTTCGGGGTCCTCTTCGCGGCATGCTGCGTCATTGCGCCAGTCCATGATGCCTCCGTTCCCCGCGCCGGTACGCGGTCGATGTCTCCTCCTGGCGTAGAAGCCGGTACGGCAGAGGGCCTGACCACTCGCCAATTCCCGTTCCAGGTCTTGCCGGCCTTCTCTTCCTGGGCTTTTCTTCGTCCTCGCGTGTGCCCGCTCCTGCTGCCGCAATGCCCCGCCGAGGTGCGCGATTCGGCCAGATCGTCAGTGAGACGGACCGGCGGGCCGGTCTAATGTCGGATCATCACCGAGAGATCCACTCATCACCGAGAGATCCACGAGAGATCCACGAGGGAGGAGCCCCATGGACGCTGAGCAGGCTCGCACCCGCATCACCGCCCTGCGCGCAGCCGGCGGCAAGGTGTCCCCTGAGGAGCTGGACCGGCTGTGGGCGGCGCTGGAGCCCGTCCGCCCCGAGGAGATCCTGGGCTCCTGGAAGGGCAGCGCCTTTGTCACGGGCCACCGGTTGGAGGCCCTGCTGACCCAAGTCAACTGGTACGGAAAGCGCTTTGACTCCCTGGCTGACGTCAAGCCACTGATCTGCCGCGACGACGAGGGCGAGCTCTTCTCGAACGTCGAGTTGGGGAAGGGCGAGGCAAGCCTCTGGACGGTCGAGTTCCGAGGCGAGCCGACCGCCACCATGGTCTACGACGGTCAGCCCGTCCTCGACCACTTCAAGGCGATCGACGGCTCCACGCTCCTGGGCGTCATGAACGGCAAGGACGTCCTGGACCAGGGCCACTACTTCTACTTCCTCCTCGAGCGGGACTGACCGCCCTCCCGACCAACCAAGGGAATCATGCGCATACAGGCAGCTCTGGTGGAGTTCCCCGGTGGCCCCTTCACCATCCGTGACCTCGACATCGAAGCGCCCCGGCAGGACGAGATCCTGGTGAGGATCACCGCGGCGGGCATCTGCCACACCGACCTCAGCACCCGGCAGATCTGGCCCAGGGAACGCGCCCCCATGGTCTTCGGCCACGAAGGAGCGGGCATCGTGGAGGCCGTCGGCGAAGCGGTCACCACGGTCGCCCCCGGCGACACCGTGTGCCTCAGCTACCGCAGCTGCCGCACCTGCGAGCAGTGCACCTCAGGCCACTCCGCCTACTGCGCCATGGGCATCGACACCCTCAACGCCTCCGGCGCCCGGCCGGACGGCAGCACCCCGCTGTCGCTCGCCGGTGCGCCGGTGTACGGCAACTTCTTCGGCCAGTCCAGCTTTGCCACCCACGCCCTCGCCCATGAGAGCAACACCGTCAAGGTGCCCGCCGACCTGCCGTCCGTGACCGCCGCACCCCTCGGTTGCAGCGTCCAGACGGGTGCCGGCACCGTCTTCCACGTCCTGCGGCCCAAGGAGGGGACGACCCTGGCGGTCTTCGGGGCCGGGAGTGTGGGGCTGAGTTCGGTGATGGCCGCGGTCGCCGAGGGCTGCTCCGTGATCGCCGTCGATCCGGTCGCTTCCCGCCGTGCGAGGGCGCAGACTCTCGGCGCCGCGGCGGTGGTCGACCCGGACTCGGACGACGTGATCGCCTGCGTCCGCGACGTCACCGGTGGGGGAGTGCACGCCGCCATCGACACCACCGGCCAGGCCGCTGTGATCTCCCAGGCCATCGCGGCGCTTCGCCGGCGAGGCACGCTCGCGCTGCTCGGCATCGGCAGACAGGCCGAGTTCAGCATCATGGAGGTGATGACCAAGGGGATTCGCCTTCGCGGGGTGATCGAGGGCGATGCCGTACCGGCCGAGTTCATCCCGCGCCTCGTCGAACTCCACCGCCAGGGCAGCCTTCCGCTGGACGAACTCATCACCCCCTTCCCGTTCGCCGACATCGAGGCGGCCGCCCAGGCCGCCTCCACCGGCCAGGTCATCAAACCCGTCCTCACCTTCGACTGACCTCGGTTACGGGGTTCAGCGGTCCACGACGCGAGGCCGGGACACACAGAATGGGTGCGGCAACAGTCGTGTTGCCGCACCCATTCGTTGTTATCGGCCCGAAGTCGAGCCGTCAGTGGCCGTCCCGGGAAGCGCCATGGTCACGCCGGCACCGCCCGGGACGATCCCGTGCTAGCGCATGGCGCGGGCCAGGCCTCCGCCGCCGGTGTGCACACCGCCGACCGGACGGTGGTGGTGGTGCTTCTTCGCGTGGTGCTTCTTGGGGTGGTGCTTCCTGATGTGCTTGACGTGGTGGTGCTTGACGTGGTGGTGGTGATGGACGATCACCCGGCGCTCGATGTGGCCGTTGAGGCAGGTGTTGCCGAAGGCCGGGTTCAGCAGCCCCGGGGCATTGATGGTGTTGCCGCACAGGTTGATCGGAATGTTGATCGGGACCTGAATCACATTGCCCGACACAACTCCCGGCGAATTGGCCGCGCCTCCGGCCGCGCCAGCGTCTGCGAACGCGGCCGAAGCGCCACCCAGGGCGGTGCTTGCCGCAAGAGCGGCCACAGCAGTCACCCGCGTGATTCGTGACATAACAATCTCCCGATCGATCCAAGCGGCTCGCTGCCGCTTCCTGTTACTTCCTTTCGGCGCGAGCGGCCTGACCGTGAGGGAATTTGCGAACATTTCACTCTTTCAGGGTGTAAGTACGGTGTGGCGCTGGTTTCTTGCCGCGAGACGGCACTCTGTTCACCCCTCAGAAGTCCGGGGGAAAGCCCCACCCCGAATCTCCCGCCTGCACCATGGGTACGGACCGGCCGTCCAACCATCCTTCTGCCATGACGACTTGTCCCCGACGCGCCGTGGCGCTCATCCTCTCCGCAACCGCCATAGCCGGCAGCGCCCTGACCGCAGCCGTACCGACGGCCAGCGCCGCCCCGGCCGCTGCCCCGCCACCCGGTCTCACCTGGCGCTCCTGTGCGGAGCCGGGTGGCCCCGCCGGGCAGGAGTGCGCCGTGTTGTCCGTCCCGCTCGACTACCGCGCCCCGCAGGGGCCCAAGCTGAACCTCGCCGTTTCCCGGCTGCGCAGCGAGCGCCCCGCAGCGCGGCGGGGGACGCTGCTGCTGATCCCCGGCGGACCGGGCGGTTCCGGGCTCGATGAGCTGGCGCGGAAGGGGGCGGCGCTGCGCAAGGAGATGGCGGGCGCGTACGACATCGTCACCTTCGACCCGCGGGGAGTGGGCGGCAGCACGACCGCGAGTTGCCGGCTACGGGCGGAGGACCGGGATCTGGTGGGAATGCGTTCCTGGCCGGACGCGAACGGCGGCATCAGGGACAACGTCATCCGGTCCCGGCGGATCGCCGAGGCATGCCATCGGCACGGTGGCCCGGTGCTCAAGAGCATCTCGACGGCCAACGAGGTACGGGACATCGACCGTCTCCGGCAGGCGCTGGGCGAGGAGAAAATGGCCGCCTGGGGTGCCTCGTACGGGACCTATGTGGGAGCGGTCTACGCCCAGAAGTACCCGCAGCACACGGATCGCTGGGTGCTGGACAGCAGCGGTGACCCCGACCCGGAGCGGGTCGAGCGGGGCTGGCTGGTGAACATGGCGGAGGGCGCGGACGACCGGTTCCCCGACTTCGCGGCCTGGGCCGCGGACCCGGCCCGGGAGCAACAGGGCCTACGGCTCGCCAAACGCCCCAAGGACGTACGACCCTTGTTCCTTCGCCTTGCCGCCAAGCTGGACCGGGCACCGAAGGACTCCACCACACCCGGTGTCCCGTTGACGGGCAACCGGCTGCGCCAGGCCCTCCAGTCGGCCCTCTACGACGACCGGTCCTTCGCCCAGCTCGCGCAGCTCATCCAGGCGGCCCGGAAACCGGCCGGCCGGCCCGCCCTGCCGCCGCTCCTGGCCCGGCCGCTGCCGCAGGCCGACGCGGCGGTCACGATAGCGACGGTCTGCAACGACGTGCGCTGGCCGGCCCCGGTCCCGGCGTACCGACGGGCGGTGCAGGCCGACCGGGCCCGCCATCCGCTCACGGCCGGTATGCCGGCGAACGTCGCGGCCTGCACCTTCTGGAAGGACGCAGCGGCCGACCGGCCCACCCGGATCACCGCGGACGGGCCGTCCAACATCCTGATGATCCAGAACGTCCGCGACCCCTCCACACCGTACGCAGGGGCCCTGAAGATGCGTCAGGCGCTGTCCGGCCGTGCCCGCCTCGTCACCGTCGACCACGGAGGCCACGGCGCCTACCTGGCCCACACCAACGCATGCGGCGACCGCACGGTCACCCGGTTCCTCACGACCGGGCAGCGCCCGCACCAGGATGTCCTCTGCGCCGACGACGCCCGCCGGCAGGACTGAGCGAGCCATCCACCGTCGTCCTTGGGGCCGGCCGGCGGGAGCGGGCCGGCCTCACTGGTCGGAGTAGCTGAAGTCGCCCACCGTCCAAGCGCTCACGTCCTTGATGGCGATCCGGTACATCCCACCCGTCTCGGGGATGCCCATCGGGCCCTGAAGGATCCTGGCGACATGGAAGTGCAGGTAGGCGGGCGCCTCGGTCCGTCGGGGCGCCGCGCCTTCAGGCGGGGCCATAAAGCCGCCGGCGAACGGGCGGAGCCGGTCCGAGTCCCTCAGGACCTCGCCCACGCGCTGCTTCCACACCGTCTCGGGCACCAGCCGGCCCGTGATGACAGCTCCGTGGACCACGACGGTGAGGGACATCTGATTGGTTTGCTCCGACTCGACCGTGGCGGCGATGTCAACGAGCAGCTCATCAGGCTTCGACATGGGCGCAGATTCTATAGGCCGTGCCGCCGCCACGAGGGTCAGGTGTACGTGTACGGCACGGGGGCGGTGGCGGTCCTGTTGTCGGCGGTGTGTACCACCACGGTGACCGGGCCGGGGGCGTGCGCGGGAGTAATGGCCTGGACCTTGATGTCGGACATGACCTTGAAGATCGCGGAGACACCGCCGAACGTCACGCCGGTGACGGCGCTCAGTCCGAGGCCGTTGAGGTTCACGGCACGGCTGCCCGTCCTGGGCCCGGAGGTCGGACTCATGCTGCTGATCGTGAGGTTGCTGATGTAGGTGAACGAGAGGGAGTTCGAGACGCCGCCGGGGTTGACGGTGTACACGGGCACCTTGCCGACGATGCTCGACGGCGGGGCGGCGAGCGTCATCTGCGTGTCCGACAAGACGGTGGGAATGCGCAGCTGCTTGCCGAACCACACCCCGGTCACGCCGTAGAACCTGTGGCCGGTGAGGGTGATGAGAGTGCCCCCGCTCGCGGGCCCCGTCGTCACCGACATCTGGTCGATGACCGGCGTGCGACGGTAGTAGTAGTGACCGACGACCGCCGTGCCTCCGGCGGAAACGACGCGGACCGGCACGCTGCTGAGCGTCCCCGAGGGGGTCACCACGGTGAGCACGTTGTCGTTCACGACGGTGAAAGTCCTGGCCGCATGGGTCCCGAAGTACACCGCCGTCGTGCCGGTGAAGCCCTGGCCCGTGATGGTCACATGAGCTCCGCCACCCCGCGAGCCCTGGTTCGGTGTGATGCTCGCGGGGCGCCGCAGAACCTTCACGGTGTTGGCACCACTGTTGGTGGTGTAGAGCCGCAAGCCGTCGCCCGAGGTGGCGAGCCGCTGAGGGGAGGCGAATCCGACGAGCGTGGACGTGACGCTTCTCGAGTCACGGTTGATGACGGTCACCGAGCCCCGGGCGGGCGCCAGCACGTAGAGAAGCGTCCCGTCCGGGGACATCGTGAGATACGCCGGGCTCACAGGGACGCGGATGGTGCCGGTGACGGAGTTGGTGGCCGTGCTGACGATGCTGACCGTCGTACCGCCGGAGTTGGCGACGTAGAGCTGTGTGCCGTCGGGGGAGAGCGCCAGTCCACGCGGGCTGCTGAAGCCGCTGATCGTGGCCGTCACGGTGTTGCCGACGGTGCTGATCACGCTCACGGTGCCGCTGCCCACGTTGGACACGTACAGCACAGCCCCGTCCGGACGGGCCACGACGGTGTCCGGCGTGCTCCCCACCGCAACGGTCCCGGTGACGGTGTTGGTGGCCGTGCTGACGATGCTGACGGACGTACCGCCGGAGTTGGCCACATACAGCTTTGAGCCGTCGGGGGAGACCGCCAGTCCGTGCGGGCTGCTGAAGCCGCCGATCGTGGTCGTCATGGTCTTGCCGGCGGTATCGATCACCGCGACGGCTCCGGCCGCGGGCCGGGACACATAGACGTGTGCGCCGTCGGGCGAGACCGCCGCCTCCCACGGGCCGCTGCCCACGGTGATGGTGGTGGCGACGGTGTCGGTCGCGGTGCTGACGACCGTGACCGTGCTGCCGCCGGAATTGGCGATATAGGCGGTCGACCCGTCGGGTGTGACGGCGATGCCCACGGGCGCCGGCCCGACGGGGATCGTGTGCGGGAGGGAAAGGTCGCTCCCGGCGGCCACCAGAGGGCGGGCAATCGACATGGTTGACGCCACCGGAGTACTCCTCTCGCTGCCTTGTGATCGCTCCTCTAGGGCGAGCCAGGCGGCAGAAAATCACTCGCCGAAGCAAGTATTCAGGACCGCTCGCGCCCTCACCAGATCGGTACAGGGGTACAGCGGTGCGAAAAGGCTTGATTGCATTACTTCATATATCCGGACAACGCTTCTCGGCGGCTCCCATGCGGCCCCAACACGCTCTGCCGGACGCCTCTTCCGCCTGCTTCGCTCCTCTTACGCCCACGTTCTCAAGCCCCGGAGCGACGACGCTCCCCAACTGCTCGAAACGAAGGAGCAGGCAACATGGTCACACTCAACCCGAACCAGGGCCCGACATCGGGCGGAAACACGGTCATCATCACCGGTTCCGGTTTCACCGGCGCGACAAGCGTGAAATTCGGCACCAAGAACGCGTCTTTCACCGTCAACAGCGACACCCAGATCACGGCGATCGCCCCCTCCAACAGCAGCGCCGTGCAGGTCGTTGTCACCACGCCGTACGGAAGCTCCGTACCGGTCTGGTACTTCTACATCCTGCCTCCGAGCAAATCGTCTATCAGCAGCAGCGCCGGACCCTTGGCAGGTGCCACCACGACACTCTCCGGCTCGAACCTGTTCACCACCACCTCGGTGAGCTTCGGCGGCACCCCGGCCGCGTCCTTCACCGTGGTGAACGACAGCACGGTGAACATCGTCGCGCCGACCGTCACCACCCCGGCCACCGTGCCCATCAGCATCACCACCAGGGGCGGCACCACCAACGGACTGACGTTCACCTTCGTCGCCGCCCCCACGGTGACGAGCATGGACCCGACCGAGGGGCCCGATTACGGCGGCACCCCGTCCACCATCATCGGGACCAACTTCAGCAATGTCACCGACGTGCTCTACGGCACCGACTCGGCGGCCTTCCAGCTCGTCGACGACTCCACGCTGATCTCCTACTCCCCGGGCGGCACCGGCACGGTACCCATCACCGTCCTCAGCGCCGGGGGCAGCGACAGCACTCAGTCCTTCACCTACACGGTCACGCCGGGCTGAGTAACTGACCGGTGGGACGAAGGGGCTCCGGGCTCGGCTCAGTACCTGTCGCCGTTCAATGGCTTCAGGAACCTGGCCGCCCGGGGCCCCGATTCTCGTTGGAGGGTCAACGGCCGGTATTCATCGGCCGCTCCACCACGTCCCTGCGAATGACCGCTCGCTCCTCGTCAGTTGACGAGATGCTGCCTTCGCCACAAAGGTTCCGCGAACCAAGCGGTAACTTGCGTGGGGCATTCCCTTGAAGAAACACCTAGACCGTCTGCCGACCTCTTGAGGTGCCGCCTCGCGGGCTGAAACGAATAGTGGCTCGGGGCTGCCGACCGGCCCGCGTTGATGCCGGTCGGTGTGCCTGGGCACGGCCCACGTCCAGATGATCCGGCTCCCAGGGAGGGGCGGTCGACGTTTCTATGGCTGTAACTGATGCGGATGACGGTGCGGATGGCGCGGTGGTTTCGCTGCGCAGGGAAGACGATGACGGGTACGGAGACCGTTCCCTCCCGACGGGAGGAGAGAAGGCTGCCGAGCTTGAGGCCGGCAGCTGGGTGCCGGGCGTGTCCGGGGCGAACGGAGCGGGCACGCCGCCGGCATTCTTCGTCGTGCTCGGCCCCGATTACGCGGGCAAGTCCTCGGCCCTGAGGGAGCTTTCCCGCCGTGAGCCCGACTGGCGGATCGTCTCCGTCGACGATGAATTCCTCACCGCTGACCACTCCCTGATCTCACAGCTCCGGCGCGGGCTGGTCGGAGAGGTGATGCCGGCCCTGCACCGCGGCTACTCCACCGACTTCATGGTGACGCTCTTGCAGACCGCGGTGCTCCATCTGCGGGACAGCGTTCTGCGGAGCACCGGGCGTGCGCCGGTCGTCGTGGACTCGTACTTCTACAAGATCCTCGCCAAGTGCCGCCTTTTCGGCGCGGACGAACACCCCCTTTACGACTGGTGGCGTTCCTTTCCCCGGCCGCGCACGGTCATCTATCTCGATGCGCCGCCCGAGAGGGCCTGGCGTCGCTCCGGAAGGGGGCGCGACCTCCACCCCTTCGAGTACTACGGGGAAACACCGGACCGGATGTCCTTCGAACGCTTCCAGTCCGACCTGCACAAAACCATGTGGGAGGAGATCCGGTCACTTCCCGTCTCCGTCGTGCAGGAGAACAGCCAGGTGTCGCGGGTCGCCCAGGACATCCAGGAGGTGGTCTCCCATCAACTCCACTGATTCCTGGGCCGATCCGAGCCATGTCCGCCGCTATCGCCAAAGGGTCTTCGCCGAACGGGAACGGATCGGCGCCGCGCTCGGCGACGCCTCGGCGCAGCAGCATCATGTGCTGGCCGAACTCCTGGAATTCAATGCCGGTACCGAGTACGGCCGTGTCCATGGTTTTTCCTCGGTCCGTACGCTGGACGACTTCCGCAAGGCCGTACCGGTCAACGACTATGCGGCCCTGTCGTCCCGGATCGAGCGGATGGCGGCGGGGGAGAGCAATGTGCTCAGCGCCGACGATCCGGCGGTGTATTTCACCAGCAGCGGCACCACCGGCGATCACAAGAAGATTCCGGTCACTCCCGGTTTCATGCGACGGACCTTCTTCCCGTTCTATTACGCGGCCTGGGCACCGCTGGCCGAGCACTACCCCGAGGTGCTCAGCCGCCCGGACGCGGTGCTGAACCTCAAGCACGACCCGCTGGTCGCCCCGCCGACCACGGCATCGGGGCGCCCTCATGTGGGCGCCAGCCAGGTGGACTTCGGTGCGAAGTTCGACGAGCCGATGTCGGCGGAGCCCGGCACGGGGGCGCCCTGGGCCAGCCTGCCTGTGCCGGTCGAGCCGGACGACCACCTGGAGAAGGCGTACCTCCGGCTGCGTCTGGCAGCGCAGAGCGATGTCCGCTGTGTGATCGGCATCAACCCGGCGATGGTCGCCGCGCTGCCCCACCAGCTCACTCTGTGGTGGCCGCGGCTGGTGAAGGAGATCCGCGACGGCACCCTGGGCGGCATTCCGCACACCTCTCCCGACCCGGAGCGGGCGCGCGAACTGGAGCGCATCGCCGCCCACTTCGGCACCGTCCGGCCCGCCCATGTGTGGCCCCGCATACGGGCGCTGTTCTGCTGGACCACCGGCATGGCGTCGCTGTACCTGCCGCGCCTGCGCGAGGAGTTCGGCATCGGCGTGGCCTCGCTGCCGGCGCCCGTCGCCGCCTCGGAGGGCCCGGTCGCCGTACCGCTCGACCGCCATGAGTCCGCCGGTTCGCTCACGGTCTCCGCCTCGGTCTACGAGTTCCTGGACGCCGATGAGGACGTGCGGCCGGACGCCGCGACGCTCACGCTCGACGAGCTGGAGCAGGGGCGCGACTACCACGTCGTCTTCAGCCACATCGGTGGGCTGTACCGCTACGCCGTGGGCGATGTGGTCCGGGTCGTCGACCGTGCCGGCGGGGTACCACGCGTCGCGTACGCGGGCCGTGCCACCCGCTCCGACGCGGCGGGCGAACGGCTCCGTGAGGCACAGGTCCTCCGGGCGCTCGCCGCGGCGGCACAGGGTACCGGCCTCGACCTGCGCAATGCCGCCTGCCGGGTGGCGGAGACCCACGGACCGCCGCCGCACTACGAGTTCGCCCTCGCGCCCCGCGGCGCATGGGCGGCATCCGAGACCACCCGCTTCGCAGCGCTGCTCGACGACGCGATCGGCCACGAGGCGCCCGCGTACCGCGCGGCACGCTCCGGCGGACGCCTGGGGCCCGCGACCGTGCACCTGCTGGCCGAGGACGCCTTCCTGCGCGACTGGCACACCGCCGTCGCCGCCGGAATCCGGCCCACGCAGGTCAAGGACCGGCTCTTCCGGGGAGACCCCGCACTCTGGGAACGGCTGACCGGCCCGGCACGGACCGGCCGGGGAGGACAGACATGACCGGGACACTGGACGCCGTCGAGCGGACGGCCCTGCTGACGGCCGCACTGCGGGCCGCGGAGACCGCCCGCGAGGACCGGCTCTACAGCGATCCGTACGCGGCCCGCCTGGCCGGTGACATCGGCCCGGAGCTGCTGGACGAGGTACGCGAGGCCACCTTCCCGCGCCACGCGAGCCGGACCGTACCGAGCACGCCGGACTACAACGCCATCCGCACCCGCTTCTTCGACGACTTCCTCCAACGGGAAGCACACGCCCCGGAGTTGTCGCAGGTCGTGCTCGCGCCGGCCGGCATGGACTCCCGTGCCTACCGGCTCGACTGGCCCGCCCACATCCGTTTTTTCGAGGTGGACCGGCCGGCCGTCCTCGCGTACAAGGAGGAGCGGCTGCGCGGGGTGCGGCCACGCGCCGACCACCGGACGGTGGCCGTCGACCTCACCGCACCCGGATGGGAGGACACCCTCGTCGCCGCCGGCTACGACCCCGCGTGGCCCTCGGTCTGGCTGCTGGAAGGGCTCCTCTACTACATCCGCCACGACGACGTCCGCCGCATCCTGGACCGGGTGGCGGCCGTCATGGCGCCCGGCAGCAGGATCGCCGCGGACATCGTCAACGCGGCCGCGCTGGCCCGGCCCGACATGCGTCCGCTGCTCGATGTGTTCGCAGGGTGGGGCTGCCCGTGGCTCTTCGGCACCGACGAGCCCGAAGCCCTCTTCGACGACCACGGATTCCGCGTCGAGGCGGTCCAGCCGGGAGGACCGGGTGCGGACTTCGGCCGCTGGCCGGACCCGGTGCCGCCGCGCACCGAGACCGGCGTACGACGGGTGTTCCTCGTCTACGGAGTGAGGCACTGACGTGGCGGACATCGTGATCGTCGGAGGCAGCGTGGCCGGTCTGGCCACCGCGCTCGCGCTGAGCGGCCGCGGACACCGGATACGGGTCCTGGAACGCGCGGCCCCTCCGCCCGAGGGACCACTCGAGCAGGCCGTACGCGCCTGGGCACGCCCGACGGTGCCGCAGGCTATCCACTCGCACGCCCTGACCTCCGTCGGCGTGGGCGTCCTGCGCGAACAGGCACCGTGGCTGCTGGAGCGCATGGTGGACGCCGGCGCGGAGCTGCTCGATCTCACCGACGCACTGCCCGCCCTCGTACTGGACCGGTCCCGCGAGGCGGACGACGACGAACTGGTGTCACTGGCCTGTCGCCGCAACGTCTTCGAACTGCTGCTGTACCGGGCGGTGCGCGAACTGCCCCATGTGCGGCTCGACCACGGAGTGCTCGTCCGCGACCTCGTCGTCGACCCTTCGACCCACCAGGTGCGTGCCGTGCTCACCGGCGGCGGAGAGAGCATCCCCGCCGACCACGTCATCGACGGCACCGGCCGCCGCGCGCAGTCCCGGGCCTGGATCGCTTCGGCCGGCCTCCCCGTCCCCGACGACCGCACGGCCCCCTGCTCCCTCACCGGACTCAGCCGTCAGTACCGGCTGCGCGGCACGGCCCGGCCCGGACCGCTCAACCGCGGCAACGCGGTCGGTGGCATCTGGGACCACTACGCGGCCGTACTGCACCCGGCTGACAACGGCACCTTCGCCGTTGCCCTCATGGTGCGCACCGGCGACCGGGCGACCGCTGGACTGCGCGAGCCGACGGCCTTCACCACCGTCGCCCGCGGCACGCCCGGCCTCGGCCCGTGGCTGGCCCCCGGAGTGAGCGAACCGCTGACACCGGTCAACGCCATCACCTGCCCGCCGAACGTGCTGCGCGGCACGGCGACCACCCACCGGCCGGCCGTGGCCGGACTGTTCGCGGTGGGGGACGCGGTCTGCGTCACCAACGCGCTCTACGGGCGCGGTATGTCCCTCGCGCTCAAGCACGCCTTCGCACTGGCCGGCCTGATCGGCGGCGCCGAGGCGGACCACGAGCTGAGCCGAGCCGCCGCCCGGCTCGCGGAAGAGGTGTACGCGCCGTGGCACGCCCTCGCCGCGCAGGAGGACCAGCGACGCACCGCCCGCTGGAGCGCCGCGACCGGAACGAGTCCCACGCCCACGCCGGCCGGGCCCCAGGGCGCCCGCCCGTCCGCCCTCCCGCCCCCGGAGCAGATACAGGCGGCCATGCAGACCGACGCGCTGGTGTGGCGGACGGTCACCCGCACCGTCATGGGACTGCGGCACCCCGCCGACGCCTTCGCGGAGGAGACATTCCTCGCCCGGGTCCGGCGGGCAGCCCCGGCCGACCCGGCGCTCCTGCCCCGGGCGCTCAGCCGGGAGGAACTGCTGCACGCCCTGACGACCGCGGAGGGAGCCGCGTAAATGTCCGCCTTGCAGCACAGCGCACCGGCCGACGGCGGCCTCCTGCTCCACCGCGCCCCCGAGAGGCCCCGGACGGGCCGCCCCCGCGTACTCCTGGCCCCCATCACCGTCACCCCCTCCAAGCCGCTGACCCCCAGCCACCTCAAAGGCCTGCTGTGGACCGACGTGATGTACCGGGCCACCGCCGGGCTGGCCGAGGTCACCTACCGCTACAGCCCCACCACCTACCACCTCACCGAACAGACCCTTGGCTTCTGGGAGTACCTCGACCGCACCGCCGGAGACATCGACTACTCCGCCCTGTCCGAGGAGCAGATCGGCGAACTGTACGTCGCCCACCGCGCGGAGGGGCACCGGGCGGACAGCACCGCCCTGCGGCCGTACGCCGACGCGGTGGAGCAGCACGGCTGGGTACACCCCGCCGGTGCCAGGGTGCTCGACCTGTGGACCGGGCACTACCGGCGTCTGGGCATGCACGATCCCGGACTGCGGGCGCACCAGCCGCCCGGCCTGGCGCTGGAGGAGGCCATCGACCGGCTGGCAGCGCGGGGCCTCTGCCTCGATCTGCGGGACCACGGCGGCCCGGTCTTCCTCGACGCCACCCGCTGCGGGCTCCCCCTGCGCCAGATCGTCGACGCACACGGCCGCCCCAACTACCTGGCCTGTGTCCTGCGCGAACTCCTCCCTCTGGCCCCCGGGTTCGACGAGACCGTGCTGCTCTGCGACCGGGAACTGGAGGCCGACTACCTGCTGCTCGACCGCGTTCTGTCCGCGTACGGGGCCACCGTGCGCCGGGTCGTCCTCGGCCGTGTCCCCATCGAGGGGCGCATCCGTTCCGCACGCCACGGCGGCTGGCAGGGCCACACCGTGGGGGCCCTGCTGAAGCAGGCGGGCTCCGAGTACCAGGACCCGGTCCTGCGGCTGGGCATCCGCCTGTACTTCATCGCGGTGCTCGGTACCGGCCGGCAGCAGTCCTTCCGCCACGACGTGCTCCGGCAGAGCCTGGCACGCGCCGCCCGGCTGCTGTCCGCGGACCGGGCCCCCGACCCCGCGCCGATTCCCGAGGTACTCGCCCGCCACCGAGGCGAACACCTCCACGTCAACCCCTACCGGCTGACCGCCGGCCTGCTCGCCAGACACCGCCCCCCACCCGCACCGGAGCTGCTGACGGCGGTCTACCTGTGATCATCTCCCAGGACCTGCTGCACGCCGAAGCGGCCCGCCGCATCCGCGACGCACGACCCGAACTGGCCTCCCGTACCGACCTGCTGACCACCGCCGGACTGGCAGCGGCGCGGCAGGAGATCGCCCGGACCGCCGAGCGGTCCCAGGTACTGGCGGTCTGCGTGCTGCGCCACCTCGACCTGCCCGCCTGGATCCGGGCCACCTGCGCGTTCGCGCACGGTGTCGCCCCGCGGGTGGCCGCGGACTGGCGTCGCGACTTCACCCGCACCGTCTTCCTGGCCGGCAACCCGGACAACCTCGGGGAGCGCTTCACCTTCAGCCATGTCGCCGACGACGGGTCGGCCGCGTGGTGCGGCCCGGCCCCGGCCGGTGACAGCACGGCCCTGCGGCGGCTGCTCAAGATCTTCACCGCCCCGGCCGGTCTGCCCGCCGTCCCGCCCACGACGGTGGAACTGCTGCCCGGCACAGGACTCGAAGCAGATGCCCCCAGGCATCACGCGCTCCATGTGGCCACGGCCGGCGTGACCGTCGCCGACGGCCTGGTGCAGCTCAACCACCTGCTGTCCGAAGCGGTCCTGGACGGTCTCCTCCAGCCCGGGGACGCTATGACGGTCCGTCAGGCGCCGCGACTGGTCGGGCTGGAGGGGCCCTTCACCGCCTTGCGCGTCGACGTATCGGCACAGCACCCCGACCGACTCCAGGCCTACGCCGCTCTGACCGATGAGGAACCCCACCGTGTCTGAACCGACCGCGACACCGGCCGGCGTACCGCTCCGCCTCGGCTATCCGAGTTCCCCGCGGACCGCCCGGGACATCCTCCGTGCCACGGGCCTGAGCGAGCAGGACGCGATCCTCGCCCCCTACGACCTCAGCGACCCCTTCGCCCCGCTGCGGACCGGCGAAATGGACGTCCTGGTCGTCAAGTTCGCACCACGCGAGCCCGGCATCGCCCTCAGCCGCGTCCTCGGTCTGGAGGGCCGGGCCGCCGTGCTCGGCGCGGCCCACCCGCTCGCCGACCGCGCCTCCGTCTCCATCGAGGAGCTCGCCGACCACGACGCCTTCGAACGCCCCGGTGCCTTCCCCGCGTATCTCTGGGACGACATCGTGCCGCCCCGTACACCGCGGGGAAAGGCGATCCACCGGCGCCACCGGGCGGACGGCATCGAGGAGATGGTGAGGCTGGTCATCGAGCAGAACGCGGTGCACGTCTCCGTGGCCTCCCTGGCCGACATCACGCCACCGCCGCTCCGGGTCATCCCGATCCACGACCTGCCACCCGCCCCGGTCCGTCTGGCCTGGCGCTCCGACATCGTCCTCGCCGGGCACGTCGCCGCCTTCATCGCCGCCGCGGAGGCCGCCCATGCGACGGGGTGACACCGGTGACGACATCGGCCACGGTCACCGCACGCCCGCGGCTCGCAACCGCCTACCGGAAGGTGCGCCCGCCCCTCACTCCTCCGCCACCCACGCCGGTAGGTCGAAGCCCGTGAGAGCCCGGAAATCCTCCGTCACACCTGAGGGATTCCCCGCGTACGCGCTGCGCAGTAAGACACCGATCATCGCGGAGAGCTCCCGTGCGAGTGCAGGCAGGCGCTGAACGAGGGCAAACGCCTCGACCAGCGGCGGGACACTCTCGCGGAACCGGGCCAGCGCCTGCTGAGCGCGGGCGCAGGTCACCAGGGACTGGACCACGACCGGGGCGCTGCGATAGTCCACTGTGCGTGTCCGGTAGTGCCCGACGGCCTCTTCGGCAGTCAGGATTGCCTCGCTGTGCCGGTCGGCCTCCACCAGCAGAGCCGCGTAGTTGCTCAACGCTCCCGCGAGGGTGAAGAGGTGGTCGGGGCGGTCGCCCGTGACCAGTTCCCGGCAGAGCCGCACCGCCTCTTCAGAAACCGTCACCGCCTCGCTGTGCCGGCCGGCCATCACCAGCCGGACCACGTGGTTGTTCAGCGACATCGCGAGGTCGGGCAGATGGGCGGGGCGGTCGCCCGCAACCAGTTGCCGGTGGTGCCGGACGGCCTCTTCGGAGACCGGAACCGCCTCGTCACTCCGGCCCAGTGCTGTCAAGAGGGTGAGGTGACGGTCGAGCGATCCCACAAGGTCATCCAGGTAGAGGTCACTGTTGTCCGCGGCCAGCTTGCGACGCAGGCGCAGCGCTTCTTCGGAGACCGGGACCGCCTCCTCGCGTCTGCCGGCCTCCGTCAGCCGAAGCGCGTAGTTGTTCAGCGCCATCGCGAGGTCGGGCAGATAGGCGTCACGGTTGTCCTCGGCAAGTTCCCGGTAGTGCCGGACGGCCTCTTCGGAAACCGGAAGCGCCTCCTCGCCCCGACCGACGTCGGCCAGTACGGCCGCGTGGTTGTTCAGCGCGATCGCGAGGGCGGGGAGGTAGGCGTCAGGGTTGCCTGCGACCAGTTCGCGGCGTAGACGCAGAACTTCTTCGGAGGCCGGGGCCGCCTCTTCGCCCCTGCCCAGGTCCACCAGCAGGCGCGCATGGTTGTTCAGTGACATCGCGAGCTGGTTGAGGTGGGCGTCACTGTTGTCCGCGGCCAGCTCGCGGCGCAGGCGCAGCGCTTCTTCGGAGGCCGGGACCGCCTCCTTGCGCCTGCCGACCTCCGCCAACCGGACAACGTGGTTGTTCAGCGACATCGCGAGGCCGCCGAGGTAGTGATCGCGGTTGCCCTCGGCGAGCTCGCGGTGGAGACGCAGCGCTTCTTCCGAGCACGAGAGCGCCTCCTCGCGCCTGCCGACGTCCGTCAAGCGGAGTGCATGGTTGTTCAGCAACGCCGCCAGGTCGGGCAGATGGGTGGCTCGGTCACTCGCGGCGAGGCGTCGAAGGTGCTGAAGGGCTACTTCGGAGACGGGGCTCGCCTCGGCGTGCCTGCCGACCTGCGCCAACCGGGAGGCATGATTGTCCAGTGCTGCCGCGAGATCGGGCAGGTAGGTGTCGCCGTCGCCGGCCGCGAGGTGTTCGAACAGCTCGGCGAGGATTTCGGAGACGGCAACACTGATGAACGCCAACTTGACCGAAGCTGCGGGCAGCAGGAGGCCTACGCGCCAGGCTTGTGTGCGCAGGGCATCGGGGTCGTCGTCGGCCAGTCGGTGGAGCGCGTCGGTCAGGGGACCGCGGTGGGCGGGCACCGTGGCGAGGAGGGTGGCGGCCCCGGCCATGGGCTCCGGGAACTCGGCGATGAGCTGGGCGATGGCCTGGCGGGCCGTGGTGCGGAAGGCCGGATGTGCCGAGGTACGCACCAGCGCGAAAAGGGCTTCCTGGGCGGCAAACAGGTCCTGAGCCAGCGCCCCCAGTCGCAGGAGCAGGTCGGTGTCCTGCTAGGCATCGCTGAGAACGCCGCCCAGGAGGTGCTCGGCCAGCCGGTCGGGCTGTACCTGGCCGGTCAGGAAAGGACTTCCGTACAGCGGCGGATAGAGCGCGGCGAGCCAGTCGACGACATCGTCCGCGCGTTCGGCTTCGGCCAGGCCACCGACCTGCCGGGCGGTGTCCGCGTCGCAGGGGCCGAACAGGATCATCCCGGCGAGCGCTCGGTCCAGGGCCTTCAGCGCCTGCCGCTCGCGCCGGGCCCGGTCGGTCGCGGTGGAAAGGATTCCCGGGGCGAGCAGACCCTTGCCCGCTGCGGTGCGGCGCAAGTAGTCACGCTCGTGCTCGACCAGTTGGCGCTCGGGGTTCACCTCGCCTGTCGCAGTGGCACCCGCCGCGGACTGGAGCAGGTCCAGCAGGGCGATCATCTGGAGCGTCAGGGCGTTGTCGACGCCCTCCAGCGCGGGTGGATCGGCTGTCAGCCGGTCGGCCAGTACGGGCCATGGCGCGACGGGTTCCTGACCTCCCGGAAGCTCCGGCAGACCCGCCAGTCCTTCGGCCAGCCCGGACACTGCCGCCGCATAGGCCTTGCGTCGCCCGGCGTCGCCGTCGCTGAGCGCGGTCAGCTCCACGCTGTCGGCCGCCTCCCCGAGCAAGGCCTGCACGTCCCGCCACCATGCCCCGCGGGACCGGGACAGCAGCAGCACCCGTACCGGACGCAGCGACGGTTTTTCGGTGACGCCGGTCATCAGGGTCTCGACGAAGACGGGGTGAACCTCGGCGTAGTCGCATACGACCAGGACCCGCTCGGTACATGCCGCGAGCTCCTGCACCAGCCGCTCTGCCCGCGCCTGCTGCTCCTGCTCGTCGCGCAGCTTACGGGCCGGACGCTCGTCGGACCGGGCCGGCTCGGTCAGCCCGGCCACCCAGCCCGTCGCCCTGCTGGCGCGGAGGAATTCGCGTGCCAGACGGCTCTTGCCCTGCCCGCCCTCGCCCGACAGCAGTTTCACCGCCAGCTGCGGTCCCGTGTCACGCCAGGTGGCCAGCTCCTTCAGCTCGTCCTGGCGTCCATGGAAGGCGACGGATTCGACCGCCGCCGACAACAGCGAGCCGGGCGTGTGCGCGCGTACCGGTGCCACCCGGCAATCGAGCGAGGTGGCGAGTTCGACGGGCTCGATGACGGGAGCGGTCCCGCTGTGCTCCCGGAGGTGACCGACGAACCGCCGGTCGTCGGCGAAGTGCCCTACCGCCGTCGCATGGAGTCTGCGGTTCTCGAATTCCTCATCGTCCTTGATCACCACTCCGACGAGGAGTCCTTCGCAGAACACCGCCGCACCCGAAACGCCGCCCCAGGCACGGTCGCCGGTGCTCCGCAGCCGCGGTGCCGCCTGCTGGTCGAGTACGAAGGTGCCGCCCGAGCCGGTGGCCAGCGGCGGCAGCACCCCGCCCAGCTGCTCCACTCCCCGTACACCATCGTCGTATTCGGCCAGTAGCGGATACCCGATCCCCGCGTACGTCAGCGGAGCAGCGCCGACCGGCCGCCCCCAGCGCACCGGGCCGGCGACCTCGACCGCCCGGTCCAGCTCCAGCAGCGCGACGTCCAGGGCCTCGTCCGCCCTCCAGCACACCCGCGCCCGCGCCCGCACCACCCGGTGACCGGGATGCCCGACCCTGACCTCGATACGCGGCCACCCTCCGCCCCTGCCGGCCACCACATGACCAGCCGTCAGCACCAGGCGGGGAGCGACCAGATAGCCCGACCCGCAACGGATTGCCTGCGCCTCTGTGCCCGCCCGGACATCAGCGAGCCGCAGCGGATCCATCTCACTCGCCCCAGGCCCGCGGCTGCCGCCGCCCCAACTGCGCGGTACGCCCGCCCAGCGCCTCATCACGCACATGCAGGGTGAGCTTCAACCGGTGCGTCTGCGTATCGGCCAACGTCGCACCGGCGCCGACCGACACCACCCCGAAGGACAGCTTCGCCTCCGGATGCGACTCCTCCTTCAATTCCACCAGCAGTTCGAGCTCCACCTCCGCGACCTCGAACCGCAATTGCTGATGGGCCCCTGCGTCCTGAGCCTCCCCCAACTCCCGCCGCAACTGCTCAATCGCCTGCGCCAGCCCCACACTTCCCACGTGTCCCCCTGACGTCTCACAACAGCCCCCCTGGCCGCTGACAGTCAGTCTGCCCGGACGACGAGCCACTCCGGGCCGCAATCCCCAAAGCCCCCGGCGGCGGTGCCTCACTTGGGCAAGCCTCTTGCCCAAGTCCTGCCCATGAGGAGGGCTTCAGCCCCCAGGGAAACCACCCCGGACAGCGATCACAAAACGATCAGGTTGGTGAAAATATTGTTTCTTGCACGTTGAACATCTGCCAAAAGGCGTCAACTCATGGCAGTCTCCCCTCGATTCACTCCTGCACCACCGGGCACCCCACCCCTCGGCTGCCCGGCCTGTACTTGGGACCGCGACCCCGCGGCCCTCACAAGGGAGACCGAGTTGAGACGTATCTCGTCCACCCCCCGCAAGAACACCCTGCGTGCTGCCGCCCTGGTCGCCTCCGCCGCGATGGTCGCGGTCGGCGTCCAGGCCGGATCGGCCAGCGCGCAGCCGGACCGCGCGACCGGCGCGTCGGCGGTCCAACTCTCCGCCGCACAGCGGGCATCCGCGATCAAGGCCGCTCAGAGCGGCGCCTCCGCAACCGCCGCGAAGATCGGCCTCGGCGCGCAGGAGAAGCTCGTCGTCCGGGACGTCGTCAAGGACGCGGACGGAACGGTGCACACCCGGTACGAGCGCACCTACGCCGGGCTGCCCGTCCTCGGCGGCGACCTGGTGGTACACCAGTCCAAGAACGGCGCCCGCAGCCTCACCAAGGCGACCAACGCCCGGATATCCGTGGCCAGTACCTCCGCCGCGCTCGCCCCCTCCGCGGCGAAGAAGAGCGCACTCAGCGCTGCCGCCGCGAAGAAGGACAGCCGGACCGAGGCCACCGGCACACCGCGCAAGGTGATCTGGGCCGCCACGGGCAAGCCGGTCCTCGCCTACGAGACGGTTGTCACCGGCGTCCAGAAGGACGGCACGCCCAGCGAACTGCACATCATTACCGACGCCGCCACCGGCAAGAAGCTGTTCGAGCACGACGACATCGAGACCGGCACCGGTACCAGCACCTACAGCGGCAAGGTCGCGCTCACCACCACCAAGAGCGGATCGACCTACCAGCTCACCGATGGTGCCCGCGGCGGCCACAAGACGTATGACCTCAACCAGAAGACGTCGGGCACCGGCACGCTCTTCACCGACGCGGACGACGTATGGGGCGGCGGCCGCCAGACCGCCGGCGTCGACGCGCACTACGGGGCGGCCGTCACCTGGGACTTCTACAAGAACACCTTCGGCCGCAACGGCATCCGCAATGACGGCAAGGGCGCCTACTCCCGCGTCCACTACGGCAAGAACTACGTCAACGCCTTCTGGGACGACGACTGCTTCTGCATGACCTACGGTGACGGCGAGGGCAACGCCCACCCGCTGACCTCCCTCGACGTGGCCGCCCACGAGATGAGCCACGGCGTCACCGCGGCCACCGCGGGACTCAACTACAGCGGTGAGTCCGGCGGCCTCAACGAGGCCACATCCGACATCTTCGGCACCTCGGCCGAGTTCTACGCCAAGAACACCTCGGACCCGGGCGACTACCTCATCGGCGAGAAGATCGACATCAACGGTGACGGCTCCCCGCTGCGCTACATGGACAAGCCCAGCAAGGACGGCGCCTCGGCGGACTACTGGTCGAGCAACGTCGGCGACAAGGACGTGCACTACTCGTCCGGTGTCGCCAACCACTTCTTCTACCTGCTGTCCGAGGGCAGCGGCGCCAAGACCATCAACGGCGTCAGCTACAACAGCCCCACCTACGACGGCTCCAAGGTCACCGGAATCGGCCGCGCCAAGGCCGAGAAGATCTGGTACAAGGCCCTCACCACGTACATGACCTCCACCACCAACTACAAGGGCGCACGCACCGCGACCCTGAAGGCGGCGGGGGACCTGTACGGCACAACCGGCGCCGAGTACAAGGCAGTTGGCGCCGCCTGGACGGGCCTCAACGTGAAGTAGACGCCCTCTTCGCACCGCCGCCACTGCGTCCCGACACCGCCGCCGGTGTCGGGACGCAGTACCGCCTCAGGCCCACTGGTCCAGTCCATACCGCTGCACAGGGTGATCTCACGCCGCACGCGTCGCCGCTTTGGACTGGACCAATACCGAAGCCGACCCTGCCGAAGCAGGCCCCTGGCCTCGCCCTCCGCCGCCCCGACCGTGCTCCGCCGCTGCCGTGACCGAGTGCGTACAGCGAGTGTCCGGCGGCGCCTCGCACGCGGGAGGGGGGCGTGGCAAGGTGAGGGGTGAGGTTGCCTCCCTCGCTCACCCCTCGAATCCGGAGGAGGCCCACATGGACGACAAGGAGTTCTTCCGCGCAGTGGCGGACCGCGCGGGACTCTCGCGGCAGGAAGCGGCCGATCTCACCCGCGCCACCCTCGAAACGCTCGCACTCCGCCTGAGCGACGGCGAAGCCCGCGATCTGGCCCTGGAACTTCCCGAGCCGCTGCGTGATTCGCTCCAAGGGGGACGGGGGGAGATGCGGACGTTCGGTGCCGCCGAGTCGGTCCGCAGGGTGCGCGAGCACACCGGCCTGACCGATCCCGAAGCCGCCCGCGGTGTCCGGGCGGTCCTCAGCACTCTGCAAGAGGCCATCTCCCAGAAGGAGTTCGGGCACGCCATGTCGCAGCTGGGCAAGGAGTACGCGCAGCTGGTGGAGCCCATCGGCTGACGGGGGCAGCCTTCCCCGGACGGCGACCAGGATCCGCGGACCACCACGCCGCGCCGCCGACGACCGGTGGCCGGGTACCGGTCGTACAACGGCCGAAGCGCCGCTCGACTGCCCATGCCCCCCGTGTCACGTTTGTGTCGTAGACGTACCAACTGGACACGGGGGCGGACCATGCTGGTGACCACGTTCAGCACCGAGGTCGTGGAGCCGCCGGAGCGGTTCGCGCTGTTCGAGGAGTTCGCCGAGCAGTCGCACATGGCGAACCAGCTCCGCAGCGATCAGCAGGAGGACTTCCGCGCCGCCATGCGCATCATGGGGCTGGGCGAGATGCAGCTGTCCGCCCTCTCCTTTCCGCATCTGGAGGTCGTACGGACACCCCGGTTGATCCGGCAGTCCGACCCGGAGGTGTACCAGGTCAACTGCATCCTCGGCGGTGCGGTAGGTATCGGCCTGGACGGGCGGGACACGGCCTTCCGCGCCGGCGATATCGCGCTGCTGGACAGCAGCCGCCCCTTTCGAGGACACTTCACCGCCTCCCCGGGCACCTGGCCCCACCTCGTCGTCCAGTTTCCCCGCACCCTCTTGCCGCTGCCCGAAAAGGCCGTCCAGCGTCTGCTCGCCGTCCCGCTGCCCGGTCGACGCGGCATAGGAGGCGTGCTGTCGCGCTGGCTGACCGACCTGGACGCACGCGCCCACGAGTTCACCCCGGCCGATATCCCCACCCTGGCCACCGTCACCGCCGACCTCATCACTTCCCTGCTCGGCAGCAGCCTCGACACCGAGGACACCCTGACACCCGAGGCTCGCCGACGGGCCTTGCAGGTGCGCATCCGCGACTACATCCAGCAGCACCTCGCCGACCCACGCCTGACCACCGCGAGCATCGCCGCGGCCCATCATGTGTCGGTGCGCTACCTGTACCAGCTGTTCGCAGCCGACGGCACCACCCCCGCGGCCTGGATACGCGAGCGCCGCCTCGACCGCTGCCGTCGCGATCTGGCCGACCCCCGCCTCCGGACGCGTCCCATCCACGCGGTCGCCGCCCGGTGGGGCTTCACCAGCACCGCGCACTTCAGCCGCGCCTTCCGCGCCGCCTACGACATGCCTCCCAAGGACTACCGGCACGCAGCACAGCACGCCCACAGCGTGCAGGGACCGTCAAGCACTGTGCGAGGACAGTCAACGACACGTTGAGCGCCGGACACCATGCTGAGTGCGTCTCATCGGCCCGACGCACCCACCGGCACGGGGTGCCGTGGACGAACGCCGGCGGCACGCAACCCCGCCGGCCGCCCGATCGCGGTGCCGACGCCACCGAACGGCGCGACGGTGAGACAACAGAGACGCTTCGACGCTGAGGGGAATCATGCGGACACGAGTCTGGATCACCACTGTCGCGCTGGGAGCCGCCACGCTGATGGGTGCTGCCACCGCACAGGCAGCACCGGCACCTCCCAGAGCCGGCACGGCATCCACCACCACGACCGAGGACTGGATCTACGTCGGCACCTACCGCACCTTGAGGGCGTGCCAGGCCGACGGACGTAACTCCGCCTACGAGGAGTGGGACTGCAAGCGGGGAGCCAGCGGCAAGTGGCAACTCTGGGTGCTGGTCTGATCAGCACCCGATCCCGGCGGCGCGTGCACCCCGACGGTGCACGCGCCGTCCTCCAACTCCATTGCCAGCGGCGGATGTTCGTTTTCCGTATGTGATGTTCCGCGTGTCGGACACAGGGGTGTGTTTGTGGGCCGGATCCGGTTGGATGGGTGCCGCGGTTCTTGCTGGGTCCGTATTGTCGGCTCGCGCTGAAGCTTCGTGCCGGAGCTTCGGGTTCGGGCCCGTTGCCCAGGTGCCGGGGGCCCGTGTGACCTAGCAGTGCCTGCGTCGAGGAGCAGCGATGACACTCCTGATCGTCCCCGTAATGATCACTTTTGGGGTTTTTCTGCTGGCGATGGTTGCGGTGGGTATCTGGACGTATCAGGAGAACCTGACTTTCTCTGATTTTGCTTTGGGCGGACGTCGGCTGAGCCCCCTGGTTGCCGCGCTGTCCGCAGGGGCCAGTGATATGTCGGGCTGGTTGTTTCTGGGACTGCCCGGGGCGGTGTACGTCGCGGGTCTGGGTGCGTCCTGGATCGCGGTGGGTCTTGCCGTCGGGACATACCTCAACTGGCGGCTGGTGGCGCCACGACTGCGGACCTACACCGAACGTGCCGGCGACGCCAAGACCTTGTCGGCATACCTGGAGGAACGCTTCGAGGACACCAGCAGACTGCTGCGTTTGGTCTCGGCCACGGTCATCGTCGTCTTTTTCACCGTCTATGTCGCCAGTGGTCTGCTGGCGGGCGGCGTTCTTTTCGAGGGTATTTTCGGCGGCGGTTTCGAATTTGCCCTCACCGTTTTTGCTGTGGTCATCGTCGTCTACACGGTCCTGGGCGGCTTTCGCGCGGTCAGTGTGACGCACTCCGTCCAGGCCACGGTGATGTTCTGCTCCGCCATCGCCCTCCCCGCCATTGGGCTGCTGACACTGGGCGGTTTCGGTGCGTTGAGTGAGGCGCTCAACCGTAAGTCGCCCGCGCTGCTGGACATGGGCGCCAAGGCCGGCTTCGACGGTGATGTCTGGTCGGCCGGCCGCCCGATGAGCGCAGTGGCGGTCATCTCGCTGCTGGCCTGGGGGCTGGGATACTTCGGACAGCCGCATATTCTGGTCCGTTTCATGAGTATCCGCAGTACACGGGAGATTCCGGCGGCCCGCCGCATCGGTGTGGCCTGGGTCGTGAGCTGTCTGGCCGGTGCCTCGCTGATCGGACTTGTGGGAATCGCCGTGATCGACCATCACCTCGACAACCCCGAGACCGTCTTCATCGCGTTGTGTGCCCAATTGGCCAATCCCTGGGTGGCGGGCATTCTCCTGGTCGGGGTGCTGGCGGCGATCAAGTCCACTGCGGACAGCCAGTTGCTGGTCTCCGCGATGGCGCTGACCGAAGACTTCTACGGTGCCTTCTTCAAGCGCCAGGCTTCGGACACCTCAAAGGTCCTTGCCGCGCGCGCAACGGTAGTGGTTGTCGCGTTGGTGGCTTACGCCATTGCTCTGAGTGGCGGTGGCGTACTGGATATCGTGGCTTATGCCTGGGCGGGCTTCGGTGCTGCCTTCGGCCCGGTGATTGTGCTGTCGCTGTACTGGCCCCGGATGACGCGGGCCGGCGCGATGGCCGGCATTCTCACCGGTGCGGCAACGGTCCTCTTGTGGAAGCAGATCGATCCGCTCCTCGGTCCGCTCCAGTCGGGAATCTACGAGATGGTGCCGGGGGTGCTGGCCGCGACCGCGGCGGCTCTGCTCTTCGGCAAGTGGGTCGGCCGCCCGCCCCGGCGCACCTGGTCGGGCCCCATGGAAGCCACAGCTCCCGCCACACAGGGCCTGACCACCCACAGCCTGTCGTAGGCGGGCCGGCCCCGGCCCCTCTCTGCCGTGTTCTTCACTCTTCGGGCCGGCCGGGCATGGCCTCCGCCTTCTCCTCGTTCTCCACCGCCGCATTCACCGTTGCTTGCGGGAGTGTCAGACGTACGGCCATGTAGTGCACGGCCAGGCTGAAGACCACCACGATCGCCAGGTCCCACCACTCGGGCAGTGCTTGAGTGCCTCCGTAACGGCCGAACCGGCCGATGATGACGAGGCCTCCCAGCCACGGCCAGATCCATGCCGCATTCCGCCAGCACAGGACGCTGCGCGCGGCTGCCGGAATGCTTCGGCGTGTCAGAGCCAGGACAAGCAGGCCGAGCGCGGCGGCGAGAGCGAGTTTCCAGCCCGCTTCATAGCCGGACCAGTAGAAGATCAAGTTGGCGAAGACGAATCCGGCCGGGGCCAGGACCTGCCAGGCGGGCATGCGGTAGGGGCGGGCACGCTCCCCGTCGCGTAGCCGCAGCGCGTGCAGCGCCACCGGCGCGAAGGCATACATGATGGCGGCTGCCGACGTCACCACTCCCACCAGCGCCTGCCAGCTGGGGAACGGCAAGAACGCCAGCTCACCGACCACGAACGCCAGGAGGATCGACGTCACCGGCACGCGGTGGCGGCCGACACGGGCCAGCGAGCGCGGCAGCACGCGTTCGCGGCCCATGGCGTAGGACAGGCGGGCCGCACCTGCCAGGTACACCAGCCCGGTTCCGGCGGGGGAGATGACCGCATCGGCGTACAGAACGGTGGCCAGCCAGCTTGCCCCTACTGCCGTCGCGAGTGTGGCGTACGGTCCGAAATTGCCTTCCCCGACAGGGGAGTCCCATCCGCCGGCCACCGCGCCCGGGTCCAGTGCCGCAATGAAGGCCGCTTGCAGCAGCAGGTACAGCACGCACCCGATGGCCATGGCCACGATCACCGCACGTGAAACGTCCCGCTGTGGATTACGGGCCTCTCCGGCCAGCTGAATCGCCTGCTCGAAGCCCAGCAACGCGAACACCACGCCGGCCGGCAGCGCCGCAAACACACCGTGTGTGCCATGCGGAGCGAACCCGCCGCCCGCAGTGAAGTTCGAGCCGTGAAACGCCAGTGACATCAGCGTCACGACCGTCAGCAACGGCACTGCCGTCTTCACCACGGCCGTCAGGGAATTCGTGGCTGACAGCAGCTGCACACCCAGGACGTTGATGAGCGTGAAGACCAGCATGAAGACGGTGGCGATCACCAGACCGGCGGTCGTAAGCGTCCCGTTGGGATGCAGCATATGGACCCGGTCGTGCACCCAGCCGATACGGTCCGAATACGACAGTGTCGCCTCGACCTCGATCGGTGAGATCAGCACCGACCGAAGCCATGACATCCAGCCTGCCGTGAAGCCGACGAGCGGGCCGAAGGCGAAGAACGGGAACCGCGCCGTACCGCCCGCGATCGGATAGGCCGCGCCGAGCTCGGCGTGCGCCAGTGCCAGTACGGCCAGCATCACCGAGGCAAGTACCCACGAGACCATCGATGCCGGCCCGGCGATCACCGCAGTGGTCAGCGCGCCCAGCAACCAGCCGGAGCCGATGATCGACCCCAGCGAGATGAACATCAGCCCCCAGAAGCCGACCGCCCTGCGCAGATGGCCGGCTCCCGGGCTGCTCCCGCTCCCCACGGCGTTCGTCTTGGTCACAGGCGCTTCCCTTTCCGCAATCATGGTGGACTCGCACACCCACTCCCGCACCTCGCAACCAGACACACACTGTCACTGTGGGTTGCCGTATGTAATCAATCACGGATAGTTCAGTACGCACGCGAGGAGCGCAGGTCCAGGCCCCTGAGCGAGCAGACGATGCCACCTGTGGCTCTGAGCCAGCCCCGCTTGGAGTTGAGCTTGACCACGCAGTCTGTGGAGAACTCCCACCACCCCGACCCGTAGTGACGCCACGTCCTGTACACCCGGCCGGTGTGTGCGCACGCATACCAGCCCGAGTAACTCGTGCCGCGAGCGATGTAGAACGCATCGAGGTCCACCTTCTGCGGCGCCCCGTACACGCTGTGGGGCTTGGCATACGCCACTTGGCTGCGGCGGCAGCCACGGGCCTGGTAGCGCTGGTCGCCCCCGCTGCCGTACCAGTCCCTGCAGACGGCGACGTGCGTGTCCGTGCCGTTGTAGGCCGTCCCGCACACATGCCCGATGCAGCCGCCCACTGTCGCCGCCACCGGGCCGGCGGGCGCCGACGGTGCCCCGCCCATCATCGCGCCGACGGCGAGCACGCCCGCCCCGACACTCGTCCCACTTCCGTCCCGGGACGCAGGCCCCGCCCTGACCTGCCCCGGTGCGCCCAAATGGGACGCAACGAGGTGGGGCGCCGGACGGCCTGTGCAGGGCCATATGAGGTACGCAGAGCCGGAGTTGCCCGTAACGGCACGGCAGGTGGACGGTGTTGCCTCCGTGGTGTTGCCTACGTGGTGTTGTCCTGCAAGAGCGTGAGGGAACACGTGGGTCACCACGGTCCGTCCAACTGAGGGACATGACCCGCGGTCAACGGGGCGCACGCCACTCCAGAGGCTAAATCCATAGGTAAATCTGAGGGCAAATCTGTGGGTAAATTCTGGTAGGTTGGCTGCGGAGGTGGAGCATGCCGACGCAGGAAGAGCTGTTCGAGGCGGTGGATGCGCTGCTGGAGGACGAGCCGCAGTTGCCGCCGCCGGCGGAGCGGGCTCGGCTGCGGGAGGCGGCCGGGGTCACGCAGGCCCGCCTGGCGAAGGCGCTGAAGTCGACGACGCAGACGGTGAAGAACTGGGAGGGCGGCCGGTCCGAGCCGCGCCCGCCGCGTCTACAGGCGTATCAGCGGCTGCTGGAGGGCTGGGCGGCGAAGTACCCGGCCGAGCCCGAGCCCGAGTCCGAGCCCGAGTCCGAGCCTGAGCCGGTGTCGCAGGCTGCCGCCGTCCCGGCCGCCGCGCCCCAGGCGCGGGCAGCGTCCGCAGATCAGGCCGCTCGGCCTGACGGTAAGACAACTGCCTCGGCGTCGCAGCCCGCTTCCGCCCCGGCCGACGAATCGGCCGCCGCGCCCACCCACGCGCCACGCCCCACCCACGCGCCAGGCACTACCCGCACCACCCCCACCACTCACACGCCGGACATCACCCGCCCATCGGCTTCGCACCGCCCGCCGAAGAAGGCCGCCGTGAACCAGCGTGCCGTGACGCAGCCCGCCGTGAAACAGCGCGCCGCGCAACCGGCCGCCGTGAAGGCCGCTGTCGATCCGCGCTTCCCCCACGGTCCGCTCGCCGTGCTCGACGGCGACCACACCGCGTACTGCGACGGCGGCGTCGTGCTGGAGTGCCCGGCGGCGACCGTCCCGCAGCTGGTCGAGTGGGCGCTGCGGGAGTCCGGGACCGGTGCGCCGCGTCTGCACCGCAACGGCAAGGAATCCGACCCGCTGATCGTGCTCACCGAAGCGGCGGCGGCGGAGCTGGGCCTGCCCGCGCGGCTGGAGGGCTTCGAGGCCCGCCGTTCGCTGCGGCTGTCCGAGGACCACCCGGTCCTCAAGCAGGTCACGAAGGCCAAGTGGAAGCTCACCCAACGCGGTTTCGGCCCGTGGGCCCGGATCTACCGGCCGGCGAAGGCCGGGCAGCGCCAATGCGTGCAGCTGGCGATCCTGCCCTGGGATGCACTGGAGCCCCGCGCCTGGGCCGACGCGGACGCCCTGCCGCCGGCCGAACTCGCCCGTACCCTCGGCGTATACGCAAGCCGGGTCATCACGCCCCGCGGCTCCACCGCCGTCTGCGGCCTGGAGCTGATGACCGCGCTGCGCCCCCCGACCCGCGCCGTCAAGGACCACGCCACCGGAGACTGGGTCCAGGGCCACAACCCCGGCTCCCTGGGCACGACGCCGGTCGACCCCGCGCCGCCCGAGGCACCCACCGAACACCCCGTCGCGCAGGGCTGGAGCGGTGGCTTCCTGGACGAGGAGGCCTACCAGTGGATCCGCGACCCCAAGCTCCTCACCGACCATGAGTGCCTGCTGCCCTACGCCGTCGGCCTGGACATCAACACCGCCTTCCTCGCGGCCGCGGCCCGCCTGCCGGTCGGCCTGAGCGGCCCCGAGCACGTCCAGCGGCCGGTGTTCGACAAGAAGATCCCCGGCAGCTGGCTGGTCGACCTCTCCGGCATCGAGCTGGACCCGCGCCTGCCCAGCCCCTTCACCCCCTCCGGCCGACGCCCCGAGGGACCGGCCTGGTACGCCACACCCACCGTCGCCTACGCGGTGGAACTCGGCTACGACGTCCAGCCGACCGAGGCGTACCTGAGGCGGGAGACCGGCGCGTACCTGGACCCTTGGCACGACCGGCTGAGGGACGCCTACGTCGAGACGATGGCCGACCTGGGCGTGAGCAAGGACCTGGACGAGGCCGCGTTCCTCGACGCGATGGAGAGGCACAAGAGCGTCGATCCGGGCATGGCGGCCGTACTGTCGGCGATCAAGTCCACGGTCAAGGGCGGCATCGGCAAGCTGCGTGAGCGTCCCCAAGGCCGTCACTACCGCGACGGCGAACGCTGGCCGGCCCTGGAGCGCCCGACCTGGCGGCCGGACATCCGGGCCGCGGTCATCTCCAAGGCCCGCGTCAACATGCACCGCAAGATGCTCAACACCGCAAAGGCCAGCGGCCGTTACCCGCTCGCGGTGCTGTCCGACTGCGTCGTCTACGCCTCGGCCGGCCCCTCGCCGCTGGACTTCCTCCCGCGCACCGAGGACGGCAAGCCGGTCCCCGGCACCTTCCGCCTCGGCCCCTCGCCCGGCCTGGCGAAGCTGGAAGGCGTCCAGGAGATGGCGTGGGCCGTGGACCTGATGGAGCAGGGCTACAACCCCGCCCGGCACATCAAGGGCGGCGATGCCGTCCTGGACGAAGGGGAGTAGAGCATGGGGGAGATCGACGACGCCCTTGAGCGCGCGGAGTACGAGACGTTCACCCGCGAGCCGCCCAAATCGACCCGGGCCCGCGTGAACTTCCTGCTGGGCAAGGTCAAGACCACCAAGGCAGTAGCCGAACTCCTGGGGGTCACCCAGCGCTCCGTGGAGCGCTACCGAACCGGCGAGCGCAAGCACCCGCCCAAGGACATCGCGGACCGGCTCAACACCGAGGTCCGCGCCCGCTGGCAGCCGCAGGTCCGCAAGCGCCGCCGCACACAGGCCGCCACCAGCACCGGCATCACCGTGGAGACCCGCGCCAGGTTCGGCTACACCGCGCCGGTCGGCACAACCGACGACGGGCGCATCCGCCGGCTGACCGTCCACCTCCCCCCGGCCTACGCCGACCGCCTCTTCCAGGCCCGGCAACAGGGCGCCGACGACCGGCAGTTGCGCGACATCGTCGCCGAAGGCCTCCAGGAGATCTACTTCAAGGACAACGGAACCCGCGCCCAAGACCTCGAAGTCGCTTTCACCGACATCGACTACGTCGACGTGTCCTTCTGAAGCGGCCAGAAGCGACAGCGGCTGGCCGACACGACAGCAGCCGACCCGCAACAAGCCGTCCCCGCCGCGGAAAGCCCCGGAGAACTCAACACGACCCGCTCGACCTACGACACCTACGCGACTCGCACGAACGGCGCGAACGGCACGAATGGCGCGGCCACGCGAGGCTTGACCGCTTGACCGCTTCACCGACAGCTCCCCAAGGGCTGTCCCGCAATTGACCCCGTGCGATCTCTCCCAGGGGGAGCGGTCACGCACCTGCCGTCTCCCAAGCGGCCTGAAGCTGTCCGGCGGCGCCGGTGGCTTGCCGAAGGCCTTCCCGATACGCCTTCTCCCAGGCCGTCCGGTCCTGAAGTTCGGGATCGAGGGCATGTGCCGATGCAGTATCAGGACCGATGGTCACCACCGTCTGCGCCCCCCACGACCGCCAGCTGCCGGTCGAGTTCTTCGCGGGGAAACCGGTGCGCCAGTGGCTCGACCACCACGAGCGTACGGGCTCCCATTGCGAGGTCGGCGTTGGTGCCCGAGCGCAGGGCACCGTCGAGCCCACTCGGCGCCGGGCCTCACCGGGCTCCAGTCCGGGCTTGCCGAGCACGGCGAACACCGCACCCGTTACACCGGTGTTCACCTCTAACCAGGGGCGCCGCCGCCGATCAGCACGGTGTCGCGCACGACGCTCAGCCCCGTGAACGGGACCATCCACGACGGCTCCGACGCTGTGATCACACCAGCTGCGCACCCACCGGGGCGTGCAACGGCGGAGGAAGTCAATCAAGGAACTTAAACCCTACGGTCATATGAATCCCTCACTGCACCAATCTCACCTGTCGCCTCCTTCACCCCTTGGCTTTAATCAAATCAAGCGAGATTGACGGCGCCCCCTTATGTGGCGTCGCGTCCCGTCACTAGGACGACCCGCCCCCCGTACGCCGGCCAGGAGGCAACGGGTCTTCCCACGCCATTCCCGCCCCACCGGGACCTCCCATGCGGTGGCGGGCCGCTTCAGCCATCCGCCTGCTCTTGCAACCCCGGCAGAGCGGCACGTTCGAAGGAGAAAGATCATGGCAACCATCACCTCGTTAGTGGACACGACCACCACCACCAACCAGGGCAAGCCCGGAGACACCGTCCAGATCAACGGAACCGCTCTGTCCACCACCACAAGGGTCAACTTCGGTGCGGCAACGGTCACCCCGACATCCGTCACCTCCACCCAGGTCACCTTCGTCGTGCCCACCACGGCGCCGTGCTCCGGCCAGGTCTCCGTCAGCGTCACCAGCAGCGCCGGCGCCACCAGCAACTCCCAGCCGTTCTTCGTCATCGCCGCGCCGACCACCACAGCCCTGAGCGTCGGCTGTATCTCGGCCGCCACCGGTGGCGCGGTCACACTCTTCGGCACCAACTTCCTGTCCGGAACGCAGGTCGGGGTGGGCACCGTCGGCAACGTAGCGGTCACCCCCGCCCAGTCGGGCCAGGTCACCTTCACCGCGCCGGCCAACCCGGGCCAGGTCGCCAATGTGTCGACCCAGCCGGTGACCATCACCACCGCCGGCGGGACCAGCGCCTCGGGCACCACCCAGATCGACTACTACCTCGCGCCGGCCATCACCTCGGTGCTTCCCACCTCGGGTACGGCAGGGGAGCAGATCACCGTCAACGGAACCGCCTTCGTCGGTGTAGACACCGTCACCTTCACCGACAGTGCCGCCGCCACCGCCACCGTCGTGCCCACCCCCATAAGCGACACCCAACTCGTCGTCACCGTCCCCGGCGGGCTGGCCACCGGTGTCGGATCCATCACGGTCCACACCTGTGGCGGCAACTCCAACGCCCAGGCCTTCACGATCACCTGACCGGGCGCCCACGGCACCACCCCACAGTGGCCGCGCACAGCACGCGGCGCGCACGGTGCCGACGCCCCCGCGCCCTGGCCGACAACTGCCGGCCAGGGCGCGACCGCCCCAGGAGGTACGAGAAGGAGAAGAGCACCATGGCCCCCGTAGTGACCAGCGTCAGCCCCACCCAAGGTGCTCCAGCGGGGGGTACCAGCGTCACGATCACCGGCTCCGGCTTCACCGGCGCCACCCTCCTCAAGTTCGGCCCCAATGTCACCAACTTCGTCATCGTCAGCGCTACGCAGATCACGGCCATGACGCCAGCAGGAACAGGCACGGTCAAGGTCACGGTCACCGCGCCGACAGGAACCAGCACCCAGAACGTGTTCTTCACCTACAGCACCCTCGCGGCCCCCCAACTCACCACCCTCAGCCCCACCTCGGGCCCCGCCTCGGGCGGCAATACGGTCACTCTCAACGGCAGTAACCTCTCCGGCGCCACCTCGGTGCTCTTCGGCACCAACCCGGCGACGATCCTCACCAACACTGCCAACCAGTTGACCGTGACCGCTCCGGTCGGCTCCGGCCTGGTCGCCGTCACCGTCACCACACCCGGCGGCACCAGCAACACACTTGCCTACACCTATGTCGCTGTTCCCACCCCGGCTATCAGCAGCCTCAGCCCCACCTCGGGTCCCACCTCGGGCGGCAATACGGTCACCATCACCGGCAGCAATCTCTCCGGTGCCACCTCTGTGAAGTTCGGCCTCACCCCGGCCACCATCCTTACCAACACCCCCACTCAGCTGACGGTGACAGCCCCCGCCGGCTCGGGCACGGTCGCCGTCACCGTCTCCACCTCCGGCGGCACCAGCAACGCCCTTGCCTACACCTATGCCGCCGCTTCCATCCCGTCCATCAGCAGCCTCAGCCCCACCTCGGGTCCTACCTCGGGCGGCAACACGGTCACCCTCAACGGCAGCAATCTCTCCGGCGCCACGTCAGTGAAGTTCGGCCTCACCCCAGCGACCGTCCTCACCAACACCGCCACCCAGATCACCGTCAGCGCGCCCGCCGGGCCGCCTTCCTCGGTCAATGTCACCGTCACCACGGCCGGCGGCACCAGCAACCCCATGCCGTACGTCTACCTGGTCGCGCCCACCATCAGCGATCTGTCCCCGCACCTCGGGCCGACCACCGGAGGCAACACCGTCACCGTCTTCGGCAGCAATCTGACGCTCACCAACGCCGTCAGCTTCGGGGGGAGCCCGGCCACCGCCATCAATATCCTCTCGGACAACCAGCTGACCGCGACTGCTCCACCCGGCTCCGGCACGGTCGTCGTCACCGCCACCACACCCGGCGGGACCAGCACGGCCGCCACCGGCAACCCGCACTACACATACCTCGGGGCACCCGTCCTGTCCGGCCTCACCCCCTCCCACGGCATTGATCTCGGGGGCGACGCAATCGTCCTGGGCGGCAGCAATCTCACCTACACCGACGCGGTGACCTTCGGCGGCGCCCCGGCCTCGTTCGCGGCGATCTCCGACACCCAGGTCGTCGCAATCTCCCCGGGCGGAGCACCCGGCACAGTGAGCGTCGTGGCGCACACCCCAGCCGGCACCAGCAACGCCCTGCCCTTCGTCTACGACCCGTCCTGAGCCCACCGCCCCGCACTGAGCTCAAGCAGCCAGCATGGCCAACATTGCCAAGCAATCTCCCGCATCCCAACGTGCCGGTTCGAGGATGTCGCTCCGGTGCGCACGTTCCGCTGGTCGCGCGGTGAGCTTCACTTCCCGGGCTGGTACTGGACGGCGACGACCGGACAGCGCGTCGGCTCCGAGGCGTGGCGGGACTGGGGCCGGCTGCCGCTGACGGGCTTCGATCCACACGTGGCAGGGATCGGCTCGCAGCCCTGCTGCCTGCACCGGCTGCACTTACCCGACCACCGTGCCCGCGTCGGAGCGGCGCGGATGCGGATGGTTTCACCGACGACGACCTGCCACACCCGGGGCGCCGCGCGACGGTGAGCTCCATCGCCCCAGCGACACAGGGCCCCGCCCCGTTGCATGCTCATGCGTATCCATGCATAATCTTCCTATGTCCAAGGTCCTCACCTCCCTGCCCGCCGGCGAGCGCGTCGGCATCGCCTTCTCGGGCGGCCTCGACACCTCCGTCGCGGTCGCGTGGATGCGCGACAAGGGCGCCATTCCGTGCACCTACACCGCCGACATCGGCCAGTACGACGAGCCCGACATCGCCTCGGTGCCCGGCCGCGCCAAGACCTACGGCGCCGAGATCTCGCGCCTGGTCGACTGCCGTGCGGCGCTGGTCGAAGAGGGCCTGGCCGCGCTCACCTGCGGGGCGTTCCACATCCGCTCGGGCGGCCGTGCCTACTTCAACACCACGCCGCTCGGTCGCGCCGTCACGGGCACCCTCCTGGTCCGGGCGATGCTTGAGGACGACGTACAGATCTGGGGCGACGGCTCGACCTTCAAGGGCAACGACATCGAGCGGTTCTACCGGTACGGCCTGCTCGCCAACCCGCACCTGCGGATCTACAAGCCATGGCTGGACGCGGACTTCGTGACCGAGCTCGGCGGCCGCAAGGAAATGTCGGAGTGGCTTCTCGCCCACGACCTGCCCTACCGCGACAGCACGGAGAAGGCGTACTCCACCGACGCCAACATCTGGGGCGCTACCCACGAGGCCAAGACCCTGGAGCAGCTGGACACCGGCGTGGAGACCGTGGAGCCGATCATGGGCGTGCGGTTCTGGGACCCTGAAGTCGAGATCGCCACCGAGGACGTCACGATCGGCTTCGACCAGGGCCGCCCGGTGACGATCAACGGCAAGGAGTTCGCCTCCCCCGTCGACCTGGTGATGGAGGCCAACGCCATCGGCGGCCGCCACGGCATGGGCATGTCGGACCAGATCGAGAACCGGATCATCGAGGCCAAGAGCCGCGGCATCTACGAGGCGCCCGGCATGGCCCTGCTGCACGCCGCGTACGAACGCCTGGTCAACGCGATCCACAACGAGGACACCCTCGCCCAGTACCACAACGAGGGACGGCGCCTCGGCCGACTGATGTACGAGGGCCGCTGGCTGGACCCGCAGGCACTGATGGTGCGCGAGTCGCTGCAGCGCTGGGTCGGCGCGGCCGTCACCGGCACGGTGACGCTGCGGCTGCGGCGCGGTGAGGACTACTCGATCCTCGACACCGCAGGCCCGGCGTTCAGCTACCACCCGGACAAGCTGTCCATGGAGCGCACCGAGGACTCCGCCTTCGGCCCGGTGGACCGGATCGGCCAGCTCACCATGCGCAACCTCGACATCGCCGACTCGCGCGCCAAGCTGGAGCAGTACGCCGGCCTCGGCCTGATCGGCACCGGCAGCCCCGCCATCGGTGCCGCCCAGGCAGCCGCGACCGGCCTGATCGGCACCATGCCGGAGATGCCGGAGGGCGGCGCCGAGGCCATCGCCTCCCGCGGCGAGGTCTCGGAGGACGACGAGCTGCTGGACCGCGCCGCGATGGAGTTCGGCACGGACTGACCAGCCCCGTCGAGCGGCAGGCTCGGCACCCCCGAGGGGATGCATCACCACCGGAAAGGCCGGCTCGGCGCCCACAGCGTCGAGCCGGCCTTTCCGTTCCCCGGAGGCCGTGGCCAGGAGGATCCGGAGGCGCCGTCACACCGATGTCGCCCAGGTCTGCCGCGCAGCAGCCAGCCGGCGCACGCGTCAGCAAGCCCCTCGTGGGCTTCGGAGCCGGTCATGGTGCGCCACTCATTGCGGTAAACCAGGTAACCAGCCGCCGCATGGTCAAGAAGCAGCAGATGCGCTGGTCACCCCGGGGCGCCCACCTGCTGCTGCCGGTACGCACGTACGTGCTCAACGGCGACCTCGCCGCCGACTTCGCCCGCTGATACCCCGGCTTAACCGCGCCCGCTAGAGCCGTCGAGCCGGCGGCGGGACCCGCTGACGACGAGACCTGCTGCAAGGACCGGTACAGGTTCCGCGGCTCGATGGGCTCGACCACCGCGGGTGGTGAACACGAGGCCGCTGTGGTGCCCTTGTAAGGTCGTGGTGGGTCAACGCTGTGGCGTGTCCGCACGGGCCCTGAAGCATGGGAGGGGCACAGATGCTCTTGTTGTTGTTGCTGTTGGTGGGCTTGGGCGTGCTGGCCGCGGTCGTGGTCGTCGTCGCCGTGGTGATAAGCAAGCGCGGCAGGAGCGCGCAGCCGCAGGTCCCTCCTGGGGGTTGGGGCGCGGGTCCGGGCATGCCGCACCAGGCGCCGTATCCGCCCGCCCAGCAGCCCGGCCAGGGGTTCCCGCCGGCGCAGCAGCCGGGCGCGCAGGCGTATCCGCCGGTCGTCCCTCCCGGGCAGCCACCGCAGAACCCCGGACCGTACGGCGCCCAACCGCCACAGCAGCCGCCCTACCAGGGACAGTGACACCCGACGATCGCCGATGACCGGCCGCGGAGTCTCCGGGGTCTACGGCGCCGAAGCCCGGACACGGTAGCCAAGCAACTCGCCTTCGTCTCTGGCTGACTGGACAAGCACCGGGCAATGCACTGCCACAACTCGATGTATCGCCGGCTGCGCGGATCGGCGTCCGGACGAGATCGCCCAGCGGGCCGGCTCAGGGCGTTGTCGGTGGTGTCCGCTGCTTGCCCGCCTGCAGCGACTGGCGACACAGGCAGAAGTAGCAGTATGCGAACCCAGGCTGGCTGAGTGGCTCTGGGCCGCCGCCCTTTTTGATCCATCAGTTGGTCGCAGACGGAACCCTGCCGACGGCTCATTGCACGGATGATGGGGTCGGTCTGTCTACCACGGAACCGATCTGGTCGAGGCGGTCACAGAGGTTCCGGGCAAAGGCGCCTACGTGGTCATGCGTGAGGGCGACGGGACTCGACGGTGGAAGAGCGCATCGAGCCCCGAGAGCTGCCCGCTTTCTCACGTTGAATCGTCGACGCTGAGAGTGCGTTTTTGACGCGTCCTGGGCTGGTGCAACACCCATGGCGATTATTCAGTCGCAGTCGCCGAGGCTCATGGGTAGACAGATGCAGTGGCTGACGACGGTTCCAACCAGTTTCAGGCGGGTCAGACGGGACTCATCGTGAAGATCCCTGAGGTCGAGCCTGCTGTTCGCGCGTGGCGCGAACGCCTTGACCCATCAGCCCGAGCAGGTGTTCCAGCGCATGTCACCGTGCTCTTCCCGTTCCTCGCGGAGCGCCGCATCGACACTGTCATGTCCGCTGCTGTCAGCGAGGTGCTCGAAGGGCACCCGCCCTTCGAGGTTCGGTTCGAGAGGTGCGGGCGATTCCCGGGGGTGCTGTATCTCGTCCCCGAGCCGGACACGCAGTTCCGGCAGCTCACTCAGGCGATCGCCGATCGATGGCCGGAAACCCCGCCGTTCGGCGGACAATTCACCGACGTCATCCCGCATTTGACCATTGCCCAGGGCCAGGAAAACGCCGTCCTGGAGAAGGCTGAGGACGACCTCCTGGGCTGCCTCCCCATCACAGCGCACGTATCGTCGGTCGAACTCATGGTTCACGACGGTAGGAAGTGGCACGACCGAGCGTCCTTCACACTCCAGTAGTGCTCCGGTCCCGTCAGCGGTCAGCGTCGGCTGGTGGGCTTGGTTTTCGTCCGGTTGTCGGGGCGGGGGCCTGCGCGAGGCAGGCGCTTCGCCGTCACGATGACGAATGCCTAGGCCGGGGGCTTCCGAGTATTGGGGCAGACGCTCGTAATCGCGGGCATTGCGGCGGGGGTTCATCAGAGAGTCGATCGTGCGCTCCTGCCCTGCGTCCTCTCCGGTGGCGACGTCACTCCCGTCATCGACCCCACCCTTACCGCCGTGGTATGGGAAATCACCGGCCTCAACGACCTCAGGGAGTGCATCAAGAACCCCGCCTTCGGAGCATGCACCGCCTTCGCCATTTCCGTCCTCCCGGTCGGCAAGGTCAGGCTCCTCAAGAAGCTCGGCGAGGGCATCGAAGACATTGCTGAAGGGTCAAGGGTTGCGAAGAAGGCGAAGTGCTTCAAGTGCTTCCTTGCCGGCACCAAAGTGCTCATGGCAGACCACTCGACGAAGAACATCGAGTCGGTGCGGGTCGGGGACCAGGTACTCGCCACCGACCCGGTCAGCGGCCGCACGGGGAAGCGCACGGTAACCGGCATCATCGTCACGGAACACGACAAAAAATTCAACGAACTCACCCTCGCCACCCCCCCAGGGAAATCGCCACCTCACCGCCACGAACGAGCACCCCTTCTGGTCACCCTCACAGAACGCCTGGACCGAAGCCGCACACTTGCGTCCGGGCACGACACTGCGAACCGTCGACGGCAGCACGGTCACGATCAAGGGCAATCGCCCCTTCCACCAAAGCGCCAGGACGTACAACCTGACGGTCGACAACCTGCACACGTACTATGTACTCGCTGGTGAGACGCCGGTCCTCGTTCACAACAGCAACTGCCCTTGGACTTCTTACCGGAAGTTCGATAACGATGGCCATCCGGTGGATGGAACTCAGATTCCAACGAATGAAGCACTCGAGGCGGCGCAGCGGTGGATCGGCCCCGGCTATTCTGAATCCGTGATGGGTAGTGGGCGATATGTGTCCAAGGGCGGCACGCGTGTTGCCAGGCTGGGTGAACGGGATATCACAGGCCAGCACGGCGGTGGTCCGCACATGAATTTTGAGCGATTGGCGCCGAACCCCAAGAAGCCTGGCAAGTTCATGATTGTCGAAAATCGTCACATCTATCTCGAATAGAACCTGCGGGTGGGGAGCCGTTTGATGGTGCATCAGCGGCTCCCTGCTACGTCACCAAAAGGAAGCGACAGCAGTAATGGATCTTGTGATCAGTGTTCCGGAATATCGGGTCGGGGAAGGGCTGCAATTCGCCTGGGATGACGATTTTGAGATTGAACTGGAGGTCGGGTCGACGGAGGTGGTCATCAAGGCGAATCGCGCCGGATTGACTTCACTGGCACGTCACCTGTTGACCCTTGCCCAGCAAGGTGTTCATGAAGGTTCTCATATTCATCTCACAGCGGATCAAGAGATCGATTCTCAGATCGATCTCGTGCTTGAGCGAGTGGAGAAGGGCTGACCGTCTTGTGCCTGCCAGGCAATTGACGGCAGCGGGTGAGCTGTTCGGAGTTTCTCTACCGGTTCAATGGGCGGCCCGCCTGTGCGGGCCGCCGCCCACTCCTGGCCCGCCGCCCACTCCTGGCTCAGCCCCGCCGGCGACGGTCCCCGTCCGCTCAGCGCGCCGGTCCGGCGAGTACGAGTCGGCGTATGACCGAGCTGACCGCGAGGGCGGTCTTTGCGGACGCAGAAGTCTCAACAGAATGGATCGGCCTGATCGGGGCGGGCCTCTGTTGGAGCAGCGGTGCCCTCATCGTGGGCATCGGCACCTGGGCATCGGCACGTCCGCCCCGAACCCGGTGAGCGATTCCACCGGCCCTGTCACTGTCGACAAGGCCCTGCGCGCGGACCGCCTCGATCGCCACTCGGGTGACGTCCGGATGCGGGCACTCCGGCGGCGAGCGTCCCGTAGTGGCAGCCGCCGGCAGGTGAAGCCCGCTACCGATGGGTGGTGAGGAGCGACCAGCGGCAGGGCTCTGCCCATACGGCTCGGGGCCGTTCTTCAGTGGGCCTTGTTCCGGTCGAACCAGATCGTGGCGAATGTCGGCGCGAGTCCTGCCCAGAACAGCACCTGCGGCAACGGCCGGTCCGCCCACGGGACTTGGGTGATCAGCAGGGCGCACAGCATGGCCCAGGCCGCCTGGGCCACCACGATGCGGGGCCACCGGCGGCGCCGTATCAGTGACTGCACGTTGAGCTGGACGCCGGCGCGCCGCCGTCGGTAGCGCAGGACGGCGCCGACGAGCCAGATGGCGGTCATCGGCACGAGGTCCCACAGGCGCTGGCCGAGTGGCAGCGGCAACTCCCGCTGCACCTCGCCCTCGACGGCGAACAGGTCCATGCCCGCGCCGGCGAGGCCGACGCAGAGCAGAGCGAGCCACCGCACGCCGCGCAGCATGCGGTACGTGGCCTGGTCGAGGCCGCGTTGCAACTCGGCCGAGTCCGGTGCGGCGGCAAGCCCGGTGGCGTAGAGGTCGGCGGCCCGGGCGGCCTTGACGCCCGGGGCCTGGGCAGCCTTCCGGGTCTGCGCGGCCAGGGCCTCGGCGTGGGTGGGGTCGAGCCGGAGGATGGCGCGTTCGAGCTGGTCGGCGCGGGTGGTGTTGCCCGAGAAGGTGGCGATCTGGTGGGCGATTTCGTGAGCGTAGATCTCCTCGGGGCCCAGCCGCAGCGCCTCCGCGGCCAGGTCGGCCGCCTCGCGGTAGACAAGGTCGACCTCGTGGGGCTCCGGCTTCCTGGAGCCGTTCGCCTGGAGGTAACGGACCATCGACATGCGGCATACGGCGTCGGCGAGCATCGTATGGCCGTACCAGTGCTGCGGGTCGGCTCGCACCGCTTCGCGCAGTACGGGCTCGGCCGCGCGCCATGAGCTGTTGGGCCCGCTGGTCAGTGCCTTGGCGCGCAGGATGAGTACGTAGAAGTCCTCGGGGGCGAGTTTGAGGGCCTCGTCGGCCGCCTCCAGGGCTTGATCCGGCTCCTGCATTTTCAGGTGGCAGTAGCCGATCTCGATCCAGGCGCGGGTGTCGCCGGGGTCTTCGGCGAGGTGCTGCGACAACAGGGCACGGGCCTGGTCGTAGCGTTCGAAATCGATGAGGGCCTGGGCCTGTTCGACGGCTGAGTGCAATGGGGTCACAGTTTCCGCTTCTTCTTCAGATAGGCCACCAGGTCGTCGTACATCCCGCCGTCATTCGCGTACATCGCCACGCTCCGGGCAGACGCGAACCACGGCTCCGTCGAGGGCGCGATCTGTCCCGCCGCGGCCAGCAGGTCCTTCATCCCGATCAGGCGTACGGTCCCGGTACGGGCCGAGTCCAGCAGCGCGTGCTCGGCCGCGGCCTCGCACACATGGGCCAGATCGGCGCCGGACAGGCCGTCCGTGGCCTTGACGAGCTTGCCGAGGTCGACGTTCTCGATGGGCCGCTCACGCAGGTGATAGCGGAGGATCGCCTCCCGGGCCGGCCCGTCGGGCGGCAGCACCAGCAAGGTCCGGTCCAGCCGGCCAGGGCGGCGCAGAGCGATGTCCACGTCCCAGGGCACATTGGTGGCGGCCAGCACGAACACGCCCTCGTTCGCCTCCGCTTCGACGCCGTCCAGCTCGGTCAGCAACTGATTGACGGTGTTGCGCATACCGCTGCTCTGGGTGCGGCTGCGCTTTCCGCCGAGCGCGTCGAGTTCGTCCAGAAAGATCACGCACGGGGCCTGGCGGCGGGCAGTTTGGAAGAGCTCGTGCATGTTGCGCTCGGAGTTGCCGATCCACATGTCGAGCACATCGTTGACCGACACGGACAGGAAGTTCGCCCCGAGCTCACCGGCGACCGCCCGCGCGATGAAGGTCTTACCGCAGCCGGGCGGCCCGTACAGCAGTAGCCCCCCTCGCAGACTCTTGCCGTACAGGCGGCGCAGCTCCGGATTGCGCAACGGCGCCAGAAAGGCCGCCTCCAGTCGCTCCTTGACCTCCTGCATGCCGCCCACATCGGCGAGGCGGACGGTCCCCGGGCGTTCCACGTCCCAGGCAGCGGCGTCTCCAGGGTCGCCGCCGCCGTCGACGGTGAGCGGCGCCTCAACGAACCGGGGCGGCACGGCATCACCGACCTGATCCTGGGCCGCCTTCCAGTCGAAGCCCGGGCTCGAGGCGGGGGCGGGAGGCGGCTCGAGCACCGAGGCCTGCTGCGGCACGGCGGCGGGGGCGGGAGGTTGGGCGGGCACCGGAGCTTGTGGCGGCGGGGGAAGCGCTGTTTCGCCGGGGGCGCTTGCCGGAGTACCTGCCAGGGCCCGGACCATCAACTCGCGTGCCTGGACATCGCCGGGCGCGTACTGCAACGCCGTAGCAACCTCTCCCACCGCGGCGTCACCGTGCCCCGCGGTCAGCAGCAACTCGGCGAGGTGCAACCGTAGGGGTACGTCATCGGGCGTCGCCGCAACGGCGGTGCGCATGCTCTTGATCAGGGGGGATTCCGCCGTCATGGCCCACACTTTACGGAGCCGACGCGAGTGACTTGCGGGCGCCCTCGAGGTGCTCTGTGCACAACTTGCCGTGTGAGGAAGTCGCATGGTCACCAGCCGCGTGGACCTGGGGGAGAATGAGACTCATATCCCCGACAGCAGCCACATCTACTGTCTGGGGGTCGGAGACGTCGCGGGAAAAGCGCGAACCACTCGACGTCGCGTGGTCTGACGAAGCTCGCCAGCAGCGTGACGAAGTACTCCACGTTCCGTACGGTCGTGAAGACGAAGTCGACGAAGCAGAAGGTCACGACCAAGAACGGCGGCTACCGCTACACGGAGTGGAACAACACCAACGCCTGCTCGGCAGCTACGCCGGCACCATCGGCGTCAAGACCGCCTCGGGCCCGGAGGCCACGCACTGCCTGGTCTTCGCCGCCACCCGGAACGGCAAGACGGTCATCGGCACAGTCCGGGCCGACTCCTCGGTGGCCGCCCGCACGGCGTCCGCGAAGAAGCTGATGGATTACGGGTTCAAGAAGTAGTCCAGAAGCGATGCCGAAGTAATCCGCGGACCTGAATGGGCGAAGGGCCCGCCCGCGGCGCGATGCCACGGACGGGCCCTTTCGTCTGCCTCAATTCGTTTCCCTCCGGGACGCGTTCCTCGGCGAGACCTCAGGCCGGATCCGTCCCGTTCGAGGACATGGCCGCGCGGAGATTCGATGGGTATGGGGCATTCATCGCGGCATGGCCGAGAGCCAGCCCGGCGACGGCACCGGCGATGCCGGTCACCCAGCGCCAGACGCCCGTGACGTCGAAGGTCAGCAGAGCGGCGCAGCCGATGAGCACCGCGGCGAGCACCAGCACGGACGGTGCCACGTAAAGCAGCCACGCGGAGTGCGGGTCCCAGAGCCGCAGAGCGCGCGGGTCGCCGTTCCCCACGCCGGCCTTTTCGACGGAGACGCCCTCGGTGGCCATCAGCCGCGCATCGTCGGCCTTGAGCATTCCGTGCATCACCCACCCGTCGTCGGACACCAGCGCCGCCGGTGTGGCGCCCGCGGAGAACCGCCCGCCATCGGTGCCGCGCCGGGCGTCCCAGCACAGCCACAGATGCTGCCCCTTCAGGGAATCGGGGACGTGCTCCTCTGTGACATCGGCCAGGAAGTGCGCGGTGCGGGATGACGCGGTGAAAATTTTCAGGCACTGCTCCTCAACGGAGTCCCGCCGCCAGAGATCGGGCCCCAGGCATTTCCCGCGTACGGCCATATCGGCATGACCCAGGCGGGAGAAAGAACGGAATCCACGGCGCAGGGAAAGGACGACCACGGAGAGGACGATTCCGGCGGCCCAGGCGACGCCGACGATCCAGACGCGACCGATCCCCATCGTGGCGCCTTCCACCGCCTCACCGAGGCTGCGCTCGTCCCCCGCGAGGGCGCCCAGTCCGGGACGCGTCGGGGCGTAAAGGACCGAGACCTTGCCCCCCGTGTGCGGACGGTCGGGCGTGACCGGGTGGACGGTTGCCGTCGCCGGCACCCCTGGGGCAAGCCGGACGACCGCCGTCGAGGTGTAGTAGTCATGGCCCTTGCTCGGATCGTGCACCTGGACGTCGCTGACCTCCTCGATCGGTACGGCCGCGAACTCCGCCCCGGCGTCGACGATCCGCTGCATGCGTTCCGGCCGCTGGGGCGCCCCTATCACCAGGGCGAAAAGGGTCACCAGCACCGTGCAGACCCCGAGGTACCAGGCGAGGGAACGCCCCTGCATGCCCCGGCGCGAGGGCAGCACCCGGGGCGGTCCGTCCGGTTCCGCGGCGCCAGGTCCGCCCGCCTCCGTTGCCCCCGAGAACTCGGCGACGGATATCTCGGCGTACGGCTGCCGTCCCCCCGCCGCACGCTGGCACACGGCGATGCCGCCGACACACGCCAGTGCGCACCCCAGTGCGACAAGAATCGCCGTCCGGCGCGGCTCCGGATCCGGCCAGAAGAGCCACAGCGGCAGGACGGAGGTGGCGGCCGCCAATCCCAGTGCGCCGAAACACGCCCCGGCCCGGCGGGGTGCAGCGCCCACCCGGTGAAGGGCAGGCGCGGCACCGGTTGCGGCATGGTCAGCCGAAGACATCTTGTACCTCGTCAGTCGCGGTGTGGTTCCGGCCCTTGGCGCCCTGCTTCGCGGCGTCCTGGCCTTCTTTGTTGCTCTTGTCGACGTCTTCCCAGCCGTCCTTGCCTTCGTTTCCCGCTACGCCTCCGGCGATGGGGACGACGGTGCCCCATGCGGTGTCCTTGTTGGCCTCATGGTTCGCCGCCGTGCGATCCTGCATCTTGATATCCACCGCAAGCCGGTCCATTTCCCTGTCGAAGCCGCGGAACGCGCCTCCGACGCCGCCGGCCGCGCCACCGGTGACGGCGGTGATCGCGGTCTGTCGCATGTCCATGGACTTAACCCTTCCAGGCCGCATCCAGGGCGTCGCCGCCGACCCCGCCGACCGCACCGCTGACGAAGTCGCCGCGACCCAGGGCCGTTGCCAGCTTGCCCGCCCCGGCGCCGACGGTCGCGCCGGCGAGCCCCCCCGCTGGGCGCTGATAGCGGGCAAACTCTGCGTCAACTCGCCCGCGCGGAGGCCAACCTGGTCTTCCAGGTCATCTCCAAGCGCTACGAAAAGGGCTCGATCATCCTGACCTCGAACAAGACCTTCAGCGAATGGGGAGAGGTGTTCGGCGACGAGGTGCTGGCCACCGCCATCCTCGACCGCCTCCTCCACCACTGCGGAGTGATCTCCATCAACGGTCCCAGTTACCGGCTCAAGAACCGCCCGGCCGCCATCGAGCACGAGCGGGACGACGCAGCCTGACAACGTGGTCGACAATGACCGCATGGATGTCACTGAGCTGCTCGAATCGGCTTCCCTCCTCGTCCCGGAAGAGGTCGCTACCGAGAACGACATCTCGGTGCAAGACGTCTGGGACTACCTCGCCCACGACGAATGGCAGATCGCTCTGAGCCTGCTGGAGGAGCTCGGAGACGGGCAACCGCTGCCCTTGACGTTCTGGGAGCAGCTTGCCGAGGCGGCTGAGCAACTCGGCCTTGAGCGGAGCGTGGCTTGGTGCCACTGGCGGTGTTCCGAGATCCGAAACGGAATGATCCGGGCGGATCTGACGCTTCGTCCACCCACGGAGGCCCGACGCAGGACACCAATCTCCGGTCACGGTGTTCTGCGACCCATGTGGGACATCGGGAACCTCTCGCCGACCGGGGGTGTTGCGGTGAGCATCGCAGGGCTCTGGGTCGAGGACATGCCTTTTTTGGAGCCCGGCGGCCGGGCCACCGTCCGCCTCGTTCCCCTCACTCCCACTCACTGGACGCACGTCAAAACCGGCCAGCAGATCAACATGCACGAGGACCGGACCGTGGCCGGCACCGCAGTCGTGCTGGAGGTTCACCTCCCCACCCTCGCCATGCCTACGAGATGACGCCGACCGTCCCGCCCTCACGCTGTGCAGATATCTCCGTACTCGGTGGAGCAGTCACAGGAGTACGTCGACACTTGGACCTCAACGGACTCCGCGGAGTCCCTGTCGGGGCTGCTGGAGTGGGCCCTGCGCACGGTGATTTTTGAATTCGACCGATGAAGCGGGAGAAGGCAACGCTGATGTCAACCACTGCACCTGACCCGCGGCAAGACAGGGCGCAGGACCGACTGGCCGCGACGGTGACTGCCCTTCAAGGGGACCTGGCCCGCTCCGAAGGTAAAGCGAGCCTGCTACTGGCCTTGTCCGGAGCCGTGCTTGTGGCGCTTGTCACGACTGCCACGAACCTCCATCCGCCCCTTCCGGCCGCTGTGGTCGGGGCGCTCGGTGCCGCTGCACTGCTGGCCGCGACTTTTCTTCTGTTACTCGCGGTCCGTCCACAACTCGGAGGGACCGGCTGGACGAGCTGGCCCCAGTTGAGCGCCGAGCAATTGCGTGATCAGCTCGCGTCCGGCTACCAACCGGACCACCTGAGGTTCATGGCCGCACTCGCCACCCGGAAGTTCCGGCTTATTCGGGCGGCAGTTGACTCCATGCTTGCCGGGATCAGCCTCTTGGCTCTCGCGGCCATCCTCGGGGTCACGACTTGAGCTTGATGATGTATGGCGAGTCCATGCCGTGCGTCAATGGCCTAGCCACGGCTGAACCAGCTCACCGCTGTGTCTTTGGTGGAGGGGCTGTTGGCTGCTTCGGTCGCGTTCGATGGCCGCTTGCCGGAACTCTTCGCCGGTCATGGCACCGAGGCTGGTGAGGGCCCCGCGCCTTACCCGGCGTCCTGCCGACCCCAGGCTTGGGTGGGTGGTTCGTCGGTGTTGGTGTTGTTGGCTGCGGTTGGTTTGGGTGTGGATGT
>NZ_JBVIST010000009.1:0-243481 GCF_055575375.1 Streptomyces sp. NPDC034111 | reverse complement strand
TTGCGGCCGAGTTCCTTGCACAGCGCGTCGGTGCGGGTGTCCTGCCAGACGATCGCGTTGTGGACCGGCTCACCGGTGTTCTTGTCCCAAAGGACAGTGGTCTCACGCTGGTTGGTGATGCCGATGGCCTTGACGTCGGCGGAGGTGATCCCCGCCTTCTCGACGGCGCCGTCGACGACCTGCTGGACGTTGGTCCAGATCTCGGCCGCGTCGTGCTCGACCCAGCCCGGCTTCGGGAAGATCTGCTCGTGCTCCTTCTGGTCGACCGAGACGATCCGGCCGTCCTTGTCGAAGACGATGCAGCGGCTGGAGGTGGTGCCCTGGTCGATGGCCGCGATGAACGGACCGTGGCCGTGGGAGCCGTGCTCGATGGTCGTGTGGGTGTCGCTCATGGTGTGCTCCAAGAAGTCTCTGCGGGCGGCGGCGGGGCGGTCAGGCGGCTCAGGCGAACGCCACCTGGTACAGGCCTCCGGCGAGGGCGCCGCCGATCAGCGGGCCGACGACCGGGATCCAGGCGTAGCCCCAGTCTGAACCGCCCTTGTTCGGCAGCGGCAGAAGCGCGTGCACGATACGCGGGCCGAGGTCGCGGACCGGGTTGATCGCGTACCCGGTCGGACCACCCAGCGACAGACCGATGCCGACGACGACCAGGGCGACCAGCAGGGTGCCGATGACGCCGACGCCCTTGCCGTTGTCGCTCAGACCCAGCGTGAGGATCGAGAGCACCAGCACGACGGTGGCGATGATCTCGGTGGCCAGGTTCTGCACGACGTTCCGGATCTCCGGGCCGGTGGAGAAGATGCCGAGCACCGGGCCGGCCTTGGGAGCGGCCTTCGGGTCGACCAGACCCTCCTCGGTGGTGTGGTCGGCCAGCACCTCGGGGTCGGTGAGATGCGCCCGGAACTGTCCGTAGTAGACGATCCACACCAGCACCGCGCCGATCATGGCGCCGAGCATCTCGCCGGCCAGGTAGACCGGCACCTGGCTCCACTCGATGCCGCCCTTGATGGCCAGGGCGATGGTGACGGCGGGGTTGAGGTGTGCGCCGGACTTCACGGCGATGTAGGCACCCGTGAGGACGGCGAAGCCCCACCCGAAGGCGATGGCGACCCATCCGGCGTTGAACGCCTTGGAGCGCTTGAACGTGACGGCGGCGCAGACGCCACCGCCCATCAGAAGCAGTACAGCGGTACCGATGGTCTCGCTGATGAAGATGTCGGAGCTGGACACCGGCGACTCCTTTGTCCTTCGTCCAGGGGAAGGCGAACCCCGGGTCCCGTCCGGTGGTCCGCGCCCTCCGAGAGGGCGTTGGCCGGACCGGCAATGCCTCACCATAGCGAATATTGTCGTTAGGTGTTCGACAATGCCGACCGACGAACGGCAGTTTTGTTCACCGTAAGGACCGCGTCAAGGGTTCTTTGGCGAAAAACTTAGGTGAACTTAAGGTGTCAAACCGGTCAGAATCGCCCGGCGCCAAGATCACGGGACACTGCGCGTGCGCAATCCCTCACGGCAGCGACGATTTCCGGCCGCAGTTCGCCGTCAAGGCAGATCCGCTCCACCGCTCCCGTGATGCCCACCGCACCCACCGGCATCCGCCGCCGGTCGTGGATCGGCGCCGCCACCGCGGCCACGCCCTCCCAGGTCTCCTCCACGTCCGCGGCCCAGCCGCGCGCCCTGGTCAGATCCAGCAGCCCCTCGAAGTCCCCGAGGCCGGTCACCGTGCGCGGGGTGAACGCCTCCAGCTCCGACTCGACCACCTCGCTGTGCGCCACCGGGTCGTACGCCGAGAGCACCTTGCCCAGGGCGGTGCTGTGCAGCGGCTGCATCGCGCCCACCTCCAGCACCTGCCGGCTGTCGTCCGGCCGGAAGACGTGGTGCACGACCAGGACGCCCTGCTGGTGCAGCACGCCCAGATAGACCGCCTCGCCGCTGGAGCGGGCCAGGTCGTCGGTCCACACCAGGGCGCGGGCGCGCAGCTCGTGCACGTCCAGGTAGCTGTTGCCAAGCCGCAGCAGCTCCGCGCCCAGCTGGTAGCGGCCGGAGGTCGCCTCCTGCTCGACGAACCCCTCCTGCTGGAGGGTGCGCAGGATGCCGTGTGCGGTGCCCTTGGCCAGTCCCAGGGAGGAGGAGATGTCGGAGAGCCCCAGCCGCCGCTCCCCTCCTGCGAGCAGCCGCAACATCGCGGCGGCGCGCTCCAGCGACTGGATGGTCCGTGCCATCGGGCAACCTCCGAAGTATGCGGTTCGACAATGCTGAACGATATCGGCCCATGCCGACTCACGTCAGCGAACCGGACGTTCTTGCTCAGCGAACCGGAGTCTGCCAATGAGCACGGATGGCGCACGACAGGGGGTGGTGGTGTGCTGTCCACGGCGTGAAACGGGGAACACGTGTACCGGACCGGCAGCTACGCTGGCCGGGTGCGCCCTCTCCTGGGGGCGCAAAGCCGACAGCCGTCGCAACCAGGGAGCACCTCCATGGCCTCGAACACGCCATCGTCCACCAGCTCAGCCCGCGTCGAATCCTTCAGGGAGGCACTGGCCTCCCGGGTGGTGGTCGCCGACGGCGCGATGGGCACCATGCTGCAGGCGCAGGACCCGACCATGGAGGACTTCGAGCAGCTGGAGGGCTGCAACGAGATCCTCAACATCACCCGGCCCGACATCGTCCGCTCGGTGCACGAGGAGTACTTCGCGGTCGGCGTCGACTGCGTGGAGACCAACACCTTCGGCGCGAACTTCGCCGCACTGGCCGAGTACGACATCCCCGAGCGCGTCCACGAGCTCTCCGAGGCCGGCGCCCGGATCGCCCGCGAGGTCGCCGACGAGTTCACCGCCTCCACCGGCCAGCAGCGCTACGTCCTCGGCTCCATGGGCCCCGGCACCAAGCTGCCCACCCTGGGCCACGCCCCCTACGTCACGCTGCGCGACGCCTACCAGCAGAACGCCGAGGGCATGATCGCCGGCGGTGCGGACGCGCTGCTCGTCGAGACCACCCAGGACCTGCTCCAGACCAAGGCCGCCATCCTGGGCGCCCGCCGCGCCCTGAAGGCCACCGGGACCGACCTCCCGGTGATCTGCTCGGTCACCGTCGAGACCACCGGCACCATGCTGCTCGGCTCCGAGATCGGCGCCGCGCTGACGGCCCTGGAGCCGCTGGGCATCGACATGATCGGCCTGAACTGCGCCACCGGCCCGGCCGAGATGAGCGAGCACCTGCGCTACCTCGCCCGCAACTCCCGCGTCCCGCTCTCCTGCATGCCCAACGCGGGCCTGCCGGTGCTGGGCAAGAACGGCGCGCACTACCCGCTCACCGCGGGCGAGCTGGCCGACGCCCAGGAGACCTTCGTCGCCGAGTACGGCCTCTCCCTGGTCGGCGGCTGCTGCGGCACCACCCCCGAGCACCTGCGCCAGGTCGTCGAGCGGGTCCGCGGCGTCACCCCGCCCGCGCGCGAGGTGCGCCCGGAGCCGGGCGCCGCCTCCCTCTACCAGACCGTGCCGTTCCGCCAGGACACCTCGTACCTGGCCATCGGCGAGCGCACCAACGCCAACGGCTCGAAGAAGTTCCGCGACGCGATGCTGGCGGGCCGCTGGGACGACTGTGTGGAGATGGCCCGCGACCAGATCCGCGAGGGCGCCCACATGCTCGACCTGTGCGTCGACTACGTCGGCCGGGACGGCGTCGCCGACATGGAGGAGCTGGCCGGCCGCTTCGCCACCGCCTCCACCCTGCCCCTCGTCCTGGACTCCACCGAGCTGAACGTCATCCAGGCCGGACTGGAGAAGCTGGGCGGCCGGGCCGTCATCAACTCCGTCAACTACGAGGACGGCGACGGCCCCGAGTCGCGCTTCGCGAAGGTCACCGCGCTGGCGGCCGAGCACGGTGCGGCGCTGATCGCGCTCACCATCGACGAGGAGGGCCAGGCCCGCACCGCCGAGCACAAGGTCGCCGTGGCCGAGCGGCTGATCGCCGATCTGACCGGCAACTGGGGCATCCGTGAGTGCGACATCCTCATCGACTGTCTGACCTTCACCATCTGCACGGGCCAGGAGGAGTCCCGCAAGGACGGCATCAACACCATCGAGGCCATCCGCGAGCTGAAGAAGCGGCACCCGGAAGTCCAGACCACCCTGGGCCTGTCCAACATCTCCTTCGGCCTCAACCCGGCCGCGCGGATCGTCCTCAACTCCGTCTTCCTGGACGAGTGCGTCAAGGCCGGCCTGGACTCCGCCATCGTGCACGCCTCCAAGATCCTGCCGATCGCCCGGCTGGAGGAGGAGCAGGTCCAGGTCGCCCTCGACCTGATCTACGACCGGCGCCGCGAGGGCTACGACCCCCTGCAGAAGCTCATGGAGCTCTTCGAGGGCGCCACCGCCAAGTCCCTGAAGGCCGGCAAGGCCGAGGAGCTGGCCGCGCTGCCGCTGGAGGAGCGGCTGCGGCGGCGGATCATCGACGGTGAGAAGAACGGCCTGGAGGCCGACCTCGACGAGGCGCTGAAGGAGCGCCCCGCCCTCGACATCGTCAACGACACCCTCCTGGAGGGCATGAAGGTCGTCGGCGAACTTTTCGGATCCGGCCAGATGCAGCTGCCGTTCGTGCTCCAGTCCGCCGAGGTCATGAAGAGCGCGGTGGCCTACCTGGAGCCGCACATGGAGAAGTCGGACGACGAGGGCAAGGGCACGATCGTGCTGGCCACCGTCCGCGGCGACGTCCATGACATCGGCAAGAACCTGGTCGACATCATCCTGTCCAACAACGGCTACAACGTCGTCAACCTCGGTATCAAGCAGCCGGTGTCGGCGATCCTCGAAGCCGCCGAGGAACACCGCGCCGACGTCATCGGGATGTCCGGCCTCCTGGTCAAGTCCACGGTGATCATGAAGGAGAACCTGGAGGAGCTCAACCAGCGCAAGATGGCGGCCGACTTCCCCGTCATCCTGGGCGGAGCGGCCCTCACCCGCGCCTACGTCGAGCAGGACCTGCACGAGATCTACGAGGGCGAAGTCCGCTACGCCCGCGACGCGTTCGAGGGCCTGCGCCTGATGGACGCCCTGATCGCCGTCAAGCGCGGGGTGCCCGGCGCCACGCTGCCCGAACTCAAGCAGCGCCGGGTGCCCAAGCGGGACACCGCGATGCTGGAGGTCGAGGAGCCCGAGGGCGCGGTGCGCTCCGACGTCGCCACCGACAACCCCGTGCCGACCCCGCCGTTCTGGGGCACCCGGGTCGTCAAGGGCATCCAGCTCGCGGACTATGCGTCCTGGCTGGACGAGGGCGCGCTGTTCAAGGGCCAGTGGGGCCTGAAGCAGGCGCGTACCGGCGAGGGGCCGACGTACGAGGAGCTGGTGGAGACCGAGGGCCGGCCCCGGCTGCGCGGCTGGCTCGACAAGCTGCAGACCGAGAACCTGCTGGAAGCCGCGGTCGTCCACGGTTACTTCCCGTGCGTGTCCAAGGGCGAGGACCTGATCCTGCTGCACGAGGACGGCACCGAGCGGACCCGCTTCACCTTCCCGCGCCAGCGCCGCGGCCGGCGGCTGTGCCTGGCGGACTACTTCCGCCCGGAGGAGTCCGGCGAGACCGATGTCGTCGGCCTTCAGGTCGTCACCGTCGGCTCGCGGATCGGCGCCGCCACCGCCGAGCTCTTCGAGGCCAACTCCTACCGCGACTACCTCGAACTGCACGGGCTGTCCGTCCAGTTGGCCGAGGCGCTGGCGGAGTACTGGCACGCCCGGGTCCGCGCCGAACTGGGCTTCGGCGGCGAGGACCCCGACGACGTCGAGGACATGTTCGCGCTCAAGTACCGCGGTGCGCGTTTCTCGCTGGGCTACGGCGCCTGCCCCGACCTGGAGGACCGCGCCAAGATCGCCGACCTGCTGAAGCCGGAGCGGATCGGCGTCGAGCTCTCCGAGGAGTTCCAGCTCCACCCGGAGCAGTCCACGGACGCCATCGTCATCCACCACCCGGAGGCGAAGTACTTCAACGCGCGGTAGCGGCGTCCCGCCGTATCGCAGCAGCTCCGCGTGAGCGGTTCAGGGCCGTCCGGACACCCTCCGGACGGCCCTGACCAGCATCACCGCGCTTTCCGGCGCGCACCGTCGTACACTTGTCGGTCCGGTAGTGGCCGGTCGTTTCCCCCAGCCGGGGATGGCGGCCGGCCCTTTCGTCCCTTCTGGGACGTCGCAGTGGAGGTGGATGGATGACCAGCAGCATCCCCGCGATCGGCACCCGAACGGCCGACGGCGCGACCCTCCAGGCCGTCTTCCTCGACCTCGACGGCACGCTCGTCGACACCGAGGGGTTCTGGTGGGAGGCGGAGGCCGAGGTGTTCGCCGAGCTCGGTCACATCCTGGACGACACCCACCGCGAGGTGGTGGTCGGCGGGCCGATGACCCGCAGCGCCAACTATCTGATTCAGGCCACCGGCGTCGACATCAGCCTGACCGAGCTCAGCGTGCTGATCAACGCCGCCTTCCTGGCCCGGATCGGGCGTGGCGTCCCGCTGATGCCGGGCGCCCGCAGGCTGCTCGCCGAACTGGCCGCCCATGAGGTGCCGACCGCACTGGTCACCGCGTCCCACCGCGCCATCGTCGACCAGATGCTGCACTCGCTCGGCCCGGAGCACTTCCGGCTGACGCTCGCGGGCGATGACCTGGTGCGCACCAAGCCGCACCCGGACCCGTACCTGACGGCCGCCGCGCGGCTGGGGGCGGACCCGGCGCGCTGTGCCGTGGTCGAGGACACCCTGACGGGGGTCACGGCCGGTGAGGCGGCGGGCTGCCCGGTCGTCGCGGTGCCCTCGCTGACGCCGATCCCGCCCGCGATGGGCCGTACGGTCGTCCGTTCGCTGGAAGAAGTCGATCTGCCATTTCTCCGGGCGCTCATCACGGAAAGCGGCAGCAGCGTGCACTGAGCGTGTCAAGGGAAAAGTCGACAGAACTGTCCGGAACGGGCCGCTCATTTTCCGTGACGAATACTCTGACTGAATTGGTGCATCGCCTTGGCCCCCTGAATGCGTGACGTTTCTCACGTGCCGGGCCGTCGACAGCGGGCCCCACAGGTGTTCCAGGGGGTCCGTTCGGTGTGTTCCACGGGGGTAAGTGTCCGGATTGGTGGAGCAACGTGCGAATCGTTCCTGCGTCCGGATATCGATCCCCCCGCCATCGTTATCCGGGAGCCATATCGATACAACTCCTTTGTGTCCCAGCGCGGCTGGCCGTTCCTACTAATGTCGGGGCGAGCAACACCTCTGCGCTGATAAGGAACCTGCCGACGATGAATCGCAAGACCCTGGTGCTGCCGGCGCTGGCCGGTCTCCTTGCCCCCGTTCTCGCTGCCTGCGGCAGCTCGGACGGCGCGGGCGATGGCGGCGATCCCATCGTCGTGGGCGTGGCCACCCATATCGAGGCCACGAAGGTGGCGCCCGCGCCCCTCGACCCGGCGCAGGCCTACGACGTCGACGCATGGAACGTGCTGCGCAACACGCTCCAGACGCTGATGCGGCTGCCGCGCAGCGGTACCGAGCCGGTGCCCGAGGCGGCCCAATCGTGCGGGTTCCGGGACGCCCGGAACGAGCAGTACCGGTGCACCCTGCGCAGCGGCCTGAAGTTTTCGAACGGGCATGCGCTGACGGCGGAGGACGTCAAGTTCTCCATCGACCGCATGCTGACCATCAACAACACCAACGGTCCGGTGCCGCTGCTCAGCGGCATCGACAAGGTCGAGGCCCCCAGCGACACCGAGGTGGTCTTCCACCTCAACAAGCCGGACGCCACCTTCCCGCAGAAGCTCACCACGCCGGCCGCGTCCATCGTCGACCCCGAGGTGTACCCCAAGGGCCGTCTCTACAGCGGCTTCAACCTGGTCGGCTCCGGCCCGTACACCCTCAAGGTCGAGCACAGCGGCAACAGCATCACCAAGGCCGTCTTCACCAAGAACCCCGGCTACAAGGGCGGGGTGAAGCTGAAGAACGACAAGGTGGAGATGCGTTTCTTCGACGACTCCGTGACCACGGAGAAGGCGCTGCGCCGCGGCGACCTCGACGTGATGAACCGTGGTCTGGCGCCCGAACAGGTCAAGAGCCTGGAGAACGCCCGCGACGAGCACCTCACCCTCCAGGAGATGCCGGGCCAGGAGATCCGCTACCTCGCCTTCAACACCAAGGATCCGCTGGTCTCCAACAAGGCCGTACGGCAGGCGATGGCGCACATCGTCAACCGCTCGGCGCTGGTGCGCAACGTCTACTCGTACACCGGTGACCCGCTCTTCTCGATGGTCCCCACCGGCCTCACCGGCCACATCAACTCCTTCTTCAACAAGTACGGGAACCCCAGCGTCGCGGCCGCCCGCAAGGCCCTCCAGCAGGCGAACATCACCACCCCGGTGAAGTTCACCCTCACGTACACCACGAACCACTACGGCTCCAGCACCGGCACAGAGGTCCGTGCGCTCCAGCGCCAGCTCAACAGCACCAAGCTGTTCGACGTCAGCCTCAAGGGCATCGACAGCTGGCAGGAGTTCCGTACCGGCGCCCTGGACGGCAAGTACACCGTCTACAACATGGGCTGGTTCCCCGACATCCCGGACGCCGACAACTACATCGCGCCGTTCATCGGCAAGCAGAACTTCCTCGGCTCCCCGTACCGCAACAGCAAGATCGAGTCGCAGCTGATCCCGTCCAGCCGCCAGCAGTCCGACCGCAACGCTGCCGCGGCCGACTTCAAGCAGGCGCAGGACATCATCGCCGACGACGTCCCGCTCATCCCGCTCTGGCAGGGCAAGCAGTACGTCGCCGCCCGCGACGATGTGACCGGCATCGAATGGGCCCTCAACTCGGCCTCCGGGCTGCAGATCTGGGAGCTCGGCCGTGGCGTCGCCGACTGAGCGCGCGCATCCGATGCGGCACACCTTTTCCACCCCCACCGCCGCGGCGCCGACGCCGCGGCCCGACAGGCACCACCCAGATCGTGAGGACCGTTTAGTGAGGAAGCGTGACCAGTGGCTGGCCGCCCCGATCGGAGCGGGGCTGGCAACAGCCCTGCTCGCGCTCGCCGGGTGCGGCACGGACGACTCGGGAGCGGCAGGCCACGGTGAGCCCGTGGTCATGGGAATGACGGACAAGGTCGTGGCCACCGACCCCGCAGGAGGCTACGACGTCGGGTCGTGGCTGCTGTTCAACAACGTCTTCCAGTCCCTGCTGAGCTTCCCCAAGGGCGGCACCACCCCCGAGCCGGAGGCCGCCAAGCGCTGCGCCTTCACCGACAGCGAGAGCAAGGTCTACCGCTGCACCCTCAAGGACGGCCTGACCTTCAGCAACGGTGACGCGCTGACCTCCGAGGACGTCAAGTTCTCCTTCGACCGCACCAAGCGCATCGACGACAAAAACGGCCCCGCCGTGATGTTCTCCGCCCTGGACAAGGTCGAGGCACCGGACGCCAAGACCGTGGTCTTCCGTCTGAAGACGCCCGACGCCACCTTCCCCATGAAGATCGCCACGGGCGCCGGCTCCATCGTCGACCACAAGCAGTACCCCGCCGACCGGCTGCGCACCGACGGCAAGGCCACCGGATCCGGCGTCTACACCCTCAAGGAGTACGGCCGCGACAAGGCCGTCTTCGCCGTCAACGGCTCCTACAAGGGCCCGGCCAAGGCCAAGAACTCCGGTATGACCGTGAAGTTCTTCAACGGGCAGGACAAGCTCAAGAAGGCCGTCGAGAGCGGTAGCGTCGACCTGGCCTACCGAGGCCTGGCCATGAAGGACATCGCCCACCTCGGCAGCGCCTCGCTGAGCCAGCAGCACGGCACGCAGGTGATAGAGGGCGGCAGCGCCGAGATCATGCACCTGGTCTTCAACGTCAAGGACCCGGTCGCCGGCAAGATAGGTGTCCGCAAGGCGATCGCGTACCTCCTGGACCGCTCCACCCTCGTCCGGGACGTCTACCAGCGCACCGCCGAACCGCTGTACTCGATCGTCCCGGCCGGCATCACCGGTCACAACACCGCGTTCTTCAACACCTACGGCGACCGTCCGCAGCCCGACAAGGCGAAGCAGGCGCTGCGCTCCTCGGGCCTCGACGGCAAGGTGAAGCTCACGCTGTGGGCCACCCCCGACCGGTTCGGCCCGGGCACCGTCCCGGCCTTCCAGGAGATCGCCCAACAGCTCAACGCCAGCGGCCTGTTCGACGCCAAGGTGCGCTCCGTGCCCACCGAGGAGTACGACAAGGGCGTGAAGGACGGCCGGTACGGCGTCTACGTCAAGGGCTGGGTCCCCGACTACCCGGACCCCGACAACTTCACCCAGCCGTTCTTCGGCAAGGACAACGTCCTGTCCAACAACTACAACTCGCCGGAGATCACCGGCCGGCTGCTGCCCAAGACGGCCGACCAGCAGGACCGCGGCTCCACCAAGGCCGCCTTCCGGGAGCTTCAGAACATCGTCGCCCAGGACGTGCCGGTGATCCCGATCTGGCAGGGCAAGCAGTACGCCGTGGCCCGCGAGGGCATCAGCGGGCTGGAGTGGACGCTGGACTCCTCGACGGTCTTCCGGTTCTGGGAGATCAGCAAGGCGGCCGAGGCCTGACGGCCGGCGGACGCCAAGGACACGGCGGCGGGGCCGGCCCGGGAATCTCCCGGGCCGGCCCCGCCGCCGTTGTGCCGTGGTGCGGTGATGTCGACAGGGGCTGCCTGAGCCGCCGTACGGGCTCCGAGCCTCACCGGGGCCGCCCGTACCTCGCAAGGAGGGCAAGAAGGGCGCTGCGACGCCTTCTTGGCGGTCCCTGACCCCTCCCTGGCTGCGCCCGTGGCGCCCTACTGCGCGCCGGGGCGCACCAGCCCGCTCTCGTACGCGTACACCGCCGCCTGGACCCGGTCGCGCAGCCCCAGCTTCGTCAGCACATGGCCCACATGCGTCTTGACCGTCGTCTCGCTCACGAACAGATCCGCGGCGATCTCCGCATTCGACAGCCCGCGCGCCACCAGCTTGAGCACCTCCACCTCGCGCTCGGTGAGGGTGTGCAGGGTGTCCGGCACCGGCTCCTCGCCCGACGGCAGATGCCCGGCGTACTTGTCCAGCAGCCGCCGGGTGATGCTCGGCGCCAGCATCGCCTCGCCGGCCGCCACCACCCGGATCGCCTGCACCAGCTCATGGGCCGGCGCGTCCTTCAGCAGAAAGCCACTGGCCCCGGCCCGCAGCGCCTCGACGACGTACTCGTCCAGATCGAACGTCGTCAGCACCAGTACCTTCGCCGGACCGTCCTTCGCCGGACCGGTGATCTGCCGGGTCGCCTCGACCCCGTCCATCCGCGGCATCCGGATGTCCATCAGCACCACATCGGGCTGGAGCGCCCGCACCTGCTCCAGCGCCTGGAGACCGTCACCGGCCTCCCCGACGACGGCCAGGTCCTGCTCCGCCTCCAGAATCATCCGGAATCCCGTACGCAGCAGGGGCTGGTCGTCGACCAGCAGGACGCGGATGGCCACGAGCTCTCCTTCGTTACGCCCGTTCGATACGCCCGGACAGGCTAGATCGCCTCCATTCTGCCCTGCGGTCCCCTTTCGGCATCCGCCGGGCGCACCTGGAGCGGGTACACCGGGGGAGTGCCGCCGAATTCCGGACAGTGCGCCTGGTGGTCGCACCAGCCGCACAACTTCGTCGGCCGCGGCCGCCAGTCGCCGGTCTCCGTCGCCAGCTGGATCGCCTCCCACAGCGCCAGCAACTTCCGCTCCACGGCCCGCAGATCGGCCTCGCCCGGGTCGTACGTCACCACATCGCCGCTGCCCAGATACACCAGCTGGAGCCGCCGCGGCAGCACACCGCGCAGCCGCCACATCACCAGGGCGTAGAACTTCATCTGGAACAGCGCGCCTTCGGCGAACTGAGGCCGCGGCGCCTTACCGGTCTTGTAGTCGACGATCCGCACCTCGCCCGTCGGTGCCACGTCCACCCGGTCGATGAACCCGCGCAGCTGAAGCCCCGACTCCAGCACCGTCTCCACATACAGCTCGCGGTCCGCCGGCTCCAGCCGCGTCGGGTCCTCCAGCGAGAACCACCGCTCCACCAGCGCCTCGGCCTCCGCCAGCCACGCCGCCAGCCGCTCGCCCGCGGTGCCGTCCGCGGTGTCGTCAGCGAACAGCCCGGCCAGCTCCGGCCGCTTGGCCAGCAGCTTCTCCCACTCGCCGGGCACCATCGCGCGCGCCCCGGCCGCCGTACGCTGCGCCGCCGGAGCGTCGAAGAGCCGCTCCAGCACCGCATGCACGACCGTGCCCCGGGTCGCCGCCGCGCTCGGCTTCTCCGGCAGCCTGTCGATCACCCGGAAGCGGTACAGCAGCGGGCACTGCATGAAATCGCTCGCCCGCGACGGCGAGAGCGCCACCGGCGGACGCGCCCGCTCCCCGCCGTCCGGCGCCGCTCCGGCCGCCTCCCCGCCGGACTCCCGTCCGCCCTGCGCGTCCGTCCCGGCCTGCTCCGTGCTCCATCCCATGCCACAGAACCCTACGGCCCGCCACTGACAGCCGCGGACGGACGACGAGGAGTGCGCGACGGGGCGGGCACGGCAAGGGCGGGAAGCGGGACGGAAGGTACGGAAGTACGGGCCCCGCAGCCCAGGAGGCCCCCACGCTCCGCATACCATCGACGCCGGACCCCTTCGCCCTGCATGATCGAGATATCAGGCCGAGCAGGGGCGAATGCCGTATTCGATGAGGGGACGCCACACCGTGGACGACAGCGGGAAGCCGCAGGACCCCGAGGAGTCCGTGCGGCCCCGGCCGCCCGGGCCGCCCAAGGACACCAACGGACCCAAGGCGCCCCCGCCCGGCAAGAAGGGCAGCGGCGGCGGCATTCTGATGGGGCGTCCCTTCGGTGTGCCCGTCTACGTGGCCCCCAGCTGGTTCCTCGTCGCGGCCCTGATCACCTGGGTCTTCGGCGGCCAACTGGAGCGCATCCTGCCCGAGCTCGGCGGCGCCCGCTACCTCGTCTCGCTCTTCTTCGCCGTCGCCTTCTACGCCTCGGTGCTCGTCCACGAGCTGGCCCACACCGTCGCCGCGCTCCGCTTCAAGCTCCCCGTGCGCCGCATCCAGCTCCAGTTCTTCGGCGGCGTCTCGGAGATCGAGAAGGAGACCGAGAGCCCGGGCCGGGAGTTCGTCCTCGCCTTCGTCGGCCCGCTGCTCTCCCTCGCGCTCGCCGGGGTGTTCTACGCCGGCATGGAGCTGGTCGAGCCGGACACCGTCCCCGGGGTGCTGCTCGCCGGCCTGATGATCTCCAACCTGATCGTCGCCGTCTTCAACCTGCTGCCGGGGCTCCCCCTGGACGGCGGCCGGATGCTGCGCGCCGTGGTCTGGAAGGTCACCGGCAACTCCATGACCGGCACCATCGCTGCCGCCTGGGTCGGCCGCGCCCTCGCCGTCACCGTCCTCATCGGTCTGCCGCTGCTCACCCACACCGGCGCCCTGGGCAACGCCCGCCCCGAGATCGGCGGCGCGGACTCGCTCACCGACGCCCTGCTCGCCGCGATCCTCGCCGCCATCATCTGGACCGGCGCCGGCAACAGTCTGCGCATGGCCCGGCTGCGCGAACGCCTCCCCGACCTCACCGCCCGCCATCTGACCCGGCGCGCAATCCCCGTCGAGACCGCCACCCCGCTCTCCGAGGCGCTGCGCCGTGCCAACGACGCCGGCGCCCGCGCCCTGGTCGTCGTCGACCCCCAGGGCGCACCGACCGCCCTGGTCCGCGAGGCCGCCATCGTCGGCGTCCCCGACCACCGCCGCCCCTGGGTGGCCGTGGGCACCCTCGCCCAGGACCTCAAGGACGGCATGCGGGTCTCCGCCGAGCTCGCCGGTGAGGACCTGCTGGAGTATCTGCGCGCCACCCCCGCCACCGAATACCTCGTCGTCGAGGACACCGGCGAGATCTACGGCGTGCTGTCCACCGCCGACGTCGAACGGGCCTTCGTCTCCGCCATGGCCCGCAAACCCTGACCCCACCGCCCCGACAGCTGCCGGGCCACCCTTGCTCCCGGCGGGCCCTCGCCCCGCCCCACTGGTCGGCGGGCCCCCAACGGGCCGGTAGGCTGGTCACATGTCCGAACCGACCGGTGCCGCCCGCCGTCGCGGGCCCTTCAAGGTCGGGGACCAGGTCCAGCTCACCGACCCCAAGGGACGCCACTACACCTTCACGCTCGAAGAGGGCAAAAGCTTCCACACCCACAAGGGAGCCTTCCCCCACGACGAGCTGATCGGTGCTCCCGAGGGCAGTGTTGTCCGTACCACCGGGAACGTCGCCTACCTCGCGCTGCGCCCGCTGCTCCCCGACTACGTCCTGTCCATGCCCCGCGGTGCCGCCGTGGTCTACCCCAAGGACGCGGGGCAGATCCTGGCGATGGCCGACATCTTCCCCGGCGCCCGGGTCGTCGAGGCGGGTGTGGGCTCCGGCTCGCTCAGCAGCTTCCTGCTCCGCGCCATCGGCGACGACGGCATGCTGCACTCCTACGAGCGCCGCGCCGACTTCGCCGAGATCGCCACGCAGAACGTCGAGCGCTACTTCGGCGGCCCCCACCCCGCGTGGACCCTGACCGTCGGTGACCTCCAGGACAACCTCTCCGACACCGACGTCGACCGCGTCATCCTCGACATGCTCGCCCCCTGGGAGTGCCTGGAGGCCGTCTCCAAGGCCCTGGTCCCCGGCGGCATCCTCTGCGCCTACGTGGCCACGACCACGCAGCTGGCCCGCACCGTCGAGGCGATCCGCGAACACGGCACCTTCAACGAGCCGTCGGCCTGGGAAACCATGGTCCGCACCTGGCACGTCGAGGGCCTGGCCGTCCGCCCCGACCACCGCATGATCGGCCACACCGGCTTCCTGCTCACCGCCCGCCGCCTCGCGGACGGCGTGGAGCCCCCGCTGCGCCGCCGCCGGCCCGCCAAGGGCGCGTACGGCGAGGACTACACCGGCCCGGGGAAGGACCAGGCCGCGGCCGCCGGACGCGACTGACGCCACCGCCGCACGCGACCGACGGCCACCGCCGGACGCCACCGACGAGCCCCCACAGGGCCCGCCCCCGGCGGCCGGAACAGGCCACCGAACCACCAGGCGCCGCCGACGAGTTCCCGCCCCGGGAACCGCCGGCGGCGCCGTCTCGTTCATCGGCCAGGGGCCCACAGCACCCGTATGGGACGCCGCACGCATCCCCTTACGGGAAACCCGGAAAACTCCGGCTCAGCTGGTTCCTTGGCGCCCGCTCCTGTGGAACGATGCTGGGCACTCCCACCGGCACAGCACTTCACAGGAGTTACCCCGCGTGCAGCCCATGGCAGGCCAGGACCTTTTGCACACCCAGCCGCGCCCCATGCACTGGCTCGCCACCGCCACCGCCATCTCGGCGGTCGTCGCGGCCGCGTCCATCGTCCAGCCCCCCGATGCCACCGCCACGACCTCTCACGACGCCAGCACCGCCCGCCACCCCGCAGCCGCCCCCGACCCCGCGAAGGTGGCCTTTCCGGTCGACTGCGGCCCCAACCGCCTCGACGTGGTGAAGAAGGCCTCCGGCGACCTCGACGGCGACGGGACGACCGAGACCGTCGCGGTGGTCCGCTGCCACAGCGAGACGGGCACTCCGCCCAGCGGCGTCTACGTCCTCGCGCCGGCCACGGACGGCAAGGCGGCACCGCGGATCGTGGCGACACTCCTCGCACCCGCGCAGCAGCTGAGCGTCCGGAAGCTCGCCGTCAGCGACGGCGTGATCTCCGCGGGGCTCCTGGGCTACTCCGACCTCGACGTACCGCGCTGCTGCCCCGACGTGCGCAAGGACACCAAGTGGCAATGGAAGGGCGGGAAGTTCGTCCAGAGCGAACTCCCCGCCGCCATGAGCACCGAGCGTGTCTGAGGGGTCACCGGATGTGCCCGGTGGGAGCTTTCCGCTCCCTGGGGACTACTCCGCGTCCGGGCCGTAGACCTCGACGAGGTCGCTGACGCGGCGGACGTGGATGCAGTCCCCCGGGCACTCCTTCGCGGAGTCCCGTACGTCATTGAGCAGCTTCAGCGGGACGGGCGTTGTGGCCCCCTTGTCCTGGAGCAGCTCGTCATCGGTGCTCTTCACATAGGCCAGACCGTCGATGTCCAGCTCGAAGACCTCCGGCGCGTACTGCGCACAGATGCCGTCCCCGGTGCAGAGATCCTGGTCGATCCAGACTTCCAGCTCCGGGGTTTCGTCCTGTGCGGTCATCTCGCCTGCCGTTCCTGCGTACGTGAACCGTTTTTGTCTAAGTGGCGCCAGCCCTGACGGGTGTTGACCGAGTCGACGATACAACCGCTCGCTTTCCGATGTTGTTGGGTGGGTATTCCCTTGGCGTGAGGACGTGCGCAAGGGTGAAGATCGGACACACCCCGACAGTCTTTTCGATCTAGGGGTTTCAACCTGCACCGGCCCAGGTAGGGTCAGGAAGCGTCCAGCTCCTTGGAGGAGGTGAGGACCGTGGCAGCCCACGACGACGACATCAACCGCGGCATCCGGCCGGGGCGGGGGTCTGAAGATCCCGCCGGCCAGGTTGCCTATCTCGAGCAGGAGATCGCCGTCCTGCGACGCAAGCTCGCCGACTCTCCGCGTCACACGAGGATTCTCGAAGAGCGGATCGTCGAGCTGCAGACCAACCTGGCCGGCGTCTCGGCGCAGAACGAGCGTCTCGCCAATACTCTCCGCGAGGCCCGCGACCAGATTGTCGCCCTCAAAGAAGAGGTCGACCGGCTCGCCCAGCCGCCGGCCGGCTTCGGCGTCTTCCTGCACGCGAACGAGGACGGCACGGTCGACATTTTCACCGGAGGCAGAAAACTCCGGGTCAATGTCAGCCCGAGCGTGGAGCCCGAGGACCTCAGGCGCGGCCAAGAGGTCATGCTCAATGAAGCGCTCAATGTGGTCGAGGCCATGAAGTTCGAGAGGGCCGGGGACATCGTCACCCTCAAGGAGATCCTTGAGGACGGCGAGCGCGCCCTGGTGATCGGGCACACCGACGAGGAACGGGTGGTGAGGCTCGCCGAGCCGCTGCTGGACACCACCATCCGCCCCGGCGACGCCCTGCTTCTCGAGCCCCGCTCCGGCTACGTCTACGAAGTCATTCCGAAGAGCGAGGTCGAGGAGCTCGTCCTCGAAGAGGTCCCGGACATCGACTACACCAAGATCGGCGGTCTGGGCGGCCAGATCGAACTGATCCGGGACGCGGTCGAGCTTCCGTACCTCTACCCCGACCTCTTCAAGGAGCACGAACTCCGCCCGCCCAAGGGTGTTTTGCTCTACGGCCCGCCCGGCTGCGGCAAGACGCTCATCGCCAAGGCGGTCGCCAACTCCCTTGCCAAGAAGGTCGCCGAGGTGACCGGGCAGCCCGCGGGGAAGAGCTTCTTCCTCAACATCAAGGGCCCCGAGCTGCTCAACAAGTACGTCGGTGAGACGGAGCGGCACATCCGGCTGGTCTTCCAGCGGGCCAGGGAGAAGGCCAGCGAGGGCACGCCCGTCATCGTCTTCTTCGACGAGATGGACTCCCTCTTCCGCACCCGGGGATCCGGCGTCAGCTCGGACGTGGAGAACACCATCGTCCCCCAGCTGCTCTCCGAGATCGACGGCGTCGAGGGCCTCGAGAACGTGATCGTGATCGGCGCCTCGAACCGCGAGGACATGATCGACCCCGCGATCCTGCGCCCGGGCCGCCTCGACGTCAAGATCAAGATCGAGCGTCCGGACGCGGAGGCCGCCAAGGACATCTTCTCGAAGTACCTCACGGAAAAACTTCCGCTGCACTCCGACGACCTCGCCGAACACGGCGACTCGCGCAAGGCCGCGGTCAGCGGAATGATTCAGTCCGTCGTGGAGCAGATGTACGCGGAATCCGAGGAGAACCGCTTCCTGGAGGTCACCTACGCCAATGGCGACAAGGAAGTCCTCTACTTCAAGGATTTCAACTCCGGTGCGATGATCGAAAACATCGTAGGACGCGCAAAGAAGATGGCCATCAAGGCCTTCCTCGAACACAATCAGAAAGGTCTGCGGGTCTCCCACCTCCTGCAGGCGTGCGTGGACGAGTTCAAGGAGAACGAGGACCTGCCCAACACCACCAACCCGGACGACTGGGCCCGGATCTCCGGAAAGAAGGGCGAGCGGATCGTCTACATCCGCACCTTGGTCACCGGAAAGCAGGGCGCCGACACCGGCCGTTCCATCGACACGGTGGCGAATACCGGCCAATACCTGTAACACCGCTCTCCGGCTGCGGATGTCCTGCACGGGGCGTCCGCAGCCGGACGCTTTTCCGGGAGCGCCGCCGGGGCTCCCAAAAGAGCGCGAGGTATCAGGGAAAACCGGACTGGAGCAATGACTGTAATGATCTCCACAGCGCCGCAAAGGCGTTCTAGGCTCTTCGGTACCGCTGCGTCACGCTGTGCGGGCGTGGGGCACGCACACGGACCGGAAGCGAAGCGGTACTTGAGCGCCGACCCCCGCCGGGGGCGCCGCCGGGCAAGGAGGGCCGCATGACCGTACGGCGAGTAATGGGAATCGAGACGGAGTACGGGATCTCCGTCCCGGGCCACCCGAACGCCAATGCCATGCTCACCTCATCCCAGGTCGTCAACGCCTACGCGGCCGCGATGCACCGGGCACGCCGTGCCCGCTGGGATTTCGAGGAGGAGAACCCGCTGCGGGACGCCCGCGGCTTCGACCTCGCACGGGAGAACGCCGACGCCAGCCAGCTCACGGACGAGGACATCGGCCTGGCCAATGTGATCCTCACCAACGGCGCCAGGCTCTACGTCGACCATGCACACCCGGAATACAGCGCTCCCGAGGTCACCAACCCCCGCGATGCCGTCCTGTGGGACAAGGCCGGCGAGCGGATCATGGCCGAGGCCGCCGAGCGGGCCGCCCAGGTCCCCGGCGCCCAGCCCATCCACCTCTACAAGAACAACACCGACAACAAGGGCGCCTCCTACGGCACGCACGAGAACTACCTGATGAAGCGGGAGACCCCGTTTTCGGACATCGTGCGGCATCTGACGCCGTTCTTCGTCTCCCGCCAGGTGATCACCGGCGCCGGCCGGGTCGGTATCGGCCAGGACGGCCATGAGCACGGCTTCCAGCTCAGCCAGCGCGCCGATTACTTCGAGGTGGAGGTCGGCCTGGAGACGACCCTCAAGCGGCCCATCATCAACACCCGCGACGAACCGCACGCGGACGCGGAGAAGTACCGCCGGCTCCATGTGATCATCGGCGACGCCAACCTCTCCGAGATCTCCACGTACCTCAAGCTGGGCACCACGTCCCTGGTGCTCTCCATGATCGAGGACGGCTTCATCGCCGTCGACCTCGCCGTCGACCAGCCGGTACGCGCCCTCCACCAGGTCTCGCACGACCCCGGCCTGAAGCATCTGATCACGCTCCGCAGCGGCCGCACACTCACCGCCGTACAGCTCCAGATGGAGTACTTCGAGCTGGCCCGCAAGTACGTCGAGGACCGTTACGGAGCGGATGCGGACGAGCAGACCAAGGACGTCCTGACCAGGTGGGAGGACGTGCTCGGCCGGCTGGAGAACGACCCGATGAGCCTGTCAGGGGAGCTGGACTGGGTCGCCAAGCGTGAGCTCATGGAGGGCTACCGGCGCCGGGACGGCCTGGACTGGGACGCGGCCCGGCTCCACCTCATCGACCTCCAGTACGCCGACGTACGCCCCGAGAAGGGCCTGTACAACCGTCTGGCGGCCCGCGGCAAGATGAAGCGCCTCCTGGACGAGCCCGACGTCCAGCGGGCCCAGCAGAAGCCTCCAGAGGACACCAGGGCGTACTTCCGCGGCCGCTGCCTGGAGCAGTACGCGGACGATGTCGCCGCCGCCTCGTGGGATTCGGTCATTTTCGACCTGCCCGGGCGTGACTCCCTGCAACGGGTCCCCACCCTGGAGCCGCTGCGCGGGACCCGTAAGCACGTCAAGGAGCTCCTGGACCGCTGCCGTACCGCAGAAGAGCTGGTGAGGACGCTTTCCGGGCGCTGACCCACGGCAGGTCCACGACAGATTTCCTCGGAGATCACAGCCGATCCGCGGCTGAAATTGCCGCGGTGCGGGAATCATCGTGGTGACTCCCGGGCGTTGGAGGAAGAGCAGGGCCGATGTCGGACCCTGCTTGTAGGGTCGGATCTTGAAGGTCACATCGAGCGGGGCGAACCGAGCGGGGTGAGGGATATGGCGACCAAGGACAGCGGCGGCGGACAGGCCAAGGCCACGCGTTCCACGGAAGAGGTCGAGGAGCAGACACAGGACGCGCAGGCCTCGGAAGACCTCAAGGAACGCCAGGAGAAGTTGTCGGACGACGTGGACTCCGTCCTGGACGAGATCGACGATGTCCTGGAGGAGAACGCCGAGGACTTCGTGCGGTCCTTCGTCCAAAAGGGCGGGCAGTAAGCGCCTTTTTGCCTTCGAATCGAAGGTGCGGGGGAGGGCGTGTGGAGGAGCAGAGCGATGCGAAGCGCTGCGTGCGGTGTGGTGAGGAGAAGCCGCACGTGGCGTTCGCCCGCCAGCGGTTGAACCGTGAGGGTCTGCCGCGGCACTGCCGGGAGCGTGCGGCTCACCGTCACCGCATGCGCCAGCGCCACCACGGCCTCGGCGAAGCCGGCCGCGACGCGCTGACCAAGGAACGGCACCGGATGCGCGTGATCTGCCGGGAAGCCGACTCCGTGCATGTGGATCACGGCCACGAGACGGGTAAGGTCCGAGGCGTACTGTGCTTCAGTTGCAACGCAGCCTTGGGTCAATTCAAGGATCGGCCGGACGTCTTGAGGCGGGCGGCCGAGTATCTGGAAGGAAACGTGTGGAAGCCAATACTCGAAGCACCGGGCGTCTACCAGCTGCCTTCCTGACGCCTGGATCCTCGTCGTTCATGGACTTTCTCGGGGCGCACTCGCCTGATCTGCTGCCGGGCAACCGCCCGCTGCCGCCGGTGCAGGGGGCCATCGAGGCGCCGCACGGCACGACGATCGTGGGCGCGACGTTCGCCGGCGGGGTGGTCCTCGCCGGTGACCGGCGGGCGACGATGGGCAATGTCATCGCGCAGCGCGACATCGAGAAGGTTTTCCCGGCCGACGAGTACAGCGCGGTCGGTATCGCCGGCACCGCCGGGCTCGCCGTCGAGATGGTCAAGCTCTTCCAGCTGGAGCTGGAGCATTTCGAGAAGGTCGAAGGCGCTCAACTCTCCCTGGAGGGCAAGGCGAACCGGCTCTCGACGATGATTCGCAGCAATCTCGGGATGGCCATGCAGGGCCTGGCCGTGGTGCCGCTCTTCGCGGGCTACGACCTCGACCGCGAGAAGGGCCGGATCTTCTCGTACGACGTGACCGGCGGGCGCTCGGAGGAGCAGGGCTTCGCGGCGACCGGCTCCGGCTCGGTGTTCGCGCGCAGCGCGCTGAAGAAGCTCTACCAGGAGGACTTCACGGAGAATCAGGCCGCCACCGCGGTGGTCCAGGCGCTCTACGACGCCGCTGACGACGACTCGGCGACCGGGGGGCCCGACATGGCGCGGCGGATCTACCCGATCGTCACGGTGATCACGGACGAGGGCTATCGGAGGCTGGCCGACTCCGAGGTCTCGGAGATCGCCCGGGCGGTCCACGAGCGCCGCCTCGAACAGCCCGACGGCCCGCGTGCCGCGCTGCTCTGACGGGACGGAAGTTCCGCAGTGCTCCCCCGGAGACCGCTGGGGGCGCCCCCAGCCAGTGAGAGAGCTTTTGACAGGAAGGGACGGATAGCCGGTGTCGACGCCGTTCTATGTCTCACCCCAGCAGGCCATGGCCGACCGCGCCGAGTACGCCCGCAAGGGCATCGCGCGCGGCCGCAGCGTCGTGGTGTTGCAGTACATCGACGGCGTGGTCTTCGTCGCCGAGAATCCTTCCCGCGCCCTGCACAAGGTCAGCGAGATCTATGACCGGATCGCCTTTGCGGCGGTCGGCAAGTACAACGAGTTCGAGAATCTGCGGATCGGTGGCGTGCGCTACGCCGATCTGCGGGGTTACACCTACGACCGCGAGGACGTGACCGCGCGCGGCCTCGCGAACGTCTACGCCCAGACGCTCGGCACGATCTTCTCCAGCGCGGCCGAGAAGCCGTACGAGGTCGAGCTGATCGTCGCCGAGGTCGGCAGCGCCCCGGAGGACGACCAGATCTACCGGCTGCCGCACGACGGGTCGATCGTCGACGAGCACGGCTCGGTGGCCGTCGGTGGCAATGCGGACCAGATCAGCAGCTACCTCGACCAGCGCCACCGCGACGGGATGACGCTGTCCGAGGCGCTGAAGCTGGCCATGGAGTCGCTGTCGCGGGACACCAACGGCAGTGAGCGCACGCTGACCGCCGAGCAGCTGGAGGTGGCGACGCTGGACCGTACGCGGCCTCAGCAGCGCAAGTTCAAGCGAATCCTGGGCCGTCAGCTGTCCCGGCTGCTGGAGGAGAGCGGCGAGGCCGGTGCCGAAAAGCCGGCGGCGGACGCGGATTCCGGCGGCGCCGGCGAGGAGTCCGGCACTTCGGCGGACAAGGGGGCCAAGGGCTCCGGCGGTAAGGGAGCCAAGGACGAGGGCGGCTCCGAAGGGGAGCCTCTGCTCTGACGTACCGCTGTCGGGCCGGCTGTCCCGATCGCGCCCCGGTGGGTCATCGCCCGCCGGGGCGCGCGGCGTTTCAGGCTCCGTCCGGGGGCGGGGCGGTGGAGCCGCGGGTGACCAGCTCCACGGGCAGGGTGGGGGAGGGGGCGGGGCGCCCGTCGAGCGCGGCCATCAGGGCCCGCATCCCGGCCTCGCCGAACTCCTCGGCAGGCAGCCGTACGGTCGTCAGCTCCGGCTCGACGGCGACGGCGAGCGCGAGGTCGTCGAATCCGGTGACCGAGACGTCCTCGGGGACCCGCAGGCCCAGGCGGCGTACGGCCTTGCAGGCGCCCGCGGCGATGATGTCGTCGTCGCAGAGCAGGGCGGTGGGACGGGGGCCGGGGGCGGTGAGGGCGGCGTGGGCGGCGCGCAGCCCGGCGTCGACGCCGAGGGCGGCGGCCTGCCGGCGCAGCTGTGTGCCGGGGACCGCGGCGAGGGATTCGGTGACGGCGCGGGCGCGGACGTCGAAGGTCCAGGACTGCACCTCGGCCGCGAGGTGGGTGATGCGGCGGTGGCCGAGCGCGGTCAGATGGGCGGTCAACTGCCGTACGCCGTCGGCGATATCGAGGTTGACGGTGGCGGTGGCCCGGTCGTCGTGGGGGTCGCTGTCGAGCATCACCAGTGGCAGGCCGGTGTCGCGGAGGGCGGTGAGGGCTTCGGCGGCCATGGAGGAGGCGATCACTCCGTCGAGGGTGGTCGCGGCGGAGTCGAACGGGTCGCGGGCCGGGCCGATGCCTTCGGGGGAGGGGTAGAGGACGACGCCGAAGCCGTGGTCGGCGGCGACCCGCGCCGCGCCCGTATAGACCCGTGCGAAGAACTCGGTGGTCAGGGCGGGGACGACGAGCAGTGCGGTGCGGGTGCGGCCCATGCGCAGGCTGCGCGCGGCGAGGTTGGGGCGGTAGCCCAGTTCGCGGGCGGCGGCGCGGACCGCGTCGGCCTTGCCGGGGGAGACCCGGCCGCGCCATTTGTCGCCCAGGACGAGGGAGACCGCGGCCTGGGAGACGCCGGCGGCGCGGGCCACGTCCCGGCTGGTGGTCCGGGTGGCGGCCTGGTGGCCGGGTGCTGTGGCCTCGTTGCTGGTCACCGGGTGTTCCGCTCCTCGTTTCGGCCGTGCGGGGTGGACCCGCGGCTGCAGCCATGATACGTATAACGGCGAGCGTTATACGTAAAACTTCGGGGCGGAACGAGACCACGGACGGAAGGGGCACGGATGGCCGCGGGATATGCGGAGCTGCTCAGGACCCGGCATGCGGCCCGGCTGCTGATGGGGACCCTGGTCGGCAGGCTGCCGAACGCCACCGCTTCGCTGGCCATCGTGCTCTTCGTACGGGCCGAGGGCGGCAGCTATGTGCTCGCCGGCGCGCTCACCGCGGTCTACGGCGTCTGCACGGCGATCGGCCAGCCGCTGCTCGGCCGGGCCGTGGACCTCTACGGCCAGCCGCGGGTGATGCTGCCCGCCGCGGTGCTCTCCGCGCTCGGGATGGCGCTGCTGGCGGCCGTCGGCCTTGAGGTGCTGTGGCTGGCGTACGTGGCCATGGTGATCGCCGGTTTCTTCACCCCGCCCCTGGAGGGCGGGCTGCGGGCGCTGTGGCCGGGGGTCCTCAAACGGGCGGACCGGGTGCACGCCGCCTATGCGCTGGACGCGGTCGCGCAGGAGGTCATGTTCGCGGTCGGTCCGTTGCTGGTGACGCTGGGTGTGGCGGCCTGGTCGGCGGGGGCGGCGCTGCTGGTGATCAATGTGGCCGGGGTGCTGGGCGCGCTCTCCGTAGTGGTCTCGCCGCCGTCGCGGACATGGCGCAGCGGGCCGCGGGAGGCGCACTGGCTGGGTGCGCTGCGCTCGGCCGGGCTGCTGGTGCTGCTCGGGGCGTTCTTCTTCGTCGGACTGGCGCTGGGGTCGATCGCGGTCGCGGCGGTGGCGTACGCCGATGTGCACGGGGGCGGGATGGTCTCCAGCTATCTGCTCTCCGCGCTCGGCGCCGGGGCGCTCGTCGGTGGTCTGGTCTACGGGGCCCGCGAATGGCCGGGGCGGCCGGAGGGCCGGCTGCGGCTGCTGGTGGGGATGCTGGCGCTGGGGTATCTGCCGCTGGCGCTGGCGCCCGGGGTGGCCGGGATGACGGTGCTGTCGGGGGTTGCCGGGGTCTTTCTGGCGCCGTCGCTGGCCTGTGCGTTCGTGGTGGTGGACCGGCATGCGCCCAAGGGCACGGTGACGGAGGCGTTTTCGTGGCTGGTGACGACGTTCGGCGTCGGCGCGTCGGTGGGTTCGTCGGTGGCGGGCCCGGCGGTGGAGGGCGGCGGTGCGGCGGCGGGGTTCGCGGTGGCCGGTGCGAGTGGTCTCGCCGCGCTGCTCGTCCTTTTGTCGACGAAGCGATTTCTCGGTGAGCCCGTGCGGCGTACGGCCGAGGCGGCCACGGCGGAAAATGATCGAAACGGGGCGGTCGAACCCGGTTTCAGAGCAGGCCGTCAGGCGTAATGTTCAGTCATGGACCGCCGCATTTTCGGGCTGGAGAACGAGTACGGCGTCACGTGCACGTTCAGGGGACAGCGCCGACTGTCGCCTGACGAAGTGGCGCGGTACCTCTTCCGCCGTGTCGTGTCATGGGGCCGCAGCAGCAATGTCTTCCTGCGGAACGGCGCCCGCCTGTACTTGGACGTGGGTTCGCACCCGGAATACGCAACTCCCGAGTGCGACAACGTGACCGAGCTGGTCACCCATGACAAGGCCGGTGAGCGCATTCTCGAGGGCCTGCTCGTCGACGCCGAGCGCCGCCTGCATGAGGAGGGAATCGCGGGCGACGTCTACCTCTTCAAGAACAACACCGATTCGGCGGGAAACTCCTACGGCTGCCACGAGAATTATCTCGTCGCCCGTCATGGTGAGTTCTCCCGGCTCGCGGACATCCTCATTCCGTTTCTCGTCACCCGTCAGCTGCTGTGCGGCGCGGGAAAGGTGCTCCAGACGCCGCGCGGCGCCGTCTACTGCGTCAGCCAGCGCGCGGAGCACATCTGGGAGGGCGTCTCCTCGGCGACCACCCGCTCCCGCCCGATCATCAATACCCGCGACGAACCGCATGCGGACGCCGAGCGCTACCGCCGGCTGCACGTCATCGTCGGTGACTCCAACATGTCCGAGACGACGATGATGCTCAAGGTCGGTGCCACGGACCTCGTTCTGCGCATGATCGAGGCGGGCACGGTCATGCGCGATCTCACGCTGGAGAACCCGATCCGGGCCATCCGTGAGGTGAGCCATGACATCACCGGCCAGCGCAAGGTGCGGCTGGCCAGCGGCCGGGAGGCCTCGGCGCTGGAGGTCCAGCAGGAGTACTACGAAAAGGCCGTGGATTTCTGCGAACGCCGCGGAATCCGTACGGGTCTGGTCGAGCGGGTCCTGGAACTGTGGGGCCGTACGCTGGAGGCGATCCGCGACGAGGAGCTGGACCGGATCTCGACCGAGATCGACTGGGTGATGAAACATCAGCTCATCGAGCGGTATCGCACAAAGAACAACATCACCATGTCCCACCCACGAGTGGCGCAGATAGACCTGGCGTACCACGACATTCACCGTCGCAGGGGGCTCTATTACCTCCTGGAGCGCAAGGGCCAAGCGGCGCGGATCTGCAACGACTTGAAGATCTTCGAGGGCAAGTCGGTGCCGCCGCAGACCACTCGGGCCCGGCTGCGCGGTGACTTCATCCGCCGTGCTCAGGAGCAGCGCCGTGATTTCACGGTCGACTGGGTACACCTCAAACTCAATGACCAGGCGCAGCGCACGGTCCTGTGCAAGGACCCGTTCCGTTCGGTGGACGACCGGGTGGAGAAGCTGATCGCCGGGATGTGACCCGCGGGGAATGCGGAGGTGTGCCGGGGGCGCGAGCTCCCGGCACATCGCTGTGTTGTGCCGGGAGTGGTCCATGGGGACAGGTCGTAGAGTGGCGGGCATTGCCCACCACCCCACGAGCCCGAGTTGGACTGATGCTGAATCTCTCCGGGGCACGAACCCCGCACCCCCACTCGTTCCCGAAGCACGCCCGCCGCGCCGCCGCCGCTGCGCTGACCGTGCCCCTGCTGCTGTTCACCGCCGCATGCGGGTCCGACGACGGCAAGGGCTCGTCGGACGAGGCCGTCGTCAAGGTCGAGGGCAAGGCGGGCGCGAAGCCCAAGATCACGGTGCCCAAGGACGCCAAGCCGTCCGACACGGCGGTCACCAAGACCCTCATCAAGGGGGACGGCGCGGTCGTCAAGAAGGGTGATCTGGTCCGGCTGGACTTCTCGGCGCAGACGATGAAGGGCCAGAACCTCGGCAGCAGCTGGACGCCGCAGCCCGGCGCCAAGCCGGGGGGCCCGCGCACCCAGGTCGTCAGCGAGGTCTCCGACCAGCCGACGCAGCAGATGCTGCCGCCGAAGGTGATGTCCGCGGTGGCCGGGCAGAAGGTCGGCAGCCGCTTCGAGGTCGAGGGCACCGCCAAGGCGCTCATCGGCCCCGGTCTGAACCCGCAGTCCGGTATCAAGCCGGGCGACGGCCTGGTGTGGGTCGTCGACGTGGTCGGCGCGCAGAAGGTCGACAAGAAGGCGAAGTCCGAGGGCACCCAGGCCGACGCGGAGAGCGGCATGCCCGAGGTGAAGGCCGTGGACGAGAAGGCCGCGACGATCACCGTCCCCAAGGGCGAGAAGGCCCCCACGGGCCTCAAGGAGCAGGTCCTGATCAAGGGCAAGGGCCGTGAGGTCAAGGCCGGTGACGGGCTGATCGCGCAGTACACCGGTGTGAAGTGGGAGGACGGCAAGAAGTTCGACTCCTCCTGGGACCACGGTGGCGCGACCGCGTTCCAGATCGGCACCGGCCAGGTCGTCCAGGGCTGGGACAAGGCGCTGGTCGGCAAGCACGTCGGTGACCGGGTGGAGATCGTGATCCCGCCGAAGCTGGCGTACGGCGCGAGTCCGCAGCACGAGCTGGCGAAGAACACCCTGGTCTTCTCGGTCGACATCGTCGGCACGGTCTGACGGCTGGACCTGCAAGATCTGCGAGACTGGCCCGGTAATCGTAAAGATTCGTAAGTAGGAGCACATCCGTGAGCATCGACAAGCCCGAGATCGACTTTCCTGAGGGCCCGGCTCCCACCGAGCTCGAGATCGTGGACCTGAAGGAGGGCGACGGGCCGGTCGCCAAGGCCGGGGACACCGTCTCCGTCCACTACGTCGGCGTGGCCTTCAGCACCGGCGAGGAGTTCGACGCGAGCTGGAACCGCGGCAAGCCGCTCCAGTTCCAGCTGGGCGCCGGCCAGGTCATCGCAGGCTGGGACCAGGGTGTGCAGGGCATGAAGGTCGGCGGCCGCCGCCGGCTGACCATCCCCGCGCACCTCGCCTACGGCGACCGCGGCGCGGGCGGCGGCCGGATCGCCCCGGGCGAGACGCTGATCTTCGTCTGCGACCTGGTCTCCGTCTGAGACTCCTGCCGGCGCCGGCCCCGGCCGGCCGGTGATGTACGTCTGAGGGCCCATGCCTCGCTCGGCATGGGCCCTCGGCTTTTACCCGGGGCACCGCGAGCGGTACGGTCACGATCGGGAGTTCAACGAGAAAGGGCGTCGATGGCCATTGCCAAGGCCGAGCGGCTGATGAACCTGGCGCTGTGCCTGCTGGGGACGCGACGCCCGCTGACCAAGCGTGAGCTCAGGTCGTCGATCGAGGCCTACCTCGAGGCCTTCGGGCCGGGGTACGCGTCCTCCGGGCCGGGAAGCGCGGCCTCCGGGGCGGGACATGGCGCGGCGAGCTCGGACGAGTCCTTCAACCGCATGTTCGAGCGGGACAAGGACGATCTGCGCGAGCTCGGGCTGGTCATCGAGACCGTCGAGGGCATCGAGGGCGACGTGGGCTACCTCGCCCGCCGGGACAGCAACCGGCTGCCCCCGATCACCCTGGACGCCGCGGAGGCCGCCGCCCTCGGGCTGGCCGCCAAGATCTGGCAGCAGGCCCGGCTGGCCGGTGCCGCCAGCGGCGCGTTGCAGAAGCTCCGCGCTGCCGGGATGCCGCTGGCCGAGGACGGTGCGGACTACGACGCCGGGCAGCCGCACAGCGCCCTCGAACCGCGTATCCCCGCCCACGAAGCGGCCTTCGAGCCGCTGATGCTGGCCTGCCGCGACCGCCGTCCGGTCGTCTTCGACTACCGCAAGTCCACCGCGGCGCACCCCGAGCAGCGGCATGTCGAACCGTGGATCCTGGAGTGCTGGCGCGGCCACTGGTACCTGGCCGGCTGGGACCGCGACCGCAAGGCCGAGCGGGTCTTCCGGCTCTCCCGGATCACCGGCAAGGTCCGTTCCCGGCAAGGGAAGTTCACCGCGCCGGTGCCCGATCACGTCACCGTCCGCGAGACCGTCGAGAGCTGGGCCGGGGAGACCGCCACCGGCACCGCCCGGATCAAACTCCGGGCCGAGCACGGCTATCCGCTGCGGGCCCGGGCGCTCACCGTCCGGGACCTGGGCGACGGCTGGGACGAGCTGGAGATCCCCAACGGCCACGGACTGGACGCCTGGCTCGTGGAGTTCGGGCCCGATGTGGTCGTACTGGAACCCGCCGAGCTGCGCGCCGATGTCATCGACCGGCTGCGCGCCGTGGCCAAGGGCTGAGAGGGACGGGACACCAACTCCTATGGCTACGAACGCGATCGACCAGACCCGCCGGATGCTGTCCCTGGTGACGTATCTGCGCGAACGCCCCGGTGCCCGCGTCAGCGATGTCGCCCGCGCCTTCGGCATCACCGAGGACGAGCTCATCGCCGACCTCGACGTCCTGCCGATGTGCGGGACGAGCTTCCGCGGCGGCGACCTGCTCGACATCGACACCGACGGCGACCGCATCTGGTGGCACAACCCCGACGATGTCGCCGAGCCGCTGCGGCTGGCCGCCGACGAGGCGACCGCCCTGCTGGTCGCGGCCCGCGCGGTGGCCACCCTGCCCGGGCTGCGCGAGGGCGACCGGCAGGCGCTGCTGCGGGCCACCGCCAAGCTGGAGGCGGCGGCCGGCGAGGTGGCCGGTGCCAGCGCCCGGCTCTCGGTCACGTTCGAGTCCGAGGGCGGGGTCTTCGCGGACGTCGACCGCGCGATCGCCGAGCGGCGCCGGCTGTGGCTGCGCTACTACTCACCGGCCCGCGACGAGCTGACCGAGCGCGAGGTGGATCCGATCCGGCTCTTCGCCGTCGGCCACACCTACATGGAGGCCTGGTGCCGGCTCTCGGAGGCCCGGCGCACCTTCCGCCTCGACCGGGTCGCCGAGATCAAGCTGCTCGACGCGCCCTCCGACCCGCCGCCGGTCGAGCTGCGGGACCTGTCGGAGGGCCTGGTGCAGCCGGCCGCCGAGGACCCCGAGGTGTCCGTCGAGGTCGGTCCTGGCGGCCGCTGGGTCGCCGAGTACTACCCGCACGACAGCGCCGAGGAGCTGCCGGACGGCGGGCTGCGCATCACCCTGCGCACCCCCGACCCGGCCTCGCTGCGGCGGCTGGCGCTGCGGCTGGGCCGGGACGGCCGGATCGTGGCGCCGCAGGCGCTCGCGGACAGTGCACGGCGCGCCGCCGAGCAGGCGCTCGCGGCGTACGGCGAGTGAGCGCGGCGCACCGGGTACCGCGCGGGGCGCCCTGTTGACCGTAGGAGCGTTCAGGTAGGGGGAAGACCACAGGCAGCAGGAGGAGGCAGCGAAGGATGACGACCAGGATGGCGGGCGTGAGCACTCCGGTGCTCTTCAAGGCGGCCTGCCCGGACTGCCGGGGCCGCTTCGAGCTGGCCTCGGACGCCTTCCGGCTGGCGATCGGCGCCAGCAGCCGCACCACCTTCTACTCCTTCACCTGCCCGGAGTGCCGTCGTGCGGTGCGCAAACCGGCCGGCGAGCGGATCATCGAGCTGCTCACCGGCGGCGGGGTGCGCACGCTGCGGCTGCACACGGGCTGACCGGTAGGCTCGCCGCATGCTCTGGCCCATGATCGCAATCGCCCTCGGCTTCCTCGGCCTCGCCGTGCTCGGCATCCTCGCCGTCCGCGTCTTCGTCGAGGTGCGGCGGCTGGCCCGCCAGGTCGGTGCGACATCGGAGCGGATCCAGCGGGCGGCGCAGGATCTGGAGAGGGCCGCCGTTCCGCTGGCCTCGCGGATGCACGAGGCCGGCCGGGACTGACCCCGTGGAGGGGGCCTCCGGGATGTTGCCGCAGGCGGCGGCGCCCTGCTGCCGCGCCCGTCGGAGAGGTAGGCTGCATGCGCGGTTCAGACAGCGCGGCGGTCGGGGCAATCGGGAGTACGCAAGGGGATTGCCCGGCGTTCACCACCGAACGTTACGATCGATTCAGCACCAGGACGCCAGTCCGACCCCATCGGCAGGCACCACAGCAGACGCCGCCCCGGCGAGAAGGTAGTCGCACATGCTCAGCAACCTGAGGGCCCCCGAGATCATCCTGATCCTCGTTGTCATTGTGCTGCTGTTCGGCGCGAAGAAGCTTCCGGACATGGCGCGTTCGCTCGGCAAGTCCGCTCGTATCCTCAAGAGCGAGGCCAAGGCGATGAAGAAGGACGGCGACGCGGAGGGCGGTGCCCAGGCCGGCACGGCGTCCGAGGCTCCCGCCGACGCCCAGCAGGCTCCTCGTACGATCCAGGCGGCTCCCGGTGATGTGAGCAGCTCGCGCCCCGTGGCCGAGCCGAACCACACCACCAAGCAGGGCTGACCGAACCGATCCAGTCACCCCGCCCGGCCGGGAACGCTGACGCACGAGACGAGGAAGTGGGTTGCTCAAGTCTGCCCGCAAGCAGGAAAAGGACCCCGAGGGGCGGATGCCGCTCGCGGCGCATCTGCGTGAGCTGCGCAACCGGCTGCTGAAGTCGGTGCTGGCGATCGGTGTGGTCACCGTCATCGCGATGTGGCAGTACGACGCGATCGCCCACTTCATCACGGGCCCGGTGATCGACGCGGTGGGCTGCCCCCGCGGTGCCTCGGCCGTCGGCGGACGTACCCACCCGTGCGCACAGGTCACCGCCAACGGCCTGCTGGCACCGTTCACCATCCTGCTCAAGCTGTCCCTCACCACCGGCGTGGTCGCGGCGAGCCCGGTCTGGCTCTACCAGCTCTGGGCCTTCCTCGCGCCGGGTCTGCACCGGCACGAGAAGAAGTACGCACTGAGCTTTGTCGCCGCCGGTGTGCCGCTCTTCCTCGGCGGCGCCTACCTCGCCTACGCGGTGCTGCCCACCACGGCGGGTGCGCTGGTCGGACTGACCCCCGACGACTGGGCCAACTTCTTCCCGGCCGATGAGTTCTTCGACATCGTCACGCGCATGGTCGTGGTCTTCGGCCTCGCCTTCGAGCTGCCGCTGCTGCTGGTGCTGCTCAACTTCGGCGGGGTGCTCACCGGTGGCCGGATCCTGAGCTGGTGGCGGTTCATGGTGCTGGGCATCACGGTCTTCGCGGCGGTCGCCACCCCGACCGGTGACCCGATGACCATGGGGCTGCTGGCCGCACCGATCGTGGTGCTGTACTTCGGTGCCGTCGGGATCTGCCTGCTCAACGACCGCCGCCGGGTACGGCGCAATCCGGATGCGGCGCTGAGCGATGACGAGGCCTCGGCGCTGGATCTGACGCCCACGGACGTCGGGCAGATCGAGCCGGTGTCGTCCGGGCGGATGCTGCCGGAGCAGGCGAGCGGTGAGAGCGGCGACGGCGGGGCGCATGGCCGCGGTGGCTATGACGACGTGACGTAACGGCCCCTGACGTGCTGTGACGGCCCCGTGCTCGATGAGCCGGGGCCGTTGGCGTACGCGGGGGCCTGCTCCGGCGCCGTTCGCGGGGGTTGTCCCGGGCGGCGGGCGGCCGCTCGGTAAAGGGCCGCCATAAAGATCGGGTCGTTGTCAGAGGTGGCCGGTAGGCTCGTAAGCACGATGACCGAGGACATGTCCCCTGCTGAGCGCTATGCCGCCGCCAAGCTCCGGGCGGCCGAGCAGGCCACCGCACTCGCCCCTTTCCGAGAGATGTACGACTTCGATCTGGATCCGTTCCAGGTCGAGGCGTGCCGTGCCCTGGAGACCGGTAAGGGTGTGCTGGTCGCGGCTCCCACCGGATCCGGCAAGACGATCGTCGGCGAGTTCGCCGTCCACCTGGCCCTGGAGCAGGGCCGCAAATGCTTCTACACCACGCCGATCAAGGCGCTCTCCAACCAGAAGTACCAGGATCTGGTCAAGCGTTACGGTGCCGGCAAGGTCGGTCTGCTGACCGGCGACAACAGCGTCAACTCCGAGGCGCCGGTGATCGTGATGACCACCGAAGTGCTGCGGAACATGCTGTATGCGGGGTCGCAGTCGCTGGTCGGCCTCGGCTATGTGGTCATGGACGAGGTGCACTACCTCTCCGACCGTTTCCGCGGCGCCGTCTGGGAAGAGGTGATCATCCACCTCCCCGAGTCGGTGACGCTGGTGTCACTGTCGGCGACGGTCTCCAACGCCGAGGAGTTCGGCGACTGGCTGGACACGGTCCGGGGCGACACCGAAGTGATCGTCTCCGAGCACCGCCCGGTGCCGCTGTGGCAGCACGTCCTCGCCGGCCGCCGGATATATGACCTCTTCGAGGAGCGGGACGGCCAGAGCGGGGGCCGCCGTGAGGTCAACCCGGATCTGGAGCGGCTGGCCCGCATGGAGAACAGCCGGCCGACGTTCGGCCGGGACAAACGGCGCGGCCGCACCATGCGCGAGGCGGACCGCGAGCGGGAGCGGCGCCAGCGGGCGCGGGTCTGGACGCCGAGCCGGCCCGAGGTGATCGACCGCCTCGACAACGAGGGCCTGCTCCCCGCGATCACCTTCATCTTCAGCCGGGCCGCCTGCGAGGCCGCCGTCCAGCAGTGCCTGTATTCGGGGCTGCGGCTCAACGACCAGGAGGGCCGTGAGCAGGTCCGCCGCATAGTCGAGGCGCGGACGGCCGGTATCCCGGACGACGACCTCCATGTGCTGGGCTACTACGAGTGGTTGGAGGGCCTGGAGCGAGGTATCGCCGCGCACCACGCCGGCATGCTGCCGACGTTCAAGGAGGTCGTCGAGGAACTGTTCGTCAAGGGGCTGGTCAAGGCCGTCTTCGCCACCGAGACGCTGGCGCTGGGCATCAACATGCCGGCGCGGTCGGTGGTGCTGGAGAAGCTCGTGAAGTGGAACGGCGAGCAGCACGCCGACATCACCCCTGGCGAGTACACCCAGTTGACGGGCCGGGCGGGGCGCCGTGGCATCGACATCGAGGGCCATGCGGTGGTGCTGTGGCAGCGCGGGATGAACCCGGGCGCGCTGGCCGGGCTCGCCGGGACGCGGACGTATCCGCTGCGCTCGTCGTTCAAGCCGTCGTACAACATGGCGGTCAACCTCGTCTCGCAGTTCGGCCGGCACCGTTCGCGGGAGCTGCTGGAGATGTCGTTCGCGCAGTTCCAGGCCGACAAGTCGGTGGTCGGGATCTCCCGGCAGGTGCAGAAGAACGAAGAGGGACTGGCGGGTTACCGCGGTTCGATGACCTGCCACCTCGGCGACTTCGAGGAGTACTCCCGGCTGCGGCGGGAGTTGAAGGACCGGGAGACGGAGCTGGCCAAGCAGGGCGCGGCGCAGCGGCGGGTGGCGGCCGCGGCGGCGCTGGAGAAGCTCAAGCCCGGCGATGTCATCCATGTGCCGACCGGCAAGTACGCGGGTCTGGCGCTGGTCCTCGACCCCGGCACACCGCCGGGGCGGACGAACGGCCACCGCGGTTTCGACGCCCAGGACGGCCCGCGCCCGCTGGTGCTGACCGCCGAACGGCAGGTCAAGCGGCTGGCCTCGATGGACTTCCCGGTGCCGGTCACGGCGCTGGACCGGATGCGGATCCCCAAGTCCTTCAACGCCCGCAGTCCGCAGTCGCGCCGCGATCTGGCGTCCGCGCTGCGTACGAAGGCCGGGCATCTGGTGCCGTCGCGGCACCGTAAGCCCCGTTCGGCGGCGGCCGACGACCGGGAGATCTCCCGGCTGCGGACGGCGCTCCGCGCGCACCCCTGCCATGGCTGCGCCGAGCGTGAGGACCACGCCCGCTGGGCGGAGCGCTACCACCGACTGCTGCGCGACACCCGGCAGTTGGAGCGCCGGATCGAGGGCCGGACGAACACCATCGCCCGCACCTTCGACCGGATCTGTGCGCTGCTGACGGAGCTGGACTACCTCGAAGGTGACACGGTCACCGACGAGGGCCGCCGGCTGGCCCGGCTCTACGGAGAGCTGGATCTGCTGGCGAGCGAGTGCCTGCGCGAGGGCGTCTGGGAGGGCCTGGGCCCCGCGGAGCTGGCGGCCTGCGCCTCGGCGCTGGTGTACGAGGCGCGGCAGGCGGACGACGCGGTGGCGCCCAAGCTGCCGACCGGCAAGGCCCGGGACGCGCTGGGGGAGATGGTCCGTATCTGGGGCCGGCTGGACGCCCTGGAGGAGGACCACAAGATCAATCAGGCAGAGGGTGTCGGCCAGCGTGAGCCGGACCTCGGCTTCGCCTGGGCCGCGTACCGCTGGGCCTCCGGCTTCGGCCTCGACGAGGTGCTGCGCGAGGCGGAGATGCCCGCCGGTGACTTCGTCCGCTGGTGCAAGCAACTCGTCGATGTCCTCGGCCAGATCGCGGCCGCCGCCCCGCCCGGCGGCACGGTGGCGAAGGCCGCCCGCCGGGCGATGGACGGGGTGCTGCGCGGCGTGGTGGCGTACTCCTCGGTCGGCTGAGCGGCACCTGCCGCGCCGGCCCGTGCCGCACGACGGCGCCGCGCCCCCGCCGTACGGGGGCGCGGCGCCGGTCACTGCCCGGACCGGCCGGCCGGGTGCACGGGCGGGCACATCATCGGCCGGGTGCCCGGGTGTTGCGGGCCCGCCGGCTGGTGCAGGATGAGTCCATGGGTGCGGACAACGGCGAACAGGCGGCTCCGGTACGGCGTTTCGGCAAGCTCATCCGGCTGCGGCCGGAACACCGCGAGGAGTATCTGCGGCTGCATGCCCAGGTCTGGCCGGAGGTGCTGGCGACGATCACCGCCTGCAACCTCCGTAACTACTCGATCTTCCTCCAGGGCGATCTGCTGTTCTCCTACGTCGAGTACACCGGCGACGACTACGCCGCCGACATGGCCAAGATGGCCGCCGACCCGGTCACCCAGGAGTGGTGGCGGCTCACCGACCCCTGCCAGGAACAGACGGAGGGGGCGGTGCCGGGGGAGTGGTGGACGCCGATGCGGGAGGTCTTCCACCGCGACTAGCGGTGTCCTGGCGCGGCCCCCTGGTGTGGTTCACGGGACCGGTGTCGCCGGTGAGGCGGTCGCCTCGGCCCCGGCCGGGCGGGTGTTCGGCGTGCGGTGGCCGCGGAGGCGTACGGCCGCGCGGAGGGCGAGGAAGAGCAGTACGCCGATGGGGGAGAGCAGCACGGTCAGTACCAGCAGCGGGGCCATCACCAGGGGATGGATACCCAGGGCGCGGGCCTCGCGGTACATCCACTGGCCCAGGAAGAGGTCCCATGCGATCACCTGCGCCCAGATCGCCCCGGCCCCGCCGCCGAGCCGCAGCAACTCCTGGAAGCCCGCCAGGTCGGGCCGGCTGACCGCCGCCCACAGCTGCGGGAACACCGGGACGACCAGGGCGAGATAGACCACGAGGACCGGCACCATCGGCAGCGGTGAGGCGGCGATCCGGTCGGTCCAGCGCCATCCGGGGGCCAGGATCAGCAGCGCCCAGACGGGCGCCGCGAGCAGAAAGGCGAGATCGAAGAGGGTGGAGGTGGTCATGGCGTGAACTCCGGTGCGGGGGTGGGGGACGGGGTGGCGTGGCCGTCGTGGGGAGCGGCGTCGGTGGGGCGGCGGAGGGCCGCGTAGGTGGCGAGGGCGGTGGCCGTCAGGAGGGCACCCAGCGCGCCCAGCGTCGCCCCGTCCGGGTGGCTCAGCGCCTGGCCGCGCAGCGCCTGCCAGGTCACCAGTGCCAGCAGCGCGGCGGTGAACCCGGCCGCGACCAGCACCAGATGCAGCCGTACCCGCTCGTCGCGCAGCCGGCGGAACCGCCCGGCCAGCGCCTCGATCGCGTACAGGAACAGCGGCAGTGCCTGGAGGGCGTGCATACCGACGAAGTGCGGGATGCGCAGATCGCCGCCGGTGGTGTTCCAGCCGGTCAGCGGCATGGACGGCCCGCCGTCGGGGACGCCGACGCTGTGTGCGCCGACCGCGGTACGCAGCGCGCCCGCCGCTTCCTGCTCCGGGGTCGGCAGCACCATCAGCCCGCCGAGCAGCAGTCCGGCCAGGGCGAGCAGGGCGCCGAGCCGGATCGCCCAGGTGGTGGCCCGGTCGCCCAGGCGGGCCCGGAAGAGCAGGAGGGCGATGACAAGAGTGGCGGTCCACAGGACCACGATGGTGAGCCCCATGGTGGCGAACAGGCCCTGGTCCAGCGGGGTTTCGAGGTTGAAGTGGCTGCGCCGGCCGCGGATCGTCTGCCCGGTGATGATGGCCATCTCGATGACGCCGGCCGCCACGACGGTGTGTGCGGCCCAGTCGCCGATCCGGCTCGGCGCCGGGCGCCGGGAGAGCATCCAGGCGAGCGTCAGCCCGTAGGCGGTGAACGACAGCGCGAACTTCAACGGCTTGAACCAGATCGGTGCCCCGACCAGCACCCGGTCGTCGACGATCAGGCCGACCGCCGCGACGACCGCGAGCGCGGCCATCGCCCAGGAGAAGACGAGCAGCGAACGGTATCTGGACATACGGATCCCCCAGCAGAATGGATAGTGACGCTCTCCGCTATCTGATAGCTGGACTATCTATGATGGGGGCTGGATTGGCAAGGCCGGGAGTGTGCGGGATGCCCGGGGAGTGCGGTGCCGGGGCGAGGTCCCGGCGCGGGAAAGGGCGGCAGATGCGCATCGGGGAGCTGAGTCGTGCGACGGGAGTCGCGATCCCGACGATCAAGTACTACGTCCGGGAGGGGCTGTTGCCCGCGGGCCGGCTGACCAGCCCCAACCAGGCCAGCTATGACGACGGGCACGTCCGCAGACTGCGGCTGATCCGTGCGCTGATGGACGTCGGCGGGCTCTCGGTCTCGGCGGTGCGTGAGGTGCTGACCGCCGTCGATTCACCGGAGGAGTCGGTGCACAACGTTCTCGGGACGGCGCAGCTTGCGCTCACTCCGTCGCCGGGTGCCACCCCGGACGGGATGGCGGAGGCGCGCGAGACGGTCGCGGAGCTGATCCGGAAGCGTGGCTGGCTGGTCGACAAGGAGAACCCGGCCGCCGAGGTACTGGCCGTCGCGTTGGCCACGTTCCGGGGCGTCGGCCAGGGCGAGTTCGAGGAGATCCTGGACGACTACGCCGACGCCTGTGAGCGGGTGGCGGCCGCCGATCTCGGCTGGGTGGGCCGCAATGCGGAGGTCTGCGGCCTGGTGGAGAGCGTCGTGGTGGGGACCGTCCTGGGGGACACGGTCCTGATGGCGATGCGACGGCTGGCGCATGTCGATGCGTCGGCCCGCCGCTACGAGGAGGGCGCGGGGGACGCGTGAGCCGCCGGTTCGCCGGCCGGGGCCTACGGGCTCCAGCCGGCGACGCGGCGGGCCGGAGAGTGCGGGTCCGGCCGCCGCGTCGGTGACCTGTCGTCAGGAAGTGGCCGCCGCTGCCGGCTCCTGCTCGGCCTCGACCTGCTGGTTCCACTCGCGCTTGCCGGCCTGCCAGCCGTCCTCGTCATGGCCGGTGCGCCAGTAGCCGGAGATGGAGAGGGACTCGCGGGGGATCTCCCGCTCGACCCGCAGAAGGCGGCGGAGCTCCTTGACGAAGCCGGCCTCGCCGTGCACGAAGGCCTGGACCCGGCCGGCCGGGAAGTCCAACGCCCGTACCGCGGCGACCAGTTCGCGGCCCACCGGGGCGGCGCCGCGGTAGAGCCAGGTGATCTCGGCGCCCTCGGGCGCGTCCAGCTCCTGGCGCTCCTCCGGGCCGGCCACCTCGACAAAGGCGTGGACCGGTGTGCCGGCGGGCATCCGGGCCAGGGAGGCGGCGATGGCCGGCAGTGCGCTCTCGTCGCCGGCCAGGAGGTGCCAGTCGGCACCGGCTTCGGGGACGTATGCGCCGCCGGGGCCGAGCAGGTATATCTCCTCGCCCGGCCTCGCGGCGGCCGCCCAAGGTCCGGCCAGGCCCTCGTCGCCGTGCACCACGAAGTCCACGGTCAGCTCGCGGGCCGCGGCGTCCCAGGAGCGGACGGTGTACGTACGGGTCCGGGGCCACCGGTTGCGCGGGAACTCGGCGCGGATCTGCGCGATGTCGAACGGCTCGGGGTACTCCACGCCGGGCAGCGGAAAGACCAGCTTGACGTAGTGGTCGGAGTACTCGCCCGCGGTGAACTCCGCCAGCCCCGCACCGCCCAGCACCACGCGGACCATGTGCGGGGTGAGCTGCTCGGTGCGCTGCACCCGGGCCCGGTGCAGGGCGGGCTTCTTGCGGGACGGACGCTCTGCTGCCACGGCGGTCTCCCCTGAGATATTTATTAGGTATACCTAACCTAACAGGTCATCGGCCGAGCGTGACGAGCAGGCGGTGCAATGCGCCACCGAGGCCCCAGCGCGTGGCAAGTGCCTCCAGGCGCTCGGGGTCGGCCGGTTGGGTGGGCAGGGTGAGGTCGAGGTCGGGGACGGCGACGTCGGTGGCCACCTTGACGACCTTCGGGGCGACCTCGACGTACGGGCGCGCGTCCAGCAGGCGCTGCCGCTGTGCGGGGGTCACCTTCGAGGCGGGGTCCTCGGCGGCGGCCATGATGCCCGCCAGATTCCCGTAGGTGGCCAGCAGCTTGGCGGCGGTCTTCTCGCCGATCCCGGGCACGCCGGGCAGCCCGTCGCTGGGATCGCCGCGCAGCAGCGCCAGATCGGCGTAGCCGGGGCCGTCCACCCCGTACTTCTCGCGCAGCAGCGCCTCGTCGGTGATCTGGAGGGTGCCGACGCCCTTGAGCGGGTACAGGATGCGGATCCCGCGCCGGTCGTCGATGAGCTGGTAGAGGTCGCGGTCGCCGGTGACGATGTCCACCGGGCCCTTCGCCCGCGCGGCCAGGGTGCCGATGATGTCGTCGGCCTCGTATCCGGCCGCGCCGATACGGGCGATGCCGAGTGCGTCCAGGACCTCCTCGATGACCGGAACCTGTGGGGTGAGGGTGTCGGGGATCTCCTCCACGTCCGGCTCCGCGGAGTCGGCCGGGGCCTCCTCGGCCACCCGGTGCGCCTTGTAGGAGGGGATCAGGTCGACCCGCCACTGGGGGCGCCAGTCGAAGTCCATACAGGCGACCAGCTCGTCGGGGTGGTGGTCCTGGACGAGCCGGGCGATGAAGTCCAGCAGACCGCGTACCGCGTTGACCGGTGTGCCGTCCGGGGCTCTGACCGATTCCGGTACCCCGAAATAGGCGCGGAAGTAGAGGGAGGCGGTGTCGAGGAGCATCAGGCGTCGTGTCACACCTCGCATGATGCCGTATGCCCCATACGTCACACCGATGTGATCCGGAACACCGTCGTGTTTGAGCCGCATAAAGGCGGGCAGGTGCGGAGCCGGAGTGGACCCGGTGCGAATTCAACTTTTCCATCGGTAAAAGGCGGGCCGAATCCGTCCCGCTCCACGACCTGCCGGCGGGGGTGGCAGGTCGTTTTACGTGCGACAAGAGAGGTATATGTGTCCAGGCTGCAAGCCGAGCACCTGTACAAGGTGTTCGGCAGACGACCCGAGGACGCGGTCCGCAAGCTCGAAGCCGGCGCCGGCCGGGACGAACTGCGGGCCGACGGCACCACGGCCGCCGTGATCGATGCCTCGATCGAGGTGGACGAGGGCCAGATCTTCGTCGTCATGGGTCTGTCCGGATCCGGCAAGTCGACGCTGCTGCGCATGCTCAACGGGCTGCTGGAGCCGACCGCGGGAACCGTCCGGTTCGACGGCCAGGACCTCACCTCGCTCAGCGACAGGGAACTGCGCAAGGTCCGCTCCGAGAAGATCTCCATGGTCTTCCAGCACTTCGCGCTCTTCCCGCACCGCAGTGTGCTGGAGAACGCCGCCTACGGCCTGGAGGTGCAGGGCGTACCGCGCGCCGAGCGCGAGAAGCGCGCCACGGAGGCGCTGGCCCTGACCGGGCTGGAGGGCTGGGAGAAGTCCTGGCCCGACGAGCTGTCCGGCGGTATGCAGCAGCGGGTGGGCCTGGCCAGGGCGCTGGCGACCAACGCCGATCTGCTGCTGATGGACGAGTCCTTCAGCGCGCTCGACCCGCTGATCCGCCGCGATATGCAGGATCAGCTGCTGGAGCTTCAGAAGACGCTGAAGAAGACCATCGTCTTCATCACCCACGACCTCAACGAGGCGATGCGCCTCGGCGACCGGATCGCGGTGATGCGGGACGGGCGGATCGTGCAGATCGGCAGCGCCGAGGACATCCTCGTCCGGCCCGCCAACGACTATGTCGCCTCCTTCATCCAGGACGTGGACCGCAGCCGGGTGCTGACCGCCGGTGCGGTGATGGCCGAGGTCGGCACCGTGCTCGGCAGCACCACGCCGGACGGCAAGAAGCTCGGCACGGCGGCGGAGTTCCGTGCCGCGGCACCGGCGACGGTCGGCGTCGACACGCCGCTGGTGGAGCTGTTCGCGCCCTGCTCGGCCAGTGCCGTCCCGGTCGCGGTGACCGACGAGACGGGCGCACTGGTCGGTGCCGTCCCGGCCGAGCGGCTGCTCGCGGTGCTCGGCGAGCCCTCGGAGCGGGACGTGGCCCCGGCCGGCGGCGTGCCCGCCCGGCCCACGGTGAACAAGCCCGCCACGCAGGCGCCCGAGGACCGCGAGTCCCATGACGACGAGCCCGAGGACAAGGTGATCGCCGGTGCCTAGGATCCAGATAGGCAGCTGGGCGAACGACGCCGTCAACTGGCTGCGCGACAACCTCGACTGGCTCTTCACCCTCATCACGAAGGTGCTGAACGGCCTCTACGACGCCATTCACACGGTTCTGGCCGCGCCCGAACCGCTGCTGCTGGCCGGCATCCTCGCGGTGCTCGCCTGGTGGCTGCGCGGTCTGCCGGCCGCCGTGCTCACCTTCCTCGGGTTCGCCCTGATCGACTCGGTCGAGCAGTGGAGCCCGACCATCGAATCGCTCTCCCTGGTCCTGGTGGCCTGCCTGATCACCGTGGTGGTCGCCGTGCCGCTGGGCATCTGGGCGGCCCGCAGCCGGGTCGTCGGCGGTGCGCTGCGCCCGGTCCTGGACCTGATGCAGACCATGCCGGCGATGGTCTACCTGATCCCCGGCATCCTCTTCTTCGGCCTCGGCGTCGTGCCCGGCATCGTCGCCACCATCGTCTTCTCCATGCCGCCCGCGGTACGGATGACCGAGCTGGGCATCCGGCAGGTCGACCAGGAACTGGTCGAGGCGGCCGAGGCGTTCGGCACCCACCCGCGGCGCACGCTCTTCCGCGTCCAGCTGCCGCTCGCCCTGCCGACGATCATGGCCGGTATCAACCAGGTCATCATGCTGGCGCTGTCCATGGTCGTCATCGCCGGCATGGTCGGCGGCGGCGGTCTGGGCTCGTCCGTCTACAACGCGATCAGCTCGGTCAATGTGGCGCTGGGCGCCGAGGCCGGCCTCGCGGTGGTCATCCTCGCCATGTACCTGGACCGGATGACCGGTGCGCTCAACCAGCGGGTCTCCCCGCTCGGCCGGCGTGCGCTGGCCAAGGCCCAAGCGTCGCTCGGCGGGCTGAAGTTCCTGCACTGGCGGCCCGCCACCTCCGTCGCGATGGCCGGTGTGGTCGTGCTCGCGCTGCTCGCCGGCGGGATGGGCATGTACGGCAAGGGCGCCGGCCAGGGCGGCGGCAACGGCCGTCCGATCAGCCTGGGTTACGTCAACTGGGACGAGGGCAAGGCCACCACGTACCTCTGGAAGGAGATCCTGGAGGAGCGCGGCTACAAGCCCAAGGTCCAGGCCCTGGAGGCCGGCCCGCTGTTCGCCGGGCAGGCCCGCGGGGACATCGACGTGCAGACCAACGCCTGGCTGCCGACCACGCACGCCTCGTACTGGAGCAAGTACAAGGACAAGCTGGAGGACCTCGGCGCCTGGTACGACAAGACCTCGCTGGAGATCGCGGTGCCCTCGTACGTCAAGGGCGTGAAGACCCTCGACGACCTCAAGGGCAAGGGCGGCGAGTTCGGCGGCAAGATCACCGGCATCGAGCCGGGCGCCGGCGAGATGAAGATCCTCAAGGAGAAGGTCCTCAAGGACTACGGCCTGGGCGGCGAGTACAAGGTCCAGGAGTCCAGCACCGCGTCCATGCTCAGCGAGCTGGACCGCTCCGTGCACCAGAAGAAGCCGATCGCGGTCACCCTGTGGTCGCCGCACTGGGCCTACGACAAGTACCCGCTCACCAAGCTGAAGGACCCCAAGGGCTCCTTCGGCTCCGGTGACAGCCTGCACCTCATCGGCCGCAAGGGCTTCGCCAAGGACGAGCCCGAGGTCGCCAAGTGGATGAAGAACTTCCACCTGGACGAGAAGCAGCTCACCAGCCTCGAGAACGACATCAAGAGCGCCGGTGAGGGCCATGAGCAGGACGGTGTGCGCAGCTGGCTGAAGAAGCACCCCGGGCTGGTCGACAAGGTCGCACCGTCCGCGAAGGCCACGTACGCCAAGGGCAAGGACGCGGGCAAGGCGCCGAACATCGGCTACCCCGCGTGGGACGAGGGCATCGCCACTACGTACCTGTGGAAGAACGTGCTGGAGAAGCGCGGCTACAAGCCCAACATCCGCAATCTCGACATCGGGCCGATGTGGACCGGACTGTCCACGGGGCAGATCGATGTGGAGACGGACGGCTGGCTGCCGGTCGCGCAGAAGCAGTACTGGGACAAGTACAAGAAGGATCTCGTCGACGTCGGGCCGTGGTACGACAAGACGTCCCTGGAGATCGCGGTGCCGTCCTACGTCAAGGGGGTGAAGACCCTCGACGACCTGCGGGAGCACAAGGACGAGTTCAAGGGCAAGATCATCGGGATCGAGCCGGGCACCGGCGAGATGAAGCGGCTCAAGGACACCGTCGCGCCGGCCTACGGTCTTCAGGACTTCGAGGTCACCTCGGCCGGGACCAGCGCGATGCTCGCGGAGCTGGACCGGGCCTACCACAAGAAGGAGCCCATCGCGGTCGTCCTGTGGTCGCCGCACTGGGCGTACAGCAAGTACCAGCTCACCAAGCTCGCTGACCCCAAGGGCACCTGGGGCGCCAACAACCAGATCAAGTCGCTCGGCAACAAGAGCTTCCCGAAGAAGTTCCCGGAGTTCCACGGCTGGCTGAAGAACTGGAAGATGAGCGCCGATGAGCTCGGCAGCCTGGAGAAGGACATCCAGGACGCCGGCAAGGGCAACGAGAACAAGGGCGTCGAGAAGTGGATCGCTGACCACCCGGGCATCGTCGACAAGATGGCGCCGGTGAAATAGGCGAGAGGACGAGCCCCTTCGACGAGCCCCTTTTCCGCGAGCCGGCGGAGAAGGGGCTCGCCGCTTTCCGGGGTCACCTGACCGGCTGCGCCGGCGTGGCGGAACGGGGCGGCGGGTGCTTCGCTGAGGAGCGTGAAGCTTGCGCACACCGTCGCCGTCGCCCTGTTCAGCGCCGCCGCGCTGGGGACGGCCGTGCCCGTCGCCCGGGCCGAGGTCGTGCCGGATCCGATGGTGGCCGGTCAGCGGGTGAGCATCAGCGACGACCGGCAGTGTGCCGGCGGCCGGAGCGCACGGGCGGCCTCGACGCTCTTCGGCTCTGTGGTGCTGCGGCCGGGCGCGGCCGGGATGGCCGCCGATGCCAGGGTCGCCGAGCGGGCGACGCCGGGGCGCTACCGGGTCACCATCGAATGTGCGCCGGGCGGGGAGAAGTTCACCGAGACCGTGACGGTGCGCGGCGGGCGGGTCGAGGGGCTCACCGTGACGGAGGCGGCCGGCGGTCTGGCGCTGCTCATGCTGGCCGGCGGCGCCGCGTATCTGCTCCGCCGGCGCAGCACCTTCGGGCGCTACTGAGCGCCGGGGTCGCGGCCGGCCGTACGGTGGACGGATGACCCGTCACAGGACCGTCAACCGGCGCGTGGTGTCCCTGGTGCCCTCCCTCACCGAGGCGGTGGCCGCCGGTGCGCCCGAGCTGCTGGCCGGCGTCACCGACTGGTGCAGCCACCCGGCCGGGCTGGCGGCCGCCCGCATCGGCGGCACCAAGAACCCCGACACCGCCGCGATCGCGGCCCTGGCGCCCGACCTCGTGATCGCCAACGAGGAGGAGAACCGTCCGCAGGACCTCGAAGCGCTGCGGGCTGCCGGGCTCGACGTCCTGGTGACCGAGGTCCGGACGCTGGACCAGGCGTTCCACGAGCTGCACCGGGTCCTCGTCGACGGCTGCGGGCTGCCCAGGCCCGGCTGGCTGGACGCCGCGGAGGCCGCATGGCGCGACCTGCCGGCGCGGCCGGACATGGGGGTCTCCCCTGGGGAGGAGTCGAGAGCTTGGGGAAGGGCCGCCGTGGTGCCGGTCTGGCGCCGGCCGTGGATGGTGCTCGGCCGGGACACCTTCGCCGGGGACCTGCTGGCCCGCCTGGGCGTACGGAACGTCTACGCCGGCCACGCGGAGCGCTATCCGCGGATCGCCCTCGACGCGCTCAACGCCGGGCCCGCCGACCTCGTCGTGCTGCCCGACGAGCCGTACCGCTTCACCGCCGACGACGGCCCCGAGGCGTTCCCCGCGCTGCCCGCCGCGCTGGTCAGCGGCCGCCATCTGACCTGGTACGGCCCGTCGTTGGTACAGGCTCCGGCCGTCCTGGCGGAGGCGCTGGCCGGCGCCCGGTGACGGCCGGTCAGCCGTACCGTACGAGCGCTCCTACGGGGGCGATGCGTCACGGGTGGGGCGGTGCGAGCAGCCGGCCGCCGGCCAGCCCGCCCGCGGTCCGGGCGGCGGTCACCGCCACCGCCGCCACCAGGACGGTGAACAGGCCCACGGCCAGCCAGGTGAAGGCATCGAGCCCGGTGTGCCGGGCCAGGCCCGCCGCGCCCGTGACACAGGTGCCGAGCGGGAAGGTGAAGCCCCACCAGGTCATTGCGAAGCCCATGCCGTTGCGGAAGGCGCGGACCACCATGGCGGTCGCGAGCGCCAGCCAGAGCAGCGCGAAGCCCATCACCGGGACCCCGTAGAGGACCGCGAAGGCGGCCATGGCATGGGCGGTCCCCGCGTCCACGGCACCGGGTGCGACGTCCGCGAGGCCAACCACCGCGGTGGTGGACTGGCCGAGCGGGCCGAGGACGAGGAAGAGGGTGGGGGTGAGTGCCAGGGGCAGCGGGCCGTGGTGGATCAGCCGGGAGAGCACCAGCGGCAGCACCAGCAGCGTGGCCAGCAGGGACAGCCCGAAGAGCGCGTAGCAGGCCAGCAGCAGCGCCTGCCGCCACTGGCCGGGCGGGAGATGGGGGACCAGGGCCGGGCCCAGGGCCGCCGAGACCATGGGGGCGACCAGCGGGAGGAGCCAGACCGGGGTGGCGCTGCCCACCACGATCCGGTGCCGGGTCACCATCAGGTACGGGATCGCCGCGGCGCCCACCAGGCCGACGAGCGTGCCCAGCGACCACAGCACCACATCGGCGGCCAGCGCGGCCCGCTCGCCGATCACGTCCCTGCCGACCGCGAGGGTGCCGCCGCCGACCGCCAGCAGGGCCATCGCCAGGCAGCCGTAGAACGGGGCGACGGCCGGGTCCTGGAGGTGGCGGCGGGCCTGGTCGCCGTGGCGCAGCCAGTGGACGGCGCGGGCGGTCAGCAGCGTCAGCAGCATCAGCGCCGACAGCGCCCAGACGAGTTGGTATCCGGTGCGCAGGCCAGGGGCGGTGAGGGGGAGCGCCGCGCCGGCGTTGGCGACGATGGCCGTGCCCATGACGGTGGCGTACCAGTTCGGGCCGAGATGGCGGACCGGGCCGGGGGTACGCGGGGTGGCGGAGGCGGGGCGGGAAGGTGCTTGCGTGAGGGTTGCCATGGGAGCAGCCTCGCCGCCGCACAGGGCCGCCACCAGGGACATCGTGTCTATGAGGGCATAAGCTGGGGTTATGTGCAGGGGGACTTATGGGTGACGTCATGGGGGAGGGCGGCGGCCCGCCCGTCTCGTTGTCGCACCGGGTCCCGGACCTGGGTGCGCTGGAGCTGCTGCTCGCCGTGGCCCGGCTGGGCAGTCTGGGGCGCGCCGCCCGCGCCCGGGGCATCAGCCAGCCCGCGGCCAGCAGCCGGATCCGGTCGATGGAACGGCAGTTGGGGGTGGCGCTGGTCGAACGGTCACCGCGCGGCTCCCGGCTGACCGACGCCGGGGCGCTGGTGACGGACTGGGCGCGACGGGTGGTGGAGGCGGCCGAGGCGCTGGACGCGGGCGCGCAGGCGCTGCGCGGCCGGCGCGACTCCCGGCTGCGGGTCGCGGCCAGCATGACGATCGCCGAGTATCTGCTGCCGGGCTGGCTGATCGCGCTGCGGGCGGAGCTGCCGGGTACGGCCGTCTCGCTGCTGGCGGGGAACTCCAGCGTGGTCGCCGAGCGGCTGCTGGCGGGCGAGGCGGATCTCGGTTTCGTCGAGGGGCTTCAGGTGCCCGTCGGGCTGGACGGCACGGTCATCGCGCACGACCGGCTGATCGTCGTCGCCGCACCGTCGCACCCCTGGGCCCGGCGCCGCGGCGAGCTGACCGCCGCCGAGCTGGCCGCGACCCCGCTGATCCTGCGCGAGCGCGGCTCCGGCACCCGGCAGGTGCTGGACGCGGCGCTCGCCGGGCACGGCGGGCTGGCCGAACCGCTGCTGGAACTCGCCTCCACCACCGCCGTGAAGTCCGCTGTGGTCAGCGAGGCGGCGCCGTCGGTGCTCAGCGAGCTCGCGGTGGGTGAGGAGCTGAGCGCCCGGCGGCTGGTGGAGGTCCCGGTACGGGGGCTGCGCCTCGGCCGCGATCTGCGGGCCGTGTGGCCGGCCGGACAGCGGCCCGTGGGGCCGGCCCGCCATCTGCTGGGGCTGACCCGCGGGGCTTCCTGAACCGGCCCGGACGGACCACGGCGGTGGGTACGGCGGCCGCTCGTCACCCCCCGGCGGACGCCCCGCGCGCCGCCGCCACCAGCGCGTCCATCACCCGCGGGTCGTCCCCCGCCTCCGGGTGCCACTGCACTGCCAGGGTGAAACCGCGGCCGTCCGGCAGCTCCAGCGCCTCGATCGTGCCGTCCTCCGCGTACGCCGAGGCCAGCAGTCCGGTGCCGAGCCGGTCCACCGCCTGGTGGTGGTACGTCGGCACCGAGACCGGCTCGGGCAGGGTGTCGCCCAGCAGCGTCCCGGGGACCGGCTTGACGTCGTGCCGCTCGAAGACGCCGGGCGGACCGGCGTGCCCGTCGAGGTGCTGGACGAGGGTGCCGCCCAGCGCCACATTGAGCAGCTGGAGTCCGCGGCAGATGCCCAGCAGCGGTACGCCGTCCGCCAACGCGGCCTCGATCAGGGCCAGTTCCCAGGCGTCCCGGTCCAGGGACGGCGGACCGGTGCGGGGGTGCGGCTCGGCGCCGTACCGGGCCGGTGCCACATCCGCACCGCCGGCGATCACCACCGCGTCCAGCCGCGCCACCGTCGCGGCGGCGGTCGCCGGATCGCCCGGCGGCAGCAGCACGGGCAGCCCGCCCGAGCGCTGCACCAGCTGCGGGTATCCGACGGGCACCAGCGCGGCCGGCAGCGTCCAGACCCCCCAGCTGGCTTCCTGCTGGTAGGTGCTGATGCCGATGAGGGGCTGGGACACGGATCCTCCGATGTGGTGCTGGTGCGTTCCGGCTCGGCCTTCAGAATTCCAGTTCGTGCTCGATGGCGGCCAGCTCCTCCGCTGTGCCCTGGACCTTCGGGCCGGTGAACCACTTGCGGGCCGACACCAGCCACCAGGTGCCGGCGAAGCCGAGGACCAGGAGGACGGCGAGCGGGGTGTAGTTGAAGGTCCCCGCCGTGACCGGGCTGGTCGTCGGGAGCATGAAGAGGACGGAGATGACCAGCGTCCAGCCGACGGCGATGACGCCGACGGGCTTGCTCCAGCGGCCGAGGTGCCAGGGCCCGCGCTGGAAGCGGTCGCCCTGGAGCAGGCGGAGGATGACCGGCAGGACGTAGGCGATGTAGAGGCCGATCACGGCGATCGAGGTGACGGCCGCGTACGCCGTGGCGTTCCACAAGTACGGCAGGCCCAGCAGGAAGGCGCCGCCGGCGGCCAGCCACACCGCATTGGTCGGGGTCTTGGTCCGCTTGTTGATGCGGTGCCACAGCCGCGAGCCGGGCAGCGCGCCGTCCCGCGAGAAGGCGTAGATCATGCGCGAGTTGGCGGTGACCGACGACATGCCGCAGAAGAACTGGGCGCCGATGGCGACCAGGAGGAGCAGCTTGCCGCCGGTGGCGCCGAGCGCGTCGATGAAGATCTGCGCCGGGGGCACGCCGGTCTTGCTGGCCAGCGCGCCGTCGTAGTCCTGGATGGCGAAGGTGATGCCGACCAGCAGCACCCAGCCGGCGACCAGGGAGACCAGGATCGACATCACGATGCCGCGGGGGCCGGCCTTGGCCGCGTCGTGGGTCTCCTCGGTCATGTGCGCCGAGGCGTCGTAGCCGGTGAAGGTGTACTGCGCGAGCAGCAGCCCCAGCAGCCCGACGTAGAGGCCGGAGTGCCAGCCGGTGTTGTTGGTGAAGTGGGTGAAGACGAAGGAGGCGGACTGGTGATTCGAGGGCACCACGACCAGGGCGCCCACGATGACCAGCACGCCGAGGATGTGCCACCACACGCTGACGTTGCTGAGGAGGGAGGCAAGCTTCACGCCGAAGGTGTTCAGCAGGCCGTGCACCAGCAGCACGATGCCGAACAGGAGGATCGTGTGCGCCGGGGTGGCGGTGAAGCCGAATTGCAGGTCAAGCAGCGCGTTCATGAAGGACGCGGCGCCGAAGTCGACCCCCGCGGTCACCGCGACCTGGCCGAGGAAGTTGAACCAGCCGGTGAACCAGGACCATGCCGGGCCGTGCGAGGGGGCCAGCTTCGCCGCCCAGTAGTACAGGCCGCCCGCCGTCGGGTAGCTGGAACAGACCTCGGCCATCGCCAGGCCCACGAACAGCGTCATGACGCCGACCAGCGGCCACCCCCAGGTGATCAGGGCGGGCCCTCCGGTGTTCATGCCGAAGCCGTACAGCGTCAGACAGCCGGAGAGGACCGAGATGATCGTGAACGAGACGGCGAAGTTCGAGAACGCCGACATCGAGCGGGCCAGCTCCTGGGCGTAGCCGAGCTCGTGGAGACGTTGTTCGTCGCTGGACAGCTGAGGGGTTCGATGTTCCTGGTCTGGGCTCGTCGCATGCTCGTTGGTGGACACAACGCCTCCGAGGGCCTCGATAATCCGCGGCGGGTACGGGAACCGCTACCAGCCCCGCAACAAAGGTATGGGCCGATACCTTTGTCTCCGGGTCGGCTGAGCGCAAGACCCCGACGGGAAAATCTCGTAACAGGCGGGTTTCGGGGGCCTCACGAGAGGAAGCCGCGCAGCAGTGCCGCCGTGCCGGTGCAGTGCTCCCGCATCACCTCGCGCGCCCCGTCGGCATCGCCCTCCAGCACCGCCTCCACCAGCGCACTGTGCTGGGCCTGGGAGTGCTCCAGGTTCCGTACCAGCAGCGGGATGCAGTCCAGCAGGTCGTTCACGCTCGCCCGTACCGCCGCGTACTGGGCGGCCAGCGACGGGGAGCCGGAGAGCTCGGCGAGGGTCAGATGCAGCAGGGTGTCGCGCCGGCGGTAGTCCGCGAGCGGGGCGTCCTGGGTCGCCGCCAGGGCCTCCCGCAGCCGTCCGGCCTGCTCACCGGCGAGTCTGTGGGCCGCGCACAGGCCGGCCGCGCCCACCTCCAGCACCTCACGGAACCGCAGGGTGTCCTCGACGTCGATCTTCTCGATCCGGCGGCGCAGCTCGGCCTCGCCCGGGTTCTCGGTGCGGACCCGGACGAAGGTGCCCCCGTAGCGCCCGCGCCGGCTCTCCACCAGACCCTCGTCCTGGAGCACCTTCAGCACCTCGCGCAGGGTGACCCGGCTGATCTGCAGCCGCTCGGCCAACTCCCGTTCCGCGGGCAGCCGTTCGCCCTGCGGCACCAGGCCGAGCCGGACGATCTGGAGTATCTGCTCCAGCGCCTCCTCGAAACCGTTGCCCGCCCGCACCGGTCGCAGTACGGGTGCCAGCCGGTCAGCCGCACCGTCCATCGCAACCCCTTCCCAATCAATGGTTCGTATGCCTACCTTATGACCTCCGGATGCAGTGACAGGAGGCAAAACCGTGGCAGACCGTACGCCCCCACTCTCCGTCGAGGAGCTCAGAGTCCTCGTCGACGCCGGGGAGATCGACACTGTCGTCCTCGCCTTCACCGATATGCAAGGCAGGCTCCAGGGCAAGCGGTTCGCGGCCCGGTACTTCCTCGACACCGTTCTCGAACACGGTACGGAGGGCTGCAACTACCTCCTCGCCGTCGACGTCGACCTCAACACCGTCGACGGCTACCAGATGTCCTCCTGGGAGCGCGGCTACGGCGACTTCGCCATGCACGGCGACACGGCCACGCTGCGCCGCACCCCCTGGAACCCCGGCACCGCCCTGATCACCGCGGACCTCGCCTGGCACGACGGCTCCCCGGTCGTCGCCTCGCCCCGGCAGATCCTGCGCCGCCAGCTCGACCGGCTCGCCGAACGGGGCTGGAGCGCCTACGCCGGCACCGAACTGGAGTTCATGCTGTTCAAGGACTCCTACGAGGACGGCTGGTCGCGCGGCTACCGCCAGATGACCCCCGCCAACCAGTGGAACGGCGACTACTCCGTCCTCGGGACCGGCCGGGTCGAGCCCGTCCTGCGCCGCATCCGCAACGAGATGGGCGCGGCCGGGATGACCGTCGAGTCCGCCAAGGGCGAGTGCAACCTCGGCCAGCACGAGATCGTGTTCGTCTACGACGAGGCCCTGACCACCTGCGACCAGCACTCGATCTACAAGACCGGCGCCAAGGAGATCGCCGCCCAGGAGGGCATGTCGCTCACCTTCATGGCGAAGTACGACGAGCGCGAGGGCAACTCCTGTCATATCCACCTCTCGCTCCAGGACGAGCAGGGCCGGCCGGTACTCGCCGACGACTCCGGCCCCTACGGCATGTCGCAGACCATGCGGCACTTCCTCGCCGGCCAGCTCGCCGCGATGCGTGACTTCACGCTCTTCTACGCCCCCAACATCAACTCCTACAAGCGGTTCCGCCCCGGCTCCTTCGCGCCCACCGCCGTCGCCTGGGGCCCCGACAACCGCACCTGCGCCCTGCGGGTGGTCGGCCACGGCCGCGCCCACCGCCTGGAGAACCGTCTGCCCGGCGGCGATGTGAACCCCTACCTGGCGGTCGCCGCCATGGTCGCGGCCGGCCTCTACGGCATCGAGCACCAGCTGGAGCTGCCCGACGCGACCACCGGCAACGCCTACGCCGGTGACGCCGCGCATGTGCCGGTCACCCTGCGCGAGGCCGCCGAGCTGTGGGAGAACAGCCCGATAGCGCGGGAGGCCTTCGGCGACGAGGTCGTCGACCACTACCGCCATATGGCCCGCGTCGAGCAGGACGCCTACGACGCCGCCGTCACGGACTGGGAGCGCTTCCGCTCCTTCGAGCGCATGTAAGGACCACCACCCGTGCTGCACGAGCTCAAGATCATCAATCCGGCCACCGAGGAGGTGGTCGCGACCGTCCCCACCACCTCCCCCGAAGAGGTCGACGCTGCGGTCCGCCGGGCCGCCGCCGCCCAGGAGGCCTGGGCCGCGGTGGCCCCCGGCGACCGGGCCCGCCTCCTGCGCCGCTTCGCCGAGGTCGTCGACGCCCATGTCGACCCGCTCGCCGACCTCGAACGGAAGGAGGCCGGCCACCCCCTGGGCAACGCCCGGTGGGAGGCGGGCAACGTCCGCGATCTGCTGCACTACGCCGCCGGGGGAGTGGAGCGCCTGACCGGCACCCAGATCCCGGTGGCCGGCGGCCTCAACATCACCGTCCAGGAGCCGCTGGGCGTGGTCGCGGTCATCGCGCCGTGGAACTTCCCGATGCCGATCGCCGCCTGGGGCACCGCCCCCGCCCTCGCGGCCGGCAACGCCGTACTGCTCAAGCCCGCCGAGACCACCCCGCTCACCGCGCTCCGCCTCGCCGAACTCGCCCTGGAGGCCGGGCTCCCCGAAGGGCTCTTCCAGGTCCTGCCCGGCGAGGGCCCGGTCACCGGCACCGCACTGGTCGACCACCCCGGCGTCGCCAAGGTCGTCTTCACCGGCTCCACCGCCACCGGCCGGCAGATCGCCGCCCGCTGCGCGGCACAGACCAAGCGGCTCACCCTCGAACTCGGCGGCAAGAGCCCGAACATCGTCTTCGCCGACGCCGACATCGAGGCCGCCGCGGCCGCCGCCCCCGGCTCCTTCCTCGACAACACCGGCCAGGACTGCTGCGCCCGCAGCCGCATCCTGGTCCAGCGGACGGTCTACGACCGCTTCATGGAGCTGCTTGAGCCCGCGGTCAAGGCGTTCACCGTCGGCGACCCCGCCGACCCCGCCACCCAGATGGGCCCGCTGATCTCCGCCGCCCAGCGCGAGCGGGTACGGTCCTACGTCCCCGACGACGCCCCGGCCGCCATCCGCGGCGAGGCGCCCGCCGGCAAGGGCTTCTGGTACCCGGCCACCGTCCTGGAGGGCCGCCCCGAGGACCGTACGGCCGTCGAGGAGATCTTCGGCCCGGTCGCCGTCGCGATCCCCTTCGACGACGAGGCCGACGCGGTGCGGATCGCCAACGCCACCGACTACGGCCTCTCCGGCTCCCTCTGGACCCGCGACGTCGGCCGCGCACTGCGCGTCTCCCGGGCCGTCGCGGCCGGCAACCTCTCCGTCAACTCCCACAGCAGCGTGCGCTATTGGACCCCCTTCGGCGGGTTCAAGCAGTCCGGCCTCGGCCGTGAGCTGGGCCCGGACGCGCTCGCCGCCTTCACCGAGACCAAGAACATCTTCATCAGCACCGAGGAGAGCAAGTGACCGACCGGACCGCAGTCTGCCGCCGCCTCGTCGGCCGTACCGCCGTGATCACCGGAGCCGGCAGCGGCATCGGCCTGGCCACCGCCCGCCGACTGGCCTCCGAAGGCGCCAACATCGTCTGCGCCGACATCGACGAGGTGGCCGGCAAGGCCGCCGCCGAAGAGGTCGGCGGCACCTTCGTCCAGGTCGATGTGACCGACTCCGAGCAGGTCGAGGCGCTCTACCGGACCGCCTTCGACACCTACGGCTCGGTCGACATCGCCTTCAACAACGCCGGCATCTCGCCGCCCGACGACGACTCCATCCTCACCACCGGCCTGGACGCCTGGAAGCGCGTCCAGGAGGTCAACCTGACCTCGGTCTACCTCTGCTGCAAGCACGCCCTGCCGTACATGCAGCGCCAGTTCGCCGAGACCGGGCGCGGCGGCTCCATCATCAACACCGCGTCCTTCGTGGCCGTCATGGGCGCCGCCACCTCCCAGATCAGCTACACCGCTTCCAAGGGCGGGGTGCTGGCGATGTCCCGTGAACTGGGCGTGCAGTTCGCCCGTGAGGGCATCCGGGTCAACGCCCTGTGCCCGGGGCCGGTCAACACCCCCCTGCTCAAGGAGCTGTTCGCCAAGGACCCCGAGCGTGCCGCGCGCCGTCTGGTGCACGTCCCGGTCGGCCGGTTCGCCGAGCCCGAGGAGATCGCCTCCGCGGTCGCCTTCCTCGCCAGCGACGACTCCTCGTTCGTCAACGCCGCCGAATTCCTGGTCGACGGCGGGATCGCGGGCGCGTACGTCACCCCGGTGTAAACGCTTGTTGTTCACCTCCGCGTAAACCCCATGGCGGCCGGACGTCTCCCCGCGCCCGGCCGCCATGCGTTAACGTCCGCCTTCGATTCCTCGTTCGACAGGAGTGCGTTCCATGCTCAACAAGCGTCGCTGGCTGGCAGCGGGTGCGGCCCTCGCGGTTGTGGGAGGCGGCGTGGCCCTCGCCCAGACGGCCACCGCGGGCCCGGCCCCCCGCCACTGCCCCACCCTGCACGTCTCCAAGGGCTGGTACGGCGACAACCGTGCCAAGCTCCAGAAAATGATTGACGAGCAGGGCAGTTGTGCCGGCTCCGACGGGGCGCGGCCGGTCGCGACCTTCGACTGGGACAACACCGTCGTCAAGAACGACATCTCCGACGCCACGCTGGCCTGGATGCTCAAGCACGACAAGGTGCTGCGCCCCGCCAGCTGGAAGGCCACCAACAAGTGGATGACCGACGACGCGGCCGCTGCGCTCACCAAGGCCTGCGGCACCTCCGTGCCGGCCGGCCGTCCGCTGCCGACGTCGAAGGACACCGACTGCACCGACGAGATCCTCGACGTCTACAGCGAGGAGAAGACCTCCGGCGGTAAGGAGGCGTTCGAGGGGGAGTGGAACCACCGGCGCACGGTCCCCTCGTACGTCTGGATCACCCAGCTGTTCGCCGGGCACACCCCGGAGACCCTGACCTCGTACGCCGCCAAGGCACGCAAGGAGAACCTCGCCGCGCCGATCGGTACGGAGCAGACGGTCGGCACCCACAAGTGGGCCGGATACGTGCGCTACTACGAGCAGCAGCGCGACCTCATCCGCACCCTGAAGAAGGCCGGCTTCGACGTCTACATCGTCTCCGCCTCCGCCGAGCCGCTGGTCCGGGCCTGGGCGCCCGGCGTGGGCATCGACCGCAGCCACGTCATCGGCATCCGCAACATCGTCAGCGACGGCCGGCTCACCACCGGCGTCCAGGGCTGCGGTGACGTCAAGGACACCAACGGTGAGGTCCTGACGTACATGGACGGCAAGCGCTGCTGGATCAACCAGGAGATCTTCCACGTCAAGGGCGCCAAGGCCTGGGAGCGGCAGGACCGGGCGCACCGTGCGGCCTTCGCGGCGGGCGACGCCGAGACCGATGTGACGTTCGTCGACGACGCCACCGCGGGCCACCTGGCCATCAACCGCAACAAGACCGAGTTCATGTGCCGGGCCTACGACAACAGCGACCACCGCTGGCTGGTCAACCCGATGTTCATCGAGCCGAAGAAGCAGCAGACGAAGCCGTACCCCTGCTCCACCGAGGGCTCCGTCCTGCCGGACGGCACCCTCGGACCGGTCCACCGCGCCGACGGCTCGGTGATCCCGGACCAGCAGGACTCGGTGTACTGAGCCACCGGCCGCAGGGGAGGGCCGCACCGGTCAGAGGAAGGTGCGGCCCTCCCCGCGGTACGTCGGGACGGTGTCCACCACCCGGTCCCCGTCGATCAGGTGCAACGCGTCGAACCGCTCGCACAGTTCACCGGCCTTGGCGTGCCGGAACCACACCTTCTCGCCGAGCGCCAGCCGGTCCGCGGCCGGCCCCAGCAGCGGCGTCTGCACCTCGCCCGGCCCCTCCTGCGGGTCGTAGCGCAGCCCGGCCGGCAGATACGGCACCGGCAGCCGGTCCTCGCCGGCCACCCCCGACGCCGGATACCCGCCGCCCAGCACCGTCACCACCCCGGGGCCCGGACGGCGCACCACCGGCAGGGCGAACAGCGCCGCCGGACGCCCGCTGAACGAACGGAAGTTGTCGAACAGCCGCGGTACGTACAGCCCCGACCCGGCCGCGATCTCGGTGACCGCCGCCTCCGCGGCGGTGTGCTGCACACTGCCGGTCCCGCCGCCGTTGACGAACTCCAGCCGCGGCGCCACCGCCCGCACCGCCCGTACGGTCTCCCAGCGCCGCTGCGCCAGCTCCTTGCGCGCCGCCGCCTGCATCAGCCGGATCGTGCGCGAGAACACCGGCTTGCCGGCGACCTCGTCGCCCACCCCCGCCACATGCCCCTCGTACGCCATCAGCCCCACCAGCCGGAACCCGGGGCGGCGCACCACCGTCCGGGCCAGCGCGGCCAGTTGGGCCGGCTCGCGCAGCGGTGAGCGCCGGGCGCCGACCCGTACCCTGCCGCCCAGCAGCCGGTAGGAGGTGTCCATCTCCAGGCACACCCGCACCTCCTCGCCGCTGCCCGCGCCGCCCGGCCGGGCCGCGTCGATCAGCTCCAGTTGCGCCGGATCGTCGACCATCACCGTCACCGCGGCCGCGAGCCCGGGGTCCGCGGTGAGCTCGGCGAAGGCCGCCCGGTCCACCGACGGGTACGCCAGCAGGACGTCCGTGAAGCCGGAGCGCGCCAGCCACAGCGACTCGGCCAGGGTGAAGCTCATGATCCCGGCGAAGCCGTCGCGTGCCAGCACCCGCTCCAGCAGGGCCCGGCAGCGCACCGACTTGCTCGCCACCCGGATCGGCTTGCCCCGCGCGCGGCGCACCAGATCGGCGGCGTTGGCGTCGAAGGCCGCCAGGTCGACGACGGCCAGGGGCGCGTCCAGATGGGCCGTTGCCCGCTGGTAACGGGCTTTGTCGCCATACGGGTCGGTTGTGTGCGGGGGCATGGCCGCAGCCTGCCAGACCGCGTCTACCACTGGGTAGGGGAGAGAACGCGACAGAGCGGACACCGGGCGGCCAGGGGTTGCCGCACCGGCGGCGGCAGCCCGTAGAGTGGCCCGACGCCGCAACCAGCAGGTCAGCGGCGTGTTGTCCGGATACCAACCACCCTGCCCCGATTGCGGATCGGGTCCGGGGGGCCACGGCGCAAGGGGGAGCGCGGGTGAGCACCGACGCTGATTTCGCCGATGCGCGGCGCATCCCGCCGATACCCCCGCGGCCGCCCCGGCAGCCCGCAGCCGCCGCGACGCCGCAACCGGAGCAGGACCCGCGGACCACCGTGCTGCGCCGGGTGCCCGGCGGCCCGTCCGCCCCCGCGCCGGGAGCACCGGCCGTGCCTTCCGTTCCGGGTACGCCGTCCGCCCCGCAGGCCGCGCACACCCCCACCGGCCCGACGCCTCCCCCCAACCCCAGCGGCCCCACGCGCCCCGCCGCGCCACCCGTCCCCCCACGCCCCAGGACCCCGCCGCCCGCACCGCCGACCCCGCCGGCCACCCCCGGTGCGCAGCCGCCGCGCCCCCCGGCCTCCGCCGAGCCGGCCGCCCCCGCCGCACCACCGCCACCGGCCGGGCGCCCGGCGGCCTTCCGCGACACCGCCGCCTTCCACCTGGCCCGCAGCCAGGAGCTGTGGAACGCCCGCGGGCGCGCCGACGGCAGCGGAGCCGACGCCCCGCCGGCCGCTCCCGAGGCCGCCTCCGTGGAGCCCGGCGGCGCACCGGCCGGCCCCCCGTCGGCCCGCCGGGCGCCGGCGTCCTGGCCCCCGAACCCCGTTCCGCCGCAGGGAGCCGCGGCCGCACCCGGCATGCCCGCCGCGCCCCCGCGCCGCCTGCCGGCAGGGCGTCGCCCCAGCGTCCGGATGCTGGCCGCCGCGGCCTTTCTCGTCCTCGGCATCGGCCTCATCGGTGGTGCGGCGGCCGGGAGTTGGCTCACCGACGACTCCGCCGACGGCCCGCCGAGCCCCCAGGCAGTCTTTGCCGAGGGCCACGACGTCTGGCACAACACCCCCGTCAACACCCTCTTCCCGCGCACCGTCAACGGCCTCGGCGCCGGCCCCGGCGGCGCCGACCGGACCTGGACCCGGATCGCGGTCGCCCCCGACAGCGGCTGCACCGGCGCCTACGACCGCAAGCTCGCCCAGGCGCTCGCCTCGGCGGGCTGCGTCCGGCTGCTGCGCGCCACGTACGTCGACGCCACCCACAGCAGCGTCATCACCGTCGGCGCGCAGACCGCCAAGGCCGACCAGGCCGGAATGATGGCGCTCAACACCCGCTTCAGCACCAAGAACCTGGGCACGCGCACGGACGCCATGCCGCTGCCCTACGCCGCCAAGGGCACCCAGGCCGAGGGCTTCGGCCCTGCCCAGCGCGCCAGTTGGACCGTCCGGGTGCTCACCGACCTCCCGGTCATCGTCTACGCCGTCTCCGGCTTCGCCGACGGCCGTCCCGTCACCGAGCCGCAGCCCGCCGAGGCCGCCACCCGGCCCGGCGCCACCACCGCCCCGGCCGAGTCCGGCCTGGGCCATGACGCCAAGGACCTCGCGGACCGCATCGAGACCGACTTCCGCACGGCCGCCGGCCTCCCCCCGCAGACCTCGGAGTCCTCGTCATGAGCAAGTCCCTGCTACGCGGCGCCGCCCTCACGCTGGCCTGCGCGGCCCTGACGGTGCTGCCCGCGGTACCCGCCCAGGCCGACGCCATCCGCGCCCAGGAGTGGGGACTGGAGGCCATCCACGCCCAGCAGGCCTGGCGCACCACCAAGGGGGAGGGTGTCACCGTCGCCGTCCTGGACACCGGCGTCGACGCCAACCACCCCGACCTCAAGGGCCAGGTGCTGCCCGAGAAGGACCTCGTCGGCTTCGGCGCCGGCCCCGGCGAGGAGGCCTGGGCCCGGCACGGCACCGGCATGGCCAGCGTCATCGCGGGCGCCGGCCACGGCGCGGGCAAGCAGGACGGAGTGCTCGGGGTCGCCCCGGAGGCCAAGATCCTCCCGGTGCGGGTGATCCTGGAGGACAACGACCCCCAGCGGGGGCGGGCCCGTACGGAGAAGGCCGGGGCGCTCGCCGACGGCATCCGCTGGGCCGCCGACCACGGCGCCGACGTGATCAGCATGTCGCTGGGCGACGACAGCGAGTCCGCACACCCCGAGCCGCGCGAGGACGCCGCCATCCAGTACGCCCTCGGCAAGGGCATCCCCGTGGTCGCCTCCGCCGGCAACGGCGGCGAGAAGGGCAACCACGTCTCCTACCCCGCCGCCTACCCGGGCGTCATCGCGGCCACCGCCGTCACCCACCTGGGCGTCCGCGCCCGCTTCTCCACCCGCCACTGGTACGCCACGGTCAGCGCACCCGGCGACGGCATCGTCATGGCCGGCAACGGCGATTCCTACCTCTCGGGCTGGGGCACCAGCCCCGCCGCCGCCTTCGTCTCCGGCGCGGTCGCCCTGATCCGGTCCGCGCACCGCGATCTGAGCCCCGCCCAGATCCGCCGGCTGCTGACCAGCACCGCCCAGGACGCCCCCGAGGGCGGCCGCGACGACGACTACGGCTCCGGTCTGATCGACCCCGCCGCCGCCCTCAAGGCGGCCGCCGGCCTCAAGCCCACGCCCCAGAAGCCGTCCCCCGCCGCCTACGCCCACCGCCACTTCGGCCCCGGCCCCACCGCGGACGACTCCGGCGGCACCCCCGCCAACTGGCTCCCGTGGGCGGCCGGCGCCGCGGGCCTGGCCCTCGTGGCCGCCGCGGTCTTCGTGTGGCGGACCCGCGGCTGACCCCGCGGGCCGCCGTACCGCCGCCCCGCGCGGCGGGCGCAGGGCCCCCTACCGATACGCTCGCTGACGTGCAGAAGAACATCCCCGACCCCGGCTTCGCCGACGACGACGGCTCCGCGGACCCCGCCCTGGCGGCAGCCCTGGCCGCGTACGACGCCGACCCGGGCGCCGAGCCCCAGGTGCTGTCCGCGCTGGCCGGCGCCCGTGTGCTGGTACCCGTGGTGGCGGTGCTGGGCGAGGTGGAAACGGGGCCGGACGGGCTGCGGCGCGAGAAGACCAGCGATATGGCGGTCCCGACGCTCCAGGCGCCGGACGGCCGCCGCGCGCTGCCCGCCTTCACGTCCATGGAGACCCTCCAGCGCTGGCGCCCGGACGCGCGCCCGGTGGCCGTCCCGCTGCCGCAGGCACTGCTGGCCGCCGCCCACGAGAAGGCCGACACCCTCGTCGTCGACCTGGCGGGACCGGTCACCTACCAGCTCACAGGGCCCGCGCTGCGCGCCCTCGCCGAGGGCCGTACCACCGCGGACCCGCTCGCCGACCCGGCCGTCACCGACGCCCTGCGCACCCTGCTCGCCGCCGAGCCCGCGGTCCTCGTCGCCCATCTCGCGCCGTCCGCGGAGACCGACGCCACCCTCGCCCTGGGCCTGGCCGCCGGGGCCCCGGCCGCCGAGGTCGCCCAGCGGCTGGCGCAGTCGCTGGCCACCGACGAGGTGCTGCGCGCCCGGCTCGTACGGGGCCTGGACCTGGCCCTGCTGCCGCCCGGCGCGCCGGCCACCGCGGAACCGCTCTACCGGCGCTGACCGCCACACCCAGGGCCCCGGTACGTCCCCCGGGGCCCCGTCCGTCAACGGGCGCGTTCCACTCCAGGGCCGCACAATGCGAGGAGAGCTCAAGATCCACGCGAGGAGAGCCCCCATGGAGAAAACGGCGTCGGAGCGGGAAGCGGAACACGAGGGCCCCGGGGTGCTGACCCGCACGGCCGTATCCGAGTTCCTCGGCACGCTGCTCCTGGTGTTCTTCGCCGTCGGCTCGGCGGTGCTGGCGGGCGAGTACATCGGCACCTTCGGCATCGCGCTGGCCTTCGGCTTCACCATGCTGGCGCTGGCCTACGCCCTCGGCCCCGTCTCCGGCTGCCAGCTCAACCCCGCGGTGACCCTGGGCATGCTGCTGGCCCGCCGCCTCACGCTGCGGACCGCCGTCGAGTACTGGATCGCCCAGGTCCTGGGCGCCATCGTCGGCGCGGCGCTGCTCTTCCTGGTCGCCAAGCAGGTCCCGGGCCTCCAGACGCACGCGGTCTTCGGCACCGACGGCTGGGGCGACCGCTCGGCGGTGCACATCAACCTCGGCGGCGCCTTCGTCGTCGAGATGCTGATGACCTTCCTGCTCGTCTACGTGTGGCTGTCGGTCACCCCCAAAGTGGCCCTGCGGGGCTTCAACGGCCTGGCGATCGGCATGGCGCTGGCCGCCGTCCACTTCATCGGTATCCCGCTCGACGGCACCTCCGTGAACCCGGCGCGGGCGCTCGGCCCGGCCCTGTTCGCGGGCGGGGCGGCCATCACCCAGGTCTGGCTCTTCCTCCTCGCGCCGCTGATCGGCGGGGCGATCGCCGCCGTGGTGCACCAGGTCACCCACCCGCCGAACGAGCCGGTGGAGATCGCCGACGAGCTTGCGCCCCGCGAGGCCGCAGCCGGCCCCGGCGAGCCGGTCTGAGCCCCGGCCACCCGCGTCCGTACGCGAAAGGGCCCCGGCCGTCGCCCGGCCGGGGCCCTTCCGCGCTCCGTCCGGCGCGGTCAGCCGTAGACCGGTCCGGTGAACTTCTCCCCGGGCCCCTGCCCCGGCTCGTCCGGGACCACCGAGGCCTCGCGGAACGCCAGCTGGAGGGACTTCAGCCCGTCCCGCAGCGGGGCCGCGTGGTACGAGCCGATCTCGGTGGCACTGGCGGTGACCAGACCGGCCAGCGCCTGGATGAGCTTGCGGGCCTCGTCGAGGTCCTTGTGCGCCTCGCCGTCCTCGGCGAGCCCCAGGTTGACCGCCGCCGAGCTCATCAGGTGCACCGCGACCGTGGTGATCACCTCGACCGCCGGCACCTCCGCGATGTCACGGGTCATGGCGTCGAAATCAGGGCTGGCCGCGCCCGCCGCGTGCGGGGCGTCGGGCTGCTGGGGGCTGTGGTCGCTCATGTCTCCGGGCTTCTTCCTGCTGAGGGGTCGGCTCCAGCCTATGGCCCGGTTCCGCGGACCCCGCGTCCGGGAGTGTCCCGCCCGGCGCCGCGGGCTTCCGCGCCGGCACAGGAGTGGGGGCCACCCCTTGACTCGTGTATTCTGGTGTTCCGACCGGCCGGACACGCATGTGACCGGCCCACAAGTGGAGGCTCCGATCTCCCACCCGGCCGACCTCAGGTTGGCGGGTCAACGGTCCGGCTGCGCCCCGCGGAGACTTCGCGGCGGTGCTCCAGATCTATGTGGAGCCCCGCCTGTGTCCCGTCCGGGGCATTTTTCGTGTACCGGCGCGGTTGGTCACACCGAACAGACGTTACGCGGCAGTCCGCCAGGCCGTCGCGTGGTGCTACCGAGGAGGATCCATCAGCGCCGAGCCCCGCATCAACGACCGGATTCGCGTCCCCGAGGTGCGACTCGTCGGTCCCAGTGGCGAGCAGGTCGGCATTGTGCCGCTTGCCAAGGCCCTGGAGCTTGCGCAGGAGTACGACCTCGACCTGGTCGAGGTGGCGGCGAACGCCCGTCCGCCGGTCTGCAAGCTCATGGACTACGGAAAGTTCAAGTACGAGTCGGCCATGAAGGCCCGTGAGGCGCGCAAGAACCAGGCGCACACGGTCATCAAGGAGATGAAGCTCCGGCCGAAGATCGACCCGCACGACTATGACACCAAGAAGGGTCACGTCGTCCGGTTCCTCAAGCAGGGTGACAAGGTCAAGATCACGATCATGTTCCGTGGTCGCGAGCAGTCCCGCCCCGAGCTGGGCTTCCGGCTGTTGCAGCGCCTCGCGGAGGACGTCCAGGAGCTCGGCTTCATCGAGTCGAACCCGAAGCAGGACGGCCGCAACATGATCATGGTCCTCGGTCCGCACAAGAAGAAGACCGAGGCGATGGCCGAGGCCCGTGAGGCGCAGGCCGCCCGCAAGGCGGAGCGCCAGGGTGGAGCTCCCGCGGAGGAGCCCGCCGGGGAGCCCGCCGAGGCGTGATCCATGGGCGCGAGCCCCGGATGCATGCCGGGGCAACCCGCCCCGGACACACCAACCGATACATCTGACGCTCCCGCCAGCCGGTCCGTGCCGGTGGGAGCGCCACTGACGAGGAGAGAACGGCGCATGCCGAAGAACAAGACGCACAGCGGTGCCAGCAAGCGCTTCAAGGTCACCGGCTCCGGCAAGGTGCTGCGTGAGCGCGCCGGCAAGCGCCACCTGCTCGAGCACAAGTCGTCCCGCGTGACGCGTCGCCTCACCGGCAACGCCGAGATGGCCCCGGGCGACGCCGCGAAGATCAAGAAGCTTCTCGGCAAGTGAGCCGCGGCGCCCCAGCTGATCGGTCGGGGGCGCGACTCAAAACCGGGACTCAATCGATTCGGGCCGTGTGACGACAACCACGGCCCCGCTACAAGGAGTTAACAAGTGGCACGCGTCAAGCGGGCAGTCAACGCCCACAAGAAGCGCCGGGCGATCCTCGAGCAGGCCAGCGGCTACCGTGGTCAGCGCTCCCGCCTGTACCGCAAGGCGAAGGAGCAGGTCACCCACTCCCTCGTCTACAACTACAACGACCGCAAGAAGCGCAAGGGCGACTTCCGTCAGCTGTGGATCCAGCGCATCAACGCCGCTGCCCGCGCCAACGGCATGACGTACAACCGCTTCATCCAGGGTCTGAAGGCCGCCAACATCGAGGTGGACCGCAAGATCCTGGCCGACCTCGCGGTCAACGACGCCAACGCGTTCGCCGCGCTCGTCGAGGTCGCCCAGAAGGCGCTCCCGAGCGACGTCAACGCCCCGAAGGCTGCCTGAACGCAAGCCTGAGGAAGTTGTGGAGCGGACCCGCAGGCCCCGGCCTGCGGGTCCGCCGCTTTTCCGGACCGGCCCCTGACGGCCGGCCACCCACGCACCGAACGACAGAAGCGAGCCGCCGCCCATGGGCACCCCCGAGCTGATCTCCCCGCGATCCCCGCGTGTCACCGCCGCCCGGCGGCTGGCCCGCCGCGCCTTCCGCGGCAAGGAGCGCCGGTTCATCGCCGAGGGCCCGCAGGCCGTACGGGAGGCCATCGCGCACCGCGTCGGGGACGAGCCCACGCTCATCGAGCTGTTCGCCACCGAGGAGGCCGCCGAGCGGCACTCCGAGATCGTCGAGGCGGCCCGCGCGGCCGGGGTGCGGGTGCACCTCGCCGACGACCGCACCGTCGCCGACATCTCCCAGACCGTCACCCCGCAGGGCCTGTTGGGCGTCTGCCGCTTCCTCGACTCGCCGTTCGAGGACATCCTCGCCGCCCGCCCGCAGCTGATCGCGGTGCTCGCCCACGTCCGCGACCCCGGCAACGCCGGTACGGTGCTGCGTTGCGCTGACGCCGCCGGCGCGGACGCGGTGGTGCTCACCGACGCCTCCGTGGACCTCTACAACCCCAAGTCCGTGCGGGCGTCGGTCGGTTCGCTCTTCCACCTCCCGGTCGCGGTCGGCGTACCGGTCGAGCGGGTGGTGTCCGGGCTGAAGGGCGCCGGCGTACGGATCCTGGCGGCCGACGGCGCGGGGGACCGCGACCTGGACGCCGAGCTCGACGCCGGCTCCATGGGCGGACCCACCGCCTGGGTGTTCGGCAACGAGGCCTGGGGACTGCCCGAGGAGACCCGGGCGCTGGCGGACGCCGTCGTACGGGTCCCCATCCACGGCAGGGCCGAGAGCCTCAACCTCGCCACGGCCGCCGCGGTCTGCCTCTACGCCTCCGCCCGCGCCCAGCGCAGCCCCGGCGGCTGCCGCGCGGTGTCACCCGCCTGAGGGGCGTCCCACGGATCTTTCCGGCGCGACCCGGACGAGCTAGTAGTCTTGCGTGCCCGGGGGCCCGGAAGGGGGTAACGGGGATGAGTGTGAGGACTTCCGGCATCACAGTCACTGCTGACAGCTGCCCGTCCGACGGGCCGGTGGCCGGTCTCGGGATCGACCCCGACGATCTGCCGGACGGCCTGGTCGTCGCCGACCGGTCCGGCCGGGTGATCTGCTTCAACGCCGCGGCCGCCGCCATCACCGGGATCGCCGCCGAGGACGCCCTGGGCCACCCCCTCGAACAGGCCCTGCCGTTGCAGGACATCGAGGGCCGCCGCTGGTGGCGGCTGACCGACCCCTACGGCGGGCTCGCCATCCGCCGCGGCCAGCCCGAGCGCAATCTGCTGCTCGGCGGCCGCGAGGTGCTGGTCTCCGCGCGCTATGTCCGCAGCCGGCCGGCCGGCCCCGTGGAGCGGCTGGTGATCGCGCTGCGCGGCACCGAGGCCCGGCGCCGTACGGAGCTCAGCCACGCGGAACTGATCGCCACCGTCGCCCATGAGCTCCGCTCGCCGCTGACCTCCGTCAAGGGCTTCACCGCCACCCTCCTCCAGAAGTGGGAACGCTTCACCGACGACCAGAAGCGGCTGATGCTGGAGACGGTGGACGCGGACGCCAACCGTGTCACCCGGCTGATCGCCGAGCTGCTGGACATCTCCCGTATCGACTCCGGCCGGCTGGAGGTCCGCCGGCAGCGGGTCGACATGATCGCCGCCGTCCGCCGGCACGTCCAGGCGCAGACCACCGCAGGTCAGCGCCCGGACCGCTTTCTGATCCGGATGCGCGAACCGCTGCCCGATCTGTGGGCGGACCCGGACAAGGTCGACCAGGTGCTGGGCAATCTGCTGGAAAATGCGGTGCGCCACGGCGAGGGAACCGTCACCATCGAGGTCGGACCGGCATCGGAAGCGACCCGCACGGAAGGGACGAGCGTCACCGTGAGCGACGAGGGCCCCGGCATTCCCGAGGAGTCGATGAGCCGCGTCTTCACCCGCTTCTGGCGGGGCAGCAAGCGCGGCGGCACCGGCCTGGGCCTCTACATCGTCAAGGGCATCGTCGAGGCCCACGGCGGCACGATCACGGTCGGCCGGGCCCCGGCCGGCGGCGCACAGTTCCGATTCAGCCTGCCCGTCGCCACCCCGGCCTTCCTGACCTAGGCGGGTAGCGGAGGGCGCCCCGCAGGGGCTCGGGGCTGCCGCGACGCCCGTCCCCCTTAGACTTGACCTTTGGCACCTTTGGCGCACAGGCATCGCGGGCACACGCGGGCTCGGCATCCGACGTTCGTGATCGACGTTTGTCATCGACGTTTGTGAACGAAGAGCCGAGGCGAAGCGAGCCAAGCCAAGCCAGTCCACCGGAAGCACGGGAAGAGATGTCCGCACCCAATAAGTCGTACGACCCTGTCGAGGTCGAAGCCCTGAAACCGGAAGAGATCGCCGCCCGGCTGGACGAGGCGCTGGCCGCCATCGCCGCCGCGGACGGTCTGGAGGCGCTGCGTGAGGTGAAGGTCGCGCACACCGGCGACCGCTCGCCGCTCGCCCTCGCCAACCGCGAGATCGGCGCCCTGCCCCCGCACGCCAAGGCGGACGCCGGCAAGCGCGTCGGCCAGGCCCGCGGCCGGGTGAACCAGGCGCTCAAGGCCCGCCAGGAGGAGCTGGAGGCGGAGCGCGACGCGCGGGTGCTCGTCGAGGAGGCCGTGGATGTCACGCTGCCCCACGACCGCACCCCGGCCGGCGCCCGGCACCCGCTCACCACGTTCATGGAGCGGGTCGCCGACGTGTTCGTCGCGATGGGCTACGAGGTCGCCGAGGGCCCCGAGGTCGAGGCGGAGTGGTTCAACTTCGACGCCCTGAACTTCGTGCCCGACCACCCGGCGCGCCAGATGCAGGACACCTTCTTCGTACGGGGCAACGGCAGCGAGGGCGATGAGAGCGGCGTCGTGCTGCGCACCCACACCTCGCCGGTCCAGGCCCGTACGCTCGTCGACCGCGAGCCGCCGGTCTACGTCGTCTGCCCGGGGCGGGTCTACCGCACCGACGAGCTGGACGCCACGCACTCCCCGGTCTTCCACCAGATCGAGCTGCTGGCCGTCGACGAGGGCCTGACCATGGCCGACCTCAAGGGCACCCTCGACCACATGGTCCGGGCGCTCTTCGGACCGGACATGAAGACCCGGCTGCGCCCGAACTACTTCCCGTTCACCGAGCCGTCCGCCGAGATGGACATGGTCTGCTACGTCTGCCGTGGCGAGTCCGTGGGCAACCCCGACCGGCCCTGCCGTACCTGCTCCAGCGAGGGCTGGATCGAGCTCGGCGGCTGCGGGATGGTCAACCCCAAGGTGCTCATCGCCTGCGGCGTCGACCCCGAGAAGTACAGCGGTTTCGCCTTCGGGTTCGGCATCGACCGGATGCTGATGTTCCGGCACAACGTGGAAGACATGCGCGACATGTTCGAGGGCGACGTCCGGTTCACCCGGCCGTTCGGGATGGAGATCTGATGCGGGTCCCGCTTTCTTGGCTGCGGGAGTACGTCGACCTGCCGGCGACGGCAACCGGCCGTGACGTACAGGAAAAGCTCATCGCGGTCGGCCTGGAGGTCGAGACCGTCGAGCGCCTCGGCGAGGGCCTCAAGGGGCCGCTCGTCGTCGGCCAGGTGCTGACCATCGAGGAGCTGGAGGGCTTCAAGAAGCCGATCCGCTTCTGCACGGTGGACGTCGGCCAGGCCAACGGCACCGGCGAGCCGCAGGAAATCGTCTGCGGTGCGCGGAACTTCTCCGTCGGCGACAAGGTCGTCGTGGTCCTCCCCGGCGCCGTGCTGCCCGGCGACTTCAAGATCGCCGCGCGCAAGACGTACGGCCGGAAGTCGCACGGCATGATCTGCTCGGGCGACGAGCTCGGCATGGGCGACGACGGCTCGCACGGCATCATCGTGCTGCCGCCGGAGTACGAGGTGGGCACCGACGCCATCGAGCTGCTGGAGCTCGTCGACGAGGTGCTGGACATCGCCGTCACCCCGGACCGCGGCTACTGCCTGTCGATGCGCGGAGTGGCCCGCGAGACCGCGACCGCCTACGGCCTGCCGCTGCGCGACCCCGCGCTGCTGGACGTACCGCCGCCGAACACCGGTGGCTACCCGGTCCAGGTCGCCGATCCGATCGGCTGCGACCGCTTCACCGCCCGTACGGTCACCGGTGTGGAGCCCGAGGCGCGCACCCCCCTCTGGATGCAGCGCCGCCTCCAGAAGGCCGGCATGCGCCCGATCTCGCTCGCCGTGGACATCACCAACTACGTGATGCTGGAGCTCGGCCAGCCGCTGCACGCCTACGACCGGGCCACCGTCGACGGCCCGATCGGCGTCCGCCGCGCCACCCCGGGCGAGCAGCTGACCACCCTGGACGGCACCAAGCGGGTGCTGGACGCCGGGGACCTGGTCATCACCGACAACCGCGGCCCGATCGGCCTCGCCGGAGTGATGGGCGGTGCCAACACCGAGATCGCGGGCGCCGTCGCCGACCCCGGGACGGGTGAGCTCCGCGGCACCACCGACATCGTGATCGAGGCCGCGCACTTCGACGCGATCACCATCGCCCGGACGGCCCGCCGGCACAAGCTCTCCTCGGAGGCCGCCAAGCGCTTCGAGCGCGGGGTCGACCCCGAGGCGACGTCCGCCGCGGCGCAGCGGACCGTTGACCTGCTGGTGCTGCTCGGCGGCGGCACCGCAGGCGAAGGCGTCACCGAGGTCGTCTCGCCCCGCGGGCCGCGCACGATCACCATCCCCGCCAACCACCCGGACAAGGTCGCCGGTGTCGACTACGGCCGGGAGACCGTCGTCCGCCGCCTCCAGCAGGTCGGCTGCGATGTCTACGGGCAGGATGAGCTGGTCGTCACCGTGCCGTCCTGGCGTCCCGACCTCAGCGAACCGAACGACCTCGCCGAGGAGGTCATCCGGCTGGAGGGCTACGAGAACCTGCCCTCCACCCTCCCGAAGCCGCCGGCCGGCCGCGGGCTGACCGAGCGCCAGCGGCTGCACCGCAGGGTCGGCCGGGCGCTCGCCGGGGTGGGCTATGTCGAGGCGCTGAACTACCCGTTCACCGGCTCGCACGTCCTCGACCAGCTCGGCATCGAGCCGGACGACCCGCGCCGCGCGGCGGTCACCCTCGTCAACCCGCTCTCCGACGAGGAGCCCGACCTCCGTACGACGCTGATCCCGGGGCTGCTCGGCGCGCTGCGCCGCAACTACGGCCGCGGCAGCCACGATCTCGCGCTCTTCGAGACCGGTCCGGTCTTCCGGGCGACCGGTGACGAGAAGCCGGCCAGCCGGCTGGTCGTCGACCGCCGGCCGACCGACGACGAGATCGCCTCGCTGGACGCCTCGCTGCCGCAGCAGCCGCGGCGCGCCGCCGTGGTGCTCGCCGGAGGCCGTGAGCAGGCCGGCTGGTGGGGCGAGGGACGCCCCGCAATCTGGGCGGACGCCATCGAGGCGGGCCGGACGGTCGCCCGCGAGGCGGGGGTCGAGCTGATCATCCGTCAGGACCAGCACGCCCCGTTCCACCCGGGCCGCTGCGCGGCACTGCTCGCCCTCGTCGACGGCGAGGAGATCCTGGTCGGCAACGCCGGTGAGCTGCACCCGCGGGTCATCAAGGCGCTCGCCCTGCCGGAGCGCACCTGCGCGATGGAGATCGACCTGGACCGCCTGGAGCGGGCCGGTGCCGGGCCGCTGAAGGCGCCGAAGATCTCCGCCTTCCCGGTCGCCACGCAGGACGTCGCGCTCGTCGTCGACGCCGCGGTCCCGGCCGCGGACGTCGAGGGCGCGCTGCGTGACGGCGCGGGTGAACTGCTGGAGTCGCTGCGGCTCTTCGACGTCTTCACCGGCGAACAGCTCGGTGCGGGCAAGAAGTCGCTGGCGTATGCGCTGCGCTTCCGCGCCGCGGACCGGACGCTGACCGCGGAGGAGGCCTCGGCCGCCCGTGATGCGGCGGTGGCGGCGGCCGTGGAGCGGACCGGAGCGGTGCTGCGGGGCTGAACGGCCCGCCGGCTCGTATGAGGGGCGAGGGCGTGGACGGTGCGAGCCGTCCATGCCCTCGCCCCTTCGGCGTTCGAGCGGGCCGGCGCGGCCTGTTGCGCCTGTGGGGGACGGACGATTCCCACGGAGACGATCCGATTCGTACACCATCACCCCATCGGGTGGTTATTTACCTATCGTCGTGGGATGGGCACCGGGCGTCGCGAGAATCGACGCGGTCGATGCGGCCTGCGTGACCGCGGCAGGGGACCGGACCGACCGGCTCAACGGCTGCCAGGGACCACCGGCTAGGGGGACCATGATCCGAACCTGGGCGCGGGGTGGGGCACGCGCCGGGGTGGCCGCTGCCCGGCGGGCCCTCGTCTTCGTGCTGCCCGGCCTGTGGGTGCTGGGCGTGGTGGGCTGGGAACTGTACGAGCCGACCAGCGGCCAATTGCTGCAACTCCTCGCCGCCGCACCGGCCATCGCCTGCGCGGGCACCGGCCGCCGCCAGTGCGTGGTGCTCGGTGGGCTGTGCGCGCTGCTCGCCCTCGTACCGTTCGGGGCGACGGAGCCCGGGGCCGGACCGGGCACCCGCCTGATGACCTGCGGTGCGATCCTCGCGGTGGTCGCCGCCAGCTATCTGACGGCCGGGCGGCGGCTGCGGCTGGTACGGGAGCTGGAGCGCACCCGGGAGGTCGCCACGGCGGCCCAGCGGGTGCTGCTGCGGCCGTTACCGCGGCGCATCGACGGGATGCTGGTGGCGGCCGACCACCTCTCGGCGAGCGAGGGGGCCGTGGTCGGCGGGGACCTCTACGAGGTCATGGGGACCCGGTACGGCGTCCGTGCGGTCATCGGGGATGTCCGGGGACACGGCCTGGAGGCGATAGGCACGGTCGCCGCGATGCTCGGCAGCTTCCGCGAGGTGGTGCACGACGAGCCCGAACTCACCGGTGTGCTGCGCCGGTTGGAGCGCGCCCACCAGCGCCATCTGCGGGAGCGGGGCCGCGGCGAGCCGCCGGCCGGCGGCGGGGAGGCGGTGAGCCCGCTCGCGGAGGAGTTCGTCACGCTGCTGCTGGTGCAGATCGCGCAGAACGGCGCTGTCACCGCGCTCAACTGCGGCCATCCGTGGCCGTACCGGATCGGCTCCCGGAAGGTCGCGCCGTTCGCGCCGGACGAGCCGATGCCGCCGCTGGGACTCTTCCCGCTGCCCGAGGAGCTGTCCGAGGTGCGGTGCGGACGGCTGGCGCCCGGCGAGGGGCTGTTCCTGCACACCGACGGGGCGGTGGACGCACGGGACGCGGCGGGCGCGTTCTTCCCGCTGACCGGCGAACTGCGCAGCAGCGTCGAGACGGCCGCGGCGCCCTGCGGTCCCGCGCCGTGTGCGGTGGTGGGGGACGTACGGGAGGCATTGCTGCGGCACGCCGGGGGACGGCTCACCGACGATGTGGCGCTGCTGATGCTGTGCAACGACCGGGTACGGCTGCCGGCGCAGGCGACCGGTGCCGGACGGGCGGAGCCCTGTAGTGGCCGGGACTCCTCACACAGCTCTTCACACCCCGTGTGAAGCGGAGTTGACTACGCTCGACCGGCGGAGTGGTCATGTCGACAAGGCCATCGGCCGGTGCCCGGGGCGGGCCCGGCTCACCGGGAGGCCGGTATGGAGCCCAACACCCTGCTCGATGCGATTCTCGACGAGGCCGGTATCTCGCATGCCGGGCTGGCCGCGCGGATCAACCACCTGGGGCGGCGGCGCGGGCTGGCGTTGCGGTACGAACACACCGCGGTGGCACGGTGGTTGAAGGGCCAGCGGCCGCGCGGCCAGGTGCCGGACCTGATCTGCGAGGTGTTTGCCGAGCGGCTGCACCGGCCGGTCGGCCTCGCGGACATCGGGCTGAGCGGACCGGGCCGGCAGCGCGCCACCGACACCCCGCTCTCCGGCTTCGTCGAGCGGGCCACCGCGCTGTGGCGCTCCGACGAGCAGCAGCGCCCGCACATCCTCGACGCCCCGGCCCTCACCGGCACATCGGCGGTCATCCCCGTCTGGGAGTGGGAGAACCCGCCCGAGGACTACGACGTCTCGCGCGACGGACTGACCCGGGTCGGCAAGGCCGACATCGAGATGCTGCGCGCCGCGCGGACCCACTACGAGCAGATGTACCGGAAGGCGGGTGGTATCGCGACCAGAGCACGCATCGTGGGATTCCTCAACTCCGAGGCGGCGCCGCTGCTGCGGGGCAGCTACAGCGATGCGACCGGCCGTCAGCTCCACCGGGCGACCGGCGGGCTGGTCGCGGTCGCCGGCATCTGCGCGTACGACTCGGACGCTCTCGGGCTCGCCCAGCGCTACTTCCATCAGGCGCTGCGGCTGGCCAAGGCCAGCGGGGACCGCGGCCTCGGCGCGTATGTCATCGCGCTGCTGGTCAACCAGTCCCTCTTCGTACGGGAGTACCGCCAGGCGGTGGCCTTCGCGGAGGCGGCGCTGCGGGCCGCGGGTCCGCAGATCACACCGGCGCTCTCCGCGGACCTCTACGCGATGCAGGCCAAGTCCTACGCCCGACTCGGCGACGGCGCGGGTGCGCTGGCGTGCATCCGGCGCGCGGAGGCGGCCGCGGAGCGCATCAGGCCCGGGCTGGAGCCGGCCGAGACGGACTATGTGCAGCCCGGCCTGGTGAACGTACAAGTGGCGGAGGCGCTGCTCAGCCTCGGCGACCTGCGGGCCGCCAGGGAGCAGGCGGACGCCGCCGTCGACACCCCCGCCCACGACCGCGGCCGGGTCCACCGGCTGGCCATGCTCACCCATATCGAGCTGCGCCAAGGCGATGCGGACCGGGCCGTGGCCAATGCCGCGCAGATGACCGAGCAGGCTCGGGGCATGGAGTCGCAACGGCTGCGGGACCGGCTGCGGGCGGTGCGCGAGCATCTGGCGGAGACCGGGAGCGCCGCGACGGACGAGGCTGCCGATCTCATCGACGAGGTGCTGCGCGTTCCGCTGTGACCGGCCTCGTGTCACCTTGCCGGCTCCTCAGCGGAAGGTGGCAGTTACGTGCGTTGGAACAACCTCGGCGAGAAGCCCGTCTACGCGAATCCCTGGTTCCGGGTCAATCTGGCCGATGTGGAGCTGCCGGACGGCAGCCGTCTCGACCACTTCCTGATCCGGATGCGGCCGGTCGCCGCCGCCACGGTGGTCAACGAGTCCCAGGAGGTCCTGCTGCTGTGGCGGCACCGGTTCATCACCGACACCTGGGGGTGGGAGCTGGCCGCCGGGGTCGTCGAGGACGGTGAGGACCTGGCGGCCGCGGCAGCGCGCGAGATGGAGGAGGAGACCGGGTGGCGTCCCGGCCCCCTCCGCCATCTCCTCACGGTGGAGCCGTCCAACGGCCTCACCGATGCCCGGCACCACATCTACTGGTCCGACCAGGGGGAGTACACCGGCCCCCCGCAGGACGCCTTCGAGTCGGACCGGCGGGAGTGGGTGCCGCTGAAGCTGGTCCCCGACATGGTGGCGCGAGGGGAGGTACCGGCCGCCAACATGGCAGCCGCGCTGCTGATGCTGCACCACATCCGGCTGGGCTGAGGCGAGCCGGCCCCGGACCGGCCGGGCAGGCGGAAGCCAGGGGCCCCGTCCCGCCCCTACCCGTCCGGTCCCGTCCGCTCCCTCCCGGCGGTCTCCTACCCGCCGCCCCCGGTCATCGGCCCAGCGCCTGCCACACCGCGATCACCAGCGCCGCGAGCCCCGTGAGCGCGGCGAGGGACGGCAGTGGCCAGCGGGTGCTCTCCAACCGCGTGACACGGGCCTGGAGTTCGCCCGTGTCACGCTCGTACTGCTCGGAGCGCTGGGCGAGCAGCGCGAGTTGGCCGTCGACCCGGGCGGTGCGTACGTCGAGCAGACGCCGCAGCTCCGCTAAGTCGGCGGTCACCGGATCGGTTTCGGGGTGGGCGGTCACAGTCCGCTCCTCATTCCTTCGGTCAGCGAGTTCCTTGGCGCGTACGGGCCTCAGTCAACTGCGCTGCGCCGACGGGCGGGAGCGTGTGCGGTGGGGAGATCCGGGTCTGCGGTTCACACCCCGTGCGAAATGACGCAGAGCGACGGGCCTGACGGGCCGAGGGGGCATTCGCACGGGGTGTGAACCGGGCACTCCGGGCGGGGCGCCGCACACGCTCCCGCCCGTCCGCGTGGGGGAGTTGACTGGAAATCCCCACGGGGGCCGAAGCCGGCGGTCGGGCGCCCGCCGGCCCGGAGTCCGCCCGCCGGTATTCCCCGAGCGGCGGGCGGACCGTCCTCCAGCTCAGCACGCGGAGGATTCTCGCTGTTTCACGGGTTGAAGCGGACGCTGGCGAAGTGAAGACCCCGGCCGGCGTGCCTGCCCGGCTTCAGGCGTGTCGCGGCGCCCGTGCAGTGCTTGTTCGAGTACACGACGAGCGGCTTGTGCGTGAAGTTATGAGGTTCCCTGGCTTGCTGCCCCATCTCGAGGCACTTGTGGTCCGGGGGGTTCTGAACCGCGTAGAACTTTCCCCTGGGTCCCACCCAGATGAACCGGCCCTGTGCGGCCGCCGCCGAGCTGGTGACCAGTGAGGCGGAGAGCACAAGTACCCCAACGGCGGTGACTCCGGTGCGGAACAGGCGCATGACGGCTCCTTGAGGTAGGCGACAAGATCAGCTGCCCCCCATACGGACAACGACACTCGCCGTACAACGACACGCAGCCGATCGGTACGAGTCCCGACAGGCCAGCCCGCTTCAGGGCCCCGGGCCCAGCCGGCCCGGGGCCGCCCCTCCTCCACGGGGGCGGCCCCGGGCGGGCGTTGCTACTCTCGGCGGATGCCGCGCCGGCGGGAAGCAGCAGTCCGGCTCCGAGAGCCGTGGTGGCCACGGCGGTGGCCGCTGCGCTGCGCAATGTACGCATGGATGAACTCCTCCTTGGGCGGAAAGCCCCGTGGTCCGGGTTGGTTGCGGCCCGGCCGAGCTGTTGGAGCCCGGTGGTGCCGTTCCGTTGCGTTCTCAGATTCCGTCCCGGGCAGGTGGAAGAGCGACGTGACTCGGCGTGACCCGAACATCGACAAAGCAGGACAATGACCACATGACGTTACGGATCCACTTCACCGTGGAGGACCTGGCCCGCACCCGCGCGGCACAGGCACCCCGACCGCCACTCGAAGCGGGGATCGCGCTGTGGATGCTGAGGTGGCGCAGGTCCAACGTCAGGTGACGCGGCTGGCCGACCGGTATCAGGCTGCCCCGGGCTGGACACGTCGCCTGGGCGACGACCGCAGGGCGCTGAACCGGTACAACGGGATGCTGCACAACGTCTACGAACAGGTGATCAAGCCGTACTGGCCCCAGATGGACGAGGCAACCTCCGCGGAGCGGATGCAGCACATGCAACGTCTCGTCGAAGGCGGCGTTCGACAGCATGCTGTCCGGCCAGCGCCAGTGAACACGCGACCGTCCTGCGCTCGGCCGGCCTGACCGCCGCGGCGCGTCACCGCAACAGAATGCTCCACACCCTGACCGCCGCCGGGCACTCCGTCCTCCGCGCCGCTTCCTGAAGGTGCTGCATGGGTGTCCGTGTCGCCGTGGCAGGTCCTCCCGTGCCCTCGGGGGCGCGGCCGGGGGCCTGGACCGTAGCGGCTCCAGGCCCCCGCCGGCGGTCAGCGGTGAGAGACACCCCTGACCAGGGTTACTAGGGCTTCACCCGCTTGAACCAGGTGACCGGTTGGCCGGTGTCGGGCGACTGGATGAAAGCCTTAGCGGGGATGGCTATCAAACGCTGTCCGTGGTCGGTATCGCCGCGAACGACGATATAGCCGGTGTAGTACGCGCCGTTGGCCCGGCTCTCCACGGAGACCAGCTTCTGGCCCTGGGGCAGGATCTTGATGGAATCCTCTTCGGTGCTCTGCACTTTGCGGGTGTAGGTGGTGGCGTAGTTGTAGGTGAAACTGGCCTCACCGCCGACTTCGCTCTTGCCGTCACCGATCTTGGGCGTGATCTTTCCGCCTACTGTCCAGCCTTCCGTCACACTCTTCTCGTCCGTCACGGACGCCGAGATCTTCTTGATGAACTCGTCGACCGCCGACGCAGCTCCGGCCTCCTTTCGCACCGGCCACTTGTCGGCCTTGGCGTCGGCGACCTTCCCGACGAAGACGCACGGCGCCGACTGCTGGAAGGAGTCGGACTTCGGGTCCTTGTTGGTCATTTTGCAGTACTGCTCTGCGGTCTGGCCGTCGCCGATGTCGGTGTCCTTGGTGTTCTTGCGGATGTCGTTGCCTTGCGGTGTACCCGCGTCGGGCCAGCCGTTGACCAGCTTTCTGGCGCTCTCGCGCAGCGGCTCAGGATTCTTGTCGTTGTCGGCGTACTTCTGCGCCGCGGCCACGGCATCCTTGATCGCCTGGTCGGCGTCATAGGTCTTCTGAACGTCGGCCAGGGTGAGGTCCTTTTCCAGTTGCGGGTAACCCATCGACGTTTCCGAGTCCGCGGCAGGTGCCCACCTCTGCATCGCAGCGAGAATGTCTTCTTCCTTCTCGTAGACGTTCTCGTCGACCTGAGGCTTCAGCTTGTCGTCGGCCATGGCTGGTGACCCCATGGCCAGCAGGGGCGCCGCGACAAGCGTTGCTGTGGCCAGCGCCGTGACGCTTCTGGCCCTTTGGGTGGTCGCCCTGCGCAGGGCGGAGGTAGTTTTCGCCATGACGGCATCTCCTGTGGTTTCGGCAGGTGTTGAGCTGGGGGGGAATTCCGGGAACTTGCGAAGGAGATTCAATTCGTCGCAGGGGAGCGAGCTGCCATCGCCGACTTACCGGATGCACTCTGGTCAGCGAGGAGCCGGTCGGCGGTCATCGGAAGGAATTCCGCGGCGTCTCCCTGTTCCCGAATTCGCCCGACGATTGCGTACGGAGATTTGCTCCCTTCGTCATCCATGGAGAGCGCAGCCGCTCCCGAGGGGTTCCCCGGACTGTCCGGTAACTTCTGTCGGCTTATGTGAGATGACGCGCCGGGGCCGGCGCAAGGCGACTGCCCCGCACAGCTCGCGGCTCAATTCCGGGAGCACCGGTTCATGCCTGGGCCGCCGGAATTAACTCATGGGGAGGTCGACGCAGGAATTCCGGAACCGGGAACTACGCCCTCGACGCCGGATTTTCACGTGGTGGTGGAGGGCATCCTGTACGCCGACCGCTATGGCGAGATGCTCGCGCAGCTGCGCACCGACCACCGCGGCCGGACTCATGGCTACTACCTTCACGTGCCGTTCGAGCAGACCCTCGGTCGGCATGCCACCAAGCTCGATCTGGCGCACATCGACGCAGCCCAGCTGCGCGGCTGGTACCGGGAACTCGACCTGCTGCCCGGCGGAGGGGAAACCGTCATCGGCGCTGCCAGCTCCCTGAACGAGACTGTCGAGCGCATCATGCTCGACACGGGCCTCGCCGGCCTTCCCGCACTGGACCGCTGACACGAACGGCGGTCGATGCACGGCCGGGTGCGGACTCCGGCGGAAACGCGCCGGACGGTGAAACGACAGTGGGGCCCGCCTCCGTTGTGCAGGAGGTGGGCCCCACTCACGCGCTCTTCGGGGTTCCGGACGGCGCGTCAGGACCGGCGGTTGTGCAGGTCGGGAGTGCGCTCAGTAGGCGTAGAAGCCCGAACCGGACTTCCGCCCCAGCCGGCCCGCATCCACCATCCGCTGGAGCAGCGGGGGAGCGGCGTACAGCGGTTCCTTGTACTCGTGGTACATCGACTCGGCGACCGAGGCGACGGTGTCCAGGCCGATCAGGTCGGACAGTTTGAGCGGGCCCATCGGGTGGGCGCAGCCCAGTTCCATTCCGTTGTCGATGTCCTCGCGGCTGGCGATGCCCGACTCGAACATCCGGATCGCGGAGAGCAGATACGGGATGAGCAGGGCGTTGACGACGAAGCCGGAGCGGTCCTGGGCGCGGATGGCGTGCTTGCCCAGGACGTCCTGGACCATCTTCTCGGCGCGCTTGATGGTCTCCTCGCCGGTGGTGAGGGCGGGGATCAGCTCCACCAGCTTCTGCACGGGGGCCGGGTTGAAGAAGTGGATGCCGATGACCTGGTCGGGGCGGGAGGTGGCGACGGCCAGCTTCACCAGCGGGATCGACGAGGTGTTGGACGCCAGGATCGCGTCCGGCCGGGTGATCACCTGGTCGAGGACCTGGAAGATCTCGGTCTTGACCTGCTCGTTCTCCACGACGGCCTCGATGACGAGATCGCGGTCGGCGAACTCACCGAGGTCGGTGGTGAAGCTGAGCCGGTCGAGCGTCGCATCGCGCTCCGCGGCGGTGATCTTGCCGCGCTCGGCGGCCTTGCCGAGGGAGTTGGTCAAGCGGGTGCGGCCCAGCTCCAGCGCCTCACCGGTGGTCTCGGCGACCATCACATCCAGTCCGGCGCGGGCGCACACCTCGGCGATGCCTGCGCCCATCTGGCCGCAGCCGACCACTCCGACGCGTGCAATGTCGGCAAATGAGTCCGTCACCTCGTGCCTTTCGCTGTTCTTCAGGACCGGCGGTACGCCGTAAGGGTCCGACGCCCGCCTCGGTCCCGACGTTACTCCGCGCGGTGCTGTGCTACGGGGCCCGGGGCAGGCATTCTGAGCCCTCAGAAAGGGATGAAACAGACAATCTGGGGACTTTTGATGCGACGGATGACACGAAGAGGGTTTGCGGTGGCCGCGTTCGGCGCGGCCACCTCGCTGTTCACGGCGGGTGCGGCGGCACCCGCGGCACCCGCGGCGCGCGCGCCGCGCCGCGAGATGCGCGGGATGTGGCTGGCGACCGTCGCCAACCTGGACTGGCCCTCCCGTACGACGCTCACCCCCGCCGAGCAACAGCGCGAACTGCGCGCCCACTTCGACACCGCGGTCAGGCGCCGCCTCAACACCGTCTTCTTCCAGGTGCGCCCCACCGCGGACGCGCTGTGGCCCTCCCCGTACGAGCCCTGGGCCCAGTACCTGACCGGGCAGCAGGGCCGCGACCCGGGCTGGGACCCGCTGGACTTCGCGGTCCGCGAGGCGCATCAGCGCGATCTCGAACTGCACGCCTGGTTCAACCCGTACCGGGTCGCCAACCACACCGACCCGCAGCGGCTGGCACCCGACCACCCCGCCCGCCGGCACCCGCAGTGGGTCGTCCCGTACGGCGGCAAGCTCTACTACAACCCCGGACTGCCGGAGGTCCGCAGCTTCGTCCAGGACGCGATGCTGGACGCGGTCGCGCACTACCCCGTCGACGGGGTGCACTTCGACGACTACTTCTATCCGTATCCGGTGGCCGGCAAGAGCTTCGACGACGATGCGGCGTACCGCGCATACGGCGGCGACTTCGAGAGCCGGGGCGCCTGGCGGCGGGACAACATCAACCGGCTGGTCTACGAGGTGGCCCAGCGGCTCGACCGGGGCGGACAGCAGGAGGGGCGGCGGGTGCGCTTCGGTGTCAGCCCGTTCGCGGTCTGGCGCAATCAGGGCGCCGATGCGCTGGGGTCCCGTACCCAGGCCGGGGTGCAGACCTACGACGACCTGTACGCCGACACCCGCCGCTGGGTGCGCGAGGGCTGGCTCGACTACATCGTGCCGCAGGTGTACTGGCCCCTGGGGACCAAGGCTGCCGACTATGCCGAGCTGGTGCCCTGGTGGTCACGGACCGTCGAGGGCACCGGTGTCGACCTCTATATCGGTGAGGCGCTCTACAAGGCAGGCGACAGCGAACCGGCAGCCTGGAAGGATCCGGCCGAGCTCGCCCGCCATCTCACCTTCGCCCGGGGCTATCCGCAGGTGGGCGGCCATGTCTACTTCTCGGCGAAGGAGGTGGCCAGGGACCGGGCCGGTGCCATGGCGCGGATCGTGCGCGAGCACTACGGCAGCGCGGCACGGGCGTGAGGCCGCCCGCGCGGCCGTAGGGGGCGCGGCCGTGGCGGGATCCGCGCCGGGTCCCTCAGCGGCCGGGGTCGACGTCGGTGCTCTTCGCGTGCCGGACGACCGAGTCAGGGCCGGGCGACACGATCGCCTCATGCCCGTCCTCGGCCCGGACACGGTAGGGAGGATCGCCGTTCGTTCCCAGTACCTCGATGATCTCGACGACGTGGTCGTGATGCCCGACGGTCCTGCCGTGCACCACCAGCCGGTCGCCCTTGGTCGCGTGCATCAGGGGTCCTCCCCGCTTCAGGCGGCCATGTGAGCCGAACGGCCGCCAACGCGACGGCCGAGCGGTTGAACGGCCAACGGTTTCAACGGTTTACGGGCCTGAGGCGGCCCGGACAGCACGAGGTGCCATCGCGGCAAGTTTACGTCCGGAAGCGGGGGGCGCACCTGGGGCGGGAGGTCCGTTTCCGGGGGCGTCCGGGTGGCGGTGGGGCCGGGGCGGTGCGGTGGGGGCCGGGCAGGTCCGTGGCACGGGCGGGTCGTCCGTCCCGGGGTGCGGCGCGTCAGCCTCGGGTGCGTTGGGTGACCGCGATGCAGGCCAGGACGGCCAGTGCCGCCGCGGGGGCGGCCGGGGGCAGCCGTTCGCCGAGGAGCAGGACCGACCACACCAGGGTCAGCAGCGGCTGGGCGAGCTGGAGCTGACTCGCCTTGGAGATGCCGATCGCGGCCATCCCGCGGTACCAGACGACCATCCCGAGGAACTGCGAGCCGAACGCCAGCCACAGCAGGCCGGCCCCCGCGTGCACCGTCAGATGCAGCGGCTCGGTGGAGAGCGCGAGCGCCGCGCCGGGCACGGTCACCGGGAGCGTCAGCACCAGCGCCCAGCCGATCACCTGCCAGCCCGGCATATGGCGGGCCAGCCGGCCGCCCTCCGTATAGCCGGCCGCGCACACCAGCAGCGCCGCGAACAGGAACAGATCGCCGCGGCCCGGCGCCCCGCCGCTCTGCTGCACCGCGAAGCCGATGACGACGGCGGCGCCGGTCAGCGACGCGATCCAGAACGTACGGGAGGGCCGGGCGCCGGTCCGCAGCGCCGAGAAGGCGGCGGTGGTCAGCGGCAGCAGTCCGACCACGACGGCCGCATGGGAGGTGGTGGAGGTCTGTAGCGCGAGGGTGGTCAGCAGCGGGAAACCGAGGACCACACCGCCCGAGACCACCGCGATCCCCGCCCAGTGGCGGCGCTCGGGGACCCGTACCCGGAAGACCATGAGCGCGCCGCCGGCCAGCACGGTGGACAGCACGCTGCGCAGCATCGCCACGGTCCAGGGCCCCATGCCCTCCAGTGCCCAGGCGGTCCCGGGGAAGGTGAGGGAGAAGGCGGCGACGCCGAGGGCGGCGAGGAGGACGCCACGGGTGGCCAGGGTGCCGCGGGCGCCGGGGGCGGTGTCGGGGGAATCCTGTATCCCGGCGGACGGGGCCCCAGAGGGCGGGGCGCTGTGAGCGTCGGTCGCCGGGGTGCTGACCGCTACCCGGGCGGAGGCGATAGCGCTATCGTTGGCTCTCATGCAAGAGCGTAGCAGTGTCGCTGAACTGGCCGCCATCCTCCGGAGCGAGCTGAACCGCTACTCATGTGGAGAGAAGCTGCCATCGAGCCGTGCCCTTGTGGAGCAGCACCGGGTCAGCCCGGTGACCGTCTCCCGGGCGCTCGCCGAGCTGGTGGCCGAGGGCCTGGTCGTCACCCGCCCCGGCTCCGGCGCCTTCCGGGCGGAGCCCCGTACGGAGGCGCCCCGGCCGGTGGACACGTCCTGGCAGGAGATCGCGCTGAGCGCGGAACCGGCCGGCGACCAGGTGCCGCGCAGCGTCGACGCCTCGGGCGTGGTGGCCACCCTTGCCAGGCCCGCCCCCGGCGTCATCGAGCTCAACGGCGGTTACCTCCACGCCGACCTCCAGCCCGAACGCGCCCTGGCCGCCGCCCTGGCCCGGGCAGGGCGCCGCCCTGGCGCCTGGAGCCGGCCGCCGGTGGAGGGCGTACCGGAGCTGCGCGCCTGGTTCGCGCGGGAGATCGGCGGCCCCGGCGGCGCGCTCGCCGCCAGCGACGTCCTGATCACCGCGGGCGGCCAGAACGCGCTGACCGCCGCCTTGCGCGCACTCGCCGCGCCCGGCGCCCCGGTGCTCGTCGAGTCCCCGACCTACCCGGGCATGCTCGCCGTCGCCCGCGCCTCCGGGCTGCGGCCGGTGCCCGTCCCGGCGGATGCGGACGGTGTCCGTACGGACCTGCTCGCCGACGCCTTCCGCGCGAGCGGTGCCCGGCTGTTCGTCTGCCAGCCGCTGTTCCAGAACCCGACCGGTGCGGTGCTGGCGGCCGAGCGGCGGCGCGAGGTGCTGCGGGTGGCCCGCGCGGCCGGGGCGTTCGTGATCGAGGACGACTTCGCGCGGCTGCTCGGCCATGACGATGCCCCCGCGCTCCCGCCGACCCTGATGGCGGACGACGAGAACGGCACGGTCGTCCACATCCGCTCGCTCACCAAGGCCACCTCGCCCAATCTGCGGGTGGGCGCCCTGGCCGCCCGCGGCCCGGTCCTGGACCGGCTGCGCGCCATCCAGGTCGTCGACAACTTCTTCGTTCCGGGGCCGCTTCAGGAGGCCGCCCTGGAACTCGTCGGCTCGCCCGCCTGGTCCCGCCATCTGCGGCTGATCGCCGCGGAGTTGACCGCCCGCCGGAACGCACTGACCACCGCCCTGCGGGCGCAGCTGCCCGCGCTCGTCGAGCGGGGGCCGGGGTACGGGACGGCGTACGGCCGCGATCCGGGGCACGGCGGCGGCCTGTACGTGCCGCCGGGCGGCTATCAGCTCTGGGTGCGGCTGCCGGACGGTACCGACGAGGCGGCGCTGACCGGTGCGGCGCTGCGGGCCGGCGTCGCGGTCGCGGCCGGCCGCCCGTACTTCGCCGCCGAGCCGCCGGCGGCGCATCTGCGGCTGAGCTTCGCGGCGGCGGCCGGCATCGGCGAGCTGACCGAGGGCATCCGCAGGCTGCGTACGGCGTGCGGGGAGAGGGGCGTACGGGTGGACTGAGGGCGTGCGGAACCGGCCGGCCCGCCCCCCGCCCGACCTCGTCCCTCGGTTCGACGGCGCGCCCGCCCTTCTGCGAACCTCCCCGCATGACCGAACACGCCCTCGACGGCTACGAGATCTCCACCGACCCGGCCCGCCTCGACGCCGCCCTGGTCCACCGCTGGCTGTCCACCGACGCCTACTGGGCCCTGGACCGCCCCCGGGCCCTGCATGACCGTGCCGTCGCGGGTTCGCTCAACTTCGGTCTGTACGAGGCGGGTTCCGGGCGGCAGGCCGGCTACGCCCGGGTCGTCACCGACCACGCCACCTTCGCCTGGCTCTGCGATGTCTACGTCTGCCGGGACGACCGCGGCAAGGGGCTGGGTACGGCCCTGGTCACGGCCATCGCCGACCATATGACGCCCTGCGGGCTCAGCCGGCTCACGCTCGCCACCAAGGACGCCCACGGCGTGTACGAGAAGATCGGCTTCCGCAGGCTGGTGGCCCCGGAGCAGTGGATGACCCTCGGGCTGATGGACCCCGGTCCGATCGAGATCTGATCGGGATCTGATCGGATCCCGTCAACCCTGGCAGACGGGGGTGGCGCTGCTCTTACCATCGGCGAATGAGCGTTCGACTGAAGCTGCTCGCCGCGGCCCGTAACTCCTCGCTGCTCGAGACGCGGTTCGACGACGACCGCCCGCTCGACGCGGCCGGATGGTACGAGGCCGAGCGGGCCGCCCCCGTGCTGTGCCGGCTGGCCGCCGCCGAACTGCGCTACTGCTCGCCGTCCGCGCGCTGCCGGGAGACCGGCGACGCGCTGGGCCTGAGCCCGCTCGCCCAGCCGGCGCTGCGCGACTGCGACATGGGCCGCTGGCGCGGCCGCACGCTGGGCGAGGTGACCGCGGCCGAGCCCGGCGCGGTGGAGGCCTGGCTCGCCGACCCGCGTTCCGCCCCGCACGGCGGGGAGTCACTGCTGGCCTTCATCTCCCGGGTCGGCGGCTGGCTGGACACCCGGCCGGTCGAGGACGCCGCCGGTCTGCTCGCGGTCGCCGAACCCGGCGTCATCCGGGCCGCCCTGGTCTACGCGCTCCAGGCGCCGCCGCATGTGTACTGGCGCATCGATGTCCAGCCGCTGTCGGTGACCACCCTGACGGGGCGGTCCGGCAAATGGGACCTCCAGCTGGAGGCCTGAGGCGGTACCGGGGCCATGCGGCCCCGACACTGCGCACCACCCGGAAAGACCATCCCGCCCGTTCCGCTGTCCGGGGCATGCGCACCCGTGTGACCTGCGGAAACAGCAGGCGGGTCGCCGCTTACCCGGTAGTTGGCCCAGGGCGGTGCGCGCTATCGAGGTGCGCACCGCCCGACCGGGCGCTTCGCTCGGAACATGTACATACGCCACATTCCTCTGTACGCGCTGGGGGCCGGCGCCCTGGCGGTCTCCGTCCTGCTCCTCGGCGACGGAGAGGGGGCGGATGCCGCCACCGAGACCGTGACCGACGCGGTGAACGACGCCGCCACCGGCCGCGCCCCGGCCGGTGCGCATGCGGTGGTCGTCCAGCCGGGCACGGTGGCACCGGGCGCCGCCTTCTCCGTCCACGACGGGGGCCGCTGCGCGGGCGGCTCGGCCGAGGCCACCTTCGGCGGCGTGGACATCCCCGCGATGCAGCTCTCCTCGGTCGGCGACCGGACCGGCGGCACCGCGGTCCTGCCCGAGGGCACCGCACCCGGCACATACACCGTCACCGTCACCTGCGGAGGGGCGGCGGGCACCCGGCAGACCCAGGCGGTGTACGAGGGGCAGGGCGCGGGCGACGACGGCCGGAAGACCCTCACCGGCACCCTGCTGGTCTCCGACGGCACCGAGCCCGCCCCGCGGAGCGGCGCCGACGAGAGCACCCTCCAGACCGGCCCGGACGAGAGCACCCTCCAGACCGGCCCCGACGAGAACGCCCTTCAGACCGGCCCGGACGAGAACGCCCTTCAGGACGGCGCCGACGAGGCCGTCCCGCAGAGCGGTGACGACGAGACCTTCGCCCCAAGCGGCGGCGACGACGAGATCGTCCCTCAAGGCGGTTCGCACACCGGCCTGGGCGGGTCGGCCGGCGGCGGCCCCGCGGCGACGGCGCTCGGCGGTGCACTGCTGCTGGGCGCGGCCGGCTGGGGTGCCTTCGCCCACCGCCGGCGCGCCCGCGATCCCCGGGGCGGGCGGCGGTGAGCGCACCCCCGCCACACCGCGGCCCTACCCGTGCCCCCTTCCTCGGCCTGACCCTCGGCCTCGTCACCGTCCTCCTGGCCGCCGGGCTGCTCGCCCTCCTCACCGCCCGGCTGCGCGACCGCGACGCCACCAGCGAGGTCGACGACGGCACCCACACCGTGCCGCGGACCGAAATCGCCAGAAAGCTCAGCGGGCAACTCACCCTGCCGTTCCGCAACGGGCCCGACGCGGTGCACTGTTCCGGCGATCTCCAGCCCGTGCCGGCCGCCGCGGTGCGCTGTACGGCGCACTTCCCCCTCGGCCGGGACCGCCATCTGACCGTCGAGGTCACCCGCGTCCAGCACAACAAGGTCACCTACCGCCGCCGCTCCGTCCCCCACTGACGGCCCGGGACGTGACCCCGCCCTACGGCTTCAGGTCCAGCGCGGCCAGTCCCGACCCGTCCATCAGGAACGGCACCGAGCTGTGGGTGTGCGTGATCTTCCAGTCGCCGTCGATCCTGCGCAGTCCGACGGTCGCCCGGCTCCACAGCTCCACCTCGAACCCGTCCGTCTTCGTCCCGTGCATCAGGCTTCGTCCCGTGCATCAGGTTGATGCTGTGCGCGAAGGCGACGTCATCGCCGACCGTGATCTCCAGCTGGGTCTGCGTCACGTCGACCGGCCCCCGCCAGGTCGCGTACCAGGCCTCCAGGGCCGCTCGGTCGAGTGCTTCCGGGCCCTTGAACTGGAGCGGAGGGGCGAGGCTGAAGTCCACGAGGTCCGGCGTACACGAGGCGAGGAACCGCTCCGCGTCCCGCTCCCGCGTCGCCGCCGCGCGGTCCGCCAGCACCTCCCGGATCCGCGCCTCGTCCGTCGTCCGCTCGGCATCGGTGGTGGTCATCAGGGCTCCTTTCGTCGGCGGGCGCCGCAGCGCTCCCGCATCGGTCCACGACGGGTAGACGGCACCCGGCCCCGGAACTCATCGGCAGCGCGTCGGCGGCTCGCCAGCGGCACGTCGGCGGCTCGTCGGCGGCGGGTGAGGTTCCCGGCCGTGACCGAGCGATCCGCCCGCTCCTGGGCCGCGGAGGCGGTCCGGCGGCCGGCCGAGTACGGCCGGAGGACCGGACCAGCCGGACCAACTCCCTTTGTCCCGCCGCGGTTTACGGTGTGAGCACGGACAGAGCGGTGCGCAGGGCGCCCAGCCAATGGGCCGAGGTGCGGCGGGCCAGTTCGCTCTCCGGGGCGTACCCCTCGAAGAAGTGCCATGCGCCGGGGACGTCCTTGAGCTCGACGGGCACCCCCGCCTCCGTCAGCCGGCGGGCGTAGTCGAGCCCCTCGTCGCGCAGGGGGTCGAGTCCGCAGGTCAGCACGTAGGCGGGCGGGAGGCCGGAGAGGTCGGTGGCGCGGGCGGGAGCCGCGTACGCGGGGACGTCGGGGCCCCGGCCGGGGCCGAGGTAGGTGTCCCAGGTGCGCCGGATGCTGGTGCCGTTGACGATCCGCCGGTCGGTGATCCGCCGCATCGAGGCGGTCCGGCCCCGGTCGTCCAGGCAGGGGATCAGCAGCCCCTGGAAGGCGATCCGCGGCCCCTGGCGGTCACGGGCCATCAGACAGACGGCGGCGCTCAGACCGCCGCCCGCGGACGCCCCGGTGACGGCGATCCGCCCGGTGTCGATGCCGAGTTCACCGGCCGCGGCGGCCATCCACTCCAGCGTGGCGTAGCAGTCCTCGACACCGGCCGGATAGCGGTGTTCGGGCGCCAGCCGGTAGTGGACGTTGACCACCACCGCTCCGGCTTCCGCGCAGGCCGCTCGCGCCATCGGGCTGGGGCCGTCCAGCTGCCCGTACGAGAAGCCGCCGCCGTGCAGGTAGAGCACCCCGGGCAGTACGCCGTCGGCGCCGGCGGGGCGCAGTACCTGTACGTCGAGGGTGTTGCCGTCCGGGCCCGGGACGGTCGTGTGCCGGATGGTGACGCGGGGGTCGTGGGCGGCCATCCGCGGTGCCATCAGCGCCTTGAATCCGGCGCGCAGCGCCTCGACATCGGCGTACGGGTCGGCCGGCCGGTCCGGCAACCCGGCGAAGACCGCGGCCAGTTCGGGATGAACGGAGCGTTCTTCCGGTGTGCTGCTGAGGGTGTCCACTCGCTGCTCCCCGTGGTTCGGCAATGAGGCGGCCGCCCGGCACGCGAAGGCGTTCGCAGGTGTGCGCAGGTGTTCGCGGACGTCCGCAGGCGTGCGAAGGCGTGCGTAGCCCCTCGCAGCAACCATCTCATTGATATGGTCTCGATGGGATGGAAGGTATGGTCTCAATGAGATGGTTGTCAACGGGACCGGGACCGGGACCGAGCGAGGCGGCGGACGATGACGGAGTACAGCCCGGCGAGATATGTCGTGCTCGGTCTGATCGCCCGGCACGGGCCGATGACGCCGTACGAGCTCAAGGCCCGGGTCGAGGACGACATCCAGCCCTTCTGGCCGATCCTGCATGCGCAGCTCTACCGGATTCCGCCGGAGCTGGCGCGGGCCGGGCTCCTCCGGGAGGAGACCGAGACGGAGGGCCGGCGCCGGCGGATCTTCCACCTCACCGCGGAGGGCCGCACCGCTCTGGAGCGCTGGCTGGCCGATCCGGACACCCCCGAGGCGGAGACCCGCGATCCGGCGCAGCTGAAGCTCTTCTTCGCCGATCTCGGTGACCGCTCGGCCATCGTCGCGCTCGCCACCCAACAGGCCGAGCGGCACCGCACATTGCTCGCGCACTACGCGTCGCTGCGTGCCGGGCTCGATCCCGCGGAGGACTCCCGGCAGCGCGCACGGGCCCGTCTGCTGCGGCTCGGGCTGCTGCATGAGCGGGCCCATGCGGAGTTCTGGGAGTCGGTGGCCGCGGATCCGGAGCGGCTGGACGACTGAGCCGGCGTGCGGTCGCCGTGACGCCGGCCGGCGTGCCTGCCCCGGGGGGTCCGGTCCCCCAAGGTTCTCAAGTCCCGTGCGTCCGCCAGGCGTTGGCCGCCTCCACCCGGCTGCCCACCTGGAGCTTGGCGTACGCGTGCTCCAGGTGCTTGTCGACGGTACGCGGGCTGATCGCGAGCCGGCGGGCGATCTGCTGGTTCGTCAGGCCGCGGGCGAGCAGGGCGAGTACGGCGGCCTCCCGGCGGGTGACGAGGGGCGACGGCTCGGGCGCCGACGGGGCGAGCCGGTCCAGGGCGTGGCTGAGCCGGGTGCGCAGCAGGTCGGCGGCCGCCACGTCGTCGTCGGAGAAGTCGCTGCCGCTGCGGCTGATCGCCAGACACACCTTGCGCGCTACGCCGTCCGTACGGCCGGCCGGTATCGACATCGCGAGCTGCTGCTCGGCACCGAACTGCCGGTAGACGTCGGTGTAGGCGGGCAGCGCATGGAAGGCGCTGCGGGTCTGGAGGGTCGAGCGGCGCATCGGGGTGCCGGGGCCGAGGGTGGTGTGCACCACCAGGGAGTCGGTCGCCGCCTCACGGGCGAAGGCGTCCCGTACGTCCTGGCTCAACAGGTCGGCGGGCACGGTCAGCGGACGGTCGGCGGTGCCCGCGCGGGGCGCCCAGATGATGCTGTCGCCGGGGACCGCGGAGAGCAGCAGCGGGAGCAACGCCGGAACAAGGGTCTCCTCGTCGACGGCATCGATCAGGAGGTCCACGACGGCGAGAATGCGTCGTAGGCCGGCCTCCGCGGCCGCACTCATATTCCCAGCGTACGAGGGGGCGGAGGCCCGTCAATTCGGGGAAAGCGGGGCCCCCGGGGTGACACCCGGCCGGCCGGGGGAAGACCGGCCGGGCGCGTCAGGCGCGCTAACGCCCGACGGTCTGGATGCGGTTGAGGTGGCTCTCGGCGGCGAGCCGCCAGTGGTGGACGTCCGGGCGGAAGAGTGTGGCGGGGACGGCGGGCAGCGCCGGTGCGTGCTCCTCGCGGCCGGCGCCCTCGCCGGTGCGGAAGGCGTCCATCAGGCCGTCCTCGGTGGCGTAGAGGACCCGCAGCACGGTGAAGAAACCGGCGGCGTAGGTGGGCCGTCCCGGGTCGGCCAGCACGGCGGCGTGCGCGTCGGGCAGCAGGTAGGTGTCCGTGGCACGCGCATAAGTGACGTACTCCCCGGCCACCTGGGCGGCGAGCCATTCGCGTACCCGGCGCTCGACGAGGCCGGTGCGGGCGGCGAGCTGGGCGGAGGTGAGCGGACCGGCTCCGGCCATGGCCCCGTACAGGCCGAGCCGGTCGCCGAGAGAGGTGCACAGACCGGCGACCGCCGCACCGCCGTCGGCGATCACCCGCGCAAGGAACTCCTGCACCCGCTCCTCGTCCACGGCGGCCCCGCGGGGGACTCCTGCGGCTGTCGCCATGGCTCTCACCTCCTGGTCCTCTTCCACTCCAGCACTCCGGTGCGCACCCGCGCCATACGGGATTCGCCGTATGCGGAGGGCGGGGGTGCGGGCCGACACTGGGAGAGGAGGAGGTACACCATGCGTAAGAAGATCGACTGCCGGGACTACCCGAGCGAGATGAATTGCAGCCTCGTCATCGCCGGCGAGGAGGAGGAAGTGATCCGGGCCGCCACTGAGCACGCGGTATCGGTCCACGGGCACACGGACAGCGCCGAGCTGCGCGAGCAGATCAAGGCGTCGCTGAAGAACGAGATGCCGCAGCACGCGTGAGGCGCGCCGCGCCCGGGCCGCGGCAGGCCAGCGCCGCCCCTGAGGTGGGGCGGCCGGTCGCGCTGTGGCCGGGCGCTCGGAACAGATATTGCATAAAACTGCCACTGTCCGTATAGTCATGCCATCAAGGAGGAGGGTCCATGACGGTACGAGCAGCAGTGGCCGGTGCGAGCGGGTACGCGGGCGGTGAGGTGCTGCGCCTGCTTCTGGGGCACCCGGAGGTCGAGATCGGCGCGCTGACCGGGCACTCCAACGCCGGCCAGCTCCTGGGCACGCTGCAACCGCATCTGCATCCGCTGGCCGACCGCGAGCTCCAGGCGACCTCCGCCGAGGCGCTGGCCGGCCACGACGTGGTCTTCCTCGCGCTGCCGCACGGCCAGTCCGCCGCGGTCGCCGAGCAGCTCGGACCGGACGTCCTGATCGTCGACATGGGCGCCGACTTCCGGCTCGTGGACGCGGCGGACTGGACGAAGTTCTACGGCAGCGAGCACGCCGGAACCTGGCCCTACGGCCTGCCCGAACTGCCGGGTGCGCGTGCCGCACTGGCGGGTTCCCGGCGCATCGCGGTGCCCGGCTGCTACCCGACCGCCGTCTCGCTCGCGCTCTTCCCCGCGTACGCGGCCGGGCTCGTCGAGAACGAGGCGGTGATCGTCGCCGCCTCCGGCACCTCGGGCGCGGGCAAGGCGCCCAAACCGCATCTGCTCGGCTCGGAGGTCATGGGCGCCATGTCCCCGTACGGCGTGGGCGGGGTGCACCGGCACACCCCCGAGATGATCCAGAACCTCAGCGCGGCCGCCGGCGAACCGGTCACCGTCTCCTTCACACCGACCCTGGCACCGATGCCGCGCGGCATCCTCGCCACCTGCTCGGCCAAGGCGAAGCCCGGAGTGGACGCCGCCGCCGTCCGGGCCGCGTACGAGAAGGCCTTCGCCGACGAGCCGTTCGTCCACCTGCTGCCCGAAGGGCAGTGGCCCTCGACCGCCGCCGTGTACGGGTCGAACGCGGTGCAGATCCAGCTGGCGTACGACGCGGCGGCCGGCCGGGTGGTGGTGATCAGCGCCATCGACAACCTGACCAAGGGCACCGCGGGCGGCGCCCTTCAGTCCATGAACATCGCCCTCGGTCTCGCGGAGACCACCGGACTTTCTACGATCGGAGTTGCGCCGTGACTGTGACGGCAGCCAAGGGATTCACCGCGGCGGGCATCGCCGCGGGGATCAAGGAGAACGGCAACCCGGACCTCGCCCTCGTGGTGAACAACGGGCCGCGACTGGCCGCCGCCGGCGTCTTCACCTCCAACCGCGTCAAGGCCGCCCCGGTCGTCTGGTCCGAGCAGGTCCTCAAGGGCGGCACAGTCTCCGCCGTGATCCTCAACTCCGGTGGCGCCAACGCCTGTACGGGTCCGCTGGGCTTCCAGGACACCCACGCCACCGCGGAGAAGGTCGGCGAGGTGCTGGAGGGGCACAACGCCGGCGAGGTGGCGGTCGCCTCCACCGGGCTGATCGGACTGCGGCTTCCGATGGACAAGCTGCTGCCCGGAGTGGAGCGGGCCGCGGCCGAACTGAGCGAGCACGGCGGCGAAAAGGCCGCCCTCGCCATCAAGACCACCGACAGCGTGCACAAGACCGCCGTCGTGACGAAGGACGGCTGGACCGTCGGCGGCATGGCCAAGGGTGCGGGCATGCTCGCACCGGGCCTGGCCACCATGCTCGTGGTGCTGACCACCGACGCCGATGTCCCGGCCGCCGACCTGGACACCGCGCTGCGCGCGGCGACCCGTACCACCTTCGACCGGGTCGACTCCGACGGCTGTATGTCCACCAACGACACGGTGCTGCTGCTCGCCTCCGGAGCGTCCGAAGTCACCCCGGAGTACGCGGAGTTTGCCGAGGCGGTCCGTACGGTCTGCGCCGACCTGGCCCGCCAGCTCATCGGTGACGCCGAGGGCGCGAGCAAGGACATCCGCATCGAGGTGATCAACGCCGCCAGTGAGGACGACGCGGTGGAGGTCGGCCGCTCCATCGCCCGTAACAACCTCCTCAAGTGCGCCCTCCACGGCGAGGACCCCAACTGGGGCCGGGTGCTCTCCGCCATCGGCACCACCTCCGCCGCCTTCGACCCCGACCAGCTCAACGTCGCCATCAACGACGTCTGGGTGTGCAAGAACGGCTCGGTCGGCGAGGACCGCGAACTGGTCGACATGCGCTACCGGGAGGTGCGGATCACCGCCGACCTCGCCGCCGGCACCGAGTCCGCGGTCATCTGGACCAACGACCTCACCGCCGACTACGTCCACGAGAACAGCGCGTACTCCTCATGAGCGCACGTAAGCACACCGCGCTCCCGAAGGCCCGCACGCTCATCGAGGCGCTGCCCTGGCTGACCCGGCACCACGGCAAGACCGTGGTCATCAAGTTCGGCGGCAACGCCATGGTCGACGAGGAGCTCAAGCGCGCGTTCGCCCAGGACGTGGTCTTCCTGCGGCACGCCGGGCTGCGCCCCGTCGTCGTGCACGGCGGCGGTCCGCAGATCAGCGCCCAACTCGACCTGCTCGGCCTGGAGTCGGAGTTCAAGGGCGGGCTGCGGGTCACCACGCCCGAGGCGATGAACGTCGTACGGATGGTGCTCGCCGGCCAGGTGCAGCGCGAACTGGTCGGGCTGCTCAACGAGCACGGCCCGCTCGCCGTCGGCATGACCGGCGAGGACGCCCATCTGATGACCGCGACCAAGCACTACGCCGACATCGACGGCGAGCAGGTGGACATCGGCCGGGTCGGCGAGATCACCGCCATCGACCCCGGTGCGGTCCAGGCGCTGCTGGACAACGGCCGGATCCCGGTCATCTCCTCCATCGCCCGCAGCAGCGACGAGGGCGACGGCTCCGGGGTCTTCAACGTCAACGCCGACACCGCGGCGGCCGCGCTGGCCGCGGCGCTCGGCGCCGAGACGCTGATGGTGCTCACCGACGTCGAGGGCCTGTACGAGGACTGGCCGAACAGCGATGAGGTGATCTCCCGCCTGACCGCCTCCGAGCTGGAGAAGCTGCTGCCCGACCTGGCCAGCGGCATGGTTCCCAAGATGCGGGGCTGTCTGCACGCGGTGCGCAACGGTGTGCACACCGCCCGGGTGATCGACGGGCGGGTCCAGCACTCGATCCTGCTGGAGATCTTCACGGACGAAGGAATCGGCACGATGGTCGTGCCGGACGCGAACACGATCGAGGGGGCGACATGAACGAGTCCGGACAGACCCAGGGCCCGGTGACCAACGAAGGCCTCACCCGGCGCTGGCAGGGCGCCATGATGGACAACTTCGGCACCCCTCGCATCCCGCTCGTCCGCGGCGAGGGCGTCAAGGTGTGGGACGCCGACGGCAAGGAGTACCTGGACTTCCTCGGCGGGATCGCGGTCAACGCCCTCGGGCACGCCCACCCCGCGGTGCTCCGCGCGGTCTCCGACCAGGTCGCCACCCTCGGCCACGTCTCGAACTTCTTCATCGCCGAGCCCACCGTGGCGCTCGCCGAGCGGCTGCTCGCGCTCGCCGGCGGACGCCCCGGCCGGGTCTACTTCTCCAACTCCGGCGCCGAGGCCAACGAAGCCGCCTTCAAGATCGGCCGGCTGACCGGGCGCACCCACATGGTCTCCACGAACGGGGGGTTCCACGGCCGCACCATGGGCGCCCTCGCGCTCACCGGCCAGCCCGCCAAGCAGGCCCCCTTCGCCCCGCTTCCCGGCGACGTCAGCTACGTCCCGTACGGGGATGTGGACGCCCTGCGCTCCGCCGTCACCACCGACACCGCCTTCGTCATCCTGGAGCCGGTCCAGGGCGAGAACGGTGTGGTCGTGCCGCCGCCCGGCTATCTTCAGGCCGCCCGCGAGATCACCGCCGCCACCGGCACCCTGCTCGTCCTCGACGAGATCCAGACCGGTATCGGCCGGACCGGCCACTGGCTGGAGTCCCAGGCCCAGGGCGTCGAGGCGGACATCATCACCCTCGCCAAGGGGCTGGGCGGCGGGCTGCCGATCGGCGCGACGCTGGCCTTCGGCCCGGCCGCCGACCTGCTCACGCCCGGTTCGCACGGCTCTACGTTCAGCGGCAACCCGGTCGTCTGCGCCGCCGCGCTCGCCGTGCTGGACACCGTCGAGTCGGACGGCGTCCTGGAGAACGTCAAGCGGGTCGGCGAGCGGCTGCGCGCCGGAATCGAGGCGTTGGGGCACCCATTGGTCGGCCAGGTCCGCGGGGCGGGCCTTCTCCTCGGTATCGTCTTGACCGAGCCGCTGGCGCCACGGGTGCAGCAGGCGGCTCAGGACGCGGGTCTCCTGGTGAACGCGGTCGCGCCGGACGTCATCCGGCTCGCCCCGCCGCTGATCGTCTCCGACGACGAAGCGGAAGCATTCCTCCGGAAGCTCCCCGCCGTCCTCGACGAGGCCCGCCAAGGGGCCGACGGGGCACAACGATCCGGAGACTGACGAGACAGATGACCGAGCCGCAGGACAACGGGGCGCACAACGGCGGGCCGGCCGTACCGCAGACCCGCACCGCCCGCCACCGCCGGATCGTGGACATCCTCAACCGGCTGCCGGTCCGCTCCCAGAGCCAGCTCGCCAAGCTGCTCGCCGACGACGGGCTGTCCGTCACCCAGGCGACGCTCTCCCGCGATCTGGACGAGCTGGGCGCGGTGAAGATCCGCAACACCGGTGGTGAGCTGATCTACGCGGTGCCCAGCGAGGGCGGCGACCGCAAGCCGCGGGCGCCGCTGGGGGAGTCGGCCAAGGAGGAGCGGATGCGCCGCCTCTCCGGCGAACTCCTCATCTCCGCCGAGGCCTCCGCCAACCTCGTCGTCCTGCGCACCCCGCCGGGTGCGGCGCAGTTCCTGGCCTCCGCCATCGACCAGGCCGAACTCCACGACATCCTCGGCACCATCGCCGGCGATGACACGTTGATGCTGATCAGCCGTGACCCGTCGGGCGGCCAGGCGCTCGCCGACCATCTGCTGAGGCTGGCCCAGAAGGCACACTGATGGCCGCCCAGGCCGCCCGTAATCACCCATAGCGCCAAATTATGTGCATATAGTGACGGAAGTCTCACCACCACAGGCCTCTGCTGCCTCGGCCCGGCCCGGCCCCGCCCGGCCCGGTCCGCAGGAAGGAGTTCGGGAGAGTGAAGCTTCCGCGGATCGGCGGGCCGCGAGCCGGGGCGGCCGGCGCGGCGGTGGCCGCAGCGGCCCTGGCCCTGACGGCCTGCGGCGCGAACGGCACCTCGGGCCCTGCCAAGGTCTCGTCCAGCGCCACCCCCGGCACCAGCACCGGTCCCGCCGGCATCGCCTGCGGCAAACCGGCCACGCTCCAGGCGTCCGGCTCGACGGCGCAGCAGTACGCCATGAAGCACTGGATCAAGAACTACACCCGCGCCTGCCCCGGCACCACGATCAACTACACCGGCAACGGTTCCGGTGCCGGCCAGGACGACTTCCTCGCGGGCCGGACCGCCTTCGCGGGATCGGACTCCCCGCTGAGCGCGGAGCAGGTCGACCGGTCCAAGAAGGTCTGCCCGGGCGGCGGTCACGCCGTCCATCTGCCGATGGTCGGCGGACCGATCGCGATCGGCTTCCACCTCTCCGGCGTCGACCGGCTGATCCTGGACGCCCCCACCCTCGCCAAGATCTTCAACGCGCAGATCACCAAGTGGAACGATCCGGCGATCGCCCGCCTCAACAAGGGCGTCCCCCTGCCCTCGACGCCGATCCGGCCGTTCCACCGATCCGACTCCTCCGGCACGACGGACAGCTTCACCTCGTACCTCGGCGCCGCCGCCCCGGGCGCCTGGCCGTACCCCCACGGCAAGGAGTGGCCGGCCAAGGGTGGCCAGGCCGTCAAGGGCTCCTCGGACCTCGCGGCCCAGGTGCAGCGGACCGAGGGCGCGATCGGCTACTTCGAGCTGCCGTACGCGGTCGCCCGCATGATCCGCATGGTCTCGGTCAACACCGGCGCACCGGCCCCGGTGGACCCCAACGTCATCGCGGCGTCCCAGGCGATCGCCGGCGCCAAGATCGTCAACAGCGGCAACGATGTGCTGCTCAAGCTCGACTACACGACCAAGGTCCCGGGCGCCTACCCGATCGACGTGGTCACCTACGAGATCGTCTGCGACAAGGGCAACAAGCCGGCGACCTGGCCCGCCACCAAGGCCTTTCTGACCTACGTCGCCAGCCGGAAGGGCCAGGAGAACCTGACCTTCCAGGGCTATGCGACCCTCCCGGCCGCGGTCATCAACAAGGTCCGCACCGAAATCGCCGCCCTGTCCTGACCGCGGCCGGGAAACGCTCAGGGCCCTGCCTCACCGAAGTGAGACAGGGCCCCTGAGCTGCGCTGTGCACCGTCGGGACGACAGGATTTGAACCTGCGACCCCTTGACCCCCAGTCAAGTGCGCTACCAAGCTGCGCCACGTCCCGGTGCTCGAACCGGCCGGAAGGATCCCGGCCGGGGCGTGCAGAAGAAAAATACCCTGTCCCGGGCCATGAATCCAAAGCGGGTCCCCGAGGACGGCGCAGCGGCCTTGCGGCGGGGCTTCCGGTTCCGTGATTCGATGAGGTTATGGGTGAAATGTCCGCTGGCGAGCGGATCCGGGTGCGCCGGGCGTACGAGCCGCCGGAGGCGGCGGACGGCGCGCGGGTGCTGGTGGACCGGCTGTGGCCGCGGGGGCTGTCCAAGGAGGACGCGCAGCTGGCCGAGTGGTGCAAGGACGTGGCGCCCTCGTCGGAGCTGCGGCTCTGGTTCGCCCATCGGGAGGAGCGGTTCGAGGGGTTCGCCGAGCGCTACCGCGAGGAGCTGGCGGGGGAGACGGCGCAGGCGGCGCTGGAGCGGCTGTGGGGGCTGGCCGCCGAGGGGCCGCTGACGCTGCTGACCGCGGTGAAGGAGGTGTCGGTGAGTCATGCGCGGGTGCTCGCCGAGGTGCTTCGGGAGGGGCCGGCGGAGGGCTCCGGGAAGGGTTCGTGAGGGGCGCGATGCGCCGCTGACCTGCACATTCGGCTTTGCGTTGACGAAACATACGGTGGAGTGCATACTTATACCCATCAGCGAATGCACCGTGAGGAGAAACCCGTGACCGAGCGCGTCGTACTCGCCTACTCGGGAGGCTTGGACACCTCTGTCTGTATCGGCTGGATCGCCGAGGAGACGGGCGCCGAGGTCATCGCCGTTGCCGTGGACGTCGGTCAGGGCGGCGAGGACCTGGACGTCATCCGCAAGCGTGCGCTTGCCTGTGGCGCGGTCGAGGCCGAGGTCGCGGACGCCAAGGACGAATTCGCTGACGAGTACTGCCTTCCGGCGATCAAGGCCAATGCGCTGTACATGGACCGCTACCCGCTGGTCTCCGCGCTCTCCCGGCCGACGATCGTCAAGCACCTCGTCGCCGCCGCCAAGAAGCACGGTGCGACGACGGTTGCCCACGGCTGCACCGGCAAGGGCAACGACCAGGTCCGCTTCGAGGCCGGAATCTCTTCCCTCGCCCCCGACCTGAAGTGCATCGCCCCGGTCCGCGACTACGCGATGACCCGGGACAAGGCGATCGCCTTCTGCGAGGAGAAGAACCTCCCGATCGCGACGACCAAGAAGTCGCCCTACTCGATCGACCAGAACGTCTTCGGGCGGGCCGTGGAGACCGGCTTCCTGGAGGACATCTGGAACGCGCCCATCGAGGACGTGTACGAGTACACCCAGAACCCCGCCACGCCGCGCGAGGCCGACGAGGTCATCATCACCTTCAAGGAGGGTGTCCCGGTCGCCCTCGACGGCAGGCCCGTCACCGTCCTCCAGGCCATCCAGCAGCTCAACGAGCGGGCCGGCGCCCAGGGCATCGGCCGGATCGACATGGTCGAGGACCGGCTGGTCGGCATCAAGTCCCGCGAGGTGTACGAGGCGCCGGGCGCCATCGCGCTGATCACCGCGCACCAGGAGCTGGAGAACGTCACCGTCGAGCGCGAACTGGCCCGCTACAAGCGGCAGGTCGAGCAGCGCTGGGGCGAGCTGGTCTACGACGGCCTGTGGTTCTCGCCGCTCAAGCGGGCCCTGGACGGCTTTGTCAACGAGGCCAACCAGCAGGTCAGCGGCGACATCCGGATGACCCTGCACGGTGGCCGCGCGGTGGTCACCGGCCGGAAGTCCGAGCAGTCCCTGTACGACTTCAACCTGGCGACGTACGACACCGGCGACACCTTCGACCAGTCGCTCTCCAAGGGCTTCATCGAGCTCTTCGGCATGTCGAGCAAGATTGCCGCCAAGCGCGATCTTCAGGCGTAGCCTGACGCGGACCTGGCCCGGCCCGGTCTCGTGACCTTCGTACGACAGCCGCCTCTCCGCCCTCGCGGCGGGGAGGCGGTGGCACATCCACAGCCTTGAGGAGCAGAGCAAGTGAGCAACGGAAACAGCGGTGACGTACGGCTCTGGGGCGGTCGTTTCGCCGACGGACCGGCCGAGGCGCTGGCCCAGCTGTCCGCGTCCGTCCACTTCGACTGGCGCCTCGCCCCGTACGACATCGCCGGCTCCCGCGCGCACGCCCGGGTCCTCCACAAGGCGGGCCTGCTCACCGAGGACGAGCTCTCGCGGATGATCGCCGGGCTCGACCAGCTCGAGGCCGATGTCGCCGACGGCTCGTTCACCGGCACGGTGGCCGACGAGGACGTGCACACCGCACTGGAGCGCGGGCTGCTGGAGCGGCTCGGGGCGGACCTCGGCGGCAAGCTGCGGGCCGGCCGGTCGCGCAACGACCAGGTCGCCACGCTCTTCCGGATGTACCTGCGCGACCACGCCCGGATCATCGGCGGGCTGCTCGCCGACCTCCAGGAGGCGCTGGTCGGCCTCGCCGAGACCCACCCGGACGTCGCGATGCCGGGCCGTACCCACCTCCAGCACGCCCAGCCGGTGCTCTTCGCCCACCACGTCCTGGCGCATGTGCAGTCGCTGTCCCGGGACGCCGAGCGGCTGCGGCAGTGGGACGAGCGGACGGCGGTGTCCCCCTACGGATCCGGTGCGCTCGCCGGCTCGTCGCTCGGCCTGGACCCCGAGGCGGTCGCCGCGGACCTGGGCTTCGAGCACGGCTCGGCCGGCAACTCCATCGACGGCACCGCCTCCCGTGACTTCGTCGCCGAGTTCGCCTTCATCACGGCGATGATCGGGGTCAACCTCTCGCGGATCGCGGAGGAGGTCATCATCTGGAACACCAAGGAGTTCTCCTTCGTCACGCTCCACGATGCCTTCTCGACCGGCTCGTCGATCATGCCGCAGAAGAAGAACCCGGACATCGCTGAGCTGGCGCGGGGCAAGTCCGGCCGGCTCATCGGCAATCTGACGGGGCTGATGGCGACGCTCAAGGCGCTGCCGCTCGCGTACAACCGCGACCTCCAGGAGGACAAGGAGCCGGTCTTCGACTCCTGCGACCAACTGGAGGTGCTGCTCCCGGCGTTCACCGGGATGATGGCCACCCTGACCGTCAACCGCGAGCGGATGGAGGAGCTGGCACCGGCCGGCTTCTCGCTGGCCACCGATATCGCGGAGTGGCTGGTCAAGCAGGGCGTGCCGTTCCGGGTGGCGCACGAGGTCGCCGGCGAGTGCGTCAAGGAGTGCGAGGCGCACGGGATCGAGCTGGACCAGCTGACCGATGAGCAGTTCGCGAAGATCTCGCCGCATCTGACGCCGGAGGTGCGCGGCGTGCTGAACGTCCCCGGCGCGCTCGCCTCGCGCAGCGGCCGCGGTGGCACCGCCCCCTCGGCGGTGGCGGTCCAGCTCGCCGAGGTGCGGGCCGACCTGGTCCGGCAGCAGGAGTGGGCGGCGGCCAAGCAGCCGCGGTAGTCGAGGAGCGTCCGTGCGAACGGCCCGTACCCGGGAGACCGGGTACGGGCCGTCGTCGTATGCGGAACGCGGGTACCGGGCCGGGCGGGGCGGCAGGCAGGCAGTCAGGCACCGAAAGATGAGACATTCGTGTCTCATTCGGCTAGTGTGTGTCTCATGGCCGTGGATCGTGAACGGGTACTCAAGGAAGCCGCCGCGCTGCTCACGCGCCGGGCGACGACGTCGATGGACGAGATCGCCCGGGCCGCGGGCATCAGCCGCGCCACGCTGCACCGGCACTTCGCCGGGCGGGACGCCCTCATCAGGGCTCTGGAGGAGCATGGGATCGCCCAGTTCGCACAGGCGATGGACACCGCGCGGCTGGACGAGGGGGACGCGGCCGACGCGCTGCGCCGGCTGATCGGCGCGGCCCAACCGGTCGCCGCGGTACTCGCCTTCCTCTTCACCGAGAACCAGCTCTTCGAGGGCGGCGAGATCAACGCCGGCTGGGCGAAGCTCGACGCCCGGATCACCGCGCTCTTCCGACGCGGCCAGGAAGAGGGCGACTTCCGCATCGATCTGAGCGCCGCCTGGCTCACCGAGGCGCTCTACGGCCTGATCGGCGCCGGCGCCTGGGCCGTGCACGAAGGGCGGGTCGCCCGCAACGACCTCAACCACTCGATCGCCGAGCTGCTGCTCGGCGGCATCCGACGGAGCATGGAGAAATGACCGAGACCATAGCGTCAGGGCGGGCCGGTTCGGCCCATGTGGACGACCAGCCGCGCCCCGGGCGCTGGCTCGCCCTCGCCGTCCTCGTCCTGGCCGTCCTCCTGGTCGGCGTCGACGCCACCGTCCTCGGCCTCGCCACCCCCTTCCTCAGCGAAGACCTCCAGCCGTCCGGCACCCAGCTGCTGTGGATCGGTGACATCTACTCCTTCGTCATCGCCGGTCTGCTGGTGTCCATGGGCAGCCTCGGCGACCGCATCGGCCGCAAGAAGCTGCTGCTGCTGGGCTCGGTCGGCTTCGGCGCCATGTCGGTGCTCGCCGCGTACGCCACCACCCCGGCGATGATGATCGCCGCCCGGGCGCTCCAGGGCGTGGCCGGTGCGACGCTGATGCCGGCCACCCTCGCGCTGATCCGCAACCTCTTCCACGACCCCAGGGAGCGCAGTCTGGCCGTCGGCATCTGGGGCGCGATGGCCTCGGCCGGGATGGCCGTCGGGCCGGTGCTCGGCGGCTTTCTGCTGGGCCACTTCTGGTGGGGTTCGGTCTTCCTGATCAACCTGCCGGTGATGGCGCTGCTGGTGGCCGTCGGCGCCAGGGTCATCCCGGAGTCACGCAATCCGGACCCCGGCCCCTGGGACATCCCCAGCGTCCTGCTGGCCCTGGTGGGCATCGTCGGTGTCGTCTACGCCATCAAGGAAGCGGCGGTGGAGGGCTACCGCTGGGACATCGCGGTGACCGCCGTCATCGGGGTGCTCGCCCTGGCCGTGTTCGTCCGCCGGCAGCGCACCCTGGAATCGCCGCTGCTGAACATGAAGCTCTTTCACCACCGGGGCTTCTCCGGGGCCGTCCTCGCGGACCTGCTGACCATCCTCGGCCTGTCCGGGCTGGTCTTCTTCCTCTCCCAGTTCCTCCAGATGGTGCAGCAGCGCTCGCCGCTCAACGCCGGCCTGGTCGAACTCCCGGCGGCCGTCGGCGCGGTGGGCGCGGGGCTGGCCGCCGGCTGGGTCGCCCGGCGGCTGTCCGTACGGCTCGTGGTCGCCGGCGGCCTGGCCATCGTCGGGCTCTCCCTCGTCGGCTGCACCACCCTGCACGGCGACACCGGCACCGCCGCGCTCTGCGTCATCCTCTTCGTCGTCGGCGTGGGCGCGGGATTCTCGTTCACCGTCACCGCCGATGTGATCCTCTCCAGCGTGCCCAAGGAGGAGGCCGGTGCCGCCTCCGCGGTCTCCGAGACCGCCTACGAGCTCGGCGCCGCCCTCGGCATCGCACTGCTCGGCTCCATCGTCACCGGCATCTACCGCGGCTTCGGCGTCCCGCCCGGCGTGCCCGAGCCGGTCGCGGACGCCGCCCGCGAATCGCTCGGCGGCGCGTTCGAGGCGGCCGGCCAGCTCCCCGCCGACCAGAGCGCGGCCCTGCTCAAGGCCGCGCAGGACTCCTTCGTGGCCGGTGTGGACGTCGCGGCCGGGGTGGCCGCAGTGGTCCTGCTCTCCGCGGCGGTGGCGGCCTGGTTCCTGCTGCGCGGCCAGGAGCTGGCGTCCGGCCCGGCCGCCGTCGAGCCCGCGGACCTCTCCACGGCCGAGGCGCCGCACGGCTGATTCGCCGTCACGGCGACGGCAGACCCCGCCCAGGTACGGCTGACCCGCCGTCACACCCGCGGACCGGGTACGAGGTACCGCCGCTCCGCCGGACGGCGGGCCCGCGCACCGCCCAGGGCGTGTCCTGTGGATCAAGGTGTCGCGCACCCGCGATGATCCACGGGACACGCCCTGGGGGCGACTGTCCCCCGCTCGTTCACGCCCGGTACGCGCCCAGGTGACCGGCCGTCCCGCGCGGCTCGGTTGACTCTCCGGTCGTCCCCCTACGGACGGCCCGCTCAGGAGAGTGACGCAGTGCGCGACATCGGACGACGGTCCTTCTTCACCGCCGCGGGGGCCCTGGCCACCGCGAGCGCCATCGGCAGCGACGCCTACGCCACCGGCCACGCCCGCGACGCGGCCACCGCCGACGAATACGTCGACGTCCAGCTCCTCAACATCACCGATCTGCACGGCTATCTCCAGGGTGCCCCGGGTGCCCACTCCCGCATCACCGGCGCCGGCGGCAAGAGCTACACCGTCGGCGGGGTCGCCTATATGGCCGCCCATCTGGAGCGGCTGCGCGACGGCCGCCGCAACTCCCTCTTCTTCGCCCCCGGAGACCTCTTCTCCGGCTGGGAGTTCGACGCCGCCGCCTTCGCCGACGAGCCCACCATCGAAGCGCTCAACGCCATGGGGCTGGACTTCGCCTCGGCCGGCAACCATGAATTCGACAAGTCGGCGCGGTTCCTGACCTCGCACATGGAGGACGGCGACGCCTTCCCGGTCGTCGGACGGGACGACGACTTCAAGGACTCCACCGGCCGCCGCTTCCGGGGCGCGGAGTTCCCCTACTACAGCGCCAACACGGTGTGGAACGCGAGCGGGGAACCGGTGCTCGCCCCGTACAACATCGTGCAGGTCGACGCGGGCGGCGGCCGGCGGCTGCCGGTCGGCTTCATCCATCTGACCGCCATCGGCACCGAGTCCTTCCCCGGCTCCTACCAGCCGGGACTGCGCACCCTGGACGAGCTGGAGACCGCCAACCGGTGTGCCGCGGAGCTGAGATCACGCGGCGTCAAAGCGATCGTGCTGAGCATGCACGACGGGGCGGTGGCCGGCAGCGACTTCTCCAGCGGCAAGAACCCCTCGGGACCCGCGTACGAACTGGCGCTGCGCGCCTCGCCGCACATCGACGCCATCGTCACCGGCCACTGGCACTGCGCCTTCACCATGATGCTGCCCGACCCCGACGGCAGGCCCCGCCCGTTCGTCGAGGCCGGCTGCTACGGCCAGATCATCAACGAGATCAACCTGCGGCTCGACCCCGACACCGGAGCCGTGGTCCGGGAGCTGACCACCTCCGTCAACCACCCCAACACCCGCGATGTCACACCGGACCCGGAGTTGCGCTCGATCGCCGCGTACTGGGCGGGCCGCGGCTCGCGGCGCGCCCGCTCCCGGATCGGCACCCAGACCGCCTCCTTCAGCCGCGGGCGCAATGCGGCGGGGGAGTCCACCATGGGTAACCTCGTCGCCGACTGGGCCCTGTGGGCGGGCCGGCAGCCGCACGGCCCGATGGACGACCCCGCCGACCACCCCAACACCCCGGCGGAGCTCGCCGTCATCGCCGTCGCCCCGCGCGTCGGCCAGGCGGTGATCGCCGGCGATCTGATCCGCGACGAGGAGGCGGACGGCACCGTCACCTTCGGGCAGGCGTGGAACGCGGTCGGCTTCGGTGACCCGATCATGACCGTCACCGTCACCGGCCGGCAGATCCACGACGCGCTGGAGGAGCAGTGGGCACCGACCGCCGGCGGCGGCCTCGGCTTCTCCCCGCTGGCCGTCTCCGGCAACGTCCGCTACACCTTCGACGCCGCCGGCAAGGTCGGCCGGCGGGTGGACCCCGCCGAGGTCTTCATCGACGGCACATCCCTCGACCTCAATCGCCGCTACCGCCTCGCCGCGCCCTCGTACACCCTCATCAACCAGGACGGCTTCAGCGCCTTCACCGGATTCACCGCACCGGTGCGGCACGCCCGCGACTTCGAGAGCTTCATCGCCTTCGTCCGCGCCAAGAAGAAGCTGACGCCCGCCCCCCTGAACCGGGTGACGGTCAAGAACGCCGGGGTGCCCGGCGCCCGCACCGGCGTCGTCACCCAGCGCCAGCAACTGCTCCAGCCCGACGGCAGCATGGTGCCGCGCCCCGAGGCGGCGCTGCGTACCGCGCTGACCGGCGGCGCCGAGGGCCAGCGCGCCCCGGGCGGCTTCCGGGTGCCCTGCTGACCGGGGCGGAGACAGGGCGCACAACGCCGCGGGCCCCGTCCGCTCCTCGGACGGGGCCCACTGGTTGCTTACGGCTGCGGGGTCAGGCGGCGGCCCGGGCCTTCGTGGCGTACATGTCGACGTACTCCTGGCCGGACAGCTCCATCACCTCGCTCATCACCTCGTCGGTGACCGCCCGCAGGACGTAGCGGTCGCGGTCCATCCCGTCGTAGCGCGCGAAGTCCAGCGCCTCGCCGAAGCGGATGGTGACCGGGGCGATCCGCGGGACGCCCTTGCCGCCGGGCTGCACCTTGTCGGTACCGATCATGGCGAACGGGACGACGGGCGCGCCGGTCATCAGGGCGAGCCGGGCGATGCCGGTACGGCCGCGGTAGAGACGGCCGTCGGGGGAGCGGGTGCCCTCGGGGTAGATGCCGAAGGCCTTGCCCTCCTCCTCCAGGACCCGGCGGCCGGTCATCAGTGCCGCGACCCCGCCGTGACCGCCGTCCCGGTCGACCGGGATCATGCCGGCGCTGGTGAAGAACCAGGCCATCAGACGGCCCTTGAGGCCCTTGCCGGTGACGTACTCGTCCTTGCCGATGAAGTACACCGGGCGCTTGACCACCAGGCTCAGGAACATCGAGTCGATGAAGGTGACGTGGTTGCCGGCCAGGATCACCGGTCCGGTCGCCGGAATGCGCTCCATGCCCTCCACCTTCGGGCGGTACAGGACACGCATGACGAATCCGAGAATCGCCTTCAGCACAATGCGGGACAACGGGCCCTCCGGGTCGTGGCTGGTCAACGTCGAGCGAGCGCAGAACTCTGCAGCCCAGGACCATACTCGCGGGTCACTCGCGCTCGCACATCGGGTTCACGAGGCCGATACGCACAGTTGACCCACGGTTGACGTGTGTTACCACCATCTTCCCCCCGATGTCGGCGTCCGTCTCCCCGGCATCACCCGTCCGTGCCTACGATCAGCTCGGTTCCGTGGGCAGGTGCGCACCACGCCTTGCCGCACCCCGGAAAACACCCGGAAGCACCCGGAACCGTACGAACGACCGCAGACAAGGAGCGTGGGTATGCACAAGGGGCAGCAGCCGGGACGTCGGACGGTGCTGGGGGCCGCGGCTCTCGGCGCGGGGGCGGCGGTGTTCGGCGCGGCCGGCCGGGCGGGCGCCGCCGGGCAGGGGGAGACGGGCCGGCCGCAGGAGCTGCCGGTCCCGCTGATCGTCGGCCACCGTGGTGCCAGCGGCTACCGCCCCGAGCACACCTTCGGCTCCTACCAACTCGCCCTCGACATGGGCGCGGACGTCATCGAGCAGGACCTCGTCCCCACCAAGGACGGCCATCTGGTCTGCCGTCATGAGAACGACATCACCGCCACCACCGATGTCTCCGCCCACCCCGAATTCGCGGACCGCAAGACCACCAAGACCGTCGACGGGGTGAAGCTCACCGGCTGGTTCACCGAGGACTTCACGCTCGCCGAGCTCAAGACGCTGCGCGCCAAGGAGCGCATACCGGGCACCCGGCAGCACAACACCCTCTACGACGGCCGGTGGCAGGTGCCGACCTTCGAGGAGGTGCTGCAGTGGGCCGAGCGTGAGGGCCGCAGGCGGGGCCGCCGGGTCTGGCTGCACATCGAGACCAAGCACCCCACCTACTTCCGCAAGCTGGGCCTCGGCCTGGAGGAGCGGGTCGCCAAGGCGCTGCGCGCCCACGGCCGGCACCGCCGGAACTCCCCGAACTTCCTCCAGTCCTTCGAGCCCAGCAGCATCCAGCGGCTGGGCGAGCTGGTGGACTGCCCCAAGGTCGTGCTGCTGGGCACGGTCAAGGACCGCCCCTGGGACTTCGTACAGTCCGGCGACCCGCGCACCGTCGCCGACCTCGTCAGCCCCGAGGGCCTGAAGTGGATCGCCGGTTTCGCCGAGGGCATCGGCCCGGACCTGACCGTGATCATCCCGCGGGACGCGGACGGCAAGCTCGGCACGCCCACCTCCGTGGTCAAGGACGCGCACGCCGCCGGCCTGGTGCTGCACCCGTATACGGTCCGCAACGAGAACACCTTCCTGCCCGCCGACTACCGCCGCGGCACCGACCCCGCCGCCTACGGCGACGCCCTCGGCGTCTTCAAGGCGTACCTCGCCACCGGCATCGACGGCCTGTTCTCCGACAACTGCGACACCGCGCTGCTGGCCGCCGCGGAGTTCCGTAAGCGCTGAGCACCCGCACCGCAGCCGCCCGTCCACGGACCGGCATCGGCCCCTCATCCGTCGAACTCTCATCTGAGTTGGGAATGTCACAGAGGAGCTGGGTGCCGGTCCGTTCCGGTTGTCCTGAATGCCTGCGCAGAATGCTCCGTGGCGGAGATTGCCGCCGCCACAATCCGGGGATTCCGGAAGTCAGGGCACACCGTTCGGGCGCACCCCTCTCACCCTCGCGCGCCCGGACCAACCGAATAGGGGAGGCATACGCGCATGGGCACCAGCGTGACCATCTCTGCGGCGACCGACCAGGATGCCGAGCAGATCCTCAAACTCCAGTACCTCTGTTACCAGGCGGAGGCCGCGCTGTACGACGACTACGGCATCGAGCCGTTGACCCAGACGCTGGAGGCGCTCCGGGCCGAACTGGGCGCGGGCTGCGTGATGGTGGCCAGACTCGGTGCGGAGGTGGTCGGCTCCGTGCGCGGCACGGTCGACGCGGACGGCACCGCGCAGATAGCCAAGCTCATCGTGCACCCCCGGCTCCAGCGGCACGGTCTGGGCGGACGGCTGCTGGCCGCGATCGAGGAGCGGCTGGCGGTGGAGCGCTCGGCCACCCGCTTCCGGCTGCTCACCGGCCACCGCAGCGAGGGCAATCTGCGGCTCTACCGCAGCCACGGCTATGCGCCCGTGGGCACCGAGCAGCTGACCCAGCGGCTGAGCATGGTCACGCTGGAGAAGGAGGCCGCCGCCAAGGAGTTCGTGGCCCAGGCATAGGGCCTGTCCGGCGGACGACGGGGGACGGGCCCGCGTGTGGGGCGGGCCCGTTCACCTAAAGGCGGTCGTCAGGCGGTACGCGCCCGGCGCAGCCACAGGATCCCGGTGACCGGCAGCAGGACGGGGATGAAGAGGTAGCCCATCCCGTAGTCCGACCAGACCGTGGCGTCCGGGAACGCGGAAGGCGCCAGCAGCGTCCAGGTGCCCACGGTCAGCACCCCCACCAGCTCGGCGGCGCAGCACACCAGTGCCGCCTTGCGGGCGGTGTCCCCGCCGCGCACCAGCGAGTAGGTGATGAAGCCGTAGACCAGGCCCGCGAGCGCGGACAGCGTGTACGCGAGCGGGGCGCGCTCGAAGTCCGTGGCGATCTGGACGGCGGAGCGCGAGACGGCGCCGACGACCATCACGCCGTACAGCCAGACCAGCAGGATGCCCGGGCCGGTGATCAGCTTCCGGCGGGTGCGGGGCGCGCCCTGCTCGGCGGTGTTGTCGGTCGCCGTCACCTCAGCCTCCCCAGATGTCGAACAGGCGCACTTCGAGCACGGCCAGGACCACGCCGCCCGCGGAGACCGTCAGCGAACCCCAACGGGTGCGCTCCGCAAGGGACATGAAGCCCGCCGCCGGGATACAGGCGAACGCGCCGAGCAGATACGCCACAAAGATCGTGGTGCCCTGCTCCGGCTTCTCGCCGCGCACCAGCTGCACGAGGCCTATGGCCAGCTGGACCACGGCGAGCAGGCTCACCACGGCCATACCGATGAAGTGCCAGTCCTTGGTGTGCTGGTCCCGGTAGGCGGCGAAACCGCACCAGGCGGCGAGCGCGAGCGCGGCGACGCTGGTCGCGACCGTCAGGGCATCAAGCATGCGCCAGACCCTATTACGGCCGAAAAGGTCCGAGGTGCCCGGCCCCGCACGGCAGGCTGACGACCGTGGCGTTGACCACAGCGCACCCCGCCGGAGAGCTGTCCGTGCCGGCCCCGGCCCCCGGCCGTCGGCGGTATCCGCGCAGGCCATGGAGGGGGCGGTGACGATCTCCGGGGCGGCCCGTTCCGCTGTCCACGGATTGATCAGTGCTGTCCGCTATCCGGACGGGTTTGATCGGCCCGTACTGCTGTCTGGTTTACTTGCCGCCATGACCACGACGAGCAACCGCACCCCTGCGACCGAGGCGACATCGACGCCCGGTGCTCGTTGCATGTGTCGAATGTGTGACCGCTGAGGGCCCCCGCCTGAGACTCGCGCCCCGAAGCGAGCCTTCCCCCAAGCTCTTGAGGAGCAGGGGGACCCCCACCATGCGCCGTACGTCGGTCCCCGACGCACCTCGGCCGCCCCGCGTCACCGGAACCCGGAGCCGGGCCCCGCGCCCGCCGCCGCTCCCCGTTCCCCTCTGCCGCACTCGCAAGAATGCCCCGTGCCCGGCGGGCGAGCCGCCGAGCACTCGACAGTGACGGAATTCCCTGTGATCACCACAACGGGCCTGACCAAGGTCTACCGTTCAGGAGACCGCGAAGTCACCGCCCTGGACGGCGTCGATCTGCACGTCCGCGAGGGCGAGGTGTACGGCGTCATCGGCCAGAGCGGCGCCGGCAAGTCGACCCTCATCCGCTGCCTCAACCTCCTGGAGCGCCCCTCCTCCGGCACGGTCACCGTCGCCGGCCAGGACCTGACGTCCATAGCCGGGCGCGGCCGGCGCGCGAGCGCCCAGCTCCGTGCCGCCCGCAGCCATATCGGCATGGTCTTCCAGCACTTCAACCTGCTGTCCTCGCGCACCGTCCAGGACAACGTCGAACTGCCGCTGGAAATCCTCAAGGTCGACCGCCGCGAACGCTCCCGCAAGGCCCTGGAGTTGCTGGACCTGGTCGGCCTCGCCGACAAGGCCAAGGCGTACCCCGCCCAGCTCTCCGGCGGCCAGAAGCAGCGCGTCGGCATCGCCCGGGCGCTGGCCGGCGACCCCAAGGTGCTGCTCTCCGACGAGGCCACCAGCGCCCTGGACCCGGAGACCACCCGCTCCATCCTGACGCTGCTGCGCGACCTCAACCGCCAGCTCGGCCTGACCATCGTGCTCATCACACACGAGATGGACGTGGTCAAGACGATCTGCGACTCGGCCGCGCTGATGAAGAACGGCCGGGTCGTCGAGCAGGGCACGGTCGCCGAACTGCTGGCCACCCCCGGCTCGGAGCTGGCCAGGGAGCTGTTCCCGGTCGGTGGTGAGCCCTCGGCCGACGACCGCACCGTCGTCGACATCACCTTCCACGGCGCGGACGCCACCCGCCCGGTCATCTCCGAGCTGTCGCGTACGTACAACGTCGACATCTCGATCCTCGGCGCCGCCATGGACACCGTCGGCGGCAAGCAGATCGGCCGGATGCGCATCGAACTGCCCGGCCGCTTCGAGGAGAACGTCGTGCCGATCGGCTTCCTGCGCGAGCAGGGCCTCCAGGTCGACGTGGCCGACGTCGCCCCCGACACCGCCGCCGCGGCCGTCCCGGCGCCCGCCGCCGTGCTCCAGAAGGAAGGTGCCAAGTGAGCTGGAACGAGATGCAGCCGCTGCTGTACGACAACACGCTCGACACCCTCTTCATGGTGTGGTGGTCGACGTTCTACGCGGTGCTCTTCGGCATCCCGGCCGGGGTGCTGCTGCATCTGACCGACCGCGGCGCCATCCTCCAGAACGTCGTGGTGAACAAGGTCCTCGGCGCGGTCGTGAACGTCGGACGATCCTTTCCGTTCCTGATCCTGATCGTGGTGCTGATCCCCTTCACCCGGCTCGTCGTCGGCGTCTCCATCGGCCCGACCGGCGCGGTGGTCCCGCTCGCCATCGCCGCCATCCCGTTCTTCGCCCGACTGGTCGAGGCCGCGCTGCGCGAGGTCGACCACGGCCTGGTCGAGGCCGCCCAGGCGATGGGCGGCGGCACCTGGACCATCGTCTTCAAGGTGCTGCTGCCGCAGGCACTGCCCGCGCTGGTCGCGGCCGTCACCACCACCGTCATCACCCTGATCGGCTACTCCGCGATCGCCGGTGCGGTCGGCGGCGGCGGTCTGGGCAACCTGGCCTACACCTACGGCTACCAGCAGTACGAGACCGCGCTGATGATCACCACCGTCGTGGAGCTGATCGTCCTGGTCACCCTCGTCCAGCTGCTCGGTGACCTGGTCGTCCGCCGGCTCGCCCGGCGCGGCGCCCGCGCCTCCTCCGCCGTACGCACCGGCCTGCGCCGGGCACCCGCCGAGGAGCCGGCCGCCGTCACCGAGGCGGCCTGACCCGGAGCGACCCGCTCCACCCCAGAGCCCGGACCCTTTGCCGGGCGGACACCACGCGGAACCCTCGCGTGTGACACAAGAAAGAGGCACTCTTCGTGCGCAACACCATCAAGATCACCGTGGCCGTCGCGGCCGCCTCTGCCGTCGCCCTCGGCGCGAGCGCCTGCTCGGCCCCGTCCGACACCACCGCCAGCAGCGACAAGAGCGACAAGAACGCCCCGCTCGTCGTCGCCGCGAGCCCCACCCCGCACGGCGCCATCCTCGACTTCGTCAAGAACAAGCTGGCCGCCAAGGCGGGTCTCAAGCTGGTCGTCAAGCCGTTCAACGACTACAAGATCCCCAACAAGGTCACCGACGACGGCCAGGTCGACGCCAACTTCTTCCAGCACAAGCCGTTCCTGGACACCTTCAACAAGGAGAACGGCACCCACATCGTGCCCGTCCAGAACGTCCTCATCGAGCCGCTGGGCCTCTACTCCAAGAAGCTCCAGAAGCTCTCCGAGCTCAAGGCCGGCAGCACCGTCTCGGTGCCCAACGACCCCTCCAACGAGGGCCGGGCGCTCAAGCTGCTCGCCGACAACGGTGTGATCACCCTCAAGCCCGGCGTCGGCGCCGACGCCAAGCTGACCGACGTCAAGGACGACAAGGGCATCAAGATCACCGAGCTGGAGGCCGCCCAGACCGCGCCGCGCATCGACGACGTCGACGCCGCGATCATCAACGGCAACTTCGCCATCGGCGCCCACCTCAAGCCCTCCCAGGACGCGCTGGCCCTGGAGAAGGCGAAGGACAACCCCTACGCCAACTTCCTCGCCGTCAAGAAGGGCAACGAGGACGACCCGCGCATCAAGAAGCTCGCCAAGCTCCTCAACTCGCCCGAGGTCAAGAAGTTCCTCGAGGACAAGTACAAGGACGGCTCGGTCATCCCGGCCTTCGGTCCCGCCAAGAGCTGACGTTCCGTAAGTACGCAGGTCACCGCAGGGCGGCCGGCACAGGAACGAGAAGTGGGCCCCGGACCCGCGCACTGCGCGGCCGGGGCCCACGCGCGTGGCACACCCGCCCGCCGATGCTGCATGCTGGTGCATTCAAGACGGCCAAAACGGCCCGTGACCTCGCGGTAGTACTGTCCGCGACGTCCCGAACACCAGGTCAACGGCGTTGGAGCAGCGGTATGACATCCACCTTTCCGGACATCTCCATCAGCACGGACCGTTTGGTGCTGCGCCCGTTCGAAGAGGCCGATGTGCCCGCCCTCGCCGAGATGATGAACGACGAGCTGGTCGCCGCCTGGACGGCGATACCGCAGCCCTACACCGAGGACGCCGCCCGCGCCTGGGTCACCGAGAGCGCCCCCGCCGAGCGGGCAGCGGGCCACGGCATCGACTTCGCCGTCACCGAATTCCTCACCCAGCGCCCGGTCGGCGTGGTCCAACTGCGCCAGACAGACTGGCGGATCCGCTCCAGCGAGATCAGCTATGTCGTCGCCCCCTGGGCCCGCGGTGAGGGCTACGCCTCCGAGGCGGCGCTCGCGGTGGCCCAATGGCTCTTCCACGATCAGAAGTTCGAACGCATCGAGCTGCGTACCGCCGCCGACAACACCGCCTCCCAGCAGGTCGCCCAGAAGATCGGCTGCATCAGCGAGGGCGTGCTGCGCAACGCCTTCATAGCCCGCAGCCGCACCGAGGACGGCGGCTGGACGGACATCCGTACCGATCTGATCGTCTGGAGCCTGCTGCCCGAGGACCTCGACGGGGTCCCCGGCCGGCTGGCCGACGCGAACGGATTCGCCTACCCCGAGTGGAACTGACGCACGCCCGCGCTCGGGCCCGTACCTCTCGGGGTACCCTCGCCCTGCCACGTACCCGTGCGACCAGCACGGACAGCGCGGACCCGCGCACCACAGCGGCACCACCACCGGCCGGCGGCAACCCCGCGGGCTCCCGGACGCCGCCCCTGCCCGCGTACCCACAGCAGCCCCAGGAGACTGACGAGCATGGCCGACCGGGTCACGGTGATCGGATGGGACGGCTCCCCGCTGACCGACGCCGCCCGCTCCGCCCTCGGCGCCGCCACACTGGTGGCCGGCGCCGCCCACCACCTCGCACTGCCCGAAGTACCGCCGAACGCCGAGCGGATCCGGCTCGGCAGCGTCACCCTGGCCGCCCGCCGGATCGCCCAGCACCGCGGCACCGCCGTCGTACTCGCCGACGGTGACCCCGGCTTCTTCGGCGTGGTCCGTACCCTGCGTGCGCCCGAGCACGGCCTCGAGGTCGAGGTGGTACCGGCCGTCTCCTCCGTCGCGGCCGCCTTCGCCCGGGCCGGTATGCCCTGGGACGACGCCCAGATCGTCGTCGCCCACAGCCGCGATCTGCGCCGCGCGGTCAACGTCTGCCGCGCCCACCCCAAGGTCGCGGTGCTCACCTCGCCCGGCGCCGGCCCGGCCGAACTCGCCCTGCTGCTCGACGGCGTCCACCGCACCTTCGTCATCTGCGAGGAACTGGGCACCGAACGGGAACAGGTGACCGTGCTCACATCGGACAAGGCCGCCGACCACGTCTGGCGCGACCCCAACGTCGTCATCGTCGTGGGCGGTTCCCCCGCGGGTGCCGCCGCCCAGGGCACCGGCTGGATCGCCGGCCACGAGGTCGGCCACCCGACGGGGCCGCGCGGCTGGGGACTTCCGGCCCAGGCGTACGGCGGTGCCCTGGGCGAGGGGGAGTCGGTCCAGCTCCGCACCGCCCAACTCGCCCGGCTCGGGCCGCAGGTGGGCGACCTGGTCTGGGACATCGGCGCGGGCAGCGGAGCCGCCGCCGTGGAGACCGCACGCTTCGGCGCCGCGGTCATCGCGGTGGACACCGACCCGGACGCCTGTGCGCGCACCGCCGCCCTCGCCCGCCGGCACGGCGTCCAACTCCAGGTCGTGCACGGGCGGGCGCCGCAGATCCTGGAGGACCTGCCCGAGCCCGACGTGGTGCGGGTCGGCGGCGGGGGCACCGAGGTCGTCACCGCCTGCGCAGCCCGCCGTCCCGAACGGATCGTCACCCACGCCGCCACCCGCGACGAGGCCGAGGCGCTGGGCCGGGCGCTGGCCGACGGCGGCTATGAAGTCGAGTGCGCCCTGCTCCAGTCCGTGGACCTGGACACCTCCGTCTGGGTCGAACGTGAGCGGTCCGTGGTGTTTCTGCTCAGCGGGTATCGCGTTCCTCACCCGTGACCAGCACGGCAACCCGCGCGAGGTAGGCTGGCGGATCGTTGCGCCGCCGTTCCGCATTCGGCTTCGTACGTCAATATCCGGAAAATGCCGCGGTTTTGGACGAATATGAAGCTCTGGAGAGCGGACGTGCCGCGAGGCGTGCTCGCTCGTTCTAGCTATCGGGGCGTCGGCGCGCCCCGGTCGAGCGCGTCGCACGAGCGGTTGGAAGGAGCACTACCAATGGGCGAGGGGTACGCATGACCGACACCGGCCAGGTCCCGGGCGAGGGACAGCCGGAGAACGCAGGCGGACATCCCGGGCAGCCGCAGCCGGCGGCCGCCTCCTCCCCTGCCGACGCCGGACCGACGGAGCTGCCGGACATGGTGACCCCTCCGGGCGACTACCCCTACCTCGACCAGACGGGCACCGTGGCGGAGGACGACGACCTGCTGCTGATGCCGGGCACCCAGGGCGCCTGGAGCGAACAGCCTGCGCCGCAGCCGTATCCGCAGCCCCAGGAGACCCACCAGGGTCCGGACGGGCAGCCGCAGCAGGGCGTGCCGTTCGACGCGGCCGCCCAGGGAGCCACCGGCTACGAGCCGCTGCCCGCGCACGCCGGTGACCACGAGAGCGGCGGCCGGGACTCCGGTTCCGTCGACCTCAGTTCCGTCCGTATCCCGCAGCCCACGGCCCCCCAGCAGCCGGACCGCGCCCGCGCGGCCGCGTCCGTGCCGCCGCAGCAGCCGGAGCCCACCCGCACCCCCGCCCCCGCGCGCCGCCCCCTGCACATGGGACCGCCGGTTCCCGACGCGACCGGCGGTGTGGTCCGTTCCCTCGCCGACCGCGGCCCCGCGGAGGCCCCGGCCCGGCCCGCCGGACCGCCGACCGGCGGCCCCGAATACTTCGACGCCCCGGCCGAGTTCCCCCAGGGGCCCGAGGCCGTGGCCGGCGAACAGCCGGCGACCGGTGCGCCGGCCGAGGCGCAGCCGACCGCGGACCTGCCGTACCCGGAGCAGCCCGCCGGCGAGGCGGCGGCCGGGCAGCCCTTCGTCGCGCCCGCGTACGACGAGCAGTCCTACGGCGAGGCGCCCTACGGTGGCCAGTGGTCCGCCGAGCAGACCTACGGGGCCGCCGGCCAGGGCCCGTTGCCCGGCCCGCAGCTCGGTGAGATCCCGTCGCAGATGCCGCCGTGGGGCGAGGCCCCGGCCCGGCCCGCCGCGGCTCCGGTTGCAGAAACGGTCGCCCCGGCCGAGGCCGCCGCGCCCGCCGCCGAGGCCGTCCAGGCCGCCGAGGCCGTCCCGCAGGAGGTGGCGCCGGCGGCCGGACAGCCGCAGGCGATGCCGCAGCCCGCCGAGGAAGTCGCCCCGGCCGCCGACGCCCCGGCCGAGACGCCGGACGCCGCCGCGAAGGCCCCGGCCCAGGACGTGCCGGGCGCGCAGCCCGAGGCACCGGCCCAGGCACCCCAGCAGCCGCAGGACGTGGCGCCGCAGGCAGCCGTCGAGGAGGCACCGGCCCCGGAGGCCGCCGTGAACGCTCCTCAGCAGCCCGCGGACCAGGCAACGACGGCCGAGCCGGTCGTCGAGCAGGTCGCCGAGCCCGTGGCACCGGTGCAGCCGGCTGAGCCCGAGCCGGAGCCCGAGGTCCCGGCCGTGCCCGAGCCTGCCGCTGACGAGCCCGTCGCCGGGCAGCAGGTACCGGAGCAGACGGCCGGCGCCCCGGCCGAGGCGCCGGTCGCCGCCGAGGCGGCCCAGGCGCCGCAGGACGCCCCGCCGGCCGGACAGCCGCAGACCGCCGACCAGGCCCAGGCGACCCCGGCGGAGGCCACCGACGCGCCTCAGCCCGCGCCCGCGCCCGCCGCCGACGCGCAGCCGCAGCCCGCGGCGCCGGCCGAGTCCGCCGCCGAGGCCGCCGCGCCCGTGGAGCCCGCCACCGACGAGGCCACCCCGGACGAGGCCGTCGCCCCCGCGCCCGCCGCCGCCCCGCAGGGCCCCGTAGCCGTCCCCGTACCGGAGAACGCCGCGCCCGCTGAGCAGACGGTCCCCGCCGACCAGGCAGTCCCCGCCGACCAGGCGGCTCCCGTGGAACAGACGGTCATAGAGCCGCCCGAGGCGCCGCAGCCGGACGCCGGGCAACCGCAGCCCGGCACCGCCGTGGACGCCGCGGGGCCGCAGACCGCGGAGGCGCCCGCGCCGGACGCCGCGCCCCAGGCCGCGGACGACCCGGCCGCGCAGCAGCCCGCAGCGGCCGCCCCCGACACCCCTGACCGTCCCGCCGAGACGGACGCCCCCGCGGCCCCGGCCGACGGAACCGCGGCGCCCGCCGCGGACACCCCGGCCGACGGATCCGCGCAGGCCCCGGCGAACGCCGAGGCCTCCGTACCGGAGCAGCCCGAGGCCCCCGCCGAGCCGGCCGCCGAAGCGCAGCCCGTCATCCACATCCCGGCCCAGGCGGCGGGCGAACAGGGCGAACCGGCCGTCGCCGCGGCCGTGCCCGCACCGGCGGAGCCGACGCCCGACGGCGACCCCGCCGAGCACGCCCCCCAGCAGCAGGACGCCACCGAACTCGTCCAGCTCGGCGAGGGCAGCGAGGACGGCGAACAGCCGCAGCCCGCCGACCAGCAGCCTGCGGAGGCGCCCGTGCCCGCCGACGAACCCGCCGCCGACGCCTCCGGCCTGCCGGACGTGTCCCCGGCCGCCGGATACGACGACTCCGAGCGGGCGGCCGTCCACCGCGTGATGCGCGAGCGCCGCGACATCCGCAACGGCTTCCGCAGCGACCCGATCCCCAACGAGGTGCTGCTGCGCGTCCTGGAGGCGGCCCACACCGCCCCCAGCGTCGGCCACTCCCAGCCCTGGGACTTCGTCGTCATCCGATCGGCCGAAACCCGCGAGAAGATGCACCAGCTCGCCATGCAGCAGCGCGAGGCGTACGCCAAGTCGCTGCCCAAGGCGCGCGCCAAGCAGTTCCGCGAGCTGAAGATCGAGGCGATCCTCGAAACGCCGGTCAACATCGTCGTCACCGCCGACTCCACCCGCGGCGGCCGGCACACCCTCGGCCGGCACACCCAGCCGCAGATGGCCCCGTACTCCTCCGCGCTCGCCGTGGAGAACCTGTGGCTGGCCGCGCGCGCCGAGGGCCTGGGCGTCGGCTGGGTCAGCTTCTTCGACGAGCGGGAGATGGTCCGCGAACTGGGCCTGCCCGACCACCTCGAAGTCGTCGCCTACCTGTGCGTCGGTTACGTCGACGAGTTCCCCGACGAGCCCGAACTGCTCCAGGCCGGCTGGTCCAAGCGCCGCCCGCTGTCCTGGGTCGTCCACGAGGAGACCTACGGCCGCCGCGCGCTGCCCGGCGAGAGCCCGCACGACCTGCTCCAGGAGACCCTTCAGGGCATCCGCCCGCTGGACGCCAAGGCGCTCGGCGAGGCCTGGGAGCGCCAGAAGCGGATGACCAAGCCCGCCGGGGCGCTGGGCATGCTGGAGATCATCTCCGCGCAGCTGTGCGGGCTGTCCCGGAAGTGCCCGCCGCCGATCCCGGAGCCGGCCGCCGTGGCGATCTTCGCCGGCGACCACGGTGTGCACGCGCAGGGGGTGACCCCCTGGCCTCAGGAGGTCACCGGCCAGATGGTCGCCAACTTCCTGGGCGGCGGTGCGGTCTGCAACGCCTTCGCCAATCAGGTCGGCGCCGAGGTCTGCGTCGTGGACGTTGGTGTGGCCGGGGAGCTCCCCGCCACCCCGGGACTGCTGCCCCGCAAGGTGCGCGCAGGCACCGCCGACTTCACGGCCGGCCCGGCGATGACCCAGGAGGAAGTCCTCAAGGCGATCGAGGTCGGCATCGAGACCGCCCGCGACCTCGTGGCAGCCGGCAACAAGGCGCTGCTCACGGGCGAGATGGGGATCGCCAACACCACCACCTCCGCCGCGCTGATCGCCGTCTACACCGGCGTCGACCCGGCCGAGGTCACCGGCCGCGGCACCGGCATCAACGACGAGACACACGCCCGCAAGGTCGATGTGGTCCGCCGCGCCCTGGAGCTCCACCAGCCCGACCCGGCCGACCCCGTCGGCGTCCTCACCGCGGTCGGCGGCCTGGAGCACGCGGCCCTGGTCGGCCTGATCCTCGGCGGCGCCTCGCTGCGTACGCCGGTGATCCTGGACGGTGTCAGCGCCGGCGCCGCCGCCCTGGTGGCCCGGGCCATCGCCCCCGAGGCGCTGGCCGCCTGCATCGCCGGCCACCGCAGCGCCGAGCCCGGCCATGTCGCGGCCCTGAACAAGCTGGGCCTGCGCCCGCTGGTCGACCTCGATCTGCGCCTGGGCGAGGGCACCGGCGCGCTGCTCGCCCTGCCCGTGGTGCAGAGCGCCGCCCGCGCCATGCACGAGGTCGCCACCTTCGACTCCGCCGGAGTGACGGAGAAGAGCTGACCAGGCCATGACCTCCGCATGACCCCCGGCCCGCAGCCCCATAGGCTGTGGGCCGGGAACGTACCGCCCCGAGGGCCGTACCACTTCCTCAGCCGCTCCAGAGCCGCAGCGACTGAGCTGGTCGTCGAACCGCACCATCCGCACAAGGAGCCGCACCGCCATGGCTGAGCACGCCGCCGAACACGCTGCCTACCCCGTCGGACTGCGGCTGTTCGGCCGCCGGGTGGTTGTCCTGGGGGCCGGACAGGTCGCCCAGCGCCGGCTCCCCGCGCTGGTCGCCGCCGGCGCCGACGTCCTGCTGATCTCCCCGTCCGCCACCCCGTCCGTCGAGGCGATGGCCGACGCCGGCGAGATCCGCTGGGAGCGCCGCCGCTACGAGGCCGGCGACCTCGCCGACGCCTGGTACGCGCTGATCTCCACCGACGACCCGGAGGCCAACGCCGCCGCGTCCCAGGAGGCCGAGGACCGCCGGGTGTGGTGCGTACGCTCCGACGACGCCGAGGCGGCCACCGCCTGGACGCCGGCCACCGGCCACAGCGAGGGCGTCACCGTCGCCGTGCTCACCGGCCGCGACCCGCGCCGCTCCGCCGCCGTACGCGATGCCATCGTCGAGGGCCTGCGCGAGGGCACCATCGCCGCCCCGCACCACCGCCGCCCGCACTTCCCCGGTGTGGCGCTGGTCGGCGGCGGCCCCGGCGACCCCGATCTGATCACCGTCCGTGGCCGCCGCCTCCTCGCCGAGGCCGACGTCGTCATCGCCGACCGCCTCGGCCCCCGCGACCTGCTCGCCGAACTCCCGCCGCACGTCCAGGTCATCGACGCCGCGAAGATCCCCTACGGCCGCTTCATGGCCCAGGAGGCCATCAACAACGCGCTGATCGAGCACGCCAAGGCCGGGAAGGCCGTGGTCCGGCTCAAGGGCGGCGACCCGTTCGTCTTCGGCCGCGGCATGGAAGAGGCCCAGGCGCTCGCCGAGGCCGGCATCCCCTGCACGGTCGTCCCCGGCATCTCCAGCACCATCTCGGTCCCCGGCGCCGCCGGCATCCCGGTCACCCACCGCGGGGTCGCCCACGAATTCACCGTCGTCAGCGGCCATGTCGCCCCCGACGACGAGCGCTCGCTGGTCGACTGGCCCTCGCTCGCCAAGCTCCGCGGCACCCTCGTCGTCCTGATGGGCGTGGAGAACAGCGCCGCCATCGCCGCCAAGCTCATCGAGCACGGCCGCCCCGCCGACACCCCGGCCGCCGTCATCCAGGAAGGCACCACTGCCGCCCAGCGCCGGGTCGACGCCACCCTGGCGACCCTCGGCGAGACCGTACGGGCCGAGGGCGTCCGCCCGCCCGCGGTCATCGTCATCGGCGACGTCGTCACCGTCGCGGCCGCCCCTACCCCCAGGTAACCCATCCCGTACGCGGCATTGGCACCCCGACACCGACAAGGCACTATCTCCCCGTGGCAGAAATCATCACCGTCGATGACCCGGACGACCCCCGGCTGGCCGACTACACCGGTCTGACCGACGTCGAGCTGCGGCGCCGGCGCGAGCCCGCCGAAGGGCTCTTCATCGCCGAGGGCGAGAAGGTCATCCGCCGCGCCCGGCACGCCGGCTACGAGATGCGCTCCATGCTGCTCTCCTCCAAGTGGGTCGACGTCATGCGCGATGTCATCGACGAGGTCCCGGCGCCGGTCTACGCCGTCAGCCCGGACCTCGCCGAACAGGTGACGGGCTATCACGTCCACCGCGGCGCGCTCGCCTCCATGCAGCGCAAGCAGCTGCCCACGGCCCCCGAACTCCTCGCCGGCGCCCGCCGCATCGTGGTCATGGAGGCCGTCAACGACCACACCAACATCGGCGCGATCTTCCGCAGCGCGGCGGCGCTCGGCATGGACGCGGTGCTGCTCTCCCCGGACTGCGCCGATCCGCTCTACCGCCGCTCGGTGAAGGTCTCCATGGGCGCGGTGTTCTCCGTGCCGTACGCCCGCCTGGAGAGCTGGCCCCGCGATCTGTCCGCCGTACGGGAGGCCGGCTTCAAACTGCTCGCCCTGACGCCGGCCGAGAAGGCCACCGCCATCGACGAGGCCGCCCCGCACACCCTGGAGCGCGCCGCCCTGATGCTGGGCGCCGAGGGCGGCGGCCTGAGCACCGGCGCCCTGCGCGCCGCCGACGAGTGGGTACGCATCCCGATGGCCCACGGCGTGGACTCACTCAACGTAGGCGCAGCGGCCGCGGTCGCCTTCTACGCAGTGACATCCGGCGGCCCCACCTAACAAACGCCTTCCTGTCATCGAGGCGGAAGGCGGCAACCGCGGGACGCAGTACCCCGTGGGGATGGCGCTCCGAGGAGACACCTCCGCTCCGAGAAGCTGCCTCCCCACGGTGACGCCGCCCCCACGGAAATACCGCCCCACCCCGCCACGTTGTGGACCCGTGGGGGCCCTCGCACCCCCTAGGGAAAGTGTTCCCCTCCCCCTAGGGCGCCGCCCTAGGACCCCTCCGCGCCCCCGTAAGCGACGACCGGAACCGACCGCTCCACCCCCAGCCCGCGGGCCGGTCCCTGGCAGCCCTGGGCCGCCGCGATGCCGAGTGCCACCAGCAGTGTCACGACGACGAACACGATGACCCGCTGGCGCAGCAGCCGCCGGTCGGGACCGGGCCGGCGGCCGCCCGAAGCCGTACGCACCGGGGTACGCGAACCGTTTCGCCCCGTCGGCCGCGAGGTTGGACCGCGCCCGGTACTCCGCCCGCCGGTCCGCGGGTGCCTGCCCGCACCCGAGGCCGGACCGGCCGACCGGGCGCCCGCCTCACGCGACACCGAGGGACGGGAGGCCTGCGGATGCGGATGCGGACGAGGCGAGGAGGTACCCGCGGTCCGCCGCTCGGTGCGCTGGCGCGCGTACTCCTCGGCCCGCTGCCCGGTCGGCCGGTCCGACGGGCGGCGCTCCAGCCGCCCCCAACCGGGCCCGGCACCGCCCCCGTTCTCCAGAGGGCCGCCGGAAAGACCGTGCGCCTCACGGGCCGCGATCTCCTTGAGCCGCAGTGACAGTGAGAGGGTGCTGGGCCGGTCCGCCGGGTCCTTGGCCAGGCAGGAGGCGAGGAGTGGCGCCAGCGCGTCGGGCACACCGGCGAGCTGCGCCTCCTCATGGACCACGCGGTAGAGCATGACCTCCGAACTGCCCTGCCCGAAGGGGGAGTCCGCGGTGCAGGTGTACGCCAGGGTGGCGCCCAGCGCGAAGATGTCGGTCGCCGGCGTCACCGCGGCCCCGCGCACCTGCTCGGGCGCGAGGAAGCCCGGCGAGCCGACGGCCGTACCGACATGCGTCAGCGTGCTGGCGCCGGTCGCCCAGGCGATACCGAAGTCGATGATCCGCGGGCCCTTGGGGGACAGCAGGATGTTGGACGGCTTCAGATCGCGGTGCACCACGCCCGCGTCATGGACGGCCAGCAGCCCCTCGGACAGCGCGGCCCCGATGGAGGCCACCTGCGCGGGCGACAGCGGCCCTTCCTCGTTGACCTTGTCGTGCAGCGAGGGCCCCGGTACGTACTGGGTGGCGAACCAGGGGCGGTCGGCATCGAGATCGGCCGCCACGAGCCGGGCCGTACAGCCGCCGCGGATCCGGCGGGCCGCGGAGACCTCGCGGGCGAACCGCGAGCGGAACTCCTGGTCCTCCGCCAGGTCCGGCCGGATCACCTTCAGCGCCACCCGCTGGCCGCGCTTGTCGGAGCCGAGGTAGACCACGCCCATCCCGCCAGCGCCGAGCCGGCGGTGCAGCCGGAACGTCCCGACGACACGCGGGTCCTCGCGTCGGAGCCGCATCATCGCCATGTCCGTCCCCTACCTGCGGTGGGGAGTCCCCTCCGCTGCCAACCGTCTGACGTGGCACAGCTTACGGATTGACGGCTCGCTGTGCTGAGAGGCCGCGCATGCGTCGGCAACCGGATTGTCCGTGGCGGGCGCGATCGTCCCGGCGCGGGAGGAAAACCGCCGCCGTGCGGCCCGACTTCCCGGGCGAGATACCAACCTTCCGTCACAGAACGGTGATTGACGCCATGAAAGGTGATCGGGCCGGGATGGTCGTGGCTGCCGCGGGTATGTCCGGGCCGCGCCGGAGGGCGGCCGGGAGGGCGCTGTGCGGCGGCCGGAGCACGTCGCGCGGGGGAGTGGCGGACGTGAGCGAGGTCACGTCGAGATCACTCCTGAGTGCGTGCGCGGTGGCCTCTCCGGCCGGTCCCCTGGGGGATGTCCCCAGGTCCCCGGTGTCCTCTCTCCACCCAGGGGAGTACGTGAGAGGCAGTTCCGTCATCCTCCCGGAGGCTGAGCAATCGATACGACGGCATGACGCCTGCCGCCCGCCGGATGCCTAGTGTTGTCTTCAAGCGGCGGGCGCAGCACTCGTCCCCCGAGGTCAGACGCCCGCCGCCCCACACACGACGGGAGCGGGACGATGGAACGGATCTCCGGACGGACGGCCCTTCGGACGCAGGGGCGCCGGTTCGCCTCGGCGTTCGGCGGCCATCAGCCGTCGGGCACCCGCCATCCCCTCGTCGCGGTGGCCATGGTGCTGCCGCTGGCGATCGTTCTCACCGTGGTCTTCGGCGGCTGGGAAGCCGTCATCACACAGGCGTCGTCCGTGGTCGGAATGCTGGGGCGCTGAGCGGCACCCCAGGCCCGGGAGAGCGGCCCGGGACGGGGAACCTCCGGCTGAATACCCCGTGGGGACGGGGGTGCGGCGGACGGCACGAACGGCCGGGCATCTGGGGAGATGCCCGGCCGTCGAGCTTTCCCGCTCCGGCCGCCCGCGCCATGCCCGTATACGCAGCGCGGCTGCGTCGCCGCGTACCGGCTGCCTCTGCCGCGGCAGTTGAGGCCCGTCCGCCCCACGGAGCACACGCACAAAGCCCGAGGGCCGGAACGAAACGTTCCGGCCCTCGGGCTCATGTGTGGACGATACTGGGATTGAACCAGTGACCTCTTCCGTGTCAGGGAAGCGCTCTCCCGCTGAGCTAATCGTCCTCGGGACCGCGGACCATGAAGATCCGCAGCTGCGTGCGCGATACTGGGATTGAACCAGTGACCTCTTCCGTGTCAGGGAAGCGCTCTCCCGCTGAGCTAATCGCGCGGGGCCCGGTGGAGCCGGGCAAGTGGACGATACTGGGATTGAACCAGTGACCTCTTCCGTGTCAGGGAAGCGCTCTCCCGCTGAGCTAATCGTCCTTGGAGGTGGAGACGGGATTTGAACCCGTGTAGACGGCTTTGCAGGCCGTTGCCTCGCCTCTCGGCCACTCCACCAGGAGTGAGGGGGTTCGGGAAGATCCCCCACATCGAGCGGACGACGAGACTCGAACTCGCGACATCCACCTTGGCAAGGTGGTGCTCTACCAACTGAGCTACGTCCGCAGATGTCTCTCCCAGACTACGTCCGGGAGCTACCTGGCCTCCGGGGCGCTTTCGCGTCCCGGCGACGTGTTGAACTCTAGCGGATTCCGGGGCCAGTACAAAAACGCGTTTGTGCAGCGTGCTGCGCTGCTCGCTCGGCACAGGCGGGCCCGGGGCCCCGGCCATAGACTCGCTGACGTGCACGACTTCGCTCCTATGGCCCGCTTCGGCGGCCTGATAGCCACCGACCTGCGAGATGTGACCAGCGATCCCGCGGCTCTGGATTCCACAGGCTGGTGGGCGGTGGCCGCCGACTTCGAGGGCTCGGTGGTCTGCGCCCGCTTCGGCGACGTACGGCCCGCCACGACGGCGGACGAGCCCGCCCCTGGCGGCTGGCAGGGCCCGGCGCCCGGCGCCTGGACCAGCTCCCTGGACCGCGAGGCCTATATCCGCGGCGTACGACGGGTCCGTGAACGCATTGCGGCCGGCGACGTCTACCAGGTGAACCTCTGCCGGGTGCTGACCGCGCCGCTGCCCGACCCCGCCCGCGCCGATGTCGACGCGCTCTCCGCCGTACTGGCCCGCGGCAATCCGGCCCCGCACGCCGGCACGATCCGGCTGCCCGGCCACGGCGTGGAGATCGCCAGCGCCTCCCCGGAGCTGTATCTGCGGCGTGACGGGCGCACCGTCTCCTCCGGCCCGATCAAGGGGACCGGCCGGACCGCGGCCGACCTCTCGGAGAAGGACCGGGCGGAGAACGTGATGATCGTGGACCTGGTCCGCAACGATCTGGGCCGGGTCTGCGCCACCGGTACGGTCACCGTCCCGGCACTGTGCGCCGTCGAGGAGCACCCCGGCCTGGTCCACCTCGTCTCCACGGTGAGCGGGGAGCTGGATGCGGCCAACGAGAAGACCGCCTGGTCGGACCTGCTGGACGCCACCTTCCCGCCCGGGTCGGTCACCGGCGCCCCCAAGTCCAGTGCCCTGCGGATCATCGGCGAACTGGAGACCGCGCCCCGCGGCCCGTACTGCGGGGGCATCGGCTGGGTCGACGCCGACCGCCGCACCGGCGAGCTCGCCGTCGGCATCCGTACGTTCTGGATCGAGCGCACCGCGCCCGAAGGGCCCGTGCTCCGCTTTGGCGCCGGCGCCGGGATCATCTGGGACTCGGATCCGGAGCGGGAGTGGGCCGAGACCGAGTTGAAGGCGAGCCGGCTGCTCGCGGTAGCGTCGGGCGTGTACGAGGTGAGCGGAGGAATGCGATGAAGATCTGGCTCGACGGGGCACTGCGGGACGCCGAGGGCGCCCGGGTCTCGGTCTTCGACCACGGGCTGACGGTCGGCGACGGCGTCTTCGAGACCATCAAGGCCGAGCGGGGCCGCGCCTTCGCCCTCACCCGCCACCTGGAGCGCCTGACCACCTCCGCCCGCGGCCTCGGTCTGCCCGACCCCGACCTCGACGAGGTACGGCGCGGCTGCGAGGCCGTCCTCGACGCCGGTCCGATGGAGCTCGGCCGGCTGCGGATCACCTACACCGGAGGCGTCTCCCCGCTCGGCTCGGACCGCGGCGAGGCCGGCCCCACGCTGGTCATCGCGCTCTCCGAGACCCCGCGCCGCCCCGACACCACCGCCGCCGTCACCGTCCCCTGGACCCGTAACGAACGCGGTGCGCTCGCCGGCCTGAAGACCACTTCCTACGGCGAGAACGTCGTCGCCCTGGCCCGCGCCCGTGAACACGGCGCCTCCGAGGCGCTGTTCGCCAACACCGTCGGCGCGCTCTGCGAGGGCACCGGCTCCAACGTCTTTGTCGTCCTGGACGGCGAACTGCACACTCCGCCGCTGCACTCGGGCTGTCTGGCCGGCATCACCCGCGCCCTGACGATCACCTGGGCCGGCGCCAAGGAGACCGATCTGCCGCTGGACGCCCTGGAGCGGGCCGAGGAGATCTTCCTGACCTCCTCCCTGCGCGATGTGCAGGCCGTGACCCGGATCGACGGCCGCCAACTGGCCGACGGTCCTGGCCCGGTGACCGCCGAAGCGATGCGGATCTTCGACGAGCAGGCCGCCGCCGACTTCGATCCGCGGTGATGACGGGCCCGCGCCCGGGCGAGTAGAAAGTCCTCGTGACCACAACGCTGCGCCCCGCGGGACCGGAAGAACGGCACGACGACGGGACCCGGGCCCGTCGGTACGACATCTGTGTCAACAGCCGCCGGGTCGGCGGGGTCCGGCTCGCCACGGACGCCCGGTTCGGTCCGACGGCCGGCCGGATCGTGAGCCTGGACGTCGAGGTACCGGACCGGCACCGCGGCCGCGCCACGGTCGCCGCGCTCGCCGCCGAGGAGGTGCTGCGCGGCTGGGGCTGCCGGCAGATCGAGGTGACGGTGCCCGCCGAGGCCGGGGCCGCCGTGCAGCTCGCTGCCGCGCTGGGTTACACCGAGCGCAGCCGCACCATGAGCAAGCCTCTTGAAAGCGGCACCCGGTCGCCCCTCCTGCCCGCGGACAGCAGTGACCGGCCGCTGGGGGAGGCGGAGTACCCGGCGTGGCGGGACGCCGCGCTCGCCGAGCGCATCCGTACGCAGGTGGACCAGGGCATGACCCGGGCCCGTGCCGAGGAGACCGCGGTGGCCGGCCACCGGGCGCTGCTGCCGGACGGCGCGGAGACGCCCGACCACGTGCTGCGGGTCCTGATGCACGACGGGGTGGACGTCGGCACCGTCTGGGTGGCGCTGCGGATGCCGCAGCAGGCCGGCGGCTACGTCGTCGATGTGCAGGTGGCGCCGGGCCACCGCAGGCGCGGCCACGGCCGCACCCTGATGCTGATCGCGGAGCGCGAGAGCCGGGCCGCGGGCCGCACCAGCCTCGCCCTGAACGTCTACGCGGACAATGCGCCGGCCCGTTCGCTCTACGACTCGCTGGGCTACCGGACCGCCGCGTATCTGCTGTGGAAGCCGATCCTGTGAGCGGGCCGGAAGCCCGCCGCTGACCCGGTCCCGGAGGGCTCAGCCCTGCTCGGCGAGCAGCCGGTCGGCGATCTCCTCGATCCGGGCGCGCAGCCCCTCCTGGCTGGTGCCGCCGTCCAGCCGCTCACCGCCGATCACATACGTCGGGGTACCGGTCACGCCGATGGCCTTGCCCTCGGCCTGGTCCGCGTCGACGATCAGCAGATGCCGCCCGTCGATCAGCGCGGTGTCCAGCTCCTCGGCATCCAGCCCCAGCTCCCCGGCGACCTCCACCAGCAGCTTCTCGCCGCGCTTGCCGAGCTCCTCGGTACGCGCCAGCACCGCCTCGATGTACGGCCAGCCCTGCCCCTGCTCAAGGGCCTCCTCGGCGGCCTGTGCGGCGGCGTAGGCGTGCTTGTGCTTCGCCAGGGGGAAGTGGCGCAGCCGGATCTCCAGCCGGTCGCCGTAGCGCTCCCGCAGCGCCCGCAGGTCCTCCAGGGCGGTGTGGCAGTCCGGGCACTGGAGCTCGCACCAGACGTCCAGAACGGGGCGGGCGGCGGAGGTGGTGGCGTCGTTCATGGGGCCAGTCTTCCAGCCCGCCGGGCCGCGCCCGAACCGGGACCTCGGGTGGAGACGACCCTGAGACGACCCGGAGATGTCCCTGAGCCCGTACCGGAACGTGGTCCGCACGGGGCCCGACAGGGCAGGATGGAAGGGAGCAGAGCGCCGCCTGCTCGCCCATCCACCGGCAGGAGGACCGGATGCTGACCTCGACCGTCTGTGCCGCGGTGTCGGCAGCGGGCCTGGGCATCGCCGCGCTGACGGCGTACCGCAAGCGGTTCCTGGCCGCGACCCGCATCGCCGCCTACGCGCTCATCCCCGTCGGCCTGGTGATGACCGGCGTCATCGACTGGGTCACCAATGTCGCCTTCAAGCCGACGGTCTGGGCCGGCTTCGGCCTGCTCGCGCTGTCGGTCGTGCTGTTCATGATCACCAGGGGCGTGGAGCGCCGCCGGGGTGGGCCGGGCAGCCGTAAGGAGCGCAAGGCCGCGGCCGCGGCGGGGACCGGCGCGGTGGCGCCGGCCGCCTCCGTACCGCCCCTCGGTGCGGGGCGCACCGCGGACCGGCCGGCCGGGGAGAAGGCGCCGCAGGGCAAGCAGAACGCCCCCACGGATGACTTCTCGGACATCGAAGCGATCCTGAAAAAGCACGGGATCTGATGAACTACCGCTGCTGAGGCGCTGATCGGGCGTACTCAGACGATCATCTGCGTCATGATGCGCGCGAGATGAACGATGAGTGCGCCCTCGCCCAGGACGACGCCCCGTCCCCCCAACCGCGCGGTTGCCTTTTTGCGCTGTCCCAGCCGCCGCTGATGCTCTTCCTCGCCGTCATCGGCTTTCTGCTCCTCCTCGGCGCCGTACACGACCTCTTCATCCTGTGAGGCCGCGGTGCGGCGCCGCCGCCCGGGCGCTCAGCCCGCGGCCTCCCGCCGCCGTGCCCGGTAGGCCGCCACGTGCAGCCGGTTTCCGCAGGTGCGGCTGTCGCAGTAGCGCCGCGAGCGATTACGGGAGAGGTCGACGAAGGCATGTCGGCAGTCCGGCGCCTCGCAGCGCCGCAGCCGCTCGCGCTCCCCGGCGACGACGAGGAAGGCCAGCGCCATCCCGCCGTCCGCGGCCAGATGGTCGGCGACCGACGCGCCGGGCGCGAAGTAGTGGATGTGCCAGTCGTAGCCGTCGTGGTCGGTCAGCTGCGGGGTGGTGCCCGCGGAGGCGACCAGCGCATTGAGCTGGGCGGCCGCGAGGTGGTCGTCGTCGGCCGCGAAGACCTCGGCGAACCGCGCGCGCACCGACCGTACGGCCGCCAGATCGTCCGCGCCCAGCGCCCCCACGCCGCTGACGTCATGGCGCCGTACGAAGTCCTCGAGGGCTTCGAGGCCGGTCAGGCTGTCCGGGGCGCCGGGCGCATCACCCTCCGGCGCGGTGTTCAGCAGATCGACCACCGTGTCCAGCGCGCACCGGGTGTCATGGGTGATCATCACGGTTCTGCTCCCTGGCAGGGTGGGGGCCGGACGGATACCGCCCCCGGTGTCGTGGCCGAATGGTCGCCGACTCTAGCGCTTCGAACAAGCTTCAGCGCCGCCTCCGCGGTGGGCCCGCGGCGACGACGCCGAAGTGTGCCGTATGAACTTGTCGGTCCTGCGCCGTCTCCCCGAGTCGGACGGTCGCAAGTGTGAGCGGGTAAGTGCTTTCGGTAACCGCTCTGCGTCTCAGCTCTCCGCCAGGATGTGGGAGAGCTCGGTGTCGAGATCAAAGTGCCGGTGTTCCGTACCGGGCGGTACGGCGGCATCGGTCCTTTTGAGGAACGACTCGAGGGCCCGTGCGGGCGCCTCCAGCAGGGCCTCGCCCTCCGGGGAGCTCAGGGCGATGCAGACAACGCCCTGTCCGTGGCTCCGGGACGGCCATACGCGGACGTCTCCGGTGCCCGTGGGCCGGTGCAGGCCCTCGGCGAGGAGGTCGCGGGCGAAAACCCACTCGACGGTCTCCTCGGCTCCGGTGTGGAAGGTGGCATGCACGGCGTAGGGGTCGGCCGTGTCATACCGCAGGCCCGCGGGTACAGGCAGTGAGGACTCGCTCGACACAACGAGGCGCAGGTGCAGCTCGCAGCTGACCGTGGTGTTCATAAGCGCCAGGGCCTTTCGCTCAGTGTGCGCTCGGGGATTCGCACGTCGGCGAAATCGACATGCCACCTACGGTGCCGTTGTAAACCCCTCTGACGGTTTTGAGTGGCTTCACGTACCTCTTACGGCGGATTACGAGATCGTCCTCGGCGGTAATTCCGCGGAGCCGTCCCGTCCGGTAAGTTTGATGACATGAATACGCAGAGTAACGGGGGGTCGGGGGTCCTGGTCGAGGAGGACGCCGTGCCACCCGAGCAACCCCTCGGTTCGAGGGCCCCGCACTTCATCAAGCGCTCCCGGCCGCTGCACCTGAGCTGGCAGGTCGGTGTCTTCATCATCGGACTCGCGGTGGTCGTGGCCGGTGTGATCATGCTGCCGCTGCCCGGCCCCGGCTGGCTGGTGATCTTCGCCGGTATGGCGATCTGGGCGACCGAATTCGTCTGGGCCCAGCTGGTGCTGCGCTGGACCAAGCGCAAGGTCACCGAAGCGGCCCAGAAGGCCCTCGACCCGAAGGTGCGGCGCCGCAACATCATCCTGACCACCATCGGCCTGGTCATCATCGTGGCGGCGCTCGCCGTGTACGTGGCGAAGTTCGGCTTCGCGATGCCGTGGAACGTCTCCCAGTGACCCGGATATGGTCACAAGTGCCCGTCGACGTGGGGTAATGTTGGCGGTGCGCCCGGGCGATTAGCTCAGTGGGAGAGCGCTTCGTTCACACCGAAGAGGTCACTGGTTCGAACCCAGTATCGCCCACCCCGGACGACGGCCCGGAGACACCAAGTCTCCGGGCCGTCGCAGTTGTTGGGCCCGCACGCAGGTACGGGGGCGCACACTGGGATCATGCCCGACTGGTCACACCGACTGCACCGCTACCGCTTCCGCAGCGTCTGGCTGCTCGACGCCCCGCCGGCCGTCGTCTACGCCGTCCTCGAGCGTGCCGAGGCCTACCCCCGGTGGTGGCCGCAGGTCCGCGAGGTGACCCCGCTCGACGACCGCAGCGGTACGGCCCGGTTCCGCTCGCTGCTGCCGTACGACCTGAAGGTGGTGGCCACCGAGCAGCTGCGCGACCCGGGGGCGGGGGTGCTGGAGATAGCGATGCGGGGCGATCTGGTGGGCTGGGCGCGCTGGACGGTGGTGGCCGGCGCCGGCGGCACCCGGGCCGTTTTCGACCAGGACGTCGAGGTCCGCAAGCCGCTGCTGCGGTGGCTCGCGCTCGTGGGGCGCCCGCTGTTCCTGGCCAACCACGCGCTGATGATGCGGGCCGGACGGCGCGGCCTCGCCGCCTGGCTGGCCCGCGGATGACAGGAATTTGATGGAAGGGCCGGGCGACCTGTATTGTTCACGTCGTTCGCGAGGGAAACCTCGCCGACGCCCGGGCGATTAGCTCAGTGGGAGAGCGCTTCGTTCACACCGAAGAGGTCACTGGTTCGAACCCAGTATCGCCCACCGGATCATGAACCGGGCCGCCAAAAGGCGGCCCGGTTCATTTTGTTGGAATGTCGGTTCGGCGGGACGAGTATGCGTTGAGTTCTGCCGCGTTGAGATCTGTTGCGTGCGGAATTCTCCGGGCATTGTCGTCCGGCCCGGAATCCCTGATGCGTAATCAGGCCGCGGCCGGAAGACCGGGGCGCACCGGCCAATGCGGATCGACCGCCTCAGGGGTGCCGGTACGGTCGAACCACGCCTGGAGCCCGCGCGCCTGGGCCGCGTACCAGACCGCCTGGCGGGTGTGCAGTTCCGCCGGTTGCAGCCCCGCCAGCCGGTCGGCGAACCGGTGCCCCAGGGCCCGGACGACGCGCAGCGCGGCGAGCGCATCGGCGGCCGCCTCATGGGCGTCGGTCAGCTCGACCTCGTAGTGCGCACACAGATCCGTGAGCGTACGGCGGCCCTTGCGGTAGCGGTCCAGATGCTTGTCCAGCACCCGGGGGTCCAGCACGCACAGCGGGTGCCCGCCCAGATAGGCGTCGAGCGAGCTGGCGCGGTGCCGCTTCAACTCGCGCTCCAGAAGGGTCAGGTCGAACGGGGCGTTCATCACCACCAGCGGACGGCCGGCCACCGACTGGGCGGCCAGGGCCCGCGCCACCTCCTCCAGCACCGGCGCCGGCCAGCGGCCGTGCAGCGCCAGATGCTCGGCCGTCAGCCCGTGCACCGCCGTCGCGGCCTCCGGTATCTCCACGCCGGGGTTGATCAGCCAACGGGTGGTACGGGGCGCCGAGCGCGGGGTCTCCTGGACCACCAGGGCCGCGGAGACGATGCGATCCCGCTCGACGTCGATGCCCGTCGTCTCGGTGTCGAAGGCGGCAAGTGGTCCGTCATACCAGCACGGCATCATCCCAACTCCTCCCGGCCTTACGGGGGATGACCCAGCACGTCACCCGAGCTGGTGATACCCGAACCGGCCGGTGGCCGAACCGTCCTTGTTTGCCGGGCACTTGACGCGGAGACAACACAAGGGACGGGCCGCGCGATCCGCCGCTTCCCCGTCAACCAGACGCACGGCACGGCAACGGCACAGCCCGGAAGGCAGCTCCGCGATGACGCTCGCGCAGCCCGAACCGGGCGGGCTGCTGCCCCAGCGCACCACCCCGCAGCGCGGCGGACTCGCCACCACTGCCTGTATGGAGACCCTCCAGGTCGCCTACCTCCACGCGGTCGCCGCCGCCTCCGGATGCGCGCTGGCGCAGCCCTTCCCGGACAACGGAATCGACTGGCACGTCAGCCATGGCGCGCCAGGCCACACCGTCGACGACGAGGTCACCATCAAGGTGCAGCTCAAATGCACCTACCAGACCGCCCCGCGCCCACCGGGGCCGACGTTCGCGTTCACGCTCGACAACGACCACCTGGTGAAGCTCGCCCGTACGCCCGTATCGGTGCACAAGATCCTGGTCGTGATGCTGGTCCCGCGGACCCAGGAGGACTGGCTGCGGGCCTCCCACGACCGCCTCGAACTGCGGCACTGCTGCTACTGGATCAACCTGGCCGGCCATCCGGTGACCGGCCGGCGCAGGACCACTGTGCGGATCCCGACCACGCGGATCTTCGACGACCGAGCGCTCTGCGAGATCATGACGCGGGTCGGGGCGGGAGGGAGACCCTGATGTACCGGCCGACCGATGAACCCGATGTGCGGCTGCTGGACCCCGCGCTGCTCGACCCTGCGGTGCTCAACGCGCTGCTGGCCCGGCACGGCTGGCGCCGCCGGGGCGGGACCGCCGGGCATTACGCCCGGTGGACGCCGCCCGGCGGTGCGGGCGGCACCAGCCTGCTCGTACCGCACGACCGCCGCTTCCCCGACAGCCCGGAGCTGCTCGCCGAGGCGCTGGCGGCGCTGGCGCAGAGCGCCGCGCCCTCCGCCCGCGAGGTGCTGATGGGGCTGGCGGTGCCCAGCGACGAGGTGCGCTGGGAGCGCGAAGTGCCCGACGGCGGCTCAGGGGCCGCGTACTGGGTGGCGCAGGAGCAGCTGCGCGGCGCGGCCCGCTCGATGCTGATCGCCGGGGCGCTGAGCACGTACGGCCGGGCCGGCTACTTCGGAGCCCGGCACAAACGGCAGGCGGAGAGCTTCATGGGCGAGGTGCTGGTCGGCCCGGCGGCGGCCGGTCGGCGGCTGACCGCCTTCGTCCCGGTACGCGGGGGACGCGGGGCGGTCGCCGGACTCCAGCGGGCCCTGCACGCCGCCCGCGACGCCACCGACTACCGGCGGGCCACCGGCGGGATGGAGGCCTTCGACGCCGCCGTCGAGCTGGGGGTCTGCTACGAGCTGGCGCAGGCGCTGATCGCGCTGGTGCGGGACGCGGAGGGGGTACGGATCGCCCTCGCGTGGTCCCCGGCGGCGGGCGCCCCGGCCGGCTGCCCGGCCCGCCCCGAACCGGTCGAGTTCTCGCCCGGTGATCTGCCCGCGTTGCAGCAGGCCGCCCAGCGCTACGTCCGCGCCGAGCCCTCGCTGCCGGTACGGGTGACCGGCGCGGTCGTACGGCTGCGCCGGGAGCGGCCGGGCGGCCCCGGCACGGTGCGGCTGCGGGTGCTCACCGGGGCCGATGTGGTGCAGGTACGGGTCGCGCTGGGGGAGGAGGACTACCGGATCGCCGGCCATGCGCACCTGGTCGGGCTGCCGATACGGGTCAGCGGGCGGCTGGAGAGCCGGGGCGGCTTCCGCCGGATCACCGGCGGCCGCGATGTCACCCCCGTACAGGTCGACGAGGCGGAGCGGGACCGGCTGCTGAAGTCGCTCCAGGAGAATCTCGACTTCTTCGAGGAGGCCTGCGGCGCGGAGGATCAGCCGGCGGGGAGCGAAGGGTGGTGAAACCGTTTAGCGGTCAGGTCCGCAGGCTCGGTACGATTCGGCTGCACAGCAATCGCTGCCGCGAAGAGACATGAGTCAGGAGAGACCGGTGTCAGACGTCCGTGTGACCATCCAACGCGATTCCGAGCGGGAAGAACGCGTGGTGACCACGGGCACTACGGCCGCCGACCTCTTCCAGGGCGAGCGCAGCGTCGTCGCCGCGCGGGTGGCCGGTGAGCTGAAGGACCTGGCGTACGAGGTCGCCGACGGCGACGCGGTCGAGGCCGTGGAGATCACCTCCGAGGACGGTCTGAACATCCTGCGGCACTCCACCGCGCATGTGATGGCGCAGGCCGTGCAGGAGCTGTTCCCGGAGGCGAAGCTCGGCATCGGCCCGCCGATCAAGGACGGCTTCTACTACGACTTCGACGTCGAGACCCCCTTCCACCCGGACGATCTCAAGCGCATCGAGAAGAAGATGCAGGAGATCCAGAAGCGCGGGCAGAAGTTCTCCCGCCGTCCGGTCAGCGACGACGCCGCGCGCGAGGAGCTGGCGGACGAGCCGTACAAGCTGGAGCTGATCGGCCTCAAGGGCTCCGCCGCGGACGCCGCCGAGGGTGCCTCCGCCGAGGTCGGCGCCGGTGAGCTGACCATCTACGACAACCTCGACGCCAAGACCGGCGAGCTGTGCTGGAAGGACCTCTGCCGCGGTCCGCACCTGCCCAGCACCCGGGCGATCCCCGCGTTCAAGCTGATGCGTTCGGCCGCCGCGTACTGGCGCGGCAGCGAGAAGAACAAGCAGCTCCAGCGGATCTACGGCACCGCCTGGCCGACCAAGGACGAGCTCAAGGCACATCTGGAGTTCCTCGCCGAGGCCGAGAAGCGCGACCACCGCAAGCTCGGTGCCGAGCTGGACCTCTTCTCCATCCCGGAGATCCTCGGCTCGGGCCTGGCCGTCTTCCACCCCAAGGGCGGCGTCGTCCGCAAGGTGATGGAGGACTACGCCCGCCGGCGGCACGAGGAGGCCGGCTACGAGTTCGTCAACACCCCGCACATCTCCAAGCAGAAGCTCTTCGAGGTCTCGGGCCACCTCCCGAGCTACGCGGACGCGATGTTCCCGCCGGTGCAGTTCGAGGGCCAGGACTACCGCCTCAAGGCGATGAACTGCCCGATGCACAACCTGATCTTCCAGGCGCGCGGCCGCTCGTACCGTGAACTGCCGCTGCGGCTCTTCGAGTTCGGCACGGTCTACCGCTACGAGAAGTCCGGTGTGGTGCACGGCCTCACCCGCGCCCGCGGCTTCACCCAGGACGACTCGCACATCTACTGCACCAAGGAGCAGATGCATGACGAGCTGGACTCGCTGCTGACCTTCGTGCTGGACCTGCTGCGCGACTACGGCCTGAGCGACTTCTACCTGGAGCTGTCCACCCGCGACGAGTCCGAGAAGTTCATCGGCGAGCCCGAGGAGTGGGCGGAGGCCACCGAGACGCTGCGCCAGGCCGCCGAGAAGCAGGGCCTTGAGCTGGTCATGGACCCGGGCGGCGCCGCGTACTACGGCCCCAAGATCTCCGTGCAGGCCAAGGACGCGATCGGCCGTACCTGGCAGATGTCGACCATCCAGGTCGACTTCCAGCAGCCCAAGCGCTTCGAGCTGGAGTACACCTCGGCGGACGGCACCAAGCAGCGCCCGGTCATGATCCACCGCGCGCTGTTCGGCTCGATCGAGCGGTTCTTCGCGGTGCTGCTGGAGCACTACGCGGGCGCCTTCCCGGCGTGGCTGGCGCCGGTGCAGGCGACCTGCATCCCGATCGGTGACGCCCACGTCCCGTACCTGGAGGAGTTCGCCGCGCAGGCGAAGGCCAAGGGGCTGCGGATCGAGGTGGACTCGTCGTCGGACCGGATGCAGAAGAAGATCAGGAACGCGCAGAAGTCCAAGGTGCCGTTCATGGTTCTCGCCGGTGACGAGGACATGGCGGCGGACGCGGTCTCCTTCCGTTACCGCGACGGTTCGCAGGAGAACGGCATCCCGCGCGACGAGGCGATCGCCAAGATCCTGGATGTCGTGGAGCGCCGCGTCGAGGTGTGACCCCGGCGCGTTCGGTGAGCGTGCGGCCCCGGAGAGCGACCCGCTCTCCGGGGCCTTCTCATGCCTCGCCGTCCTGGCGGAAGCGCCGCATCAGCCAGGACGAGAACGAGCCCACCACCGCTCCGACCAGGCCGACGCCCATGAACATCAGGGCCACCCCGGCCACCCGGCCGCGTGCGGTGACCGGGGTGGCGTCGCCGTAGCCGGTGGTGGTCAGGGTGGAGGCGGCCCACCACACCGCGTCGCCGAAAGTGCGGATGTTGGCGTGCGGGGCGTAGCGCTCGTCGTGGTAGACGGCCAGGCTGGCGGCGAAGCCCAGGAGCAGTGTGGTCAGGCCGGTGTAGGCCATCACCCGGCCCTCCAGCGACAGCCGGGGCTGGGCCCGGCGGCGCTGCATCCGTTCGTGCAGGTCGACGATCCGCAGCGGCCGCAGCAGGGGCAGGACGGTCACGATCAGATCCAGCCAGCGGGTGCGTACGAAGCGCCGCCGGTCGTCGCTGAGCAGCAGCCGGGCCAGATATTCGAGGACGAAGAAGCCCCAGGTCACGAAGGTGACGAGCGCCCAGAACGTGTGCCAGCCGGGGGAGAGGTCCGGCACCAGGACCCGGACCGTGTAGGAGGTCAGATAGAGCAGCGAGGCGAGGAGGAGGTACGGCTCGGCGTGCCGCTCCCACCGCCACAGCTGCTGTTGCCTGTCCACCGGCACAGCATCGCCGAGCGGGCCGCGGTCTCCGCCCCAACGACACGCTGCCAATGGGCGAAGCCATATGCTGGCCCGTATGACAAGCGAGCCGGAGCAGCAGATCGGAGTCGGGACGCAGGACGCCTTTCAGCGCCTGTGGACGCCCCACCGGATGGCTTACATCCAGGGCGAGAACAAGCCCACCGGTCCGGGGGCCGACGACGGCTGTCCGTTCTGCACCATCCCCGAGAAGTCGGACGAGGACGGCCTCGTGATCGCACGCGGGGAGCGGGTCTATGCGGTGCTGAATCTGTACCCGTACAACGGCGGCCACCTCATGGTCGTACCGTTCCGGCACGTGGCGGACTACACCGAGCTGGACGGTCGGGAGACCCTGGAGCTGGCCGAGTTCACCAAGCGGGCGATGACCGCGCTGCGCACCGCCTCCGGGGCGCACGGCTTCAACATCGGGATGAACCAGGGCACGGTCGCAGGCGCCGGTATCGCGGCCCATCTCCACCAGCATGTCGTCCCGCGCTGGGGCGGTGACACCAACTTCATGCCGGTGGTCGGCCACACCAAGGTGCTGCCCCAACTCCTCGCCGACACCCGGACGATGCTCGCCGCCGCCTGGCCGCAGTAGCCGCCGTCCGCGGTCGCCCGGGGCGGGGTCCGAGACGACACGCACCCGGGCGAATCGGATAGATCGCCCTAATTCGGATTAGTTGCCTCTCTAATGGGGTGGTGACTTCCCTGGATCGTCGCTCCGTGCTGCGCGCGGCCGCCTCGGCCGCGGCCACCGGTGCGCTGGTGGCGGGCTGCGACCCGGGCCGGGACGCGGAATCCGGCACCGTACGGTCGCCCGGCGGTCCGCGGCCCAGCGGAGCGGACCGGACCCCGCCCGCACGGCCGCACGCCGCCCGGCCGCCCACCAGGGCGCCCGGCCTGCCCGTACAGATCGACCACGGCCCACGGGACGGCCACGCGGTCGCGCTGACCTTCCACGGCGCGGGCGACCCCCGACTGGCGATTGCCCTGCTGGACGAGGCCGAGCGGGCCGGTGCCAGGCTCACCGTGCTCGCCGTCGGCGACTGGCTCGACGAGCAGCCCGCGATGGCCCGCCGGATCCTCGACGGCGGCCATGAGCTGGGCAATCACACCCTGCACCACCGCAATGTCTGCGCCCTGCCGGCCGCCGAGGCGTACGCCGAGATCACCGGGTGCGCCGACCGGCTGCGCGCCCTCACCGGGACCATCGGCAGCTGGTTCCGCCCCTCGCAGACCCGGCGGGCCACGGACCTGGTGGCCGGGCTGGCCCGTAAGGCCGGCTATCCGCACATCCTGTCCTACGACGTGGACTCCCTCGACGCGACCGATCCCGGCGCCCCGGCCGTCCGGCGCACGGTCCTGGACGCGGTCGGTCCGGGCTCGGTCGTGAGCCTCCACCTCGGGCACGCCGGCACGGTGGCCGCGCTGCCCCCGATCCTCGACGGCCTCCGCCGGCGCGGTCTGCGCGCGGTGACGACAACGGAGCTAGTGACCTGATGGCTGACCGGAACCGTACCCACGACCGTAAGAGGCCCCGCGCCCACCGGGCCGCGCTGATCGTCCTGGCCTGCGCGCTGGCGGCGGCGGGCTGCGGTGGCGGGGAGAGCAAGCCCGCCGCGCCGAGCCCGCGGCCGGTCGAGCGTGCACCGGTCCAGGCCGCCAAGCCGGGCCTGCCCGGAATGCCGCCGCTGATCGACGAGCACGACCTGTACGCGGCGGACCGCCCCGGCAAGCTCGTACCGCAGGTCAAGGGCTACCCGTCGCGGATCTATGTGCCCAACACCGGCTCCGACACGGTCAGCGTGATCGACCCGAAGACGTACAAGGTCATCGAGACCCTCCCGGTCGGTGTGCAGCCGCAGCACGTCGTACCGTCCTGGGACCTGAAGACGCTGTGGGTCAACAACAACCGGGGGCACGATCTCACCCCGATCGATCCCGCCACCGGCAAGGCCGGCAAGCCGGTCAAGGTCCACGACCCCTACAACCTGTACTTCACGCCCAACGGCAGGTACGCGGTCGTGATGGCCTCGATGGACCGGCAGCTGGTCTTCCGCGACCCGCACACCATGGAGGTCCGCAAGACCCTCCCGGTCGGCTGCGCCGGCGTCAACCACGCCGATTTCTCCCCGGACGGCCGGTACTTCATCGTCTCCTGTGAGTTCTCCGGTGAGCTGCTGAAGGTCGACACCGAGAAGATGGAGGTCATCGGCCAGGAGAAGCTGCCGTTCGACGGGGCGATGCCGCAGGACGTGAAGATCTCCCCGGACGGCGGGACCTGGTACATCGCCGACATGATGGCCGACGGCATCTGGGTCATGAACGGCGACCGGTTCGACCGGCCCCGGCTCATGCCGACCGGCAAGGGCGCCCACGGCCTCTACGTCAGCCGGGACTCGCGGTACCTGTACATCACCAACCGCGGTGAAGGCTCCATCTCGCTGCTCGACTTCAAGACCGGCAAGCTCACCGGCAAATGGCACATCCGCGGCGGCGGCAGCCCCGACATGGGCGGCCTGTCCACCGACGGCAAGGTCCTGTGGCTCTCCGGCCGCTACAACTCGGAGGTCTACGCCCTGGACACCCGTACCGGCAAGACCCTCGCCAAGATCCCGGTCGGCCAGGGCCCGCACGGCCTCGCGGTCTACCCGCAGCCCGGCCGGTACTCCTTGGGGCACACGGGCATCTTCCGTTAGGCCGACGCCCGTTGCCCCCCGGCTTATGCGTTGTACTCGTCGGCCTTCTGCGGCTCCACGCCCTGGATCATGCCGCTGAGCACCAGCGAGCGGTTGGTGAAGCGCTCGGTGTCCACGCCGTTGTCCTTGAGGACGCTCATCGCGGCGGCGTGGACCGTACGCAGCACCGGGGTCGCGGCGCGCAGCGCGTCATCGGCCATGAAGCGGTGGCGCCAGGGCTTGTCGGCCCAGACGTGCCGCAGGCCGAACGGCTCGGGGAGGGTCAGCTTGCCGCCGAGGAAGTCCAGTACCGGCGGGAACCACGTCAGCGGGGCGCGCGCGGCGAGCCGGACCACTTCCTGCGCCTCGATCAGCGGGAGTTGCTGGGTCCTGGTCTCCCAGAACTTGACGACCTTGGCGACTTCCTTGGTCTTGGGCTCCGGCTTGGTCGTGAACAGGCCGTTGACCGGGCCCAGGGCGTGGCCGGTGACCTCGATGCGCAGGGTCTCGTGCAGCACGGTGACGGTGATCATCAGGGTGATCACCAACTGGCCGTCCCACAGGACGAACTGCACGCCGAGGTAGTGCCGGTTGCCGCTGCCGAACTGCTGCTCGTTGCAGATCCGCTCTATCTCGTGCCCGCGGATCTGGTACGCCTCCACATGCGTGCCCTCGGGGCGGGTCACCGCGGCGGCCTTCTCGCCGACCGGGGAGACGATCCAGTGGCGTACGGAGGGGGTGGGGAAGCCGCCGGTGTGCAGCGGGCTGCGTTCCAGCAGGCGCAGCCGGTCGTGGATCACCCGGATCACGTCCCAGCTGCGGAACGGGTTGATCTCGGTGCCTTCCTTGGCGGGCGTGAGCTCCTCGGCGAGCTGCCAGCTGCCCCAGCGGGTGCCCATGCCGAGTATGCCCTTGGGCCCGGCGTAGAAGACCACGTTGCTGCTCTGCTCGGCGGAGATTTTGGCGAGATTCTGCCGCAGGGTCTCGGCGGCGATCTGGTTCGGGTCCTGGGGCACCGCCTCGGGGATCTTCGCGGCCACCCCGCCGCCCTCCAGCAGGCCCTTCCAGGACTCCCGCATGGCCACCGCGGTCCGCTCGCAGATCTGCTTGGCCAGCCACCAGCCGACCACCGGGGCGACGATCATGGCGCGGCCGTACATCGGCCAGAAGCCGCTCATCGGCAGCTTGATCATGAAGAACAGGGCGAGCCCGCCGAGCACCGTCAGCAGCACCGCGCCCAGCAGCGACAGGCTCTTGCCGTCGCTCTTGGAGAGCATCTTGCGCAGCTGGAACGCGCCCAGCCACAGCAGCACCCCGGGCAGGAACAGCAGCCCGAACACCACCATCAGCAGCGTCAGTTTGATGTCCCGCTGCTTGCGGATGCGGGTGGCCGACAGACAGTGCTCGACGATGGTCTGCGGTTCGGTCCCGAACGACTGGATGAGCGCGGCGCGGCCGCCGCCGAGCATCCGCACCTGGACGGCGCGCGAGAACGCCTCGCCGAGGTTGGGCGCGAACAGCGACAGCTTGGGCTTCTTGATCTCGGACTTGCCGGAGTCGGAGTCCGCCTTGGAGATGTCGGCGAGCGGGCTGTCCCGGTAGGCGGCCGAGGCCAGGGCCTGGGTCGCCGCCGTCTGCCCCGCGCTCCCCGAGAGCGGCACCTGCGCCCCAGGGCTGAAGTCAAAGCCGTCTGCCACTACCGCCCCCCACACCATGCGCATCCGATGATGCGGCTCTTCCCGACTTCCACCGACGGCACACCTGCTGAGCGCCTGTGACCTCGTACGCTGCCGCGGAACGTCGGTTCCACGACAGGCCTCTCAGCGTACAGCCGCCGTCCAGCCCAAGGGAGTTGAGCCGGACAGCGGCCGTAAAGCGACTGACGGGGTGTCGGCTATCCGCCGTTCTCCGCCTCCTGGCGCACCTTTGCGGCGAGCTGCGGCGGCATCGGCTCATGCCGCAGGTAGACGCGCGAGAACCGTCCGCTGCCGTGCGAAAGGGAACGCAGATCGATCGCGTACCGGCCGATCTCGATCTCGGGCACCTCGGCGCGTACGACCGTGCGGCCCGCGCCCGACTGTTCGGTCCCCACGACCCGGCCGCGGCGGCCCGACAGATCGCTCATCACCGGGCCGACGAATTCGTCCGGAACCATCACACTGACCTCGCAGACCGGTTCGAGCAGCTCGATCCGGACGTCGGCGGCCGCCTCCCGCAGCGCCAGCGCGCCGGCCGTCTGGAACGCGGCGTCCGACGAGTCGACCGAGTGCGCCTTGCCGTCCAGCAGCGTGACGCGGATGTCGACGAGCGGATGCCCGGCGGCGACCCCGCGCGCGGCCTGGGCGCGTACGCCCTTCTCCACGGACGGGATGAACTGGCGGGGCACCGCGCCGCCGACGACCTTGTCCACGAACTCGATGCCGGAGCCGCCGGGCAGCGGTTCGACCTCGATCTCGCAGATCGCGAACTGGCCGTGCCCGCCCGACTGTTTGACATGGCGGCCGCGGCCTGCGGCGGCCTCGCCGAAGGTCTCCCGCAGCGACACCTTGTGCGCGACGGTGTCCACCTGGACGCCGTACCGGGTGCGCAGCCGTTCCAGCGCCACATCGACATGGGCCTCGCCCAGACACCACAGGACCACCTGATGGGTGTCCTGATTGTGCTCCAGCCGCATCGTCGGATCCTCCGCCACCAGGCGGGCCAGGCCCTGCGAGAGCTTGTCCTCGTCGGCCTTGCTGTGCGCCTGGATGGCGACCGGCAGCAGCGGGTCGGGCATCGACCACGGCTCCATCAGGAGCGGGGCGTCCTTGTCGGAGAGGGTGTCGCCGGTCTCCGCGCGGGACAGCTTGCCCACGCACGCCAGATCCCCGGCGATGGCCTGCGGCAGCGGGCGCTGCTGTTTGCCGAACGGGGTGGACAGCGCGCCGACCCGCTCGTCGACGTCATGGTCCTCGTGCCCGCGGTCCTGAAGGCCGTGGCCCGAGACATGCACCGTCTCGTCCGGCCGCAGGGTTCCCGAGAACATCCGCACCAGCGAGATCCGGCCGACGTACGGGTCGGAGGAGGTCTTGACCACCTCGGCCGCCAGCGGGCCGTCGGGATCGCAGCTGAGGGCGGGCCGCGGGGCGCCGTCCGGGCTGGTCACCTCGGGTGCCTCACGCTCCGCCGGGGTCGGGAAACCGCCGGTGATCAGCTCCAGCAGCTCCACGGTGCCCAGCCCCTGCTTGGCGCCGTCCGTGGCCGGGGCGGCGGCCAGTACGGGGTGGAAGGTGCCGCGCGCGACCGCCGTCTCCAGGTCCCCGATGAGGGTCTTGATGTCGATCTCCTCGCCGCCGAGGTAGCGGTCCATCAGGGACTCGTCCTCGCTCTCGGCGATGATCGCCTCGATGAGGCGGCCGCGGGCCTCCTCGATCAGCGGCAGCTCCTCGCCGGTGGGCTCGCGCTCGGTGCGCTCCCCGGAGGAGTAGTCGTAGACCCGCTGGGAGAGCAGGCCGATCAGGCCGCGGACGGGGGCGTGGCCGTCGGCGCCGGGCGTCCCGTACAGCGGGAGGTAGAGCGGCACCACCGCGTCCGGGTCCTCCCCGCCGAAGGTGGACCGGCACAGGTCGGTCATCTCGCCGAAGTCGGCGCGGGACGCCTCCAGGTGCGTGATGACCAGGGCGCGCGGCATACCGACGGCGGCGCACTCGTCCCAGACCATACGGGTCGCCCCGGCCACGCCGTCGGCCGCAGAGACAACGAAAAGGGCCGCGTCCGCGGCGCGCAGACCGGCCCTGAGTTCTCCGACGAAATCGGCGTATCCGGGGGTGTCCAGGATATTGATCTTGATGCCGCCCCAGTCCACCGGGACCAGGGAGAGCTGTACGGAGCGTTGCTGGCGGTGCTCGATCTCGTCGTAGTCCGACAGACTGCCGCCGTCCTCGACCCGGCCCGCCCGGTTGACCGCGCCGGATGCCAGCGCCAGGGCCTCGACCAGAGTGGTTTTTCCGGATCCGCTGTGGCCGACCAGCACCACGTTCCTCAGGGCCGTGGGCCGGCCGGCCGTTGACGCCCTTCCGGCGGCTCCCGGGTGTGTACTCGACTTCTCGCTCATGTGTCTCGCCTCCAGGTCGACACTTTGCGGTGATTCGAGCTTTCCACCGTGGTCATGATGCGTCCATACATGGCACAGGGAACCGGCGCTCCCAAGGGCTCCCGAGCCCTGTTCGTGCGCCCGGGGGCGCAAGTCGGCGGGCACGGGCCGGGGGATGCACCCCGCGCCGCGATGCGTGAGCGGCGGTCCGCGGCCTCGTGGCTACGATGGGCCAGCCGGTGGCCCCTTGACCTCGCGGCCCGTTTCGACCTCCGGGAAGGCCATGCTGAACAAGTACGCGCGTGCATTCTTCACGCGTGTTCTCACGCCGTTCGCCGCCCTGCTCATCCGTATCGGCGTCAGCCCGGACGCGGTCACCCTCGTCGGCACCGGAGGTGTGGTGGCCGGCGCACTGATCTTCTACCCGCAGGGCGAGTTCTTCTGGGGCACGGTCGTCATCACCCTGTTCGTCTTCTCCGACCTGGTCGACGGCAACATGGCGCGGCAGCTGGGCCGCTCCAGCCGCTGGGGGGCCTTCCTCGACTCCACCCTCGACCGGGTCGCCGACTCGGCGATCTTCGGCGGGCTCGCCCTCTGGTACGCCGGGCACGGCGACAGCCTGGTGCTCTGCGCGATGGCGATCTTCTGCCTGGCCAGCGGCCAGGTGGTCTCGTACACCAAGGCGCGCGGTGAGGCCATCGGGCTGCCGGTGGACGTCAACGGCCTGGTGGAGCGCGCCGAGCGGCTGGTGGTCACGCTGGTGGCCTGCGGTTTGTCGGGTCTGCACACATTCGGGGTACCCGGCGTCGAGGTCCTGCTGCCGATCGCCCTGTGGGTCGTCGGCATCGGGAGCGCCGTCACACTCGGCCAGCGAGTGGTGACGGTACGCCGGGAGTCGGCCGAGGCCGACGCCGCCGTCGCACAAGGGGGGAACAGCGTATGACCGGTCTGATCGACACCGGCAAACTCACCGACGCGCTCTACGGCCTGGGCTGGAGCACCGTCAAGAAGCTGCCCGAAGGCGTCGCCGTACGCCTCGGCCGGCGGATCGCCGACACCGCCTGGAAGCGCCGCGGCAAGGGCATCCGGCGCCTGGAGGCGAACCTCGCCCGGGTGGTCCCGGACGCCTCTCCCGAGCGCCTGGCCGAGCTCTCGCGCGCCGGGATGCGCTCGTACATGCGCTACTGGATGGAGTCCTTCCGGCTGCCCGCCTGGAGCGAGGAGCGGATAAAGACGGCCTTCTCCGCCGAGGACCTGCACCACCTCACGGACGGACTCAAGAGCGACCGCGGCGTCATCCTCGCCCTGCCCCACATGGGCAACTACGACCTCGCCGGCGTCTGGGTCACCACCAAGCTCAACACCCCCTTCACCACCGTCGCCGAGCGCCTCGAACCGGAATCCCTCTACGACCGCTTCGTGGCCTACCGCGAGGGCCTGGGCATGGAGGTGCTGCCGCACACCGGCGGCGCCGCCTTCGGCACCCTCGCCCGGCGGCTGCGGGCCGGCGGCCTGGTCTGCCTGGTCGCCGACCGCGACCTGTCCAGCTCCGGCATCCCCGTCACGTTCTTCGGCGAGGAGACCAAGATGCCCGCCGGCCCCGCGATGCTCGCCCTCCAGACCGGCGCGATGCTGCTGCCGGTCACCCTCTGGTACGACGACACCCCCGTCATGCGCGGCCGCGTCCACGCCGAGATCGAGGCCCCCGAGACCGGCACCCGTACCGAGAAGGCCGCCCGGATGACCCAGGCCCTCGCCGACACCTTCGCCTCCGGCATCGCCGACCACCCCGAGGACTGGCACATGCTGCAACGGCTGTGGCTGGCCGACCTGGAGCCGCGCGCCCAGCACACCGCCGAGGCCCCCGGAACGGAGACCTCGTGAAGATCGGCATCGTCTGCCCGTACGCCTGGGACGTCCCCGGCGGGGTGCAGTTCCACATCCGCGACCTGGCCGACCACCTCATCCGCCTCGGCCACGAGGTCTCCGTGCTGGCCCCCGCCGACGACGACACCCCGCTCCCGCCGTACGTCGTCTCCGCCGGCCGCGCCGTGCCCGTGCCCTACAACGGCTCGGTCGCCCGCCTCAACTTCGGCTTCCTCTCCGCCGCCCGGGTCCGCCGCTGGCTCCAGAACGGCGCCTTCGACGTCATCCACATCCACGAACCGGCCTCGCCCTCCCTGGGCCTGCTCGCCTGCTGGGCTGCCCAGGGCCCCATCGTGGCGACCTTCCACACCTCCAACCCGCGCTCCCGGGCCATGATCGCCGCATACCCGATCCTGCAGCCCGCCCTGGAGAAGATCAGCGCCCGCATCGCCGTCAGCGAGTACGCCCGGCGCACCCTCGTCGAACACCTCGGCGGCGACGCCGTGGTCATCCCCAACGGCGTGGACGTCGACTTCTTCGCCCGCGCCGAACCCAACCCCGCCTGGCAGGGCAGGACCATCGGCTTCATCGGCCGCATCGACGAACCCCGCAAGGGCCTGCCGGTCCTCATGCAGGCACTGCCCAAGATCCTCGCCGAGGTACCCGACGCCCGGCTCCTCGTCGCCGGCCGCGGCGACGAGGAGGAGGCGGTCGCGGACCTCCCCGCCGAACTGCGCTCCCGGGTCGAATTCCTCGGCATGGTCAGCGACGAGGACAAGGCCCGCCTGCTGCGCAGCGTCGACGTCTACGTCGCCCCCAATACGGGCGGTGAGTCCTTCGGCATCATCCTGGTGGAGGCGATGTCGGCCGGCGCCCCCGTACTGGCCAGCGACCTGGACGCCTTCGCCCAGGTCCTCGACCAGGGCGAAGCCGGCGAACTCTTCACCAACGAGGACGCGGACGCCCTCGCCACCGCCGCGGTACGCCTCCTCGGCGACCCCGACCGCCTCACCGAACTGCGCGCACGCGGCACCCGCCACGTCCGCCGCTTCGACTGGTCGACGGTCGGCGCCGACATCCTCGCCGTGTACGAAACGGTGACGGCGGGGGCGGCGTCTGTGGCCACGGACGAACGGGTGCGCCGGTAGGCGGGCTTCCCACGTTGTCGGCTGGCCCGCCGTGCGTGTTCTCGCCGTGGCGCCTGCGGCGGGCCAGGTGGTTGTTGGGTGCGGTGACGGACCTCCGGGGCCTTGTTTGTGGACTGCTTCGCTTTACGTCCACAAACAAGGCCCCTCCGGCCCGTCCCCTCCCGTGGGTGGGGAGGGGAAAGGCCGGTGGGGGCGGGCGTTGACGTCCAATGGCCGCAGATCCTTGGTCCACTGGGCGCGCCTGACCACTCACCTGCACCCCCACCGGTCTTCCTTCCACCCACCCACGGGAGGTGATGGGCCGGAGGGGCAGGGTTTCCGGACGTAAAGCGAAGCAGTCCGGAAACCCTGCCCGGAGGGCCGTCACCGGCACACGAACAGCCCCGCGCAGCGGCACCGCCCGCCGCAGGCGCAACGGCGACGAACACCCGCGGCGGGAAAGCCGAAAACGTGGGGGCGGACGCGCGGGTAGTGTGCGCTCGCGTGACGTTCATCTGGATCGCCGTCGCGATCGTCCTCATCGGTATCTACCTCAGCTGGACCGCCGGCCGGCTGGACCGTCTGCACGCGCGTATCGACGCGGCCCGGGCGGCGCTCGATGCTCAGCTTCTGCGGCGGGCGTCCGTCGCGCAGGAGGTGGGGACGTCGGGCATCCTGGATCCCGCCGCCTCGATCGTGCTCTACCAGGCCGCGCACGAGGCCCGGCAGGCCGAGGAGGACCACCGTGAGGTCGCCGAGAGCGAGCTGAGCCAGGCGCTGCGGGCCATCTTTGCCGAGGAGGCGCAGCTGGAGGCCGTACGGGAGGCCCCGGGCGGTGAGCAGACGGTCGCCGAGCTCACCGCGGCGGTGCGTCGTGTCCCGATGGCGCGCCGCTTTCACAACGACGCCGTACGGGCGGCGCGGGCGGTGCGCCGCCACCGGGTGGTGCGCTACTTGCGGCTCGCCGGCCATGCGCCGTTCCCGCTGGCCTTCGAGATGGACGATGAGCCGCCGGCCGTCCTGGACGACCGGTCGGGGAACTGACACCAGGGTGGCCCCTCGCGCAACGAGCCACCGGCCTTGAATTGGCCCTTTTCTCCGGTCGCTCACTAACGGTTGTGTGGTCGCCACGCATAACCACCCGCACTGAGTGAGGTCACACGTGTCCAGCACGCCCACCACGCCCCAGACCCCCGAGACCGGAACCGCGCGCGTCAAGCGCGGAATGGCCGAGCAGCTCAAGGGCGGCGTGATCATGGACGTCGTCACGCCGGAAGAGGCGAAGATCGCCGAGGACGCGGGCGCCGTCGCCGTCATGGCCCTGGAGCGGGTCCCCGCCGACATCCGCAAGGACGGCGGCGTGGCCCGTATGTCGGACCCCGACATGATCGACGGCATCATCAACGCCGTCTCCATCCCGGTCATGGCCAAGTCCCGTATCGGTCACTTCGTCGAGGCCCAGGTCCTTCAGTCGCTGGGTGTCGACTACATCGACGAGTCCGAGGTCCTCACCCCGGCCGACGAGGTCAACCACTCCGACAAGTGGGCCTTCACCACCCCCTTCGTCTGTGGTGCCACCAACCTGGGCGAGGCGCTGCGCCGGATCGCCGAGGGCGCCGCCATGATCCGTTCCAAGGGCGAGGCCGGCACCGGCAACGTCGTCGAGGCGGTCCGTCACCTGCGCCAGATCAAGGGCGAGATCGCCAAGCTGCGCGGCTGTGACAACAACGAGCTGTACGCCGCCGCCAAGGAGCTGCGTGCCCCGTTCGAGCTGGTCAAGGAGGTCGCCGAGCTCGGCAAGCTGCCGGTCGTGCTGTTCTCCGCCGGCGGTGTGGCCACTCCGGCCGACGCCGCGCTGATGCGCCAGCTCGGTGCCGAGGGCGTCTTCGTCGGCTCCGGCATCTTCAAGTCGGGTGACCCGGCCAAGCGCGCCGCGGCGATCGTGAAGGCCACCACCTTCTACGACGACCCGAAGGTCATCGCGGATGTCTCCCGCAACCTGGGTGAGGCCATGGTCGGCATCAACTGCGACACCCTCCCCGAGGCCGAGCGCTACGCCAACCGCGGCTGGTAGGACGGCAGATGAGCACCCCCACCATCGGTGTGCTGGCCCTCCAGGGCGACGTCCGTGAGCACGTCAAGGCGCTCACGGACGCCGGTGCCCAGGCGCGGCCGGTGCGCAGGCCCGAGGAGCTGGACGAGGTCGCCGGCCTGGTCATCCCGGGCGGCGAATCCACCACGATGTCCAAACTGGCCATCGTCTTCGGCATGTTGGAGCCGCTGCGCGCGTTCGTCCGCGCGGGCAAGCCGGTCTACGGCACCTGCGCCGGCATGATCATGGTCGCGGACAAGTTGCTGGACGCCAGGGACGACCAGGAGACGTTCGGCGGTATCGACATGATCGTGCGCCGTAACGCCTTCGGGCGGCAGAACGAGTCCTTCGAGGCGGCGATCGACGTCGCCGGCATCCCTGGCGGCCCGGTCGAGGGCGTCTTCATCAGGGCGCCGTGGGTCGAGTCGGTCGGCGGTGAGGTCGAGGTCCTGGCCACGTACGACGGGCACACCGTGGCCGTGCGGCAGGGTAACGTCCTCGCTACGTCCTTCCACCCGGAGCTCACCGGCGACCACCGGGTGCACGCCCTGTTCGTGGACATGGTGCGTGCCTCGGCGGAGTAACACCGGGTGATCCAGCCCCGGTAGGATCGAAGGCGTTCGTTGCAGAAATTGGTTACGCGAAGGAGACAGGCGGATGTCCGGCCACTCTAAATGGGCTACGACGAAGCACAAGAAGGCCGTGATCGATGCCAAGCGCGGCAAGCTCTTCGCGAAGCTGATCAAGAACATCGAGGTCGCGGCCCGCACGGGCGGCGCCGACCCGGACGGCAACCCGACCCTCTTCGACGCCATCCAGAAGGCCAAGAAGTCGTCGGTGCCGAACAAGAACATCGACTCCGCGGTCAAGCGCGGCGCGGGCCTGGAGGCCGGCGGCGCGGACTACGAGACCATCATGTACGAGGGTTACGGCCCGAACGGTGTCGCGGTGCTCATCGAGTGCCTCACCGACAACCGCAACCGTGCCGCCTCGGACGTCCGTGTCGCCATGACCCGCAACGGCGGTTCGATGGCCGACCCGGGCTCGGTGTCGTACCTGTTCAACCGCAAGGGCGTGGTGATCGTCCCCAAGGGTGAGCTGACCGAGGACGACGTTCTGGGCGCGGTGCTGGACGCGGGCGCTGAGGAGGTCAACGACCTCGGTGAGTCCTTCGAGGTGCTGAGCGAGGCCACCGACCTGGTCGCGGTCCGTACCGCTCTCCAGGAGGCCGGTATCGACTACGACTCCGCCGACGCCAACTTCGTCCCGACCATGCAGGTCGAGCTGGAGGAAGAGGGCGCGCGCAAGATCTTCAAGCTGATCGACGCGCTGGAGGACAGCGACGACGTGCAGAACGTCTTCGCCAACTTCGATGTGCCGGACGATGTGATGGCCAAGGTCGACGCCTGAGGCGGGCCCAACACGGCTGACTCTTACGGGCCGACGGGGAACGGACACACCCCCGTCGGCCCGTCGCGTTGTCAGTGCCACCGGATACTGTGCTGAGCAGGGGATCTTCCGTCCCCCCATGGGGGAACGGCGGGCCGAAACGGTACGGCATGCGGCATGAGGGGAGGGCACTGTGAAGGTGCTGGGCGTGGACCCGGGGCTGACCCGGTGCGGGGTCGGCGTGGTGGAGGGCGTCGCCGGCCGGCCGCTGAAGATGGCCGGCGTCGGCGTGGTACGGACCCCGGCGGACGTGGACATCGCCCAGCGGCTGGTCCTCATCGAGCGCGGCATAGAGGAGTGGCTGGAGCGCCACCGGCCCGAATTCGTCGCCGTGGAGCGGGTGTTCAGCCAGCACAACGTCCGTACGGTCATGGGCACCGCCCAGGCCAGCGCGGTCGCCATGCTCTGCGCCGCCCGCCGCGGACTGCCGGTCGCGCTGCACACCCCCAGTGAGGTCAAGGCGGCCGTGACGGGCTCGGGCCGGGCCGACAAGGCCCAGGTCGGCGCGATGGTCACGCGTCTGCTGCGGCTCGACGCGCCACCGAAACCGGCCGATGCCGCCGACGCCCTCGCCCTGGCCATCTGCCACATCTGGCGCGCCCCCGCGGTCAACCGCCTCCAGCAGGCGCAGGCCGCCGCCCGCCGCACCCCCGCTCCCGTACGTACGCCGAAGGGCACCCGATGATCGCCTTTGTCTCCGGCCCGGTCGCGGCCCTGGCCCCCGATACCGCCGTCGTCGAGGTCGGCGGGATCGGGATGGCCGTCCAGTGCACGCCGAACACGCTCTCCGGGCTGCGCCTCGGAGCGCAGACCAAGCTGGCCACCTCCCTCGTCGTCCGCGAGGACTCGCTCACGCTCTACGGCTTCGCCGACGACGACGAGCGGACCACCTTCGAGCTGCTTCAGACCGCCAGCGGCGTCGGCCCCCGGCTCGCCCAGGCGATGCTCGCGGTGCACTCGCCCGACGCGCTGCGGCTGGCCGTGGCCACCGGTGACGAGAAGGCGCTGACGGCCGTGCCCGGCATCGGCAAGAAGGGTGCGCAGAAGCTGCTGCTGGAGCTCAAGGACCGGCTCGGCGAGCCGGTGGGCAGTGGCCGCGCGGCCACCGGCGGCGCCGGGACGGCCGGCTGGCGCGATCAGTTGCAGGCCGCGCTGATCGGGCTCGGCTACGCCACCCGCGAGGCGGACGAGGCGGTCGCGGCGGTCGCCCCGCAGGCCGATGCGGCGCTCGCCGAGGGTGCCGCGCCCCAGGTGCCGCAGCTGCTCAAGGCCGCGCTCCAGAGCCTGAACCGCGCACGATGACCGCGGCCACCGGGGCCGTGGGCCCCCGACCGTACGACCATGAAGGCGGCCCGGCCGCCCCGACCCCGCGAGGCAATCCGCAGTGAACTGGGACGACACCGCACCGCCCACCGAGGACGCCGCCCCGGCCGGCCCCGACCGGCTGGTCGGAGCCGACGCGGACGGTGAGGACACCGCCGTCGAGGCCGCGCTGCGGCCCAAGGACCTCGCCGAATTCGTGGGCCAGGAGCGGGTGCGCGAACAGCTCGACCTGGTGCTGCGTGCCGCCCGCGCCCGCGGAGCCACCGCCGACCACGTCCTGCTGTCCGGTGCGCCCGGCCTCGGCAAGACCACCCTCTCGATGATCATCGCTGCCGAGATGGGCGCCCCGATCCGGATCACCTCCGGCCCCGCCATCCAGCACGCCGGCGACCTCGCCGCGATCCTCTCCTCCTTGCAGGAGGGCGAGGTCCTCTTCCTCGACGAGATCCACCGGATGTCGCGGCCCGCCGAGGAGATGCTCTACATGGCGATGGAGGACTTCCGCGTGGACGTGATCGTGGGGAAGGGGCCGGGCGCGACCGCCATCCCGCTCGAACTCCCCCCGTTCACGCTGGTCGGCGCCACCACCCGGGCCGGTCTGCTGCCGCCCCCGCTGCGCGACCGCTTCGGCTTCACCGCCCATATGGAGTTCTACGCCCCGGCCGAGCTGGAGCGGGTCATCCACCGCTCCGCCGGGCTGCTGGATGTCGACATAGAGGCGGAGGGCGCCGCCGAGATCGCCGGCCGCTCCCGCGGTACGCCCCGTATCGCCAACCGCCTGCTGCGCCGCGTCCGCGACTACGCCCAGGTCAAGGCCGACGGCCTGATCACCCGCGAGATCGCCTCCCAGGCCCTGGGGGTCTACGAGGTCGACGCCCGCGGCCTGGACCGCCTGGACCGGGCGGTGCTCACGGCCCTGCTGAAACTCTTCGGCGGCGGCCCGGTGGGCCTGTCGACCCTCGCGGTCGCGGTGGGGGAGGAGCGCGAGACGGTCGAGGAGGTCGCCGAGCCGTTCCTGGTGCGGGAGGGGCTGCTGGCCAGGACGCCCAGGGGCCGGGTCGCGACCCCCGCGGCCTGGGCTCATCTCGGGATGGTTCCCCCGCAGCAGCAATCGGGAGGAAGCGGACAGCAGGGCTTGTTCGGCCCCTGACGGCGCGGGGACTCGCCCGGTCAGGAACTGCGGTGGGATGCTGGGCGTTGTTCCACTGGTGGGGACTCGCTTAGACTCCGCCGATGCCGTCCGTACGGGCGGCATACCACCCCGTATAGAAGACCGCGCAGCAGCGGTCGTGCGAAGGAATTCCGTCCCGTGAGTATCTTTACTCTCCTCCCCTTCATCGTCCTCATCGGGGCCATGTTCCTGATGACGCGGTCCGCCAAGAAGAAGCAGCAGGCGGCCCAGCAGATGCGCGACGAGATGCAGGCCGGCACCGGCGTCCGGACCATCGGCGGCATGTACGCCACGGTCAAGGAAATCCACGAGGACACCGTCCTCCTGGAGGTCGCCCCCGGCGTGCACGCCATCTACGCCAAGAACGCCATCGGCGCAGTGCTCGCGGATGAGGAGTACAACCGGATCCTGGACGGTGCCGATCCGATCCACGGCGGCGAGCCGGTCGTTCCGGACGACGCGTCGTCGCTGACCGCCGACACCGCCGGCGAGGCCACCGAAACGGGTGACAAGGCCGACAAGATCGACCTGGGCAAGGCCGGTACCCCGGCCGACGCCGAGCCCGCTGCCGAGCAGCCCGCGGCCGACGAGGCCACGGCTGACAAGGACGCCAAGGACGCCGTCAAGGCCGACGCCGAGGCCGCCAAGGAGGACAAGAAGGCCGGCGGCGACGCCAAGTAGTACATCCCACGGAACCGCGGAGCACGTTGTGGCGTGCACCGCGGTTCCGGGACGGTCTAGGCTCCGGCGGGGGCAGGTCCCCACAAGACTTCGTGGCCGCTCGGCCGACACCCCAGGCCGAGGGGTTGGACAGGGAGAAACGAGAAGGTGGCAGCACCGAAGAAGGGCCGTAGGACGCCCGCGAGCCAGGGGCATCCGGGCCGCACCCTGGTCCTGGTCCTCATCGTGATGGTGGGGCTGATCGGAGGCATGTTCTACGCCGGGACGCTGACTCCCCGGCTGGGCATCGACCTGGCCGGCGGCACCAGCTTCACGCTCCAGGCCGAGAACATGCCGGGCAAGCCCAACGCGATCAACGAGACCAACATGAAGACCGCTGCCGGCATCATGGAGCGGCGGGTCAACGGTCTGGGCGTGTCCGAGGCCGAGGTCCAGACCCAGGGCACCAACCACATCGTGGTGAACATTCCCCGGGGCACCGACGCCAAGCAGTCGCGCGAGCAGGTCGGCACGACCGCCCAGCTCGGCTTCCGGCCGGTGCTGACCACCACCGCGGGCACCAAGACGCCCGAGCCCACGCCCAGCCCCTCGCAGGGCAAGAACGGCAAGGGCACCGGTGAGAAGGGCGGTGACAAGGCCCCCGGCACCCAGCAGAACGCCTCGTCTTCGCCGACGCCCGGCGCGAAGCCCACGACGCAGGGCCGCGCCGTCACGGACTCCCTGAAGAAGGCGCCGTCCGCGAAGCCCACCCCGTCCGGCCCGGCCAAGCCCTCCGCGCCTGCGACGCCGCCGATTCCCGGCGCCGACGCGATCCCGCCGGCCCTCCAGAAGCAGCTCAACGCCCTGGACTGCTCCACCAAGAAGGCGCGCGCCCTGGCCGGTGAGAAGGCCGCCGCGGCCAAGCCGTCCGACCCGGTCGTGGCGTGCAAGGACGACGGTGCGCTGAAGTACGTGCTCGGCCCGGTCGGTGTCGAGGGCACCGACGTCAAGGACGCCAAGGCCGTCTTCGACAGCCAGCAGGGCCAGGGCTGGATCGTCCAGATGGACTTCACCTCCGACGGCGGCAAGAAGTTCGCGGACGTCACCGGCAAGCTCGCCACCAAGACCCAGCCGCAGAACCAGTTCGCGATCGTCCTCGACGGCGCGGTGGTCTCCGACCCGCGGGTCAGCGAGCGGCTGAACGGCGGCAACGCCACCATCTCCGGCGGCTTCACCCAGCAGTCCGCCGAGGACCTGGCGAACATGCTCTCCTACGGTGCCCTGCCGCTCTCCTTCAAGATCGCCGACGAGACCACGGTCACCGCGGCGCTCGGCGGTGAGCAGCTGCACGCCGGTCTGCTCGCCGGTGCGATCGGCCTCGCGCTGGTCGTCGTCTACCTGGTCGCCTACTACCGGGGCCTGGCGCTGGTCGCCCTGGCGAGCCTCACGGTCTCGGCGATCCTGACGTACACGATCATGACGCTGCTCGGTCCGACCATCGGGTTCGCGCTGAACCTACCGGCGGTCTGCGGCGCCATCGTCGCCATCGGTATCACCGCCGACTCATTCATCGTCTACTTCGAACGCATCCGGGACGAGATCCGCGAGGGCCGCACCCTGCGCCCGGCCGTGGAGCGCGGCTGGCCGCGTGCCCGCCGGACGATCCTGGTCTCCGACTTCGTGTCGTTCCTGGCCGCCGCGGTGCTGTTCATCGTCACCGTCGGCAAGGTGAAGGGCTTCGCGTTCACGCTCGGCCTGACCACCGTCCTCGACGTCGTCGTGGTCTTCTTCTTCACCAAGCCCCTGATGACGATGCTGGCCCGCCGGAAGTTCTTCTCCGACGGCCACTCCTGGTCAGGCCTCGACCCCAAGCGCCTGGGCGCCAAGCCGCCGCTGCGCCGTCGTCGCACCGCCCCCACCCAGACGAAGGAGGCGTGAGATGTCCAAGCTCGGCAACCTCGGCGCCCGGCTCTACCGCGGTGAGGTCGGCTACGACTTCATCGGCAAGCGGAAGATCTGGTACGGCATCTCGATCCTGATCACCATCACGGCCATCGTCGGCCTGGCGGTGCGGGGGCTGAACTTCGGTATCGAGTTCTCCGGCGGCGCGGTCTTCACCACCCCGAAGACCAGCATCTCCGCCTCCCAGGCCCAGCACCACGCCGAGTCCGCGTCGGGCGGTCACCAGGCCGTGGTGCAGAAGCTCGGCGGCGGCGGGCTGCGGATCCAGATCAGCGGTCTGGACACCAAGCAGTCGGTGCCGGTCCAGGAAGAGCTCGCCAAGGACCTGAACGTACCGGTCAAGGACGTCAACACCCAGCTGGTCGGCCCGAGTTGGGGTGAGGAGATCGCCAACAAGGCCTGGCTGGGCCTGGGCATCTTCATGGTCCTGGTGGTGCTCTATCTGGCCATCGCCTTCGAGTGGCGGATGGCGCTCGCCGCTCTGATCGCCCTGATCCACGACCTCACGATCACGGTCGGCGTCTACGCCCTGGTCGGTTTCGAGGTCACGCCCGGCACGGTCATCGGTCTGCTGACGATCCTCGGTTACTCCCTCTACGACACGGTCGTCGTCTTCGACAGCCTCAAGGAAGCCTCCAAGGACATCACCAAGCAGAACCGCTTCACCTACGGCGAGATCGCCAACCGCTCCATCAACGGCACCCTGGTGCGCTCGATCAACACCACCGTGGTGGCGCTGCTGCCGGTCGCCGGGCTGCTGTTCGTCGGCGGCGGGGTGCTGGGCGCGGGCATGCTCAACGACATCTCGCTGGCCCTGTTCGTCGGTCTCGCCGCCGGTGCGTACTCCTCGATCTTCATCGCGACCCCGCTGGTCGCCGACCTGAAGAACAACGAGCCGCAGATGAAGGCGCTGACCAAGCGGGTCATGGCGAAGCGCGCCGCGGCCGCCGCCAAGGGTGCGAGCCAGGAGGACACGCAGGACGGGGCCCCCGGCATGGCCGAGGACGAGGCCGACGATGCCGCGGTCGTCGGACCGCGCCACCAGCCCGCCGCCCGCAACCGCGGCCGCGGCCGCCCGTCGGGCAAGCGCCGATGAGCGCCCCCGAGGAGCTGCGCGAGCTGCTGCTCAGCCGGATCACCGACGTTCCGGATTACCCGCAGCCGGGCGTGATGTTCAAGGACATCACGCCGCTGCTGGCCGACCCGGCGGCCTTCGGTGCGCTCACCGAAGCCTTCGCCGACGTGTGCCGGCGCCACGAGGTGGACAAGGTCGTGGGCCTGGAGGCGCGCGGCTTCATCCTTGCCGCCCCGGTCGCGGTCCGGGCCGGGGTGGGCTTCGTCCCCGTACGCAAGGCCGGCAAGCTGCCCGGCACCACGCTCTGCCAGGCGTACGAGCTGGAGTACGGCAGCGCCGAGATCGAGATCCACGCCGATGCGCTGGCCCCGGGCGACCGGGTGCTGGTGATCGACGACGTGCTGGCCACCGGCGGCACCGCCGAGGCCTCGCTCCAGCTCGTCCGCCGCTCCGGCGCCGAGGTCGCGGGCGTCGCGGTGCTGCTGGAGCTGGGCTTCCTGGCCGGGCGGCAGCGGCTCGAGCCGGGCCTGAAGGGCGCTCCGCTGGAGGCCCTGATCACGGTCTGAGCCGCTTTTGGGCAGTGCGGAAGCACCGCACAGCCACCAGCTGTACAGCAGGGGCATCCGGAAGAATCCGGGTGCCCCTGCTGCTGTGTCATGTACGGAACCCTGGCCGCGAGGCAGCCGCGGTCCCGGGCTCGATACCATGGCACCCCGACCCGTTCGAGGTCCCGGGGTCCGGAACCGCTTGAGGAGTGCTCTTGCCAGACGAGGCCCAGCCGCTCTCCCCCGGACTGCGTCCGGCGGGATCCGATGCCGCGCGCCCGGAGCCGAAGCCCACGGACACGGCTGCCTCGGACGCGCCGCAGCCCGAGCGGCACGGTGCGCCCGACGGGACCGCACAGGCCGGGCCGTCGGCCGGCCGGCCCGCCGATGCCCCCGCCGACCGGCCCCGCCCGGCACCTAAGCCGGGGCCCGCCGCCTCGCCCCGGCCCGCGCCCGGCCCGGCCCGCCCGCCGAAGCCGCCCGCCAAGGCCGAACAGCCCGCCGCGCCCAAGCCGCTGCCGCCCACCCCGGCCGGCCGCTCCGGCTCACCGAACCGGGTACGTGCCCGCCTGGCCCGCCTCGGCGTCCAGCGCTCCAGCCCGTACAACCCGGTCCTGGAGCCGCTGCTGCGGGCCGTCCGCGGCAACGACCCCAAGATCGAGACCGCGACGCTGCGCCAGGTCGAGCGGGCCTACCAGGTCGCCGAACGCTGGCACCGCGGCCAGAAGCGCAAGAGCGGCGACCCGTACATCACCCACCCGCTGGCGGTCACCACGATCCTTGCCGAGCTGGGCATGGACCCCGCGACGCTGATGGCGGGCCTGCTGCACGACACCGTCGAGGACACCGAGTACGGCCTGGACACCCTGCGCCGCGACTTCGGTGACCAGGTGGCGCTGCTGGTCGACGGCGTGACCAAGCTGGACAAGGTCAAGTTCGGTGAGGCCGCGCAGGCCGAGACGGTGCGCAAGATGGTCGTCGCGATGGCCAAGGACCCCCGTGTCCTGGTCATCAAGCTCGCCGACCGGCTGCACAACATGCGCACCATGCGTTACCTCAAGCGGGAGAAGCAGGAGAAGAAGGCCCGCGAGACACTGGAGATCTACGCCCCGCTCGCCCACCGCCTGGGCATGAACACCATCAAGTGGGAGCTGGAGGACCTCGCCTTCGCGATCCTCTACCCCAAGATGTACGACGAGATCGTGCGGCTGGTCGCCGAGCGGGCGCCCAAGCGGGACGAGTACCTGGCGATAGTGACCGACGAGGTCCAGACCGATCTGCGCGCCGCCCGGATCAAGGCGACGGTCACCGGACGCCCGAAGCACTACTACAGCGTCTACCAGAAGATGATCGTGCGCGGCCGCGACTTCGCGGAGATCTACGACCTGGTGGGCATCCGCGTCCTGGTCGACACGGTCCGCGACTGCTACGCCGCCCTCGGCACGATCCATGCGCGATGGAACCCGGTCCCCGGCCGGTTCAAGGACTACATCGCGATGCCCAAGTTCAACATGTACCAGTCGCTGCACACGACCGTGATCGGCCCCAGCGGCAAGCCCGTTGAGCTCCAGATCCGTACCTTCGACATGCACCGCCGCGCCGAGTACGGCATCGCCGCGCACTGGAAGTACAAGCAGGAAGCGGTGGCCGGCGCCTCCAAGATCCGTACGGACGTACCGAAGTCCGCCGCCGGCAAGGCCGGCAAGGGCCAGGACACCGTCAACGACATGGCCTGGCTGCGGCAGTTGCTCGACTGGCAGAAGGAGACCGAGGACCCCGGCGAGTTCCTCGAATCGCTGCGCTTCGACCTCTCCCGCAACGAAGTCTTCGTCTTCACGCCCAAGGGCGATGTGATAGCGCTGCCGGCCGGCGCCACCCCCGTCGACTTCGCGTACGCGGTGCACACCGAGGTCGGCCACCGCACGATAGGCGCCCGGGTCAACGGACGGCTGGTGCCGCTCGAATCGACCCTGGACAACGGCGACTTGGTGGAGGTCTTCACCTCCAAGGCGCCGGGTGCCGGACCGTCCCGTGACTGGCTCGGCTTCGTCAAGTCCCCGCGCGCCCGCAACAAGATCCGCGGCTGGTTCTCCAAGGAGCGCCGCGACGAGGCGATCGAGCAGGGCAAGGACGCCATCGCGCGCGCCATGCGCAAGCAGAACCTGCCGATCCAGCGGATCCTGACCGGCGACTCGCTGGTGACCCTGGCGCACGAGATGCGCTACCCGGACATCTCCTCGCTCTACGCCGCCATCGGCGAGGGCCATGTCGCCGCGCAGGGCGTCGTCCAGAAGCTGGTGCAGGCGCTCGGCGGCCAGGACGAGGCCACCGAGGACATCGCCGAGTCGACGCCGATCCGGCCGCGCTCCAAGCGCCGCTCCAGCGCCGACCCCGGTGTGGTCGTCAAGGGCGTCGACGATGTGTGGGTCAAGCTCGCCCGCTGCTGTACTCCGGTACCGGGCGACCCCATCATCGGCTTCGTCACCCGCGGCAGCGGCGTCTCGGTGCACCGCGCCGACTGCCTCAACGTCGACTCGCTCTCCCGGCAGCCGGAGCGGATCCTGGACGTCGAGTGGGCCCCCACCCAGTCCTCGGTCTTCCTGGTCGCCATCCAGGTCGAGGCCCTGGACCGCTCCCGGCTCCTCTCGGACGTCACCCGGGTCCTCTCCGACCAGCACGTCAACATCCTCTCGGCGGCCGTCCAGACCTCCCGCGACCGCGTCGCCACCTCCCGCTTCACCTTCGAGATGGGCGACCCCAAGCATCTGGGCCACGTCCTGAAGGCCGTACGGGGCGTGGAGGGCGTGTACGACGTCTACCGCGTGACGTCGGCCCGCAGGCCGTAACGCTGTACGACGAGGAGGGCCCCGGTACACAGGTACCGGGGCCCTCCTCGTGCGTACTTCTGTCAGCCGCCGAACTCCTCCAGGCCCTTCAGCGCCTGGTCCAGCAGCGCCTTACGGCCCTCCAGCTCGCGGCCGAGCTTGTCGGCCTTGGCGTCGTTGCCGGCCGCCCGGGCCGCGTCGATCTGCTTCTGGAGCTTGTCGACGGCGTCCTGGAGCTGGCCGGTCAGCCCGGCGGCGCGGGCCCGCGCCTCAGGGTTCGTACGGCGCCACTCGGCCTCCTCGGCGTCCTGGATGGCGCGCTCGACGGCGTGCATCCGGCCCTCGATCTTGGGGCGGGCGTCCCGCGGGACATGGCCGATGGCCTCCCACCGCTCGTTGATCGAACGGAATGCGGCCCGCGCGGCCTTCAGGTCCGAGACCGGGAGCAGCTTCTCGGCCTCGACGGCCAGCTCCTCCTTGCGGGTCAGGTTCTCCCGCTGCTCGGCGTCGCGCTCCGCGAAGACCTCGCCGCGCGCCTGGAAGAAGACGTCCTGGGCGCCGCGGAAGCGGTTCCACAGGTCGTCCTCGTGCTCGCGCTGGGCGCGCCCGGCGGCCTTCCAGTCCTGCATCAGCTCGCGGTAGCGGGCGGCGGTGGCGCCCCAGTCCGTCGAGTTCGACAGCGCCTCGGCCTCGGCGACCAGCTTCTCCTTGGCCTTACGGGACTCCTCGCGCTGCGCGTCCAGCGCCGCGAAGTGCGCCTTGCGCCGCTTGGAGAACGCCGAGCGGGCGTGCGAGAAGCGGTGCCACAGCTCGTCGTCCGCCTTGCGGTCGAGCCGCGGCAGGCCCTTCCAGATGTCGACCAGCGCGCGCAGCCGCTCACCGGCCGCCCGCCACTGCTCACTGGCCGCCAGCTCCTCGGCCTCGGTGACCAGCTTCTCCTTGGCCTGCCGGGCCTCGTCGCTCTGCTTGGCCTTCTGGGCCTTACGCTCCTCGCGGCGCGACTCGACGGCCTCGACGAGCTTGTCCAGCCGCTTCCTGAGCGCGTCCAGATCGCCGACCGCGTGGTGTTCGTCGACCTGCTGGCGCAGATGGTCGATCGCGGTCATCGCGTCCTTCGTCGACAGGTCGGTGGTCCTGACCCGGCGCTCGAGGAGGCCGATCTCGACGACCAGGCCCTCATACTTGCGCTCGAAGTAGGCAAGGGCCTCCTCGGGAGTGCCCGCCTGCCACGATCCGACGACCTGCTCGCCGTCGGCGGTACGCACGTACACGGTCCCCGTCTCGTCGACGCGGCCCCATGGGTCGCTGCTCACAGCGCCTCCTCCACATGATGCCGACGAGGGCGTGCGGCCCCCCGGCATCGTCCACAGTTTCTGTCCGGCAGAGCCGCGCCCTGGCCGGTCCGACGGGCTGTCTTGCGGGTGAGGGTGGCAGCCGTCGGAGCAGGCACCCTACACAACGCCAATCTAGGCGACCGGCGGTCGGCTGTCCGCATCCAGCGCGACCCAATTCCGCGGTTCGCCTGCGGTTCAGGACTTCTGGACGGTCGCCTTGTCGATCACGACGGTGGCGTTGGGCGCGGTGTTGCCGGTCTGCGGGTCGGGGGGTGTGGCACCGGCGTCGGCGATCTTGCGCAGGACGTCCATACCGCCGGTGATGGTGCCGAACGGCGTGTAGTTGGGGGGCAGCTTGCTGTCCTGGAAGACGAGGAAGAACTGGCTGCCGCCGGAGTTGCGGGTCTTTTCGTCCCTGCCGTTGTAGCTGTTGGCCATCGCGAGCGTGCCCGCGGGATAGACCTCGCCCTTGAGCCGCGGGTCCTTGAGGTTCTCGTCAGGGAGCGTGTAGCCGGGCGTGCCGCTGCCGGTGGCCGTCGGGTCGCCGCACTGAAGGACGTGGATGCCCTCGTCCACCAGACGGTGGCACCTGCTGTGGTCGAAGTAGCCCTGGCGGGTCAGGAAGTCGAAGGAGTTGACGGTGTGCGGCGCCTTGGCCGCGTCCAGCTTGAGCTCGATCGTGCCGCAGGTCGTCGACAGCTTCGCGGAGTAGGAGGCCGAGGTGTCGATCGACATCGCCGGCTCCTTCTTCCAGGTCTTCTTCGACGGCGTGCCCTTGGCGGGCTTGCCGCACGGGTCCTTCGCCTTGGAGGGCGCCGGGGCCGCCTGGTCGGACGTGTCGTTGCCGCCGGCGAGTCCGGCCGAGGCGTAGGCGGCGGCGCCGGCGGCCAGTGTGACGGCCACCGCGGACGCGATGACCACATTGCGGCGCTTGGCCTTGCGCTCGGCCACCGACCGCCGTTGCTGCTGACGCTCGAACTTCTCGCGGGCGAGCTGCCGCCGCCGCTGATCCTTGCTGACCACCGGTCGTCTCCTTGTCCGATCATCGATCGTTGTGGTGCGCCGTGGCCGTACCGTATACGGGTTCGCTCTGCACGGAGTCCCGCCGGTAGGCTCTGGAGCTGCCGAGATGTCCGGGAGCGGCCGTGCGTGGTCCGCCCCCACACCGACCTTTAAGGACGAACGTGCTGATTGCCGGGTTCCCCGCCGGAGCCTGGGGCACCAACTGCTACTTGGTCGCCCCCGCCGCCGGCGAGGAGTGCGTCATCCTCGACCCGGGGCACGAAGCGGCCCGAGGAGTCGAGGACGCCGTCAGGAAGCATCGGCTCAAGCCCGTCGCGGTCGTCCTCACCCATGGTCATATCGACCATGTCGCCTCGGTCGTCCCCGTGTGCGGTGCGCACGACGTCCCCGCCTGGATCCACCCCGAGGACCGCTACATGATGAGCGACCCGGAGCGGGCCCTCGGGCGGTCCATCGGTCAGCAGCTCATGGGCGAGCTGACGGTGGGGGAGCCGGACGACGTCAAGGAGCTGAGTGACGGTGCCGTCCTGGAGCTCGCCGGGATGGAGTTCTCCGTCGCGCACGCACCTGGCCATACCAAGGGGTCGGTGACGTTCAGGATGCCCGAGCAGGCCGACGTTCCGCCGGTCTTCTTCTCGGGCGACCTGCTGTTCGCCGGCTCCATCGGACGCACCGATCTGCCGGGCGGCGACCACGCCGAGATCCTGCGGTCGCTGGCCCGTGTGTGCCTGCCGCTGGAGGACTCGACCGTCGTCCTGTCCGGCCACGGCCCCCAGACCACCATCGGCCGCGAGCGCGCCACCAACCCCTTCCTGCGGGAGGTGGCCGCCGGCCTCGGAGAAGGCCTTCGCGCCGCTCCACGACGAGGAATGTGACGAGAGCTTCCGTGAGCACCTTCAAGGCCCCCAAGGGCACGTACGACCTGATTCCGCCGCAGTCCGCCACCTATCTCGCGGTGCGCGAGGCGATCGCCGCGCCGCTGAAGAACTCCGGGTACGGCTACATCGAGACCCCGGGCTTCGAGAACGTCGAGCTGTTCGCGCGCGGTGTCGGTGAGTCCACCGACATCGTGACCAAGGAGATGTACGCCTTCGAGACCAAGGGCGGCGACCGGCTCGCGCTGCGTCCCGAGGGCACCGCGTCCGTGCTGCGCGCCGCACTGGAGGCCAACCTCCACAAGGCCGGCAATCTGCCGGTCAAGCTGTGGTACTCCGGCTCGTACTACCGCTACGAGCGTCCGCAGAAGGGCCGCTACCGCCACTTCTCCCAGGTCGGCGCGGAGGCCATCGGGGCCGAGGACCCGGCGCTGGACGCCGAGTTGATCATCCTGGCCGACCAGGCCTACCGCGCGCTGGGGCTGCGCAACTTCCGCATCCTGCTGAACTCCCTGGGCGACAAGGAGTGCCGCCCCGTCTACCGGGCCGCGCTCCAGGACTTCCTGCGCGGGCTCGAGCTGGACGAGGACACCCGGCGCCGGGTCGACATCAACCCGCTGCGCGTCCTGGACGACAAGCGCGACGCGGTCCAGAAGCAGCTGACCGGGGCGCCGATGCTCCGCGACTACCTCTGCGAGGCCTGCAAGGCGTACCACGAGCAGGTGCGCGAGCTGCTGACCGCGGCGGGCGTGGCCTTCGAGGACGACGAGAAGCTGGTCCGCGGCCTGGACTACTACACCCGCACCACCTTCGAGTTCGTCCACGACGGCCTCGGCTCGCAGTCCGCGGTCGGCGGCGGCGGCCGCTACGACGGCCTGTCGGAGATGATCGGCGGCCCCGCGCTGCCGTCCGTCGGCTGGGCGCTGGGCGTCGACCGTACGGTGCTCGCGCTGGAGGCGGAGGGCATCACGCTCGACATCCCCGCCACCACCGCGGTGTACGCGGTCCCGCTGGGCGACGAGGCCCGCCGGGTGCTCTTCGGTACGGTCACCGAGCTGCGCCGGGCCGGTATCGCCACCGACTTCGCGTACGGCGGCAAGGGCCTGAAGAACGCCATGAAGTCCGCCAACCGCTCCGGCGCGCGGCTGGCGCTGGTGGCGGGCGAGCGGGACCTGGCCGAGGGCATGGTCCAGCTCAAGGACCTGGAGAGCGGCGAGCAGACCCCGGTGGCCCTGGATGCGGTGGCCGATGAGGTCCGGCGCAGGCTGGGCTGAGGCCGGTCCGGCGGCGCCCCGCGAGCGGGGCGCCGTCAACGGTCCGTCCGCGGATTCATCCCGTTCGGATGCTGTCTGTTTATGCGCAGCGAACGGTGGTGTGTTGTGGAGTTGGGGCACAATGAAGGGCGCGCCCGCGGTCCCGCGGGTCCGCCCGGCCTCATCTCCCACCGACCGACGGAACGGCCATATGACGACGACAGCGGTTGACGACGTGTCCATCGACGACGATCACACGGGCGACGCGGACACCACCATCGGCTCGGGCCGCGGCCTGGCGCTGCTGCTGGTGATCACGGGTGCGCTCGGGGCCCTGGCGGCCTGGGTCATCACGCTGGACAAGTTCGAGCTGCTGAAGGACCCGAACTTCAAGCCGGCGTGCAGCCTCAACCCGATCATCTCCTGCGGCAGCGTCATGCAGAGCAAGCAGGCGGAGGTCTTCGGGTTCCCCAACCCGATGGCCGGGCTGGTCGGCTTCGGCATGGTCATCGCGATCGGCATGGCCCTGCTGGCGGGCGCCCGCTTCCGCCGCTGGTACTGGATCGGGCTGAACATCGGCACCGGGCTCGCCGCGGTCTTCTGCATGTGGCTGATGGTCCAGTCGCTGTACAGCATCAACGCGCTGTGCCTGTGGTGCACGCTGACCTGGTGCGTCACGATCCTGATGTTCTGGTACACCACCGCGCACAACCTCAAGCACGGCATCATCCCCGCCCCCGAGGGCGTGCGGAACGCGGTCGTCGAGTTCCACTGGGTCGTACCGGTGCTCTGGTACGGCGTGATCGGGCTGCTGATCCTCACCCGGTGGTGGTCGTACTGGAGCAGCCTCCTGTAGGGAGCTCCGGATCCGGCGTGAAGCCGCCCGCGCCCCGGTCGCCGTCCATGACGGGGCCGGGGCGTTGTCAGTGGGGTGGCTTAGGCTCGTGATCGTGGAGCCCGACCTGTTCACCGCCGCTGCCGAAGACCGCCAGGAGAAGGACCCTGCGGGGTCTCCGCTCGCTGTCCGGATGCGTCCGCGCACCCTCGACGACGTCGTGGGCCAGCAGCATCTGCTCAAGCCGGGCTCGCCGCTGCGCCGCCTGGTCGGCGAGGGCGAAGGGGGTCCGGCGGGGCCTTCCTCGGTGTTCCTGTGGGGGCCGCCGGGGACGGGCAAGACGACCCTCGCGTATGTGGTCAGCCAGGCGACGAACAAGCGCTTCGTGGAGCTCTCCGCGATCACCGCCGGCGTCAAGGAGGTCCGTGCGGTCATCGACGGCGCCCGGCGGGCCTCCGGCGGCTTCGGCAAGGAGACCGTCCTCTTCCTCGACGAGATCCACCGCTTCAGCAAGGCCCAGCAGGACTCCCTGCTGCCGGCCGTGGAGAACCGCTGGGTCACCCTGATCGCCGCGACGACCGAGAACCCGTACTTCTCGGTGATCTCCCCGCTGCTCTCCCGTTCGCTGCTGCTGACGCTGGAGCCGCTGACGGACGAGGATGTGCGCGGGCTGCTGCGGCGTGCGCTGACCGATGCCCGGGGGCTGGCCGGTGCGGTCACCCTCCCCGAGGACACCGAGGCGCATCTGCTGCGGATCGCCGGCGGTGACGCCCGGCGGGCCCTGACGGCCCTGGAGGCGGGCGCCGGCTCCGCGCTGGCCAAGGGGGAGAAGGAGATCACCCTCCAGACCCTGGAGGAGTCGGTCGACCGGGCCGCGGTCAAGTACGACCGGGACGGCGACCAGCACTACGACGTCGCCAGCGCGCTGATCAAGTCCATCCGCGGCTCGGACGTCGATGCCGCGCTGCACTACCTGGCGCGGATGATCGAGGCGGGGGAGGACCCGCGGTTCATCGCCCGTCGGCTGATGATCTCGGCGAGCGAGGACATCGGCCTGGCGGATCCGACGGCCCTCCAGACGGCGGTCGCCGCGGCCCAGGCCGTGGCGATGATCGGCTTCCCGGAGGCGCGGATCACGCTCAGCCAGGCCACCATCGCGCTCGCCCTGGCACCGAAGTCGAACGCGGCCTACACGGCGATCGACGCCGCGCTGGCGGACGTCCGGGCCGGCCGGGCCGGCGCGGTGCCGATGCATCTGCGCGACAGCCACTACAAGGGCGCCCAGAAGCTCGGCCACGGCCAGGGCTATCAGTACCCGCACGACCTCCCCGGCGGTATCGCGGCCCAGCAGTACGCCCCGGACGAGGTGCACGGCAGGCGCTACTACGAGCCCACCCGGCACGGCGCGGAGGCGCGCTACGCCGAGGTGGCCGAGCGGGTGCGCGCCCGGCTGCGCGGCGGCTCCGGCGAGGGCGCCGCCGAATAGCCCGGCGCCGGCGGCCGTCCGCCACCCGCCATCGGTTCCGCTACCCGCCCGCCGCCTCGAAGAGCTGGTGCATCGCCCGTCGTAGCTCCACCACGTCCCGTACGGGCTCGGGGAAGTCGAAGCGGGCGTCGAAGGACTGCTGTGCGGCGTCGGTGAAGCGGACCCGGAGGCCGAAGCGGTCCAGGCCCACCGGCACGGCCCGCTCGCGCATCCCGCAGACCTGACCGCGCTCGCCCAGCAGGGTGCACAGCCCGCGGACCTGCTCGCTGTGCGCCGCGTGCAGATGCTGAAGCAGCTCCGCCTCGTGCGCGACCAGCGGATCGGGGGCCGCTTCGGCGAAGTCGTCCGGTTCGAAGGGCTCGGTGCCCCACAGATCGTCCACCGCGCCCTCGCCGACCTCCAGGCGCAGCATCATCCAGGCGGCCCGCCCGTACAGGCCCGGTGCCGGGTCCGGATGGAGCGCCTCACCGAGACCGAGCAGTTCGCCGACGGGGTGCCGCTCGGCGAGCAGCATGGCCGCCTCGGCGCGCTGCTCGTTGCGTACCGGGGTCAGCCAGCCGGCCACCCAGGCCCGTCCGCGGATGCGATGGGGCACCGAAACCGGCGCCACATCCGTGATCTCCATCACGGCGGTCAGATCGTCGTCCTGCGCGTGCGCGGCCGCCCGGGCCGCCGCAGAGTCCCCAGGGACCAGCAACAGCACGTCTCCGCCGGGTGTCACGGTCCGGCAGACCGGCGCCGAGAGCCCCGTCTCGTCGGGGTCCTCGACTCCGGGAATGCTCAGGGACGCCATACCATGGGACTCGACGAGGGTTCGTACGCGCTCGGCGGCAGAGGGCTGCTGGGCGTCTTCCTTGGGACGCGGCTGACCCGCCTCCGTGCTCTGACCAGCACCGGGCAGGGGGATCCCAGGTCGAAACATGCGTTCTCCTCGCGCTAAGGTAAGCCTCACCTAACTTACACGGAGGTCCGTTCCACGTGAACCAGTCGCGTCCCAAGGTCAAGAAGTCCCGCGCGCTCGGCATCGCGCTGACGCCGAAGGCCGTCAAGTACTTCGAGGCCCGTCCCTACCCGCCCGGCGAGCACGGCCGTGGCCGCAAGCAGAACAGTGACTACAAGGTCCGTCTGCTGGAGAAGCAGCGTCTGCGCGCGCAGTACGACATCAGCGAGCGTCAGATGGCGCGCGCCTACGACCGCGCTCGGAAGGTCGAAGGCAAGACCGGCGAAGCGCTGATCATCGAGCTTGAGCGCCGTCTGGACGCGCTCGTCCTGCGTTCGGGCATCGCCCGCACGATCTACCAGGCCCGCCAGATGGTCGTCCACGGCCACATCTCGGTCAACGACCGCAAGGTCGACAAGCCGTCCTTCCGCGTCCGCCCCGGCGACGTCGTGATGGTCCGCGAGCGCAGCCGCGAGAAGCACCCCTTCCAGGTCGCGCGTGAGGGTGGCTACGCCCCCGACGGCGAGACCCCGCGCTACCTCGAGGTCAACCTGCCGGCTCTGGCGTTCCGTCTCGACCGGGACCCGAACCGCAAGGAGATCCCGGTGATCTGCGACGAGCAGCTGGTCGTCGAGTACTACGCCCGCTAAGCACCGCCGCAGGCGCAGCACCACCTCAGCCCGCCGTCTCCCCGCCGCTCGCGGAGGGGGAGGCGGCGGTCTCGTTCGTGGCGGGCGGGGTGACCCGCACCGTACGGCGCTGCGCGGGCAGCCGGCCGGCGGCCGGCAGGACCCGGGCCACCGCCGCGTCCAGATCGAGCCGTCCGCCGGTCCGCAGCGCGCGCTCATAGCGCCCGTCCCCCAGCCGACGGCGGGCCTGCTGCTCACACAGCGCATGCGGCCGGCTGAAGTAGCGCGAGCCGAACAGCGGGAGCCCCACGGAGGGCCAGATCCGCCCCGCGGCGCCCTGGAGCACCGCCGCCTCCTCCGCATCGCCCTCACCGGCCACCACCAGGGCCATCAGCTCGATCGCCAGCACCACCCCCAGCAGATCGTGGAAGGCGTGGTGGATCGGCAGACACTCCTCCAGCAGCTCCCGCGCCCGGCCGGTCTCGCCGCCGGACCACGCCGCGTAGGCCAGCACGAACAGCGCATACGCCCGGGTCCAGCGTTCGCCGTGGTCCTCGCAGACCTCCAGCACGTCCTGGCACAGCCGTACCGCCTCCGCCGGCTCGCCACGGAAGGCCACCGCCATCGCCAGCTCGACCTGCCCCAGCAGCACATTGCTGTTGAGCTCGCCGATCTCCCGGTAGCGCTCCAGCGCCCCGCGCAGCAGCTCCTCGGCGCGCGGCATGTCGTCGCAGACCAGCGCCAGACAGCCGGTGCGGTGCAGCGCACAGGCGGCCGCGGTGGCGTTGCCGGTCCGCTCGGCCTCCGCACTGCACTCCTGTAGCGCCCCCAGCGCGCCCACGGTGTCGCCCTGGAGGACCGCGACATAGCCGGTCACCCACAGCGCCTTCAGCCGTGCGTCGTCGTGGTCGCTCTCCAGCTCCAGCGCCCGGTCCAGCCAGTGCCGGCCCTCCGAGAGCCGTCCGCAGCCCACCCAGTAGAACCAGAGCGTGCCCGCCAGATACTGGCCCAGATGCGTATCGGAGGCGCTGTCCAGGCTCTGCTCCAGCGCGATACGCAGATTGGGCAGCTCGGCCTCGATCCGGGCGGCGATCTCGGCCTGGCGGGAGCTGAACCAGTCCAGCTCGCACCAGGTGGCCAGCCCCAGATACCAGTCGCGGTGCCGCCGCCGCAGCCGTTCGCCGTCCTGAGTCGCGGCCAGCCAGCCCGCGCCGTAGGCCCGTACGGTCTCCAGCATCCGGTAGCGCACCCCGGCCGCGGTCTCCTCCCGTACGAGCACCGACTGGGCGACCAACTCCGTGACGACGTCGAGGAGTTCATCGGCCGGCAGCTCCGGGCCCGAGCAGACGTATTCCGCCGCCTCCAGGTCGAACTGCCCGGCGAACACCGACAGCCGGGCCCACAGCAGCCGCTCCTGGGGTGTACACAGCTCATGACTCCAGCCGATGGCGCAGCGCAGCGACCGGTGGCGCGGCAGCGCGCCGCGGGCGGTGCCGGCCAGCAGCGGGAAGGGGTCGTCGAGCCGGTGCAGCACCTGGTCGACGGAGAGGGCGCGCAGCCGGCCCGCGGCCAGTTCCAGCGCCAGCGGAACGCCGTCCAGGCGCCGGCAGAGCTCGCCGACCGCGGCCTCGTTGGACGGCCCGACCTCGAAACCGGCGACGACGGCCGCGGCGCGGTCGGTGAACAGCGCGACGGCGTCCGCGGCGTTCATCGGGGCCAGTGGCAGGATCTGCTCGCCGGTGATCCTGAGCGGCCGCCGGCCGGCCGCCAGCACCCGCAGCCCGGGGGCCCGGCGCAGCAGCTCCACGGTCAGCTCGGCGCAGGCGTCGGCCAGGTGCTCGTAGCCGTCCAGCACGAGCAGCAGCTCACGGTCGGCCAGGTGCTCGCGGAGCGCGGTACGGACCGGGCGGGTGCGGGGCTCGGCCAGTGCCAGCGCCCCGGCGACCACGTGGTCGAGGAGGTGCGGCTCGTGCAGGGAGGCCAGTTCGACCAGCCACACCCCATCGCAGAAGCGATCCTGCAAGATCGCTGCGGAATGGTGGGCGAGCCGTGAGGTGCCCACCCCTCCTAAGCCGGTGAGGGTGACCAGCCGGTCGGAGGCCAGCCGCCCGGCCAGCGCGGCCAGTTCGTCGGCACGGCCGACGAAGCGGTTCAGTTCCGCGGGGAGGTTGCCCGGCCTTCCCGGCGCCCGGGGGCGGTCGGGCGAGGGGCCGGAGGCGGGCCCGGAGCGCGTGAAGCGTCGCATGGCACACGGAGCGTACTCGGCGCGATGCAGACCGTACAATCACGCCTTCGGGTGCCCGCCCGTGGGCCGTGCGCGGCGCCGGGAACGGGGTACGGACGGACAGTCACGGCGCGATAAGGTCGAGGTTGCCGTTCGAGCAGGACGAGAGAAGACCGAACCAGTCGGAGAGTGGTGCCAACGTGTCCGGTGGAGAGGTGGCCGGGATCCTCGTGGCCGTCTTCTGGGCGATCCTTGTGTCGTTCCTCGCCCTCGTGCTGGTGAGGCTCGCGCAGACGCTGAAGGCGACCACCAAGATGGTGGCCGAGGTGTCCGAGCAGGCCGTTCCGCTCCTCGCCGACGCGTCCGCGACGGTCCGCTCCGCACACACCCAGCTGGCCCGCGTCGATGCCATCGCCGCCGACGTCCAGGAGGTCACCGCCAACGCCTCCGCGCTCTCCTCGACCGTCTCCTCCGCCTTCGGCGGACCGCTGGTCAAGGTGGCCGCGTTCGGCTACGGCGTGCGCCGGGCGATCGGCAAGAAGGGCGAGCCGGAGTCGAAGCGCACCGTCGTCGTCGGCCGTACCCTGCCCGGCGCCCGCCGCGGCGGGCGCCGCAACCGCCGCTCCAAGGACTGATCACCGCGATGTTCCGCCGCGCATTCTGGTTCACCACCGGCGCCGCCGCCGGGGTGTGGGCCACCAACAAGGTCCACCGCAAGCTGCGCAAGCTCCAGCCCGACAGCCTCGCCGCGCAGGCCGCGGACAAGGCCGTCGAGACCGGACACCGGCTGCGCCAATTTGCATTGGACGTACGGGCCGGAATGGCGGACCGTGAAGAGCAACTGCACGACGCCCTCGGCCTCAGCGGGCCGGGCGCTCGGGCTGACGTGGCGCCCAGTCCACGAAGCGCACCGGACGAGGTGCGCGAGCTGCCCGCGCCGCGCCGCGCGGTGCTCGAACCGCAGTACCGAACCACGAGAACAACCGGACCGAACGGTCTGACCGGACCGACTGGAAAAGAGGACCACTGATGGAGTCGGCTGAAATCCGCCGCCGCTGGCTGCGCTTCTTCGAGGAGCGCGGGCACACCGTCGTGCCGTCGGCGTCGCTCATCGCGGACGACCCGACGCTGCTGCTCGTCAACGCGGGCATGGTCCCCTTCAAGCCGTACTTCCTCGGCGAGGTCAAGCCGCCCGCCCCGCGCGCCACCAGCGTCCAGAAGTGCGTCCGTACGCCGGACATCGAAGAGGTCGGCAAGACCACCCGGCACGGCACGTTCTTCCAGATGTGCGGCAACTTCTCCTTCGGCGACTACTTCAAGGAAGGCGCCATCAAGTACGCCTGGGAGCTGCTGACCGGCTCGCAGGCCGACGGCGGCTACGGCCTCGACCCCGAGCGTCTGTGGATCACCGTCTACCTCGACGACGACGAGGCCGAGCGCATCTGGCACGAGGTCGTCGGTGTGCCCAAGGAGCGCATCCAGCGCCTGGGCATGAAGGAGAACTACTGGTCCATGGGCGTCCCGGGCCCCTGCGGCCCGTGCTCGGAGATCAACTACGACCGCGGCCCCGAGTTCGGCGTCGAGGGCGGCCCGGCCGTCAACGACGAGCGGTACGTGGAGATCTGGAACCTGGTCTTCATGCAGTACGAGCGCGGTGCGGGTCGCGGCAAGGAGGACTTCGAGATCCTCGGCGACCTGCCCAGCAAGAACATCGACACCGGGCTCGGCCTGGAGCGCCTGGCGATGATCCTCCAGGACGTCCCGAACATGTACGAGACGGACACCCTGCGCGTCGTCATCGACAAGGCCACCGAGCTCACCGGCGTCCGCTACGGCGACTCGCACGACACCGACGTCTCGCTGCGCGTGGTCGCCGACCACATGCGGACGTCCACGATGCTGATCGGCGACGGGGTCACCCCCGGCAACGAGGGCCGCGGCTACGTCCTGCGCCGCATCATGCGCCGCGCCATCCGCAACATGCGGCTGCTCGGCGCCACGGACCTGGTCGTCGGCGAGCTGCTGGACGTCGTCATCAAGACGATGGGCCAGCAGTACCCGGAGCTGCTGGAGGACCGCCGCCGCATCGAGACGGTCGCCCTCGCCGAGGAGGCCGCCTTCGTCAAGACGCTGAAGGCCGGCACCAACATCCTCGACACCGCCGTGACGGACACCAAGGCCGCCGGCGGCACGGTCCTGCCCGGCGACAAGGCCTTCCTGCTCCACGACACCTGGGGCTTCCCGATCGACCTCACCCTCGAAATGGCCGCCGAACAGGGCCTGTCGGTGGACGAGGACGGCTTCCGCCGTCTGATGAAGGAGCAGCGGGAGCGCGCCAAGGCCGACGCCCAGGCGAAGAAGAGCGGCCACGCCGATCTGTCCGCCTACCGTGAGGTCGCCGACAAGTCCGGTTCCACGGAGTTCACCGGCTACAGCGCCACCGAGGGCGAGTCCTCCGTCGTCGGCCTGCTGGTCAACGGCGTCCCGGCCCCCGCCGCCCACGAGGGCGACGAGGTCGAGGTCGTCCTGGACCGCACCCCCTTCTACGCCGAGGGCGGCGGCCAGCTCGCCGACACCGGCCGGATCAAGCTGGACTCCGGCGCCGTCGTCGAGGTCCGCGACGTCCAGCAGCCGGTGCCCGGCGTCACGGTCCACAAGGGCGTCGTCCAGGTCGGCGAGGTGGTGCTCGGCGCCTCCGCGTACGCCGCCATCGACGTCACCCGCCGGCGCGCCATCGCCCGCGCCCACAGCGCCACCCACCTCACCCACCAGGCGCTGCGCGACGCCCTCGGCCCGACGGCCGCCCAGGCCGGTTCGGAGAACTCCCCGGGCCGCTTCCGCTTCGACTTCGGCTCGCCGACCGCCGTGCCCGGCACCGTCCTCACCGATGTCGAGCAGAAGATCAACGACGTGCTGGCCCGTGAGCTCGATGTGCACGCCGAGGTCATGAGCATGGAGGACGCCAAGAAGCAGGGCGCCATCGCCGAGTTCGGCGAGAAGTACGGCGACCGGGTCCGCGTGGTCACCATCGGCGACTTCTCCAAGGAGCTGTGCGGCGGCACGCATGTGCACAACACCGCCCAGCTGGGCCTGGTGAAGCTGCTCGGTGAGTCCTCCATCGGCTCCGGCGTACGCCGGGTCGAGGCCCTGGTCGGCGTGGACGCCTACCGGTTCCTGGCCCGCGAGCACACCGTCGTCTCGCAGCTCACCGAGCTGGTCAAGGGGCGCCCTGAGGAGCTGCCGGAGAAGATCTCCGGTGTCCTGGCCAAGCTGAAGGACGCCGAGAAGGAGATCGAGAAGTTCCGCGCCGAGAAGGTGCTCCAGGCCGCGGCCGGACTGGCCGAGGGCGCCAAGGACGTGCGCGGGGTGGCGCTGGCCACCGGCCAGGTCCCGGACGGCACCTCCGCCGACGACCTGCGCAAGCTCGTCCTCGACGTCCGCGGCCGGATCCAGGGTGACCGCGCCGTCGTCGTGGCCCTGTTCTCGGTCGCCAACGGACGCCCGGTGACGGTCATCGCCACCAACGAGGCCGCCCGTGAGCGTGGCATCAAGGCCGGTGACCTGGTCCGTACGGCCGCCAAGACGCTCGGCGGCGGTGGCGGCGGCAAGCCGGACGTCGCCCAGGGCGGCGGGCAGAACCCCGCCGCGGTGCCCGAGGCCATCGAGGCCGTCGAGCGCCTTGTGGCCGAGGCGGCCTGAGCCGCGTGAGCGACATGCGACGCGGCAGACGTATCGCCGTGGATGTCGGGGATGCCCGTATCGGGGTCGCCTCGTGCGACCCCGACGGGGTCCTCGCCACCCCCGTCGAGACCGTGCCGGGGCGTGACGTCCCGGCAGCGCACCGACGGCTCAGGGCGATCGTCGAGGAGTACGAGCCGCTGGAGGTCGTGGTCGGCCTGCCCCGCTCCCTCAGTGGGGGAGAGGGGCCGGCCGCGGCCAAGGTGCGCGCTTTTGCTCAGGAATTGGCAAAGAACATCGCACCCGTAGAGGTCAGGCTGGTCGACGAGCGGATGTCGACGGTCACCGCGACCCAGGGCCTGCGGGCCTCCGGCGTGCGCAGCAAGAAGGGCCGTTCGGTGGTCGACCAGGCCGCTGCGGTGGTCATTCTCCAGAGCGCGCTGGAGACCGAACGCACCTCCGGGGAACCTCCGGGCGAGTGCGTCGAAGTGGTCATCTGATCGCGATACGGTAACGTGCCGCGCGATGTGGCGGTGGTTCGAACAGCCGCACGTGCAAGTAGAGGCGGGTCGGTACAGCAAGCGCGCTGCCAGGACGGAGCGCACCGCCTCTCGGCTCTAGGGGATCGATGACCGAGTATGGCCGGGGCTACGGCTCCGAACCGTGGCATCCCGAGGACCCGCTCTACGGAGACCAGGGTCCCTACGGACGCCAGGAGCAGCAGCCGCAATGGGGCGGGCAGCAGCAGTCCGCCCCGCAGCAGTCCGCCCCACCGCAGTACAGAGGTCCCCAGCAGCACCCCCAGCAGCAGTACGACGCGAGATGGGACGGCTCCGGCAACGGGCAGCTGTCGTACGACCCGTACGACCCGTACGACCCCTATGCCCAGCAGCAGGCGCCGGCCGATCCGTACGCCGGGACGTCCCAGGACTACTACGGCCACCAGGACGCCTACCAGCAGCAGGCCCACCAGGCCCCCCAGACCCAGCAGATGCAGCAGGTGTCGCCTCAGCAGCACCAGGCGCCTCAGCAGCACCAGCAGTACCCGCCGCAGCAGTACGACCAGCGGCCCGCACCGCACTACGGCGACGCCGAACCCGCTGGCGACGACTGGCGGGCCGACCCGGAGCCGCCGCGGCGACCGGAGCCGGAACACCCGTTCTTCGCCGACGATGACGAGGACGACCGGCCCGACGACGATCCGGGCGAGGGCCGGGGCGACCGCGAGCGCAGCGGCAAGAAGAACAAGAAGAAGAAACGGCGCAGTGGCACCGCCTGCCTGGTGGTGACCCTGGTCTTCGCCGGAGCGGTCGGCGCCGTCGGCTATTTCGGCTATGACTTCTTCATGGCCCATTTCGGTGCGTCGCCCGACTACGAGGGTGAAGGGTCCGGCGCCGTACAGGTCGACATCCCGCCCGGTTCGCCGATTTCGGAAATGGGTCAGATCCTCGCGAAACAGGGCGTGATCAAGAGCGCCGGTGCTTTCACCGACGCCGCCGAGGAGAACAAGAAGGCGACGCTGCTCCAGCCCGGGACGTATTCGCTGCGCAAGCAGATGTCGGCCGCCGCGGCCATCGAGCTGATGCTGGACCCCAAGAGCCGCAACGGACTCACCATCCGCGAGGGCCTGCGTGCCAAAGAGGTCTATGCGCTCATCGACAAAAAGCTCAAGCTCAAGACGGGCACGACCAAGAACGTCGCCGAGCACGAGACCAAGAGCCTCGGCCTGCCCTCCTGGGCCGACGACAACGCGAAGATAAAGGACCCGCTGGAGGGGTTCCTCTATCCGTCCACGTACAGCGTGGGCGACAACGCGAAGCCGGCCGCGGTCCTCAAACAGATGGTGGCGCGCGCCAACCAGGTGTACGAGAAGTACGACCTGGAAGGGAACGCGCGCAAGCTCAGCCTCCGGTCGCCGCTCCAACTGCTCACCGTCGCCAGCCTCACCCAGGCCGAGGGCAAGTACAAGCACGACTTCGTCAAGGTCGCCCGCGTCGTCTACAACCGCCTCAAGCCGAACAACACCGAGACCTACGGGCTGCTCGACTTCGACTCCACGGTGAATTACGCCCGGTCCCGCAGCACCCTGGACACCGGTTCCGTCGACAATCTGCGGAACTTCAACGACGCTTACAACACCTACAAGTTCAAGGGTCTGCCGCCGGGGCCCATCGGCAACCCGGGCGAGGTCGCGATCCATTCGGCCATCAACCCGGCCAAGGGCGACTGGTATTACTTCGTCTCGATCAGCCCGGAAAAGACGCTGTTCGCCGTGACGAACGAAGAGCATGAGCGGAACCGCCGCATCTACCTGAAGGAACACGGAAAAGCCGAGCAATGAGTCCCACACGTCGCGCCGCGGTTCTCGGTTCCCCGATCGCCCATTCGCTCTCCCCGGTCCTGCACCGCGCCGCCTACGCGGAACTGGGCCTGACCGACTGGACGTACGACCGTTTCGAGGTCGACGAGGACGCGCTGCCCGCCTTCCTGGCGCGGCTCGGCCCGGAATGGGCAGGGCTCTCCCTGACCATGCCGCTCAAGCGCGCGGTGATCCCGCTGCTCGACGAGATCACCCCCACCGCGGCCTCGGTCGAGGCGGTGAACACCGTTGTCCGCACGGCCGACGGGCGGCGGCTCGGCGACAACACCGATATCCCCGGTATGCGCGCCGCGCTGCGTGAGCGCGGGGTGGAGCGGGTCGAGCGGGCGTCGGTGCTGGGCGCCGGCGCCACCGCCTCCTCGGCGCTCGCCGCGCTCGCGCAGATCTGTACCGGCGAGGTCACCGCGTACGTGCGCAGCGAGGCCAGGGCCGAGGAGATGCGCGGCTGGGGCGAGCGGCTGGGCGTCCGGGTCCGTACCGCCCCCTGGGCGGACGCCGCGGAGGCGTTCACGGCCCCGCTGACCATCGCCACCACCCCGGCGGGCACCACCGACGCGCTCGCCGCCGCGGTCCCTGACCGGCCCGGCACGCTCTTCGACGTCCTCTACGAGCCCTGGCCGACGGCGCTGGCCACCGCCTGGTCCGACCGTGGTGGCGCGGTCGTCGGCGGCCTCGACCTGCTCGTCCACCAGGCCGTCCTTCAGGTGGAGCAGATGACCGGACGGTCGCCGGCCCCGCTGGCCGCCATGCGCCGGGCCGGTGAGGCGGCCCTCGCCGCCCGCTGATCACCGGACGGCTCCCGTCCGGCGGACGGTCCGCTTCCTGGACTGGCCGCCGCCTCTCCCGCGTGACGTGGGAGGATCAGGGGGAGACCGTACGCGGATGAGCAGTACATGAGGAGCACCGTTGAGCAGGTTGCGCTGGCTGACGGCGGGGGAGTCGCACGGCCCCGCACTCGTGGCGACGCTGGAGGGCCTTCCGGCCGGGGTCCCGATCACCACGGAGCTGGTGGCGGACGCGCTGGCGCGGCGCCGGCTGGGCTACGGACGCGGTGCCCGGATGAAGTTCGAGCAGGACGAGGTCACGTTCCTGGGCGGGGTGCGGCACGGTCTGTCGCTCGGTTCGCCGGTGGCGGTGATGGTCGGCAACACCGAGTGGCCCAAGTGGGAGCAGGTGATGGCGGCCGATCCGGTGGACGAGGAGGAGCTGGCCGCCCTGGCCCGTAGCGCGCCGCTGACCCGGCCCCGCCCCGGTCACGCCGACCTCGCCGGTATGCAGAAGTACGGCTTCGACGAGGCCCGCCCGATCCTGGAGCGTGCCTCGGCGCGGGAGACCGCGGCGCGGGTGGCGCTGGGCGCGGTGGCCCGCTCCTTCCTGAAGGAGACCGCCGGCATCGAGATCGTCTCGCACGTCATCGAGCTGGCCGCGGCCAAGGCCCCGTACGGGGTCTACCCCAAGCCCTCCGACGTGGCGCAGCTGGACGCGGACCCGGTGCGCTGCCTGGACGCGGAGGCGAGCAAGGCGATGGTCGCGGAGATCGACCAGGCCCACAAGGACGGCGACACCCTGGGCGGTGTGGTCGAGGTGCTGGCCTACGGCGTGCCGGTGGGGCTGGGTTCGCACGTCCACTGGGACCGCCGTCTGGACGCCCGGCTGGCCGCCGCCCTGATGGGCATCCAGGCGATCAAGGGCGTCGAGGTCGGCGACGGCTTCGATCTGGCGCGGGTGCCCGGTTCGAAGGCGCATGACGAGATCGTCGCCACCGAGGACGGCCTCAGGCGCAGCACCGGCCGCTCCGGCGGTACCGAGGGCGGGCTGACCACCGGCGAGCTGCTGCGGGTGCGGGCCGCGATGAAGCCCATCGCCACTGTGCCGCGTGCCCTGGCGACCGTGGACGTCACGACCGGCGAGGCGGCCAAGGCGCACCACCAGCGCTCGGACGTCTGCGCGGTCCCGGCGGCCGGCATCGTCGCCGAGGCGATGGTGGCCCTGGTGCTCGCCGACGCGGTGGTGGAGAAGTTCGGCGGCGACAGCGTGGCCGAGACCCGCCGCAACATCCAGGGCTTCCTCGACAACCTGGCGATCAAGTGACGTCCCCGGTCGTCGTGCTGGTCGGCCCGCCCGGCGCCGGCAAGTCCACGGTGGGCGCGCTGCTGGCCGAACGGCTGGGCGTCGGCTACCGGGACACCGACGCGGATATCGTCGCCACGGCCGGCCGGCCGATCGCCGAGATCTTCATCGACCAGGGCGAGCCGTACTTCCGCGAGCTGGAGCGGGAGGCGGTGCGGGCCGCGCTCGACGCCCACCCGGGCGTGCTCGCGCTCGGCGGCGGCGCGATCATGGACGACGGCACCCGTAAGCTGCTCACCGGGCTGCCGGTGATCTTCCTGGACGTCGAACTCGCCGACGCCGTCAAGCGGGTGGGCCTCGACGCCCCCCGCCCGCTGCTCGCCGTCAACCCGCGCAAGCAGTGGCGCGAGCTGATGGAGCGGCGCCGTCCGCTGTACACGGAGGTGGCGCGCGCCGTGATCGCCACCGGCGGGCGCACCCCCGGCCAGGTCGTCGAGGCGATCTGGGACGCATTGGAGCTAGGACCGGACGCGGGTGAGGTCCCGCGGACCGCCGACAGGGAGGAACAGGCATGACGGAGGCCACCCGTATCCAGGTCGGCGGCACGGCGGGCACCGACCCGTACGAGGTGCTCGTCGGGCGGCAGCTGCTCGGTGAACTCCCCGGCCTGATCGGCGGGGGAGTCCAGCGGGTCGCCGTGCTGCACCCGGAGGCGCTGGCCGCCACCGGCGAGGCACTGCGCGAGGACCTGGCCTCCCAGGGCTACGAGGCGATCGCCATCCAGCTGCCGAACGCCGAGGAGGCCAAGACCGCCGAGGTCGCCGCGTACTGCTGGAAGGCGCTGGGGCAGTCCGGCTTCACCCGCAGCGATGTGATCGTCGGCGTCGGCGGCGGCGCCACCACCGACCTGGCCGGGTTCGTGGCCGCGACCTGGCTGCGCGGGGTGCGCTGGATCGCCGTACCGACCACCGTGCTCGGCATGGTGGACGCCGCGGTCGGCGGCAAGACCGGCATCAACACCGCCGAGGGCAAGAACCTCGTCGGCGCCTTCCACCCGCCGGCCGGTGTGCTGTGCGACCTGGCGGCGCTCGACACCCTGCCGGTGCACGACTACGTCTCCGGTCTCGCCGAGGTCATCAAGGCGGGCTTCATCGCCGACCCGGCGATCCTCGAACTGATCGAGTCGGACCCGGAGGCCGCCAAGCGCCCGGACGGTGCGCACACCGCCGAGCTGATCGAGCGGGCCATCCGCGTCAAGGCCGAGGTGGTCTCCGCGGACCTCAAGGAGTCCGGTCTGCGCGAGATCCTCAACTACGGCCACACCCTGGCGCACGCCATCGAGAAGAACGAGCGCTACAACTGGCGGCACGGCGCGGCGGTCTCCGTCGGCATGGTCTTCGCCGCCGAACTCGGCCGGATCGCCGGCCGCCTGGACGACGCCACCGCCGACCGGCACCGCACCGTCCTCGCCTCCGTCGGACTGCCGCTGACCTACCGCGGCGACCAGTGGCCCAAGCTGCTGGAGACGATGAAGGTCGACAAGAAGTCCCGCGGCGACCGGCTGCGCTTCATTGTCCTGGACGGCCTGGCCAAGCCGACCGTCCTGGAGGGCCCGGACCCGGCCATGCTGCTCGCCGCTCACGCCGAGATCGCGGCGTGAGCGGCATGAGCGGTACGAGCGGCAAGACCCGGCGGGTGCTCGTCCTCAACGGTCCCAACCTCGGCCGGCTGGGCTCCCGTGAGCCCGATGTGTACGGATCCACCTCCTACACCGGGCTGGTCGAGGAGTGCACCCGGCTCGGCACGGAGCTGGGCTTCGCGGCCGAGGTCCGGGAGACCAACGACGAGGGGGAGATGATCCGCTGGCTGCACGAGGCCGCGGACGGATCGATTCCGGTCGTCATCAACCCCGGTGCCTTCACGCACTATTCGTACGGCATGCGGGACGCGGCGGCCCAGCGCACCGCCCCGCTCATCGAGGTGCACATCTCGAACCCGTACGCGCGCGAGGAGTTCCGCCACAATTCGGTCATTGCGGCCGTCGCCAGCGGTACGGTCGCCGGATTCGGCATCGGCTCGTACCGCCTCGCGCTCCGCGCGCTGGCCGAGGAACTCGACAACTGAGCCACCGCCAGGGGAGCTTCGGCCCCGCCCCCGGCCGCCCCGGTGGCGGGCGCCGGGGGTAGGTACCCTGCCCTGCGGTGTCCGGGAGGGTACCGTTCCCCGCAGTACCACCCCCGCCGGACGGCCGGGGGCCGCCAACGGCCCCTTGGGCCGGTGGGTTACCGCACGACGCACCGGGCGCCGGTCCCGGCGCCCGGGGGCGCTCCCCGGCACCGCTGGGGGCACCCCACCCAGCGTGAGCTGGGGGAGCATCGCACCACGTCGACCGCACGAGACGGAGAGCCACCGGATGCAGTACGCAGTGGGGGCTCCGCTGCCGCCGCACCACGGGCCGGCATCAGGGCCCGGGGCTGCCATGCACTGGACGCCCGACCCGGGACGGCCCACCCCGCCCGCTTCACCCCCGGCCCCTTCGGCCCCGCCCCCGCCGGCCCCCGCCGCCCCGCCCCCGCCGGCGCAGCAGCCCGCCCCCCAGCAGGGCTGGCACGGCCCCGCCCCCCAGCAGGCCCCGCCCACCGGCCACAGCACCACGGACATCACCGGCCAGATCCAGCTGCCCCCTGGTGCGCCGGTGACGCTGCCCAGCCCGCCTACCGACACCGCGGCGCCGGACGCCGCGCACGCGGCCGTCGCGGTGCTGCTGATCGGCCCGGCCGGGGCCGGCAAGACCAGCGTCGCGCGCCACTGGGCCGACACCCGGCGGGTGCCGACCGCCCACATCAGCCTCGACGACGTGCGGGAATGGGTCCGGTCCGGTTTCGCCGACCCGCAGTCCGGCTGGAACGACCACTCCGAGGCGCAGTACCGCCTCGCCCGCCGCACCTGCGGCTTCGCGGCCCGTAACTTCCTCGCCAACGGCATCTCCTGCATCCTCGACGACGCCGTCTTCCCGGACCGGCCGGTCGTCGGCCTCGGCGGCTGGAAGCGCCATGTGGGCCCCGGCCTGCTGCCGATCGTGCTGCTGCCGGGCCTGGAGATCGTCCTGGAGCGCAATGCCCGGCGCACCGGCAACCGGCGGCTCTCCGACGAGGAGGTCGCCAGGATCCACGGCCGGATGGCCGGCTGGTACGGCTCGGGACTGCCGATCATCGACAACTCCCAGCACGACGTCGCCACGACCGTCCGGGTCCTGGACGAGGTCGTCGCCCGCTCCCTCGCCAGTCCGCCCAGCTGGTAACCCTCGGCGAACCCGGTGATCCCCCGGGCGGCCCCGCTCGACCGGCCGCCTCGGGGGAGCCGCCGTACGCTCGTGATATGTCCGAGTTGTACGCGGCCCGACGCACGCGGCTGCGCGACCGCTGCGCCGCAACCGGAAGTGCCGCAGCCCTGATCTCGCGCCCCGCGAACGTCCGCTACCTCACCGGCTGCGCGCCCCCGGGCGCCGCGCTGCTGCTGGGCCCGTCCGACGATGTCCTGTTGTGCGGCAGCCCGCTCAGCGGCGATCCCACCGAGGGGCGGCCGGTCGACGACGTACGGGTCTCGGTGCTGCCCACCCGCGGTGGCGACCCGGTCGTGGCCGGCGCCGATCTGGCCGCGAAGGCCGGCGCGGACACCCTGGCCGTCGAGGAGCACCACCTCACCGTCACCCGGCACCGGGCGCTCTCCCAGGTGGCCCCCCGGATGCGGCTGACCGATATGGCATGTGCGGTCGAGGCGCAGCGGCTGGTCAAGGACGACGACGAGATCGCCTGTCTGCGGATCGCGGCCGAGATCGCCGACCAGGCGCTGGGGGAGCTGCTGGAATCGATCCTGGTCGGCCGTACCGAGCGGCACCTCGCGCTCGAACTGGAGCGCCGTCTGGTCGACCACGGCGCGGACGGTCCTGCCTTCCCCACCTCCGTCGCGACCGGCCCGAACGCCGGCCGCCCCGGGCATCTGCCCACCGACCGGCGGGTCGAGGAGGGCGACTTTCTCAGCGTCGGCCTGGGCGCGAACTACCGCGGATACCGCTGCGAGATCGGCCGGACCTTCGTCATCGGCACCACGCCCTCGGACTGGCAGATCGAGCTGTACGATCTCGTTTTCGCAGCCCAGCGGGCCGGGCGGGAGGCGCTGGCACCGGGCGTGGAGTGCCGCGAGGTGGACCGGGTGACCCGCCATGTGCTCGACGCTGCCGGCTACGGCGAACGGCTCGGGCCGTGGACCGGGCACGGGGTAGGACTCGAAATCGACGAGGACCCGCAGTTGTCCCCGGCCGCCATGGGTAAACTGGACGCTTGCGTGCCGGTCACCGTCGAGCCGGGGGTTCACATCCCGGGCCGTGGGGGTGTCCGCATCGACGACACACTCGTCGTCCGTCCTGAGGCGGACGGCGGGCCCGAGCTACTCACGATCACGACCAAGGAGCTGCTCGCACTCTGAGCCGCAGCGGCTCGGTGGGCGTTGGCGTTGCTCCCCGGTCCCACCACCTGCAGTCCAGGAGATTCCGCAACCGTGGCATCCACGAACGACCTCAAGAACGGCATGGTGCTCAAGCTCGAAGGCGGCCAGCTCTGGTCCGTCGTCGAGTTCCAGCACGTCAAGCCCGGCAAGGGCCCGGCCTTCGTCCGCACCAAGCTCAAGAACGTGCTGTCCGGCAAGGTGGTGGACAAGACCTTCAACGCCGGCGTGAAGGTGGAGACGGCCACCGTCGACAAGCGCGGAATGCAGTTCTCGTACATGGACGGCGACTACTTCGTCTTCATGGACATGGACACCTACGACCAGCTGCACGTCGACCGCAAGGCCGTCGGCGACGCCGCCAACTTCCTCGTCGAGGGCTTCGAGGCGGTCGTCGCGCAGCACGAGGGCGAGGTGCTCTACGTCGAGCTGCCCGCCGCCGTCGAGCTCACCGTCCAGGAGACCGAGCCGGGCGTCCAGGGCGACCGCTCCACCGGTGGCACCAAGCCGGCGACGCTGGAGACCGGCCACCAGATCCAGGTCCCGCTCTTCATCACCACCGGCGAGAAGATCAAGGTCGACACCCGCACGAGCGACTACCTCGGCCGGGTGAACAGCTAACCGTGGCTGCCCGCACCAAGGCCCGTAAGCGCGCCTTCCAGATCCTCTTCGAGGCCGATCAGCGCGGCGCCGGCGTGCAGTCCGTGCTCGCGGACTGGATGCGTCACGCCCGGACCGACCCCCGGCAGCCGCCGGTCAACGAATACACCCTCGAGTTGGTCGAGGGGTATGCGGACCACATCGCCCGTATCGACGAGCTCATCTCCACCTACGCGGTCGACTGGGACCTGGACCGGATGCCGGCGGCCGACCGCTCGATCCTCCGGCTCGGCGCCTATGAGCTGCTGTGGGTGGACGACACGCCGGACGCGGTGGCGATCGACGAAGCCGTGCAGCTCGCCAAGGAGTTCTCCACGGACGACTCCCCGGCCTTCGTCAACGGCCTCCTCGGCCGGCTCAAGGAGCTGAAGCCGGGCCTGCGGCGCGAGGCGCAGTAGGCGGTCGGCAGAGCCTGTGAACGGGCCCGGAGCAAGGATGATGCTCCGGGCCCTTCGCATGTCCGCAGCACGCCCGCTGTGGGCTCGCCGGGGGCCTTGCCGGCGCCGGCTGCCCTTCTCTCACGGGTCTCGCGGGTCTCAGGGGTCGCACGGCCCTCACGGCGGCAAACGGAACCGCCGCCCCGGAAGCCCGGAGCGGCGGTACGTTTCTGCAGGTGAGGCGTGGGTCAGATCTCCTCGTGCGTCACCGCACGGCGGGCATCGGCATCCAGCACGCCCCAGCTGATCAGCTGCTCGGTCAGCACCGAGGGGGACTGGTCGTAGATGACGGCAAGGGTGCGCAGGTCGTCCTGGCGGATCGAGAGCACCTTGCCGTTGTAGTCACCGCGCTGGCTCTGGATCGTGGCGGCGTAGCGCTGCAACGGGCCGGCCTTCTCCTGCGGCACATGGGCGAGGCGCTCCAGGTCGAGCACCAGCTTCGGCGGCGGCTCGGCCGCACCGCCCGGTGTCGTGCCCGGCAGCAGTTCCTGCACCGGAACGCCGTAGAAGTCCGCCAGCTCGGCAAGGCGCTGTACGGTCACGGCACGGTCGCCGCGCTCGTACGAACCCACTACCACGGCCTTCCAACGACCCTGGGACTTCTCCTCGACGCCATGGAGGGAGAGGCCCTGCTGGGTGCGGATGGCGCGGAGCTTGGCCCCGAGCTGTTTGGCGTATTCGCTGGACATAAGGCTCCCCGGACGCTGTGTCGAAATGCGGCTCAGCCGCGGGCTGGTCACTCACTGTGAGGTTACGCAGCGTAATCTGACTTCGTCAAGCGGAACGGGCCAGACCATCACCCGTCGGGGGTGCGGACCGGCCCTGAGGGGGCTCCTGCTAACCTGACTGCGTAATTCCGACGTCCTTTAAGGTCCGTCCCGTGAGGCGGAGAAGGAGGTCCGTTTCGTATGGACGCAAACAGTTCCGACGCGGGAGTCCAGCTCCCTGCGCGGCCGGTGCTCGAAGGCCCGGACATCGCGCGCATGCTCACCCGTATCGCCCACGAAATCGTCGAGCGCGCCAAGGGCGCGGACGATGTGGTGCTGCTGGGGATCCCCACCCGCGGCGTCTTCCTCGCCCGGCGGCTGTCCGCCAAGCTCGAGGAGATCACCGGCCGCCCGGTCCCGGTCGGCTCGCTCGACATCACGATGTACCGCGATGACCTGCGCCTGGGCCCGGCCCGCGCGCTCGCCCGTACGGAGATCCCGGCCGACGGCATCGAGGGCCGCCTCGTCCTGCTCGTCGACGACGTCCTCTTCTCCGGCCGTACGATCCGCGCCGCGCTGGACGCCCTGGGCGACATCGGCCGGCCGCGCGCCGTACAGCTCGCGGTCCTCGTCGACCGCGGCCACCGCGAACTGCCGATCCGTGCCGACTACGTAGGCAAGAACCTCCCCACGTCGCTGCGGGAGACGGTCAAGGTCCAGCTCACCGAGGAGGACGGCCGGGACGCCGTGCTGCTCGGCGTCAAGGACACCGCCCCGGCCGGCGAGCGATAGCGCACCGCGTACGGACCCGGTGACCCCGGGCCCGCAGGCATGCCCGCTCAACGGACATACCCGTACACCTCCTTCACCCACGGAGAAAACCGGATGAAGCGTCACCTCATCTCGGCCGCCGACCTCACCCGCGACGACGCCGTACTGATCCTCGACACCGCCGAGGAGATGGCCCGGGTCGCGGACCGGCCGATCAAGAAGCTCCCGACCCTGCGCGGACGGACCATCTGCAACCTGTTCTTCGAGGACTCGACCCGGACCCGGATCTCCTTCGAGGCCGCCGAGAAGCGGCTCTCCGCGGACGTCATCAACTTCGCCGCCAAGGGGTCCAGCGTCTCCAAGGGCGAATCCCTCAAGGACACCGCCCAGACCCTGGAGGCGATGGGCGTCGACGCCGTCGTCATCCGGCACAGCGCCTCCGGTGCCCCTTACCGGCTGGCCACCTCCGGCTGGATCGACGCCCCGGTCATCAACGCCGGTGACGGCACCCACCAGCATCCCACCCAGGCCCTGCTCGACGCCTTCACCATGCGCCGCCGGCTGATCGGCCCCGACGCCGGGCTCGGCCAGGACCTCGGCGGGAAGCGCATCACCGTCGTCGGCGACATCCTGCACAGCCGCGTCGCCCGCTCCAACGTCGATCTGCTGCACACCCTCGGCGCCGAGGTCACCCTCGTCGCACCGCCCACCCTGGTGCCGGTCGGCGTCGAGACCTGGCCGTGCGAGGTCTCCTACGACCTCGACAGCGTGCTGTCGAAGTCCGACGCCGTGATGATGCTGCGGGTGCAGCGCGAGCGGATGAACGCCGCGTTCTTCCCCACCGAGCGCGAGTACTCGCGCCGCTACGGCCTGGACGGCGACCGGATGTCGCGGATGCCCGAGCACGCCATCGTGATGCACCCCGGCCCGATGGTCCGCGGCATGGAGATCACCGCCGAGGTCGCCGACTCCGGCCGCTGCACGGTCGTCGAGCAGGTCGCCAACGGCGTCTCCGTCCGCATGGCCGTCCTCTACCTGCTCCTGGGCGGCAACGAGCCCGCCGTCACCCACACCCGTACCGAGGAGAAGTAAGAACCATGAGCAAGATCCTGATCCGTGGTGCGAAGGTGCTCGGCGAGCAGGTCCAGGACGTACTGATCGACGGCGAGTTCATCGAGGCGGTCGGGGCCGGGCTGAGCGCGGACGGCGCCCAGGTCATCGAGGCCGACGGCAAGGTGCTGCTGCCCGGCCTCGTCGACCTGCACACCCATCTGCGCGAGCCCGGCCGCGAGGACTCCGAGACCGTCCTCACCGGCACCAGGGCCGCGGCGAGCGGCGGCTACACCGCGGTGTTCGCCATGGCCAACACCTTCCCGGTCGCCGACACCGCCGGCGTCGTCGAGCAGGTCTACCGGCTCGGCCAGGAGCACGGCTACTGCGATGTGCAGCCCATCGGCGCCGTCACCGTCGGCCTGGAGGGCAAGAAGCTCGCCGAGCTGGGCGCGATGCACGAGTCCGCCGCCGGGGTCACCGTCTTCTCCGACGACGGCAAGTGCGTCGACGACGCCGTGATCATGCGACGGGCCCTGGAGTACGTGAAGGCGTTCGGCGGCGTCGTCGCCCAGCACGCCCAGGAGCCGCGGCTTACCGAGGGCGCCCAGATGAACGAGGGCATCGTCTCGGCGGAGCTGGGGCTCGGCGGCTGGCCCGCGGTGGCCGAAGAATCGATCATTGCCCGCGATGTCCTGCTCGCCGAGCACGTCGGCTCGCGGGTGCACATCTGCCATCTGTCGACCGCCGGGTCCGTGGAGATCGTGCGCTGGGCCAAGTCCCGCGGCATCGATGTGACCGCCGAGGTCACCCCGCACCACCTGCTCCTCACCGACGAGATGGTGCGCACCTACAACCCCGTCTACAAGGTCAACCCGCCGCTGCGCACCGAGCGCGATGTGATGGCCCTGCGCGAGGCGCTGGCCGACGGCACCATCGACATCGTCGCCACCGACCACGCCCCGCACCCGCACGAGGACAAGGACTGCGAGTGGGCCGCCGCCGCCATGGGCATGGTGGGCCTGGAGACCGCGCTGTCCGTCGTCCAGCAGACGATGGTCGAGACCGGCCTGCTGACCTGGGCGGACGTCGCGGACCGGATGTCCTTCAAGCCCGCGCGGATCGGGCAGGCCAAGGGCCACGGCCGCCCCGTCTCGGCTGGTGAGCCCGCCAACCTCACCCTGGTCGATTCCGCTTACCGTGGAGAGGTGGACCCCGCGGGCTTCGCCTCGCGCAGCCGCAACACCCCCTACGAGGGCCGTGAGCTGCCGGGCCGGATCACCCACACCTTCCTGCGGGGCCGGGCAACGGTCGTCGACGGGAAGCTGGCGTGACTCCTCCACTCATCCACCTGGCCGAAGCACAGCACTCCGCGCCGGTCACCGACTGGGCCGCGCGGATCGGCTGGGTCGTGGGCCTGCTGGTCTTCGTCGCGTTCGTCTACTGGCTGATGCGCGAGGGCTGGAAGTGGCGCGGCACGCTCCAGGGCGATCTGCCCGAGCTGCCTGCCACCCCCGAAGACCTGGGCGAACCGCGGCTGACGCTCAGCGGCCGCTACCACGGCTCCACCACCGCCGGGCAGTGGCTCGACCGGATCGTCGCCCGCGGTCTGGGCACCCGTAGCCGTGTCGAGCTCACCCTGACCGACCAGGGCCTGGACGTCGTACGGCCGGGCGCCGCGGACTTCTTCGTGCCGGCCGCCGCCCTGCGCGGCGCCCGGCTCGACAAGGGCATCGCCGGCAAGGTCCTCACTGAGGGCGGCCTGTTGATCGTCACCTGGCAGCACGGCGAGCGGCAGATCGACTCCGGCTTCCGCTCCGACCGGGCGGCCGAGCACACCGCCTGGGTCCCTGCCGTCAACGCACTCAGCACGACCAGCACCACCAGCACGACCAGCACCACCACCGAGCACACCGAAACGGAAGGCGCACGATGACGACCTCCACCAGGGGGACTGCCAAGATCCCCGCCGTACTCGTCCTGGAGGACGGCCGCACCTTCCGCGGCCGTGCCTACGGGGCCGTGGGGGAGACCTTCGGCGAAGCGGTGTTCTCCACCGGCATGACCGGCTATCAGGAGACGCTGACCGACCCCTCGTACCACCGCCAGGTCGTCGTCATGACCGCCCCGCACATCGGCAACACCGGTGTGAACGACGAGGACCCCGAGTCCCAGCGGATCTGGGTCGCCGGGTACGTCGTCCGCGACCCCGCCCGCATCCCCTCCAACTGGCGCTCGGCGCGCTCCCTCGACGACGAACTGGTCGCCCAGGGCGTGGTCGGCATCAGCGGTATCGACACCCGGGCGCTCACCCGCCATCTGCGCGAGCGCGGTGCGATGCGGGTCGGCATCTTCTCCGGTGAGGCGCTGCCCGACGCGGGCACCATGCTCGCCAAGGTGCGCCAGGCCCCCGAGATGCAGGGCGCCGACCTGTCCACGCAGGTCGCCACCAAGGAGTCCTACGTCGTCCCGGCGATCGGCACGAAGAAGTTCACCGTCGCCGCGGTCGACCTGGGCATCAAGGGCATGACCCCGCACCGCATGGCCGAGCGCGGCATCGAGGTGCACGTCCTGCCCGCCACCGCCACCGCCGAGGACGTCTACGCGGTGAACCCGGACGGCGTCTTCTTCTCCAACGGCCCGGGCGACCCGGCCACCGCCGACCACCCGGTGTCCGTGATGCGCGAGGTGCTGTCCCGGAAGACCCCGCTCTTCGGCATCTGCTTCGGCAACCAGATCCTGGGCCGCGCGCTGGGCTTCGGCACGTACAAGCTCAAGTACGGGCACCGCGGCATCAACCAGCCGGTGCAGGACCGCACGACCGGCAAGGTCGAGGTCACCGCGCACAACCACGGATTCGCCGTCGACGCCCCGCTCGACAAGGTCTCCGACACCCCCTTCGGCCGCGCCGAGGTCTCCCACGTCTGCCTCAACGACAACGTGGTGGAGGGCCTCCAGCTGCTCGACCAGCCGGCCTTCAGCGTCCAGTACCACCCCGAAGCCGCCGCGGGTCCGCACGACGCCGCGTACCTCTTCGACCGCTTCGTATCCCTGATGGAGGGCCAGCGTGCCTAAGCGCACCGATATCCAGTCCGTCCTGGTCATCGGCTCCGGCCCGATCGTCATCGGCCAGGCCGCCGAATTCGACTACTCCGGCACCCAGGCCTGCCGGGTCCTCAAGGCCGAGGGTCTGCGCGTCATCCTGGTGAACTCCAACCCGGCGACGATCATGACCGACCCGGAGATCGCCGACGCCACCTACGTCGAGCCGATCACCCCGGACTTCGTCGAGAAGATCATCGCCAAGGAGCGCCCGGACGCGCTCCTGCCGACCCTGGGCGGCCAGACGGCCCTGAACACGGCCATCTCGCTGCACGAGGCGGGCACCCTCGACAAGTACGGCGTCGAGCTGATCGGCGCCAACGTCGAGGCGATCCACAAGGGCGAGGACCGCGACCAGTTCAAGGAGGTCGTGGAGGCCGTCCACGCCAAGATCGGGCACGGTGAGTCCGCCCGCTCGGTCATCTGCCACTCCATGGACGACGTCCTCAAGGGCGTCGACGAGCTCGGCGGCTACCCCGTCGTCGTCCGCCCCTCCTTCACCATGGGCGGCGCCGGCTCCGGCTTCGCGCACGACGAGGAGGAGCTGCGCCGGATCGCCGGCCAGGGCCTGACCCTGTCGCCGACCACCGAGGTGCTCCTGGAGGAGTCCATCCTCGGCTGGAAGGAGTACGAGCTGGAGCTGATGCGCGACAAGAACGACAACGTCGTGGTCGTCTGCTCCATCGAGAACTTCGACCCGATGGGCGTGCACACCGGCGACTCGATCACCGTCGCACCGGCCATGACGCTCACCGACCGCGAGTACCAGATCCTGCGGGACATCGGCATCGCGGTCATCCGCGAGGTCGGCGTCGACACCGGCGGCTGCAACATCCAGTTCGCGGTCAACCCCGAGGACGGCCGGGTCATCGTCATCGAGATGAACCCGCGCGTCTCGCGCTCCTCGGCGCTGGCGTCCAAGGCCACCGGCTTCCCGATCGCGAAGATCGCCGCCCGGCTCGCCGTGGGCTACACCCTCGACGAGATCCCCAACGACATCACCGAGAAGACCCCGGCGTCCTTCGAGCCGACCCTCGACTACGTCGTCGTCAAGGTGCCGCGGTTCGCCTTCGAGAAGTTCCCGGCCGCCGACGCCACGCTGACCACGACCATGAAGTCGGTCGGCGAGGCCATGGCGATCGGCCGCAACTTCCCCGAGGCGCTCAACAAGGCGCTGCGCTCGCTGGAGAAGAAGGGCAGCCAGTTCGACTTCGTCGCCGAGCCGGGCGAGAAGGCCGCACTGCTGGAGAAGGCCAAGGTCCCCACGGACGGCCGGATCAACACCGTCATGGCGGCGATCCGCGCGGGCGCCACCCCGCAGGAGGTCTTCGACGCCACGAAGATCGACCCCTGGTTCGTCGACCAGCTCTTCCTCATCAAGGAGATCGCCGACGAGATCGCCGCCGCCGACAAGCTCGGCCCGGAGATCCTTGCGGACGCAAAGCGCTACGGCTTCTCCGACGCCCAGATCGCGGCGCTCCGCGGGCTGCGCGAGGACGTCGTCCGCGAGGTCCGGCACGCCCTCGGCGTCCGCCCCGTCTACAAGACGGTCGACACCTGCGCCGCCGAGTTCGCCGCCAAGACGCCGTACTTCTACTCCTCCTACGACGAGGAGACCGAGGTCGCGCCCCGCGAGAAGCCGGCCGTGATCATCCTGGGCTCCGGCCCCAACCGCATCGGCCAGGGCATCGAGTTCGACTACTCCTGCGTCCACGCCTCGTTCGCGCTCAGCGACGCCGGCTACGAGACCGTGATGGTCAACTGCAACCCGGAGACCGTCTCGACCGACTACGACACCTCCGACCGCCTGTACTTCGAGCCGCTGACGCTCGAGGACGTCCTGGAGATCGTGCACGCCGAGACCCAGGCCGGCCCGGTGGCCGGTGTCATCGTCCAGCTCGGCGGCCAGACCCCGCTGGGCCTGGCGCAGGGGCTCAAGGACAACGGCGTGCCGATCGTCGGCACCTCGCCCGAGGCCATCGACCTCGCCGAGGAGCGCGGCGCCTTCGGCCGGGTGCTGACCGAGGCCGGCCTGCCGGCCCCCAAGTACGGCACCGCCTTCTCCTTCGACGAGGCCAAGCGGATCGCCACCGAGATCGGCTACCCGGTGATGGTCCGCCCGTCGTACGTGCTCGGCGGCCGCGGCATGGAGATCGTCTACGACGAGCCGTCGCTGGGCGAGTACCTCACCCGGCACGCCGGCCTGATCGACCGGCACCCGGTGCTGATCGACCGCTTCCTCGACGACGCCATAGAGATCGACGTCGACGCGCTCTACGACGGCCAGGAGCTCTACCTCGGCGGCGTCATGGAGCACATCGAGGAGGCCGGTATCCACTCCGGCGACTCCGCCTGCGCACTGCCCCCGATCACCCTCGGCGGCTTCGACATCAAGCGCCTGCGGGCATCGACGGAGGCCATCGCCAAGGGAGTCGGCGTCCGTGGCCTGATCAACATCCAGTTCGCGATGGCGGGCGACATCCTGTACGTCCTGGAGGCCAACCCCCGCGCCTCCCGTACGGTGCCCTTCACCTCGAAGGCGACCGCGGTGCCGCTGGCCAAGGCCGCCGCCCGGATCTCGCTGGGCGCCACCATCGCCGAGCTGCGCGCCGAGGGCATGCTGCCCAAGGCCGGTGACGGCGGCACCCTGCCGCTGGACGCACCGATCTCGGTCAAGGAAGCCGTCATGCCCTGGTCGCGGTTCCGCGACGCCTCGGGCCGCGGCGTGGACACCGTCCTCGGCCCGGAGATGCGCTCCACCGGTGAGGTCATGGGCATCGACTCGGTCTTCGGCACGGCGTACGCCAAGTCGCAGTCCGGCGCGTACGGGGCGCTGCCCACCAAGGGCCGCGCGTTCGTCTCCGTCGCCAACCGGGACAAGCGTTCGATGATCTTCCCGGCCCGCGAGCTGGTCGCGCACGGCTTCGAGCTGCTGGCGACCTCCGGCACCGCCGAGGTGCTGCGCCGCAACGGCATCAAGGCCACCGTGGTGCGCAAGCACTCCGAGGGCGAGGGCCCGGACGGCGAGAAGACCATCGTCCAGCTGATCCACGACGGCCAGGTCGACCTGATCGTCAACACCCCCTACGGGACCGGCGGCCGGCTGGACGGCTACGACATCCGTACGGCGGCGGTGGCCCGCTCCGTGCCCTGCCTGACCACGGTCCAGGCCCTTGCGGCCGCCGTCCAGGGCATCGAGGCGATGAACCGCGGCGACGTCGGCGTCAGGTCACTCCAGGAACACGCGGAACACCTGACCGCGGCCCGCGACTAGCAGCCCACGAGGGGGACACCGGAAACGGTGTCCCCCTCCTCATGAGGACCCACCATGTACAAGCTCTTCTTCCGGCTCGTCTTCCGCCGTATGGACCCCGAGCAGGCCCACCACCTGGCCTTCCGCTGGATCCAGCTGGCCGTGCGCCTCCCCGTGCTGCGCACCTTCCTCGCCGCCGCCCTCGCCCCCCGCTACAAGGAACTGCGCACTGAGGCCCTGGGCCGCCGGATGCACGGCCCCTTCGGCCTGGCCGCCGGCTTCGACAAGAACGCCGTCGCCATCGACGGGATGACCATGCTCGGCTTCGACCACGTCGAGATCGGCACCGTCACCGCCCAGCCGCAGCCCGGCAACCCCAAGAAGCGCCTGTTCCGGCTCGTACCGGACCGCGCGCTGATCAACCGCATGGGCTTCAACAACGACGGTTCGGCGTCCGTGGCGGCCCGCCTGGCCGCCCGCAACCCGGTCTTTCCGGCCACCGTCGGCGTCAACATCGGCAAGACCAAGGTCGTCCCGGAGGACGAGGCGACCGCCGACTACGTCACCTCCACCGAGCGGCTGGCCCTGCACGCCGACTACCTGGTCGTCAACGTCTCCTCCCCGAACACGCCGGGGCTGCGCAACCTCCAGGCCGTCGACCACCTGCGGCCGCTGCTGACCGCCGTCCGCGAAGCCGCCGACCGTACGGTCACCGACCGCCGGGTCCCCCTCCTGGTCAAGATCGCCCCCGATCTGGCCGACGAGGACGTCGACGCGGTCGCCGACCTCGCCGTCGAGCTCGGCCTGGACGGGATCATCGCCACCAACACCACCATCGCCCGCGAGAGCCTGGGCCTGAAGTCCGACCCGGCGCTCGTCCAGGAGACCGGCGGGCTCTCCGGTGCCCCGGTGAAGGAGCGCTCCCTTGAGGTGCTGCGCCGCCTCTACGCCCGCGTCGGCGACAAGATCACCCTGATCGGGGTCGGCGGCATCACCACCGCCGAGGACGCCTGGCAGCGCATCCTCGCCGGCGCCACCCTCGTCCAGGGCTACAGCGCCTTCATCTACGAGGGCCCGTTCTGGTGCCGCGCGATCCACAAGGGGCTCGCCGCCCGCCTGCGCAACAGCCCGTACGCCACCCTCGCCGACGCCGTCGGCGCCGAGCACAAGAAGGTGACCGGATGACCCTGGAGCCCTTCGGCGCGCGCCTGCGCCGTGCCATGGACGAGCGCGGCCCGCTGTGCGTCGGCATCGACCCGCACGCCTCGCTGCTGGCCGACTGGAGCCTGAACGACGATGTCGCGGGGCTGGCCCGCTTCACCCGCACCGTCGTGGAGGCGCTGGGCGAGCAGGTCGCGGTCTTCAAGCCGCAGGCGGCGTTCTTCGAGCGCTTCGGCTCGCGCGGTCTGGCCGTCCTGGAGACCGCGGTCGTCGAGGCGCGCGAGCGCGGCGCACTGGTCCTGATGGACGCCAAGCGCGGCGACATCGGCTCGACCATGGCCGCCTACGCCGAGGCCTTTCTGCACCAGGACTCACCGCTGTTCTCGGACGCGCTGACGGTCTCCCCGTACCTCGGCTACGGCTCGCTCAAGCCGGCCGTCGACCTGGCCCGCGAGAGCGGCGCCGGGCTCTTCGTCCTCGCCCTCACCTCCAACCCGGAGGGCGCGGAGGTCCAGCGGGCGGTGCGCGAGGACGGCCGGACGGTCGCGACGACCATGCTCGGCCACCTCGCCGCCGAGAACGCCGGCGCCGCGCCGCTGGGCTCCTTCGGCGCGGTGGTCGGCGCCACGCTCGGCGATCTCTCCTCGTTCGATCTGGCGATCAACGGCCCGCTGCTCGCTCCGGGCATCGGCGCCCAGGGCGCCACCCCCGCCGACCTGCCGACCGTCTTCGGGAACGCCGTACGCAATGTCGTCCCGAGCGTCAGCAGAGGGGTGCTGCGGCACGGTCCGGACGCCGCGGCGCTGCGCGCGGCGGCGGGGCGATTCGCCGACGAAGTGCGTACCGCGCTCGGTTAGACACCGGAAGACGGGGACTTTGGTCCCGAATTGTCCTGGTCAGCAGAGTCTGACCAGGACTTTTCGTCTGTTCTCGCTGACTCCGGCGCGATCGGCCGCTAGTCTCCGAGCAGAGCACCGCACGTAAGCGCGTTGCTCGTTGCCCCGCAGGTGCGGGGCGACTAGGTTCCACACCGGTCCGTATCCGACAGTTCGACATCCGAGGTGACGTAGGCGTGGCTCTTCCGCCCCTTACCCCTGAACAGCGCGCAGCCGCGCTCGAGAAGGCCGCCGCGGCTCGCCGGGAGCGCGCCGAGGTCAAGAATCGGCTCAAGCACTCCGGTGCATCCCTCCATGAGGTCATCAAGCAGGGCCAGGAGAACGACGTCATCGGCAAGATGAAGGTCTCCGCCCTCCTCGAGTCCCTGCCGGGCGTCGGCAAGGTCCGCGCCAAGCAGATCATGGAGCGGCTCGGTATCTCCGAGAGCCGCCGAGTCCGGGGTCTTGGCTCCAACCAGATCGCGTCGCTGGAGCGCGAGTTCGGCAGCACAGCTTCCTGAATTTTCCGGCATCACCGGGAAGCTGGAATAATCGCTGCATGAGTTCTGCAGTCTCCGGGGGGACGACCCCCGCGCCCCCGGCCAGACAACCGCGACTGACCGTGCTCTCCGGCCCCTCCGGGGTCGGCAAGAGCACGGTCGTCGCGCATATGCGCAAGGTCCACCCCGAGGTCTGGCTCTCGGTCTCGGCCACCACCCGCAAGCCGCGGCCGGGGGAGCGGCACGGCGTCCAGTACTTCTTCGTCGACGACGAGGAGTTCGACAAGCTCATCGCCAACGGCGAGCTGCTCGAATGGGCGGAGTTCGCGGGCAACCGCTACGGCACCCCCCGCAAGGCGGTGCTGGACCGGCTGGAGTCCGGTGAGCCGGTCCTGCTGGAGATCGATCTCCAGGGCGCCCGCCAGGTCCGCGAGTCCATGGCGGAGGCCCACCTGGTCTTCCTGGCGCCGCCGAGCTGGGAGGAGCTGGTCCGCCGGCTCACCGGCCGTGGCACCGAGGCGCCCGAGGTCATCGAGCGCCGTCTGGAGGCCGCCAGGATCGAGCTGGCAGCGGAGAAGGAGTTCGACGCGACGCTGGTCAACACCTCCGTCGAGGACGTCAGCCGTGAGCTGCTAGCCTTGATGCTGCATCGATCCGAGGAGCGGAACACCGGCGGCTGACCCCGCGGAGCTCCAGCGGTCCCCGGACCGACGAAGACTTTGCGCCATGTCGTACGACACACCAGCGCATGCCACCCAGGCTTCATCCCCTTTCGGAAGGTAGAGAGTGTCCTCTTCCATTACCGCACCCGAGGGCATCATCAACCCGCCCATTGATGAGCTGCTCGAGGCCACCGACTCGAAGTACAGCCTCGTGATCTACGCCGCCAAGCGCGCGCGCCAGATCAACGCGTACTACTCCCAGCTCGGCGAGGGCCTGCTCGAGTACGTCGGCCCGCTCGTCGACACGCACGTCCACGAGAAGCCCCTGTCGATCGCGCTCCGCGAGATCAACGCGGGTCTGCTGACCTCCGAGGCCATCGAGGGCCCCGCGCAGTAAGGCACGGCATGCACCAAGGGCCCGGCGGAGCGACCGCCGGGCCCTTGGTGTGTCATAGGGAGCAAGGTGTGCCGCAGGGGCACACGGACCTACGGGGCCTGGGCTCGGGGAGCGGGGAAGCGATGGACAAGCGGGAGCAGCAGCGGCCCAGGGTCGTCCTGGGCGTCAGCGGCGGGATCGCCGCCTACAAGGCGTGTGAGCTGCTGCGGCGGCTGAGCGAGTCCGGGCACGACGTCCGCGTGGTGCCGACCGCCTCGGCGCTGCACTTCGTCGGTGAGGCCACCTGGTCGGCGCTCTCCGGCAACCCGGCCACCACCGAGGTCTGGGAGTCCGTCCACGAGGTCCCGCACGTCCGCATCGGCCAGGCCGCCGACCTCGTCGTGGTCGCCCCCGCCACCGCCGACATGCTGGCCAAGGCCGCGCACGGCCTCGCCGACGACCTGCTGACCAATACGCTGCTCACCGCCCGCTGTCCGGTGATCTTCGCCCCCGCGATGCACACCGAGATGTGGGAGAACCCCGCCACCCAGGAGAACGTCGCCACCCTGCGCCGCCGCGGCGCGGTCGTGGTCGAGCCCGCGGTCGGCCGGCTGACCGGTGTCGACACCGGCAAGGGCCGCTTCCCCGACCCGGTCGAGATCTTCGAGCTCTGCCGCCGGGTGCTGGCCCGCGGCGCCCAGGGCGCGTCCGTGGCGGACCTGGCAGGCCGCCATGTCGTCGTCACCGCCGGCGGCACCCGCGAGCCGCTGGACCCCGTCCGCTACCTGGGCAACCGCTCCTCCGGGAAGCAGGGCTACGCGCTGGCCGCCACCGCCGCGGCCCGCGGCGCCCGGGTCACGCTGATCGCCGGCAACACCGAGCTGCCCGATCCGGCCGGCGTCGATGTGCTCCCCGTCGGAACCGCCCGCCAGATGCGCGAGACGGTGCTGAAGGCCGCCGGGGACGCCGATGCGGTGGTGATGGCCGCCGCGGTCGCCGATTTCCGTCCCGCCGTCTACGCCACCGGCAAGATCAAGAAGGTCGAGGGCCAGGAACCGGAACCCATCGCCCTGGTCCGAAATCCGGACATCCTCGCCGAGCTCTCCGCCGACCGGGCCCGCCCCGGCCAGATCGTCGTGGGCTTCGCCGCCGAGACCGACGACGTGCTCGCCAACGGCCGCACCAAACTCGCCCGCAAGGGCTGTGACCTGCTGGTCGTCAATGAGGTAGGCGAGCACAAGGCGTTCGGCTCGGCCGAGAACGAGGCGGTCATCCTGGCGTCCGACGGCGGTGAGACCCCGGTGCCGTACGGCCCCAAGGAAGCCCTGGCAGACCGGGTCTGGGACCTGGTGATCCCGCGCCTGGCCGCGCCCGGCGCCTGATCCTTCCGGCACGGCCGATAACCGACCCCTGATCACCCCAGTAGCCCCACAAAAACCGGCGTGTCCCCTTGACCCGGCCCATGCTCAAGGTGATCGTCCTACCGTGAGGCATGGTGTCGCAGGTCACGAGGGGTCCATAAATCGAGACCATGTGCCCGGACGCCGCATACGACCGATAAACTGGCGAGTGGATCGGGCCGAGCGCAGCTCTCGGCCCTTCCGCCAATGATCAGCCAGCAGCCGCTGCAACCCCAGGGAGCGATGTGTCCCGCCGCCTGTTCACCTCGGAGTCCGTGACCGAGGGCCACCCAGACAAGATCGCTGACCAGATCAGCGACACCATCCTCGACGCGCTCCTCAAGGAGGACCCGACCTCCCGGGTCGCCGTCGAGACGCTGATCACCACCGGCCTGGTCCATGTGGCCGGCGAGGTGACGACCAAGGCGTACGCCGACATCCCCAACCTCGTCCGCAACAAGATCCTGGACATCGGCTACGACTCGTCCAAGAAGGGCTTCGACGGCGCTTCCTGCGGTGTCTCGGTCTCCATCGGTGCGCAGTCCCCGGACATCGCCCAGGGTGTCGACACCGCCTACGAGAACCGTGTCGAGGGCGACGACGACGAGCTGGACCGGCAGGGCGCCGGCGACCAGGGCCTGATGTTCGGCTACGCGTGCGACGAGACGCCCGAGCTGATGCCGCTCCCGATCAACCTGGCGCACCGGCTCTCCCGCCGCCTCTCCGAGGTGCGCAAGAACGGCACGATCCCCTACCTCCGCCCCGACGGCAAGACCCAGGTCACCATCGAGTACGACGGCCACAAGGCCGTCCGCCTCGACACCGTCGTGGTCTCCTCCCAGCACGCCTCGGACATCGACCTCGACTCCCTCCTCGCACCCGACATCCGCGAGTTCGTCGTCGAGCACGTCCTCAACCAGCTCGTCGAGGACGGCATCAAGCTGGACACCGACGGCTACCGCCTGCTGGTCAACCCGACCGGCCGCTTCGAGATCGGCGGCCCGATGGGCGACGCCGGTCTGACCGGCCGCAAGATCATCATCGACACCTACGGCGGTATGGCCCGCCATGGCGGCGGTGCCTTCTCCGGCAAGGACCCGTCCAAGGTCGACCGCTCGGCCGCCTACGCCATGCGCTGGGTCGCCAAGAACGTCGTCGCCGCCGGCCTCGCCGCCCGCTGCGAGGTCCAGGTCGCCTACGCCATCGGCAAGGCCGAGCCGGTCGGCCTCTTCGTCGAGACCTTCGGCACCGCCACCGTCGACACCGACAAGATCGAGCAGGCCATCGCCGAGGTCTTCGACCTCCGCCCGGCCGCGATCATCCGCGACCTCGACCTGCTCCGCCCGATCTACTCCCAGACCGCCGCCTACGGCCACTTCGGCCGCGAGCTGGAGGACTTCACCTGGGAGCGCACGGACCGCGTCGAGGCCCTGAAGAAGGCCGCGGGGCTGTAGGCCCGCACCGCCGCCTGGTTTGCTCACGGCCCCGGACCGCTCGACGGTCCGGGGCCGTCTGCTGTCCGCAGTCCCCCGTCCGATGTCAGACCCGTCTGCTAAGACTGGAGCTGTGAGCAGGGAGAACGGTCGGTCGGAGGCGGGTGTGGGGGCGTCGGGGGCGGGCGAGCAGCTGGCGCTGATCCGGGAGGCCGTGCGGGAGAAGAAGGAGGGGCGGGCCAAGCCGCGGACCTGGCGGGGGGCCGAGCTGGCGGCCGGGCTGCCGGTGGCGCGGGTGCTGGTGGACAAGGGGCTGGTGCACCTCGACCGGTACTTCGACTACGCCGTGCCGGCCGCGATGGACGCCGAGGCGCAGCCCGGGGTGCGGGTGCGGGTGCGGTTCGGCGCGGGGGAGAAGGGCGGCCGGCGGGAGGGCGGCAAGCTGGTCAGCGGCTTCATCGTCGAGCGGGTCGCGGAGAGCGACTACCGGGGCGTGCTGGCGCCGCTCGCGCAGGTGCTCTCGCCGGAGCGGGTGCTGACCCCGGAGCTGCTGGGGCTGTGCCGGGCGGTGGCGGACCGCTATGCGGGGACGCTCGCCGATGTGGTGCAGCTGGCGGTGCCGCCCCGGCGGGCGCGCGCCGAGGCCACCCCGTCGCCGCCGCCGTTGCCGCCCAATGCCCCTCCCGAGGTGGGGAGTTGGGCCCGATACGGGGCCGGCGCCGGGTTTCTGGCGGCGCTGACGCGGGGGGACGCGCCGCGCGCGGTGTGGACGGCGCTGCCGGGGCCGTCCTGGCCGCAGGAGCTGGCGCGGGCGGCGGCCGCGACGCTGGCGGGCGGGCGCGGTGCGCTGGTCGTGGTGCCCGACGGGCGGGCCGCGGCGCGGGTGGACGCCGCGCTCGGCGAGCTGATCGGGGAGGGGCGGCATGTGCTGCTGACCGCCGATGCCGGACCGGAGGAGCGCTATCGGCGGTGGCTGGCGGTCAGCCGCGGGTCGGTACGGGCGGTCATCGGGACCCGGGCGGCGATGTTCGCGCCGGTGGCCGACCTGGGGCTGGTGGCGCTGTGGGACGACGGGGACAGCAGCCACAGCGATCCGCATGCGCCGCAGCCGCACGCCAGGGAGGTGCTGATCCAGCGGTCGGTGAACGAGCGGGCCGGATTCCTGCTGGGCGGGCTGAGCTGCACGGTCGAGGCGGCGCAGCTGGTGGAGACCGGCTGGGCGCGGCCGCTGGCCGCCGAGCGCGAGCAGGTCCGGGCCGCCGCACCACTGGTGCGTACGGTCGGGGAGGGCGACGAGGCGCGGGACGCCGCCGCGCGGGCCGCCCGGCTGCCGACGATGGCCTGGCAGGTGGCGCGGGAGGGTCTCAATCACGGCCCGGTGCTGGTCCAGGTGCCGCGCCGCGGCTATGCGCCCCGGCTGGCGTGTGAGCGCTGCCGTACGCCGTCCCGCTGCCGGGCCTGCGCCGGTCCGCTGGAGTCGCAGCGGGCGGGCGAGCTGGCCTGCGCCTGGTGCGGACGGCCGGAGCCGGACTGGCACTGCGGCGAGTGCGGGGGCGTGCGGCTGCGGGCCCAGATCGTCGGTGCGCGGCGGACGGCGGAGGAGCTGGGGCGGGCGTTCCCGGCGGTGCCGGTGCGTACGTCGGGGCGGGACCATGTGCTGGCGACCGTGCCGGAGGTGCCCGCGCTCGTGGTGAGCACGCCCGGCGCGGAGCCGGTGGCCGAGGGCGCAGGCTATGCGGCCGCGCTGCTGCTGGACGGCTGGGCGCTGCTCGGACGGCCGGATCTGCGGGCCGGGGAGGAGGCGTTGCGCCGCTGGCTGGGGGCCGCCGCGCTGGTCCGCGGCCAGGCAGAGGGCGGCACGGTCGCGGTGATCGCGGAGCCCACGCTGCGGCCGGTGCAGGCGCTGGTGCGCTGGGACCCGGTCGGTCATGCGGTGCGCGAGCTGGCCGAGCGGGCCGAGCTGGGCTTCCCTCCGGTGTCCCGGATGGCCGCGGTGGCCGGCCGTGGCGAGGATGTCACCGAGCTGTTGCGGGCCGCCGAACTCCCGCCGGGCGCCGAAGTGTTGGGGCCGGTGCCGCTTCCGGTGCCGGATCCAGGGCGGCCGCGCCGGCCCGGTGACCCCCCGCCGGGCGAGGAGTGGGAGCGGGCGCTCGTACGGGTCCGTCCCGGCCAGGGAGCGGCCCTCGCCGCGGCGCTCAAGGCAGCGCGGGCGGCGCGCCTGGTCAAACGGGAGGGCGAGGCGGTACGGGTACGGATCGATCCGCCGGATCTGGGGTGAGGCCCCGACAGGTCCGCGTGGGCGCACGGCCGTCCGCAGGCCGCGGACATGGCGCCGCCCGGGACCGTGAGCGGTCCCGGGGCGTTGGCGAGCGGTGCGGACGTGACCGCACCCGGTGGGGGAGTGACGTCAGCCGTTGCGGGGGCCGGGGAAGGCGCCCGGGCGGGCCGGTTCCTCGCGGGCGATGGCGGACGCCTGGGCGGGCATCGAGCGGGCGGTGGGGACGGACGGCGCACCGGGCAGCCCCGTGGCCATGGTCACCGCGCGGCTCGCGGCGGCATCGGACGAGCGCACCACCGGCTCGCCGCTGCCGTCCGCGGCGGGCTGGGCGGATGCCCTGCGGCCGCCGTAACGGCGGTGCACGGCCTGCTTGGTGACGCCGAGCGCCGAGCCCACCGCGTCCCATGAGAAGCCCAGCGACCGGTCGAAGTCGACGGCCGCCGTGACGAGCGTTTCGACGCTGTCGCGCAGCTCCTGGGCGAGACGGACGGTCGGGGCGGGCGCGCGTCCGTAGACGACAAAGCCCGCGGAGGGCCCCGTGCGCCGCGGCCGGTAGACGTTGCCGAGCTGAGCGGTCAGCGTGCGCAGTGCGTCCACCTGCCGGCGGACTCGCTCGATGTCCCGCACCAGGAGATGCAGGCTGGCGCGCGCCTGGGCGTCGTGGGTTGCGTGGTCGGCCATGAGCAAGCCTCTCGAACCGGCGTGGAAAAGGAAGGTTTTTGAAAGCGAGCGGGCCGCCAAAGCGGCCCGGTCTGGGTCAATGCTGTTTGACCAACGCGACAGCAGCGGCTCTGGTCACGGTATGGGGGCGTACAAGCTCCGAAGGGAGGCGCGGGAAATGTCGTACGCCCCCTGGTTCCGCCGTCATGGCCTGGGCCAGGGCCCATAGACTGGTGCGTCGTTCCGCTGCGTGTGAGAGGTAGATCGCCACCCATGAGGCTTGTCTTCGCCGGCACCCCCGAGGTCGCCGTACCCGCCCTCGATGCCCTGATCGCGTCGGAGCGGCACGATGTCGTGGCCGTCGTGACCCGGCCCGACGCGCCCGCCGGACGCGGCCGGAAGCTGATCGCCAGCCCCGTCGCGGAGCGCGCGGAGGAAGCCGGCATCGAGGTGCTCAAGCCCGTCAAGCCGCGCGACGAGGACTTTCTGGCCCGGCTGCGGGAGATCGCGCCGGACTGCTGCCCGGTGGTCGCCTACGGCGCGCTGCTGCCGAAGTCCGCGCTCGACATCCCCGCCAAGGGGTGGGTGAATCTGCACTTCTCGCTGCTGCCGGCCTGGCGCGGTGCGGCGCCGGTCCAGCATGCGGTGCTGGCGGGTGACGAGGTGACCGGCGCCTCGACCTTCCAGATCGAGGAGGGGCTGGACTCCGGCCCCGTCTATGGGGTGTTGACCGAGCAGGTCCGGCCGACGGACACCAGCGGCGATCTGCTCACCCGCCTCGCGTTCGCCGGTGCCGGGCTGCTGGTGGCCACCATGGACGGCATCGAGGACGGCACGCTCCAGGCGGTGCCGCAGCCGGCCGAGGGCGTCACCCTCGCGCCGAAGATCGAGGTCGAGGACGCCAAGGTGGACTGGGCGGCGCCGGCGCTCCGCGTCGACCGGGTGGTCCGCGGCTGCGCCCCCGCGCCCGGCGCCTGGACGGTCTTCCGCGGCGAGCGCCTCAAGCTGATGTCGGCCGCCTCCGCCGCGGGCCACACCGAACTCGACCTCGCCCCCGGCGAACTCGCCGTCACGAAGAAGGCGGTGTACGTCGGCACCGGCAGCCACCCGGTCGAACTGGTCTGGGTGCAGCCGCAGGGCAAGAAGCCGATGAAGGCGGCGGACTGGGCACGCGGCGTACGCATCGAGGCGGGGGAGCGGCTGGGGGACGGGGCCTAGGGGGTGGGCGAACACATCCCGTAGGGGATGCAAGCGCCCCCTGCGGGGCCACAACGCGGCGGGGGCGGGGCGGTATTCCCGAGGGGCCCGCCCGCGCGTCCGCGCCGCCGCCCCTGCGGGCGCGCCGGCTGCGCGCCGCCCACTGCGTCGCCTACGCGGCGCCGCCCCCCGCGGGCGCGCCCGCTGCGCGCCCTCGCCGCCCCCACGGGAGCACCGCCCACCGCGCCGCCCACCGCATCGCCGCTCCCACGGGCGCGCTGCCCACGGCGCCGCCGCCCACCGTGCCCCGCCCCCCCCCACCCGTCCCCGCGGGCCTCCGCCACCGGGCCCGCGTAGGCTTGGACGGACCCCTCTTCTCGTATCCGGAGCACCTTTTCTGTGAGTGAGCAGCCCCGTCGTCGCCCCAGCAAGCCCTATCGCCGCCCGAAGAAGGACCCGGTGAGGATCCTCGCGTTCGAGGCGCTGCGGGCCGTCGACGAGCGGGACGCCTATGCGAACCTCGTCCTGCCGCCGCTGCTGCGCAAGGCGCGCGAGGGCGGCGACTTCGACAGCCGGGACGCGGCGCTCGCGACGGAGCTGGTCTACGGCTCGCTGCGGTGGCAGGGCACCTACGACGCGATCATCGCGCAGTGCGTGGACCGCCCGCTGCGTGAGGTGGACCCGCCGGTCCTGGACGTGCTCACGCTCGGCGCGCACCAGCTGCTCGGCACCCGTATCCCCACGCACGCCGCGGTGAGCGCGAGCGTCGAGCTGGCACGGGTGGTGCTCGGCGACGGGCGGGCCAAGTTCGTCAACGCGGTGCTGCGCAAGATCGCCGCGCATGATCTGGACGGCTGGCTGGAGCGGGTCGCCCCGGACTACGACGAGGACCCCGAGGACCACCTCGGCATCGTGCACGCCCACCCCCGCTGGATCGTCTCGGCACTGTGGGACGCCCTCGGCGGTGGCCGCGCCGGTATCGAGGACTTGCTGGAGGCGGACAACGAGCGCCCCGAGGTGACGCTGGTGGCCCGGCCCGGCCGGTCCACCGCCGAGGAACTGCTGGCGGCGGCCGGCGAGGAGAGCGCGCTGCCCGGACGCTGGTCGCCGTACGCGGTCCGGCTCGCGGAAGGCGGTGAGCCCGGTGCGCTGGACGTGGTCCGCGAGGGGCGCGCCGGTGTGCAGGACGAGGGCAGCCAGCTGGTGGCCCTGGCGCTGGCGAACGCGCCGGTCGAGGGCACCGACCGAGCCTGGCTCGACGGCTGCGCAGGCCCGGGCGGCAAGGCGGCGCTGCTGGCCGCCCTCGCGGCGCAGCGCGGCGCCGCCCTGCTGGCGTCCGAGAAGCAGCCGCACCGGGCGCGGCTGGTGGCCCGTGCGCTGGACGGCAACCCCGGCCCGTACGCGGTGATCGCCGCGGACGGCACCCGCCCGGCCTGGCGGCCCGGTGCCTTCGACCGCGTCCTGATGGACGTCCCGTGCACCGGCCTGGGCGCCCTGCGCCGTCGCCCCGAAGCGCGCTGGCGCCGTCGGCCCGAGGACCTGGACGGCTTCGCCCCGCTCCAGCGTGAACTGCTGCGCCAGGCGCTCGCGGCGGTACGCGTCGGCGGCGTCGTCGGCTATGCGACCTGCTCGCCGCACCCGGCCGAGACCCGCGCCGTGGTCGAGGACGTGATCAAGGGCCGCGGCGGCCCTGCGGTGGACGTGGAGTGGATCGACGCCCGCCCCCTCATGCCCGGCGTACCGGCCCTCGGCGACGGCCCGGACGTCCAGCTGTGGCCCCATCTGCACGGCACGGACGCGATGTACCTGGCCCTGCTCCGCCGGACCGGCTGAGGAGCATGTGGCTTGTAGCGCCTCAGAATGCCGGTTGATGACCGTCGCCCAGGTGCCGGCCACGAGCCTCATCCCCGGGACGGTGAAGTGCTCCTGCCGGTGGAGGAGTTGAGCTGCTGGTAGGGGGTTCGGGGTGCGGTCGGCTGTTGTGGTTATGTTGGCTGTTGGGGTTGTTCCGTGGGTCGGTGTGCCTGTCGTACTTCGCGGTGGATCGCCCAGGCGTCCGCCACGGGGCCCACGTGCCGGAGCTTGTCGGGGTTGATCACCGAGCGGATCGTCTGGATCTGCCCGTCGAGTACGTCGAGCGCCAGGGTGTGGAGCACCTTGCCGTCCCGGTCGCGGAAGATCGCGCCCGGCCGGCCGTTGACCTCGTGCGGTTCGAACGTCACGTCGACCCTGGCCATCCGGGGGAAGACCGAGGCAAGCAGCCGGGCCACGTTCTCGGCGCCGATGACGGCCCTGGCCAGCTGTGGGGCCTTGCCGCCGCCGTCGCCGACCATCGATACGTCGGCGGCGAGCAGTTCCCGCAGGCCGGTGACGTCGCCTTCGCGGAGGGCGTCGAAGAACCGCGACGCCAGTTCCTCCCGCTCTTTGCGGGCCGCTTCGAAGCGTGGCCGCCCGGCCTCCATATGCCGTCGTGCCCGCACCAGCAGCTGCCGGCACGCGGCCTCGGACCGCCCCACCGCCGCGGCGACCTCGTCGAACCCGAAGCCGAACACCTCCCGCAGCACAAACACCGCCCGCTCCAGCGGGCTGAGCCGCTCCAGCAGGAGCAGCGCCGCCATCGACACCGAGTCGGCCAGCTCCACCGACCGCGCCGGATCCTCATACGGGTCGGTGAGCAGCGGCTCGGGAAACCACGGGCCCACGTACTCCTCCCGTCGCACCCGCGCGGAGCGCAGGACATCGATCGAGATCCGTGTCACCGCGGCCGACAGAAAAGCCTTGGTCGACGTGGGCCGGGTCGCCGAGCCGTCGAAGCGCAGCCAGGTCTCCTGCACCGCGTCCTCGGCCTCGCCCACACTGCCCAGGATCCGATAGGCAATCGAGAACAGCAGCGGCCGCAGCTCCTCGAACTCCTCGACCTTGCTCACGTCATATCCCCCTCCCCTTGAGGCCCTCTTGGGGTCCTCCCACCCGGCCGTACTCGCCGGGGCGGACATCTACTGGTGATCGTCCGGACCACCGGCGGGCAGGGGGAAAGCCCCCCGAGCCCGGGCGCCCGGAGCCCGCAGCCGGGCCCCGGGCCAGTTGCTGATGCCGTTCAGTGGAACTGCCCGGGCTCGTAGTTGCCGGCCGGCTGCTGGGTGATGACGTTCAGCCGGTTCACCATGTTCATGAAGGAGACCAGGACCACCAGGGCGGTGAGCTGCTCCTCGTCGTAGTGCTTGGCGGCGTACGCCCACACCTCGTCGCTGACCCCGCCGGCGGCATCCGCGACCCGGGTCCCCTCCTCCGCCAGCTCCAGCGCGGCCCGCTCGGCCTCGGTGAAGACCGTGGCCTCCCGCCACGCCGCCACCAGGTTCAGCCGCACCGCGGTCTCGCCGGCAGCTGCCGCCTCCTTGGTGTGCATGTCGATGCAGACGGCGCAGCCGTTGATCTGGCTCACGCGCAGCGCGACCAGTTCCTGCGTCGCGGCCGGCAGCGGCGCGTCCTTGAGCTCCTTGCCCGCCGACATCAGGTACTTGAATGCCTTGGGGGCGGTCGGGCCGGTGACGAAGTTCAGTCGCGCGTCCATGGTGTGCTCCTCTGCGGTCGTCGGTGCCTACACCCCTGAGACGGGGTAGCCCGACCCCCTGTGACATGGACGAATGTGACCTGGCGCACAGGATGTTTCTGTTGGTGAAGTCCTTCGAGGGCCGCAGCGGCGGGGCGGCCCGGGGCCCTCCCGCCTCCGTCCGGTTCCGGCCAGGCGCCATACTGGTGGCATGGCCTTGATCAACCCCAGCATCCTGTCCGCAGACTTCGCCCGGCTCGCCGAGGAGGCGAAGGCCGTCGAGGGCGCCGACTGGCTGCATGTCGACGTGATGGACAACCACTTCGTGCCGAACCTCACCCTCGGCGTGCCGGTCGTCGAGTCGCTGAGCAAGGCGACGGACACCCCGCTCGATCTGCACCTGATGATCGAGGACCCGGACCGCTGGGCGCCGCAGTACATCGAGGCCGGGGCCGGGTCGGTGACCTTCCACGCGGAGGCGGCGGTCGCGCCGGTGCGGCTGGCGCGGGAGATCCGGAGCAAGGGCGCGCGGGCGTCGATGGCGCTGAAGCCGGCCACGCCGATCGAGCCGTACGAGGATCTGCTGCCCGAGCTCGACATGCTGCTGATCATGACCGTGGAGCCCGGCTTCGGCGGTCAGGCGTTCCTGGACATCATGCTGCCGAAGATCCGCCGGACCCGGGAGCTGATCTCCAAGCACGGGCTGGAGCTGTGGCTCCAGGTGGACGGCGGGGTCTCGGACTCCACCATCGAGCGGTGCGCGGAGGCCGGCGCCGATGTGTTCGTGGCCGGTTCCGCGGTCTACGGCGCGGAGGACCCGGCCAAGGCGGTGCGGGACCTGCGCAAGAAGGCCGAGGCGGCGACCGCGGCGGCGGGCTGGGGCTGCGCACACTGATTCAGGGATACGGGGGCGGCGGACCGCCGGTTCCGGCCACGGAAATCCCGTGGTGGCGCGGGCGAGCCGCCAGTTGTCCGTGGCGCAACCGAGCGTTCACGGCGGTCGGGGCGCTGTTGGTCCCCGTTCCCCCCGGGTTTCTGAAAGGATGAGCAAAGACTCGATCAGATGCGCAAAAGGGGAGAATTTCGTGGTAGCCAGCCGCCCACAGTCCGGAATGGGCCCTGCCGAGCTGGTGCAGGCTGCGGCCATGGCCCGTCGCTTCTATCTTGAGGGCAAGTCCAAGATCCAGATCGCCGAGGAGTTCGGCGTCAGCCGGTTCAAGGTCGCGCGAGTGCTGGAGACGGCGCTGGAGCGTGATCTCGTACGGATCGAGATCCGGGTGCCCTCCGAACTGGACGCCGAACGCTCCGACGCCCTGCGGGCCCGCTACGGCCTGCGGCACGCCGTGGTCGTCGAGTCGCCCGCGGACGCTCCCCCCGCCTTCGGCGGACAGACCCCGCCCGACGACGCCGCCGACCCCGAGAACCTCGGTGAGGTCGCCGCCGACCTGCTCGGCGAGCTCGTCAACGAGGGCGATGTGCTCGGCCTCGCCTGGGGCCGTTCGACCATCCACATGGCGGCCGCGCTGCACCGGCTCCCGCCGTGCACCGTCGTGCAGCTGACCGGTGTCTACGACGCCGGCACCGCCGACCGCGGGTCGGTCGAGGCGGTGCGCCGCGCGGCCGACGTCTCCGGGGGCGAGGCGCACCCGATCTATGCGCCGATGCTGCTGCCCGACTCGGCGACCGCCGAGGCGCTGCGCCGGCAGACCGGGATCGCCCGCGCCTTCGAGTACTTCGACAAGGTCACCGTCGCCTGTGTCTCCATCGGCTCCTGGGAGCCGGGCGTCTCGACCGTCTACGACATGCTGACGGAGCAGGAGCGGGAGCACTACGCCTCGCTGGGTGCCGCCGCCGAGATGTCCGCGCACCTCTTCGACGCCGAAGGGCGCCGGATCGGCCGGGACCTGGGCGAGCGGTGCATCACGGTCGAGGCGGACCGGCTGCGCCGCATCCCGGAGGTCGTGGCCATCGCGGGCGGCCGGCGCAAGGCCGACGCGATCGGCGCGGTGCTGCGCTCCGGCCTGGTGACGAGCCTGGTCACCGACACCGCCGCCGCCGACCATCTGCTGCTGGAGACCGGCCCCGGGCCGCGCCCGGCCCTGGACCGGGCGGACCCTGACGGGGCGTGAAGCCGAGCGGCCGGTCACCCCGGCCGGCCACTCCTGGGGCCCCTGTCGGCGGGCACCCCGCACCGCCCTGTGACAGCATCGGCGCCATGGTGATCCGCTCCGCCCCGCGTCGTGCCGCCGCCGTCCTCGGTGCGCTGCTCGCCGGGCTGCTGCTCGTACTGAGCGGGTGTGCCACCGGCGGTGGCGGCGAGGGGAGTTCGCAGGGAGCGCCGCGGGCCTCCGCCACCGGCGCGGCCGCGACGCCGCGCACCTCCGGCGTACCGGACCGGGCCAAGGGCATGCCGGTCGTCGCGGCCGGCGCGCTGCCCTCGCAGGCGCGGGCCACGCTCCGGCTCATCGACGCGGGCGGGCCGTTCCCCTACCCGCAGGACGGGACAGTCTTCGGCAACCGCGAGGGTCTGTTGCCCCGTCAGCCCCGCGGCCACTACCACGAGTACACCGTCCCCACCCCCGGTTCCCCGGACCGCGGCGCCCGCCGCCTCGTCACCGGCGAGCGCCAGGAGACGTACTACACCGACGACCACTACCGGACCTTCAGGGCGGTACTGCGATGACCGAAGCCGTGCCCCGGCCGCTGGCAGCGGTGCTCGACGGCAGTACGCCCCCGGGGGTGCTGACCTGGCCGGCCGGGCGGCCGGTGGCCGATGCGCTGGCGGCCGCGCGGGCGGCGGGCTGGAGCGGGGCCTCGCTGGAGCTGGAGGGCGCGCTCGACAAGGCGGAGTTCATGGCGCGGTGCGCCCGTGCACTGCGGCTGCCGGACTGGTTCGGCCGTAACTGGGACGCGCTCGCCGACTGCCTGACCGATCTGTCCTGGTGCCCGGCCGACCGTGGCCGGCTGCTGGTCGTCACCGGCTGGCAGGGCTATGCGGCCGCGGTGCCGGACGACTGGAGCATCGTGGAGTCCGTCCTCGCGGACGCGGTGGGTTACTGGCGCGGGACGGACACCGGACTGGCCGTGATCATGGCCCGGGGGAGAGTCCGTCAGAGAGGCTGAGCCGGCTCCGGCGGCCCCACCAGGGACGCCGCGGACCCGCCGGGCGGGCCGTCTCGGCGGATCGCACACACGGCCCCCACCGGCGCTCGGACAATCATATGAGCCCTGGTCGGGGCCCGTATCCTGGCCGTATGCGATTCCTGAATCCGAAGAACGGCGCGCTCGAAGAGAGTTCTTCGGTGCCCTACGACCTGACCTACGACGATGTGTTCATGGTGCCCGGCCGCTCGGCCGTCGGCTCCCGCCAGGGCGTGGACCTTGCCTCGCTCGACGGCTCCGGCACCACCATCCCGCTGGTGGTCGCCAACATGACGGCGATCGCCGGCCGGCGGATGGCCGAGACCGTCGCCCGCCGTGGCGGCCTGGTCGTCATCCCGCAGGACATTCCGATCGATGTCGTCACCGACGTCGTGACCTGGGTCAAGCGCCGTCATCTGGTACTGGACACACCGATCGTGCTGTCCCCGGTCGCGACCGTCGCCGACGCGCTGTCGCTGCTGCCCAAGCGGGCGCACGGCGCGGGCATCGTCGTCGAGGGCGGCCGGCCGGTCGGTGTCGTCACCGAGCACGACCTGGCCGGCGTGGACCGCTTCACCCAGGTCGCCGAGGTCATGTCCAAGGACCTGCTGGTGCTGGACGCGGACATCGACCCGCGTGAGGCCTTCAACCGCCTCGACGCCGCCAACCGCAAGCTCGCCCCCGCGGTCGACGCGGACGGCATGCTGGTCGGCATCCTGACCCGCAAGGGCGCCCTGCGCGCGACCCTGTACACCCCCGCCACGGACGCCAACGGCAAGCTGCGGATCGCCGCCGCCGTCGGCATCAACGGCGATGTGGCCGGCAAGGCCAAGGCGCTGCTGGACGCCGGTGTGGACACGCTCGTCGTGGACACCGCGCACGGCCACCAGGAGTCGATGATCAGCGCGATCAAGGCCGTCCGGGCACTGGACCCGCAGGTCCCGATCGTGGCGGGCAACATCGTCGCCGCCGAGGGCGTCCGGGATCTGATCGACGCCGGCGCGGACATCATCAAGGTCGGCGTCGGACCGGGCGCGATGTGCACCACCCGGATGATGACCGGCGTCGGCCGGCCGCAGTTCTCCGCGGTGCTGGAGTGCGCCGCCGAGGCCAAGAAGTACGGCAAGCACGTCTGGGCCGACGGCGGGGTGCGCCACCCCCGCGATGTCGCCATGGCGCTGGCCGCCGGTGCGTCCAACGTCATGATCGGCTCCTGGTTCGCCGGCACCCTGGAGTCGCCCGGCGACCTCCAGCACACCGCCGACGGCCGCCCGTACAAGGAGAGCTTCGGCATGGCCTCGGCCCGTGCGGTGCAGCGCCGTACGAGCGAGGAGTCGGCCTACGACCGGGCCCGCAAGGGGCTCTTCGAGGAGGGCATCTCCACCTCGCGGATGTTCATCGATCAGGCGCGTCCCGGCGTCGAGGACCTGATCGACACGATCATCGCGGGCGTCCGCAGCTCCTGCACGTACGCGGGCGCGGCCTCCCTGGAGGAGTTCGCCGAGAAGGCCGTCGTCGGCGTGCAGAGTGCCGCCGGCTACGCCGAGGGCAAGCCGCTGCACGACAGCTGGAACTGACCGCCCACGCGCCGTACAGGCCCGTAGAGCCGCTCACCGGCGCCGCACCGCTCATGGACGCTGTTGGTTGATTCGGGGCCGCGCCTGACGTCGGCCTTCAAGACCTGGTTGTGGTCTTGAAGGCCGACGTCGTCGTACGGGGCGGGTGCGGATGCCGTTGCGGCCGAGGGGATCGGGGGAGCCGTGGATCAGGACCCCGAATTGACCAACAGCGTCCGAATCGGTGCGCGGGCCTCGCTCCATGCCTGGGCGACGGCCTCGCCGACTGATGGGGGGCGCCGACCACTCGGCGCACCCACCCAAGAGCGCATTCCGCACCGCGCCCAGCGCCTGAATAGCATCGAATATGGAAATGGCCTGCCTGTGGGCTGTGGACGGACGGTGTTGTAAGGCGAAGGAGGCCCCTCACATGAAGGTCCATCTGGGGCGTGCTCCCGTCTTCGTGGCCGCGGCGTCTCTGGTCCTCGGCCTCGCCGCCTGCGGGCAGGCCGGTGAGTCCGGTGGCGCAGGCGCCAAAGGCGACCTGAGGATCGGCCTACTGCTCCCGGAGAACGAGACCGCCCGCTACGAGGCATTCGACCGGCCCCTGATCGAGAAGAAGATCAAGCAGCTCTGCGGCAGCTGCACGGTGATGTACGCCAACGCCCGTAATGATGTGGCTACCCAGCGGCAGCAGATGGCCGCCATGATCACCCAGGGGGCCGACGCCCTGATCCTCGATGCCGTCGACCTCCAGTCGCTCCGCGCCTCTGTCGGGGAGGCGGAGGATGCGGGCGTCCCGGTCGTCGCCTACGACCGGGAGGTCGAGGGCCCGATCTCCGGCTATGTCTCCCATGACATCCTGGCGATCGGCAGGCTCCAGGGCCAGGCGCTCCTCAAGGCCCGGGGAGACAAGGCGGACGGCGGCCAGATCGTCAGGGTGGAGGGTCCCCCGGGCACCGGGGCGGTCCTGTTCAAGAAGGGCGTGCTGCCCGTCCTCAAGGACAAGGCGAAGATCAGCAAGCCGTACCACGCCACCGCATGGAACGCCGGGAGCGCCTACGCCGCGATGTCCGGCGCCATCGCCGCTGTGGGCGCCGACCACATCGACGGCGTCTGGACTGCCAACGATGTCTTGGCCGGCGGCGCGATCTCCTCCCTCAAGACCGCTCGCATCAAGCCGCTGCCGCCCGTCGTCGGCCAGGACGCCGAACTCGCGGCCGTACAGCGCATCATCGTCGGCGACCAGTACATGACTGTCTACAAGCCTTACAAGCCCGAGGCTGACGCTGCCGCGACAATGGCCCTCGCCCTCGCCCGCGGTGAGAAGCTCGGCCGTATGGCCACGGACAGGATCAACACACCCACGACCAAGGGCGTCCCGGCCGTTCTGCTCACTCCGATCTCTCTGACCGTGCACAACATCAAGAACACCGTCGTCAGGGACGGTGTGTACACGATCGACCAGATCTGCACGCCGAGGTTCCAGTCCGCGTGCAAGAAGGCCGGACTCATCCCGTAAGAGGGCGCTCTCCCCAACAGCGTCCGCGCACGGTGCGGGGCCGCTCGCGGTGTCCACCCCTCGGACACCGCGCCGGGGAGTGTCCGATCCGCCCCGGGAACGCAACGAACCACCGCCCGCCCCGCCGGTGCGCAATGATCATCCGCGGTTGCGCAAGGAACCTGCATTACGGCCGGTCAACGGCGCCCCGTAAGGTCGTGCGCTAGTACGTGGAGTGGCGGCGACCGCCTGCTCAGCGGTCTTGCGCAGTGCGGGGCTTTCGCCTGCCCGCGCGCCGGCCGCTGTCGGTCGTCGGCACCCGACCGGCAGCGATTAAGGAGCCACCCCAGTGTTGGAGCATGGCGCAGCCCCGCCCGCAGGGGACCGCGACACCCCACCCACCCCCGGAACCCTCGGCACCCGGCTGATGCGGCGCAAGCCCGTCGAGCGGCTGGTCGCCGAGGGCGGCAAGGGGCAGGGGGGTGAGCTCCGCCGCTCCATGGGCGTATGGCAGCTGACCATGATCAGCATCGGTGCCACCCTCGGCACCGGCATCTTCGTCGTCCTCGGCCAGGCCGTCCCGGACGCCGGGCCCGCGGTGGTGCTCGCCTTCGTCATCGCCGGCATCACCGCCCTGTTCTCCGCGCTGTCGTACGCGGAGCTGGCCGGCAGCATCCCGGTCTCCGGATCCTCCTACTCCTACGCCTACGCCACCCTCGGCGAGCTGGTGGCCTGGATCTGCGGCTGGTGTCTGATCCTGGAGTACGGGGTCTCGGTCGCGGCCGTCGCGGTGGGCTGGGGCGAGTACCTCAACGAACTGCTCAACGGCGTCTTCGGCTTCACCATCCCGGACGCGCTGGCCCAGCCGCCCGGCGACGGCGGCTACTTCAATCTGCCGGCGCTGCTGGTGGTGCTGCTGGCGATGGTCTTCCTGCTGGGCGGCGCCAAGGAGAGCGCCCGGGCCAACACCATCATGGTGATCGTCAAGATCGTTGCGCTGCTGCTGTTCTGCGGCGTCGCGGTCCAGGGCGTGAAGTCCGGCAACTACGCCAACTTCATGCCGATGGGCATGGCGGGCGTCAGCGCCGCGGGCGCCACCCTGTTCTTCTCGTACATCGGCTTCGACGCCGCCTCCACGGCCGGCGAGGAGGCCAAGAACCCGCAGCGCGACCTGCCGCGCGCCATCATGCTCTCGCTGGTGATCGTCACCGCGCTGTACTGCCTGGTCGCGGCGATCGCGGTGGGCGCGATGCCGTGGCAGAAGTTCCAGGGCTCGGAGGCCGCACTGGCCGGGATCATGAAGGCGGTCACCGGCCAGAGCTGGTGGGCCGTGCTGCTCGCCTTCGGTGCGGTCGTCGCCATCGCCAGCGTCGTGCTGACCGTGCTCTACGGCCAGACCCGCATCCTCTTCGCGATGTCCCGCGACGGCCTGGTGCCGAAGGCGTTCTCCAAGGTGCACGCCAAGAGCGGGGTGCCGCGCGTCAACACGGTCATCGTCTCGCTGTTCTGCGGACTGCTGGCGGCCGCGGTACCGCTGGGTGAGCTGGCGGACGCCACCAGCATCGGCACCCTGTTCGCCTTTGCGCTGGTCAACGTGGCCGTGATCGTGCTGCGCCGGACCCGTCCCGATATGCCGCGGGCCTTCCGTACGCCGCTCTCCCCGCTCTTCCCCGCGATCGGCTTCCTGCTGTGCGTCTACATGATGGGCAGCCTGGGCCCGGTCACCTGGGTGGTCTTCGGTGTCTGGATGGCCGTGGGCCTTGTGGTCTACTTCGGATACGGCTTGCGCCGCTCCCGATTGGCCACGTCAGAGAAGTGATCCACCCGCAGTGCGACTGAACGATCTCGACGAACGCATCGTCCACGCCCTCGCCGAGGACGCCCGCCGCAGCTATGCGGACATCGGCCAGGAGGTCGGCCTGTCCGCCCCGGCCGTCAAACGCCGGGTGGACCGGCTGCGGGCCGACGGCGCGATCACCGGCTTCACCGTACGGGTGGACCCGGCCGCGCTCGGCTGGGAGACCGAGGGCTTCATCGAGATCTACTGCCGCCGCAACACCTCGCCCGAGGCGATACACCGCGGCCTGTCGCGCTACCCGGAAGTGGCGTCCGCCTCCACCGTCACCGGTGAGGCGGACGCCATCGTCCAGGTCTTCGCCTCCGACATGCGCCACTTCGAGCGGGTCCTGGAGCGCATCGCCGGCGAGCCGTTCGTCGAGCGCACCAAGTCCGTCCTGGTGCTCTCCCCCCTCCTGCGCCGCTTCAGCTCCGGCGCGCCCGGTTAGGGCGTGTCCACAGGCTTCCCGCCGGCCCGCGCACCGGTCCGAAGCCCCGTCACCACGGCGGCGCCCGCCACCAGTACCACCCCCGCCGCGATCCGGTAGCCCAGTGCCGTGGCACCGGTGAAGGCGGTGGCGACCGCGGCGCCGTGGCCGGCGCCCGCGGCAGCATCTGTTCTCCCCTGGAGGGTGGCTGTCGAGGCGTCGGGTGCGATGTCGCGGGAAGAGAGTGCGCTCCGCGTGACATGCCCGTGAACGTCCGAGTGTGTCCAGATCGATCTGGAATCGAGAAGTGCGGTTCACGGAGTCGCCTCTAACCTGCTCGTCATGGACCTCACCATTCACACGACCTCCCTTCCGCACGACGACCCGGACGCGTCGCTCGCCTTCTACCGCGACGTCCTCGGCTTCGAGATCCGCAGCGATGTCGGGCAGGGCAGGATGCGCTGGATCACGGTCGGCCCGGCCGGTCAGCCGGGCACGTCGATCCTTCTGGCACCGCCTGCCGCCGACCCGGGAGTCACCGAGGACGAGCGCCGCACGATCACCGAGATGATGGCCAAGGGCACCTACGGCTGGATCCTGCTGGCCACCCCGGACCTCGACGCCACGTTCGAGAAGGTGCAGGCCGGTGATACCGAGGTCGTCCAGGAGCCGACCGAGCAGCCGTACGGCGTCCGCGACTGCGCGTTCCGCGACCCCGCGGGCAACCTGGTCCGCATCCAGGAGCTGCGCTGAGCTGTGCGGGTATCGATGCGGGCGTGCGGGCCGACATCGCGACCGCCCATAAGGAACGCGGCGGCGCACAGGAGCGGAAGTGCCTGCCCAGCCGGTCGCCCGCCAGGGCCGCGTCCAGCTCCTCGGTGAACCGGCCATGAGCCCGGACTCCGTCCCGCTGCTGTCCGGCAGTTGCTCGACCGGCTGGTCGAGTCCGGCGGGCCGGTCCACACCACCGAGCGTCTGGGCCGCCCGCCGAGGCGGGAACCCCAGACGCTCGAAGACGTCGATGGAAATGGAAGTTGAAAGACATACGGGGAGGGTTCTCATGTGTAAGCCTGAATGGCGGCGTGCACGTGTCCAGGCGCAGCGCCTGACTGATCTCGCGCGGCTGCGCCGCGTCCGCGACCGGATCGACAGGGAATACGCGCAGCCGCTGAACGTGGAGGCGCTCGCCCGTGATGTGCATATGTCCGCCGGGCACCTGAGCCGGCAGTTCCGGGCCGCCTATGGTGAGTCGCCGTACGCGTACCTGATGACGCGTCGTATCGAGCGGGCGACGGCGCTGCTGCGGCGGGGCGACCTCAGCGTGACCGAGGTCTGCTTCGCGGTCGGCTGTGCGTCGCTGGGCACGTTCACCACCCGTTTCACCGAGCTGGTCGGTATGCCGCCCGGGGCCTTCCGGCGCCAGGCGGCGGATGCAGCGGCCGACCGTGCTGATGCCGCGGGTACGGCCCGCGGTGCGGGGTCGAGGATCACGGTGGAGGGGATGCCGGCGTGCGTGGCGAAGCAGGTCTCGAGACCGGTCAGGAATCGAGAAGCCCCTGCCGCCGCGCAGCCCTAGCGTGATGGCCATGGCAACCACCGCTTCCACCGCAGCCCACACGTCCCTCGCGTCCGTCACCCTTGAGGTGGCCGACCCCGAGGCCGCCCGCCGCTTCTACCGCGCCTTCGGCGTGGAGACGTACATACACCTGCGGCCGTCCGAGGCGCACTCCACCGGATTCCGCGGCTTCACCCTGGCGCTCACGGTGTCCGGTCCGGCCACCGTCGACAGTTTCGTCGGCGCCGCCGTGGACGCCGGTGCCACGGTGTTGAAGCCCGCCGCGAAGTCGCTGTGGGGATACGGCGGCACTGTCCAGGCCCCGGACGGGACGATCTGGAAGATCGCGACCTCGGCGAAGAAGGACACCGGCCCTGCCACCCGCGACATCGACGAGGTCGTCCTGCTGCTCGGCGTCGAGGACGTGAAGGCCACCACGCAGTTCTACGTCGGCCGGGGCCTGACCGTGGCCAAGAGCTTCGGTGGCAAGTACGCCGAGTTCGCCCCCGGCCAGTCCAGCCCCGTCAAGCTGGCGCTGTACAAGCGCCGTTCCCTGGCCAAGGACCTCGGCGTCCCCGCCGACGGCACCGGCTCGCACCGCATCGTCCTCGGCAGCACCGCCGACACCTTCACCGACCCGGACGGGTTCGCCTGGGAGCCTGCCGAGCCGCCCGCCCCCTCGCCGTCCTGACGTTCGCCCCCTCGGACTCGCGCCCCTGATCCCGTACGAGAGGTAAACCTGCCATGCCGTCCACGAAGCCGTCCGCCCAGGGCTCCGGCACGACCACCGAGAAGCACAACGGATTCACCGCCGAGGAGCGGGCCGCGATGAAGGAGCACGCACGCGAGCAGAAGAAGACGGCGGCGCGGCGCGGCTCGTCCCGGGCCGAGAAGGAGGCGGCAGCGGAACGGGACGTACTCGCGAAGATCGCCGAGATGCCGGAGGCGGACCGTGTCCTCGCCGAGCGGATCCACGAGATCATCAAGACCGCCGCCCCGGACCTCGCGCCCAAGCTCTGGTACGGGATGCCCGCGTACGCCAGGGACGGCAAGGTCGTCTGCCACTTCCAGAGCGCGGAGAAGTTCAAGTCCAGGTACGCCACGCTCGGCTTCAGCGACCAGGCTGCACTCGACAACGGCGCCATGTGGCCGACCGCCTACGCCGTGAGGGAGCTGACCGCGGCCGACGAAGAGCGCATCAGCGCGCTCGTCAGGAAGGCGGTGAGCTGAGGCCGGCCGGGCAGAACCGGCGACGAAAGTGACCGGGCCAGCGAGCCCGCGCGCAGCCGCGGCAGCCGGAACAGCCGGGGGTCCAGCACCGGGGGCGCGGCCCGCAGTGCGTGCCGTACGAAGACCGCGAAGACCACCAGGGCCAGCGCGAAGGCGCCGGTGGCCGCGGCGGAGGTCCAGCCCAGGTCCGTGCCTTCGATGATGCCGAAGAGCAGTGCCGCCGCCCCGGGGACCAGCAGTGCCGAGCCGGGCAGGTCGAGCGCCGCGGTCTGCCGGGGGACCCGGGGAGCGGCCGCCGAGACCCAGGCCAGCAGCGCCAGGCCGAGCGGCACATGCGCCCGGAACATCCCCTGCCAGGGCAGGAATTGGAGGATCAGCGCGCCGCCGGCGTTGCCCGCCATACCGCCGATGCCGACCGCCGCGCTCCAGGCGGCGACCTCCCCCACGCCTGAACGGCGCGGGTGAGGTCGCCGAGCGCACCGGCCGGGATCAGCAGCTCCGCGAAGACCAGCACATAGGTGTCGACGATCCACAGCAGCTGGGCGGGGGAGGGGTGGGTCCGCCGGCGGCGATCTTGGGTGTCGCCAGGTTCATCGCGGCCACCAGCGACTGTGCGACCAGCACACAGGCGCACATCGGGGCCGTCACCGAGCGCGGGTGCCCGGAGGCGGCGCGCACCGGGGTGGGGGAGGACGTGGTCGATGTCATGGCCCGGACGCTAGAGTCCAGGTGGGATACCTCAACTGCAAGGTGTGCACTCCATGATTGCGCGAAACGCAAACATCGACCTCAACCTGCTGACGGCGCTGGACGCCCTGCTCGAAGAGGAGAGCGTGACCGCGGCCGCCGACCGGGTCGGGCTCTCCGGACCGGCCATGAGTCGCGCCCTCGGACGGATCCGCCGGACGATCGGCGACCCCGTCCTCGTCCGGGCCGGCCGCCGGATGGTGCTCACCCCGCGCGCCCTGGAGATCAGGACCGAGGTGCGCCGTCTGGTGGAGGCGGCGCACGGTGTGCTGGCACCGTCCGAGCCCGCCGACCCGGCCCAACTGGCCCGCACCTTCACCCTCACCACCAACGACCTCTTCGTCACCGCCGTCGGCCCGCGGCTGCTCGCCCTCGCCGCCGAGGAAGCGCCACAGGTCGTGCTGCGCTTCCTCGGCGAGAGCCCGGTCGATGTGCCGCTGCTGCGCGACGGCGCGGCGGACCTGGAGCTGGGCGTCATCGACAGCCGCGAGCCGGAGATCCGTACCGAGCAGCTGTTCACCGACCACGGGGTCGCGGTGGTGCGCGAGGGGCATCCGCTGACCACCGTGAAGCTCACCCCGCGGCGTTACGCCGATGCCCTGCACCTCAACGTCACCCGCCGCGGCCGGCTCACCGGACCCATCGACGCCGCGCTCGCCGAACTCGGGCTGCGCCGCAAGGTGATCGCGACCGTGCCCACCTTCGCCGCCTCGCTGATGATGATCCGCGACAGCGATGTGGTCGGCCTGGCCAGTGAGGTGGCCGCGGCCTCGACGATCCGCGCGCTGGGCCTGTGCACCCTGCCGATCCCGCTCGCTCTGCCGCCGATGGCCATGCAGATGGCCTGGCACCCGCGTCAGGACGCCGACCCGGGCCACCGCTGGCTGCGCGGGCTGGTACGACGGGTCGTCACGGAGACCGTCAGTGCTGTATCCGCCACGGCACGACCGTGAAGTCGCCGCGTTCCACGATCTCGAATGGGGCCGACGCCACGCACGGCGGCAGATCCTTGGTCTCCGCCGGGTCGTTGGTGCCCACCCAGCTGTAGCCGAGCCGGTCGTGCCGGCCGTCGTCGCGGACGCTGAAGCCGACCCGCTTGCCCTTCAGCCCGGGTCTGTCGGTCCTGGTGACCAGGCCGGAGGCGGTGGCGATCCTGCCGCCGGTGATCAGACAGTCGATCCGTCCCTCGGCGAAGCCGCTGGTCCCGTTCGGGAAGACATGGCTGAAGCGGAAGGTGCCCTTGGCGTCGAGCGGGCCCTGCCCCTTGCCGAAGTGGGCGTTGAACCGGAAGCGGATGTCGTCACCGGCCGAGCGGTAGAGCTTCGCGGAGCCGGTGAGGCTCGCACCCCCGCCGGTGGAGGCGGCGGTGGCGGTGTGCCCCTGCCGGGTGGCGGGCCCGCCGTCGGAGGCGGCCGCGGAGCCGGCGGCCACCGCGGCGACCAGCGCCGCGGCACCGGCCGTGGCGAGCGCGATCCGGGTGCGGGAGCGGCGGCTGCGGGAGGAGAGAGGGTTCATCAGGGCCCTTCCGGGACTGGCAGGAGGACGTTCGACCGGCTCTTCCGGACGCCTCCCACCCTCCCGTCGGCCCCCTGGCCCAGGCGTCGCGCCACGGAGCGATCAGGCTCCGCCGCACGGCGGAACCGCCGGCCCGGGCCCGTACGACCGGAGACGCACCGACCGTCCGACCACGGGCCCACCGGCCGCCCGGACCGCCCCCGCACCCCCGCCGCGACCTGCGTGAACGCCCTGCGCAATGAATCGCCGGAGAGGCGCTTGAACACGCAATGAATCGTCCGTCGGCACGCAACGGTGGCGCCTTGTCCCGAATCGTCGCCGCCCCGTACCGTCAATGCGTCCCGCCCGAACCTTTCCGCCGAGGGGTCCCATGACGTCGCTGCACACCGCCCTGCTCCAGAGTTCGGGACGGCCCGGCGATGTCACACACAATCTGCGGGTGCTCGACGACGCGGCCCGCACCGCGGCGGCGCACGGCGCCGGACTGCTGGTCACGCCCGAGATGTTCCTCACCGGGTACGCCATCGGCGACGCGGTGCCCGAGCTCGCCGAGCCCGCCGACGGCGACTCCGCGGACGCCATCGCCGAGATCGCGGTACGGCACGGCCTCGCCGTCGCCTACGGCTTCCCCGAGGGCGCCGGGACGGCGGTCCACAACGCGGTCCAGCTGATCGCCGCCGACGGGCAGCGCCTGGCCACCTACCGCAAGACCCACCTCTTCGGCTGCTTCGAGCGCACCTGGTTCACCCCGGGCGACGAGCCGGTCGTCCAGGCCGAGCTGGGCGGCCTCCGCGTCGGCCTGATGATCTGCTACGACGTCGAGTTCCCGGAGAACGTCCGGGCGCACGCCCTCGCCGGCACCGACCTCCTCCTGGTGCCCACCGCGCAGATGCACCCCTTCCAGTTCGTCGCCGAGTCGCTGGTGCCGGTGCGCGCCTTCGAGAACCAGATGTACATCGCGTACGTCAACCGCACCGGTCCGGAAGGGGAGTTCGAGTTTGTCGGGCTCTCCACACTGGCCGGACCCGACGGCGTCGCCCGGGCCCGCGCCGGCCGCGGCGAGGAGCTGGTCCTCGCCGACGTGGACCCGGCGTTCCTCGCCGCCTCGCGCGAGCACAACCCCTATCTGCGCGACCGCCGCCCGGACCTCTACGCGTCCCTCGTCTGACCCCTCTTCCCCCCACGCCGCCCCCGCCCCACCCTCAGCTTCCCGTGCAAGGAGTCCGTACCCCATGACGTCCACGGTGCCCCCCGCCGTCCCGCACACCGACGTGCAGCCGCCGATCACCATGTTCGGCCCGGACTTCCCGTACGCCTACGACGACTTCCTCGCCCACCCCGCGGGCCTCGGCCAGATACCGGCGACCGAGCACGGCACCGAGGTCGCGATCGTCGGCGGCGGCCTCTCCGGCATCGTCACCGCGTACGAGCTGATGAAGATGGGCCTCAAGCCCGTCGTCTACGAGGCGGACCAGATCGGCGGGCGGCTGCGCACGGTCGGCTTCGACGGCTGCTCCGACGCAGGCGACGAGAGTGTGCTCAACTGCGAGCTGGGCGCGATGCGCTTCCCGCCGTCCTCGACGGCGCTTCAGCACTACATCGACCTGGTGGGCCTGGAGACGAAGCCGTTCCCGAACCCGCTCGCCGAGTGCACCCCGTCCACCGTCGTCGACCTCAAGGGCGAGTCGCACTACGCGCAGACGCTGGACGACCTGCCCGCGGTCTACCGCCAGGTCGCCGAGGCGTGGAACGCCTGCCTGGAGGAGGGCGCCGACTTCTCCGACATGAACCAGGCCATGCGCGAGCGCGATGTCCCGCGCATCCGCGAGATCTGGGCGAAGCTCGTCGAGAAGCTCGACAACCAGACCTTCTACGGCTTCCTCTGCGACTCCGAGGCGTTCAGGTCCTTCCGGCACCGCGAGATCTTCGGCCAGGTCGGCTTCGGCACCGGCGGCTGGGACACCGACTTCCCCAACTCCATCCTGGAGATCCTGCGCGTCGTCTACACCGAGGCCGACGACCACCACCGCGGCATCGTCGGCGGCTCCCAGCAGCTGCCGCTGCGCCTGTGGGAGCGCGAGCCGGAGAAGATCGTGCACTGGGCGCAGGGCACCTCGCTCGCCACGCTGCACGAGGGCACGCCGCGCCCCGCCGTGACCCGGCTGCACCGCACCGCCGGCAACCGCATCACGGTCACCGACGCGTCCGGCGACATCCGCTCCTACAAGGCGGTCGTCTTCACCGCCCAGTCGTGGATGCTGCTGTCCAAGATCGCCTGCGATGACGAGCTGTTCCCCATCGACCACTGGACGGCGATGGAGCGCACCCACTACATGGAGTCGTCCAAGCTCTTCGTCCCCGTCGACCGGCCGTTCTGGCTGGACAAGGACGAGGAGACCGGCCGGGACGTGATGAGCATGACGCTCACCGACCGGATGACCCGCGGCACGTACCTCCTCGACAACGGCCCGGACCAGCCCGCCGTCATCTGCCTCTCGTACACCTGGTGCGACGACAGCCTCAAGTGGCTGCCGCTGGACGCCAACGAGCGGATGGAGGTCATGCTGAAGTCGCTGTCGGAGATCTATCCGAAGGTCGACATCCGCAAGCACATCATCGGCAACCCGGTCACCGTGTCGTGGGAGAACGAGCCCTACTTCATGGGCGCGTTCAAGGCCAACCTGCCCGGCCACTACCGCTACCAGCGGCGGCTGTTCACCCACTTCATGCAGGACCGCCTCCCCGAGGACAAGCGCGGCATCTTCCTCGCCGGCGACGACATCTCCTGGACGGCCGGCTGGGCCGAGGGCGCGGTGCAGACCGCGCTGAACGCGGTGTGGGGCGTGATGCACCACTTCGGCGGCGGCACCGACGCCACCAACCCGGGCCCGGGCGATGTGTACGACGAGATCGCGCCCGTCGAACTGCCCGAGGACTGATCCCGGGGACTGGTCCTGAGGACCGGTTCTGAAGGCTGACAAGGGCGGGGTCCGGCACCACCGGGCCCCGCCCGCCGTTCTTCCCGGCCGGTCGTTCCCGCCCTACACCCCGGCCGCCCGCGCCGCCGCGTACACCTCGGCCGCGAGGTCCTTCAGCTCCTCGGCGTCCCGGGCCCGGCCCTGGAGATCGATCAGGATCTCCTCCACGCCCACCGCGGCATGGGCGGCCAGATCCTCGACGATCTGCGCGACGCTGCCCTGGAACGGCCTGCGGTCCGGCCCCTCGTACGCGGCGCCCGTGTGCACGGTGTTCACCCGCAGCACGCTCTGCACCGGCTCCTTGCGCCCTCGTTCGGCGGCCAGCTCCTGCAACCGCTTCCACTGCCTGGCCAGCACATCGGCGCCCGTGCCGACCGGCATCCAGCCGTCCGCCCGGTCGACCAGCCGGCGCAGCGCCTTCGGGCTGTTGGCCGGCAGCAGGATCGGCAGCGGGCCCTTCGGTTTGGGGCCGACCACGGACGGGGCGATGGTGGTCAGCTCACCTTCGTACGCCACCGGATCCGGGCCCCACACCGCGCGGCAGACGTCGATCACCTCGTCGAGGACCGAGCCGCGCCGCTCGAACGGGGCGACGGCGGCGGCCGCGTACTCGTCCAGCGACCAGCCGGAGCCCAGCCCCGCGACCACCCGGCCGCCGCTCGCCGCGTCCAGGGAGGCGAGGCTGCGGGCCAGTTGGAACGGCACATGCAGCGGGGCGACCAGGACGCTGGTGCCCAGCCGGGCCCGCCGGGTCGCGGCCGCGGCCAGCGTCAGCGTCACCAGGGGGTCGGCCACCGCGCGGTACTGATCGGGCCAGGGCAGGCCCGGAATGCCGTACAGACCCTGGGTGGCGGGCTCCGGGAACAGGATCCGCTCGAAGACCCACAGGCTCTCGTACCCCGTCTCCTCCGCCGCGCGCGCCACCTCGGGAACATCACGTCCGAGGTCGTACTGCCGCATCTGCGGAAGACTCAGACCGAGTCGGATGGCCATACACCGCACTCCTTCGTCTCGGGTGTCTGCTCGTCCCTCGGCCAACCTACCGACGGAACAGGGGAGTTCAGGGCGGAAGCCGCGAACCGGGCGGCCGGCGCGAGCACCGGTCAGCCGGGCAGCGGCGTCAGCAGCATCCGCCCCACCAGGCCCACCCCGGCATCCAGCCGCTCGGTGAACTCCTCCGTCACCTCCGGCAGCCGGCGTACGCTCCACAGCGCCCGGGCCGCCACCCAGGCGCCGTCCCTGGCCTTGTCCAGGCTCCACGACCCGATCAGATGGATCAGCGGATCGGCGACGTCCAGCACGTCAGGGCCGGGCATCAGCCGCTCCCGGATCCGCTCCTCCAGGCTCGTCAGCACCCCGCCCACCCGGTCGAAGTCCGCCTCCAGCGCGTCCGGTTCGCACTCCAGCGCCCGGCAGGTGTCCAGTACCGCCAGCGCCAGATCGTGGCCGATGTGGGCGTTGATCCCGGCCAGCGCGAACTGGAGCGGACGCACACCCGGGTGGCGGCGCAGCTGGAAGAGCGGCCGCCAGCAGGCCGGTGTCGGCAGCCCGGCGGCCGCGGCGTCCACCGCGTCGAAGTACCGCCGCGCGAAACGTACGTCCAGCTCGCCGGCGGCCCGCGGATCGTCGAACCCGCCGCTGCCGATCCGCCGCGCCACCGCTTCGGTGACCGTCAGATAGACCCCGTTGAAGACGGCCACCCCGTCCTCGCCGGGCAGCATCGCGTCCAGCGCCCGCATCCGCGCCAGCACCTCCGCCACCCCGGTGGCGGTCGCGGTGTCCGCCCGGCCGTGGCCGTCACCGCACTTCTGAGTCCTCGTCATCCGCTCAGCGTGACAGCAGGACCGGCGATATCCGCCCGCGCCGGCCGCCGTTGCCCGGAAGGGGGTAATCACCGGCGCGCCCTCTTGTGGGGCTTTTGGGGCGCGCAGGGGCGGTCCGGTGCCGTTCAGCCCGCAGCGCCGGGCGCCTCGCCCGACGACGCCAGGTCCTCCAGGTGAGCGAGGAGTACCCGGGCAGAGGCCTGCGCGTCCAGCACGTCCGGGTGCAGTACGGCGGTGAGGCCGAGCCCGTCCAGGAGGGCGCTCAGGCGCTCGGTCTCGACATCGAGGTCCCGGCCCGGGCGCAGGGTGCCGGACGCGTCGAGCCGGGTGAGGACACGGCGGGTCAGCCGTCTCATGCCGGCGGCGGTCTCGCCCGCGAGGGCGGCGAAGGCGGGGTTGGTGCGGGCGGCCGCGTTGAAGTCGAGGAAGACGGTGACCTCGGCGCGGCGGCGCTCGTCCAGTGGCAGCAGTTCGGCCAGCAGGCCGGCGGCGAGCCGCAGCTGTTCCGGGCGCGGATGGCGGCTCAGCTCGCCGATCTCCTCGACCCGCTGGAGCAGACGGTCGGAGAGCCGGTCGAGCATCGACTGCATCGCGAAGGTCATCAGCTCCTGCTGGCTGGCGAAGTAGTGGCGCAGCGAACCGATGTTGAGCCCGGCCTCCTCGGCGACGGTGCGCAGTGAGGCGCGCTGGAGGCCGTCGCGGACGACGACGCGGAACAGGGCGTCGACGACGTCGCGGCGGCGGGCTTCCGGGTCCACGTACTTCGGCACGGAGCCTTTCTATCACGGGTGTGATACAAAGAGGTTATGTCACACACGTGATATAAAAACGTCTGGAGGATTCTCCATGGAGAGGTACCTCGATCTCCTGCTCATCAGGTTCGGCCTGCTGGCGGGCGCCCTCGTGGCGCTGGCCCTGGTCGTCTTCGCCCTCGCGCTGACCCTCAAGCGCAAGGGCAGGCTCGATCAGGCCCGCCGGTATGCGGACCCGGCGGTGCGCGCCGCACTGCGCGCCGCCGCCCGGCGCCTGGAGGGCGGCAGCGCGCGGACGCGTCGAGGGGACGGTCGGCGATGACCGCCCTCATGGCGGAGCCGTCCGCCCTCGTCGACCATCTGCTGAGGGATTACGCGATCAAGGGCGTCATCGTCCTCGTGGCCCTGGCCGTCCTCGCGCTCGGGATGAGGGCGCTCTGGCGAAGAGCGGGCCGCACCGACGACCGGCCGGGCGGAGGCGCCGGCTGACATCCCCTCGGTAAGGCCCGTCCTAGTCCTTGTCGTACGACGAGGTGCCCTCGTCCAGCAGCGGGGCCTGGGGCTTCAGGTGGGCCGGGGCCATCGCGCGCAGGGCGTGGTAGCCGGTGAGCACCACGATCGTGCCCAGCGCGATACCGCTCAGCTCGAAGTTGTCGCTGAGGTGCAGGCTGACCCCGCCGACGCCGATGATGATGCCCGCGGCGACCGGCACGAGGTGCAGCGGATTGCGCAGGTCCACGTTGTTGTGCACCCAGATCTGGGCGCCCAGCAGGCCGATCATGCCGTACAGGATGACGGTGATCCCGCCCAGCACACCGCCGGGGATCGCGGCCACCACGGCGCCGAACTTCGGGCACAGGCCGAAGAGGAGGGCGAAGCCGGCCGCCGCCCAGTAGGCCGCGGTGGAGTACACCCGGGTCGCCGCCATCACGCCGATGTTCTCGGAGTAGGTGGTGTTGGGCGGGCCGCCGAGCGCGGTGGAGAGCACCGAGGCCGCGCCGTCCGCGGAGATCGCGGTGCCGAGTTCGTCGTCCAGCGGGTCGCCGGTCATCTCACCGACCGCCTTGACGTGTCCGGCGTTCTCCGCGACCAGCGCGATCACCACCGGCAGCGCGACCAGGATCGCCGACCACTGGAACGTGGGCCCGTGAAAGTGCGGCAGGCCGATCCAGTCGGCCTTGCCGACCGCGGAGAAGTCCAGCCGCCAGTGGTCGGTGACCTTGCCCGCACCGTTCACCGAGTGGATCATCCCGAAGAGCCGGTCGAAGACCCAGGAGACGGCGTAGCCGAAGACCAGTCCGAGGAAGATCGCGATACGGGACCAGAAGCCGCGCAGACAGACCACGGCGAGCCCGGTGACGAGCATGGTCAGCAGTGCCACCCACTGGTCCTGCGGCCAGTACGTGCTCGCCGTCACCGGCGCCAGGTTGAAGCCGATCAGCATCACCACCGCGCCGGTGACCACCGGCGGCATCACGGCATGGATGATCCGCGCCCCGAACCGCTGGACGGCCAGGCCGATCAGGAACAGCGCGACCCCGACGACCAGAACCGCGCCGGTCACCGTCGCACTTGTGCCGCCCTGTGCCCGGATGACGGCGGCCACCCCGACGAACGAGAGCGAACAGCCCAGGTAGGAGGGCACCCGGCCGCGGGTGGCCAGCAGGAAGATGACCGTGGCGACACCGGACATCATGATCGCGAGATTGGGGTCCAGGCCCATCAGTACCGGTGCGACGAAGCTCGCGCCGAACATGGCGACAACATGCTGCGCACCCAGGCCCATTGTGCGCGGCCAGGACAACCGCTCATCGGGTCTGACCACGGCCCCGGGGGCCGGATTGCGCCCGTCCCCATGCACGGTCCAGCGCACGCCGAGGCCCATGACTGCTCCACTTCTCCCCACGGTGATGACCGGCCAATGTTAGAGGGGCGTAAGTCCACTTCACCCAGGTCCGTCATGGTCTGTGGTCGCTATGGCCTCGGTCACTGCCCCCTGCTCCAGAGGCCGTTGTGTCCGGGCCCGGTGCGTAAAGCATGCTAAGCGGCCGCTTACCATTGCTCCGGCAAGCGCACCGAGAACTCAGGAGCAGCACCCCGTGAGCGTCGAACCCCTGCAAGCGGCCGGCCCCGTTCCGTACGGCCAACTGGTCCCCGTCACCGTCCACTTCGACGACCTCGACGCGCTCGGCATGCTCCACAACTCCCGCTACCCGCTGCTCGTCGAGCGAGCCTGGGCGGAGTACTGGCACGGCCGGGGCTTCGGCTTCGACGGCGACTGGGCCGCCGCTGGCGATATGTGCAACGTCATCAAGGAGATGCGGCTCTCCTACGAGCGCCCGGTCACCCGCCCCGGCCGCTACGCCGCGCACCTGTGGGTCGAACGCCTCGGCCGCACCGGCCTGACCTACGGCTTCCGGCTCTGCTCGGCGGACGGCGGCGAGACCTACGCCACCGGCCACCGGGTCCTCGTCCGGGTCGACTCCCAGAGCCTGCGCCCCACACCGTGGTCGGAGCGGGCCCGTACGGTCGCCGCCGAGCTGATCCGGCCGGAGACGGCGGAGTCGGCGGAGGTGGACGCGGCCTGAGCCGGCGGCCGCCGCTCAGGACGGTTCCAGGCCGCCGGCCGCCCGTTCCGCCAGGAACTCGGCGTAGGTGAGCTGCCCGTCGGCGTGCTCCGGGGTGAGGTTGCCGCCGCGGCGCAGTGCCGCGGCGGCCGCGCCCGGCAGCCAGAACGGCACCAGCAGCCGGCGCCGCCCGCCCGCCTTCAGGGTGGCCCGTACGAGGTCCCGGGCCTCCAGTACCTCGGGGCCGCCCATGTCCTGGACCCGACCGGCCGGCTCCCCGGCCGCCAACTCGGCCAGCCGGTCGGCCACTTCGCGTACCTCGACCGGCTGCACCCGTACGCCCGTCGGCACCGGCACCACCGGCGACCGGGCACCCGCCTTGATCACCGTGAGCACCAGATCGTGGAACTGCGTGGTCCGCAGCACCGTCCAGCCGATACCGGAGTCCTCGATCAGCCGCTCCACCGCCAGCTTGGTCCGGTAGTAGCCGAACGGCACCCGGTCCACCCCGACGATCGAGATGTAGACGAGGTGCGGTACGCCCACCGCCTTCGCCGCCTCCACCAGCCGGCCGGCCGCCTCGGCGTCCCCACCGCCCGGCGCCGTGGCGCAGTGCACGACGGCGTCCACCCCCGCCATCGCCTCGGCCAGCCCCCTGCCGTCGCGCAGATCGACGGCGTACGAGCGCAGGCGGGGCCGCCCGGCACCGGTGTGCGGACGCCGGCTCAGCGAGCGGACGTCATGGCCGTCACCGAGCAGCCGGTCGATCAGGGGCCGCCCGAGCGTGCCCGTGCCGCCGGTCACCAGAATTGTCGCCATCGAGGATCAGTCCTTGGGGTGCGTGGGTACCGTGAGCCGCGCGCCTCCGAGCGCGCGCCGTCACCGCTATGACGGATCACCCGTCGCCGCTGTGACACCGCGGCACGCCGGGGTGCTGTGAGGCAGCCCACAGCGCTTCGCCCGCATGGGCGACTACCGGCCGTGGCAGACTGAAGCTGTACTGACATAAGAGCAGCAGCGCACTCCGGGGTCGGTGTAATTCCGAACCGGCGGTAACAGTCCGCGACCCGTCCGCAGCCAGCGGCCGGTTGAGCAGGTGAAATTCCTGCACCGACGGTGAAAGTCCGGATGGGAGGCAGTGCGCGGCGGGCGAGCTTCGGTACACCGCCGTCGGCGGCGCGTCCGGACGTTTCCGGGCGGGCCCTCCTTTTCCGGCCCGGTGTCCCCGTTGCCTCGTTTCCGTTTCTGTCGTCCTGACAGCCCCGGAGTCCGTGCCCTGAGAGGCAGGAGGACCCGGTGGCCACCCCAGCCCCCGTCGAGACCGCGGCGATGCGCCGGGCCATTGAGCTCGCCGCGCGCGGTCTCGGGCACACCAGCCCCAACCCGGTGGTGGGCTGTGTCGTCCTCGACGCCCAGGGCCACACCGTCGGTGAGGGCTGGCACCAGCGGGCCGGCGGGCCGCACGCCGAGATCCACGCACTGCGCGCCGCGGGCGAACAGGCCAGGGGCGGCACCGCCGTGGTCACCCTCGAACCCTGCAACCACACCGGCCGCACCGGCCCCTGCGCCCAGGCGCTGATCGACGCCGGGGTCGCCCGGGTCGTCTACGCCGTCTCCGACCCCAACCCGACCGCCACCGGCGGCGCCGTCACCCTGGCCGAGGCCGGCATCGACGTCGAGGGCGGACTGCTCGCCGACGAGGCCGCGGCCGGCAACGAGGCCTGGCTGACCGCCGTGCTGCGCGGCCGCCCCTTCGTGCTGTGGAAGTACGCCGCCACCCTCGACGGCCGGATCGCCGCCGCCGACGGCACCAGCCGCTGGATCTCCTCGTCCGAGTCCCGCGCCGACGCGCACCGGCTACGGGCCGCCGCGGACGCCGTGATCGTCGGCTCCGGCACCGCCCGCGCCGACGATCCACAGCTCGGCGCCCGGATCAGCGGGCTCGCCGACGACGAGATCAGCCAGCCGCTGCGGGTCGTCGTCGACTCCGGCGCCACCGCCGTCAAGGCCGGCGCCCGGGTCCTGGACGGCACCGCGCCGACCCTCATCGCGGTCGCCGAGGACGCCGACGCCGCCCACCTCGAAGGACTCGCCCCGCTCGTCCGGCTGCCGCGCGCCGCCGACGGCCGCGGCCTGCACATCCCCGCCCTGCTCCGGGCCCTCTACGAGCGCGATGTGCGCTCCGTACTGCTCGAAGGCGGGCCCACGCTCGCCGGGGCCTTCCTCGCCGCCCAGGCCGTCGACAAGGTCGTCGGCTATCTCGCACCGGTGCTGCTCGGCGCCGGACCGGCCGCCGTCGGCGACGCCGGAATCACCACCATCGCCCAGGCGTTGCGGCTCGACGTGACCGAGACCGAACGGCTCGGCCCCGATCTGCGCATCACCGCCACGCCCCTCCGCCACGCCCTCCACGAGGAGAACTGAAGTGTTCACCGGAATCGTCGAAGAACTGGGTGAGGTCGTCGCCGTCGAGAACCTCGGCGACAGTCCCCCAGCTACCGCTGGGGGTGCCCCCAGTCGCTCCGCTCGCTTCCGACTGCGCGGCCCCGTCGTCACCGAGGACGCCAAGCACGGCGACTCGATCGCCGTCAACGGCGTCTGTCTGACCGTCGTGGACACCGCCGACGGTGAATTCACCGCCGATGTGATGGCCGAGACGCTGAACCGCTCCAGCCTCGGCGCGCTGAGCACCGGCTCGCGGGTCAACCTGGAGCGCCCGATGGCGCTCGGCGGGCGGCTCGGCGGACACCTCGTCCAGGGCCATGTCGACGGCACCGGCACCATCGTCGAGCGCACCCCCGCCGAACACTGGGAGATCGTCAAGATCGCGCTGCCGGCCGCGCTGGCCCGCTACGTCGTCGAGAAGGGCTCCATCACCGTCGACGGCGTCAGCCTCACCGTCGTCGACGCGGCCGACGACCACTTCACCATCAGCCTCATCCCGACGACCCTCGCGCTGACCACCCTCGGCATCAAGAAGGCCGGCGACCCCGTGAACCTGGAGGTCGACGTCCTCGCCAAGTACGTCGAGCGGCTGCTGGGCCGGGGCGGCGCCGACAGCGGAGACCTCAAGGACGTCGAGGAGATCAAGGAGATGGACCGGTGAGCGTCCTCGACGCCCTCAACGGCCAGGCCTTCGCGGCCCTCGGACAGCGCGTCATCTGGTCGGACATGATCGGCAACACCATCGGTCTGGCCGCCCTGGCGCTCGGCTGGCGGCGCTCCATATGGACCTGGCCCGCCCAGCTCCTCTCCGGCGTGATCCTCGTCGCCGCCTACGCCTCCGCCCACCTCAGCGGCGGCGTCGGCAAACAACTCCTGGTCATCGGCGTGGCGTTGTGGGGCTGGCGGCAGTGGCAGCGCGGCCGGCAGCAGGCGCAGGACGGCTCCATCGCCGTACGGTTCGCCGTCCGCCGCGAGCGCGCCCTGCTGCTCGCCGGCACTGCCCTGGGCACCGCGGCCGTCGGCGGCCTGTTCACCCTGTTCCCGCAGCTGTCCTGGAACCCCTGGCCGGACGCGTACATTTTCGTCGGCACGCTCACCGCGATGGTCGCCCAGGCCCGCGGCCTGGTCGAGTTCTGGTTCGCCTGGCTGCTGGTCGATGTCGTCGGCGTCCCGCTCGCCTTCAGCAGCGGTCTCGCCTTCTCCGGCCTCGTCTACGTCGTCTATCTCGCCCTCGTCGTATGGGGCATGCGCGACTGGTGGCTGCGCTCGCGCGCCGCCGATCGCACCGTCCTGGAAGGAGCAGCGGCATGACCGCCCTGAAGAGCTGGTACGACGCCGAGGACACCGAGTCCCTGGCGCTGGACCCCGTCGAGCAGGCCATCGCCGATATCGCCGCCGGCCGTCCGGTCGTCGTGGTGGACGACGAGAACCGGGAGAACGAGGGCGACCTCGTCATCGCCGCGGAGAAGGCCACCCCCGAGATCGTCGCCTTCATGATGAGCGAGTGCCGCGGACTGATCTGCGCCCCCATGGAGGGCCCGGAGCTGGACCGGCTGGAACTCCCGCAGATGGTCGAGCACAACACCGAGTCGATGCGGACCGCCTTCACCGTCTCCGTCGACGCCACCGCCGCCCACGGCGTCTCCACCGGCATCTCCGCCGCCGACCGCGCCACCACCCTCCGGCTGCTCGCCTCCGGCGAGTCCGTCGCCGGCGACTTCGTCCGGCCCGGCCACATCTTCCCGCTGCGCGCCCGGCCCGGCGGCGTGCTGGTCCGCAACGGCCACACCGAGGCCGGCGTCGACCTGGCCCGGCTCGCCGGACTGCGCCCGGCCGCCGCCATCGTGGAGATCGCCGGTGAGGACGGCAGCATGCTGCGGCTGCCCGAGCTGGTGCCGTTCGCCCGCAAGCACGGGCTGTCGATCATTTCCATCGAGGACCTGATCGCCTACCGGCAGTCGTCCGAGCCCACCGTCCGCCGCGAGGCCACCACCCGGCTGCCCACCGCCCACGGCGAGTTCACCGCCCACGGCTACCGCTCCACGGTCGACGGCGTCGAGCACATCGCACTGGTCGCCGGGGAGCTCGGGGACGGCGAGGACGTCCTGGTCCGGGTCCACTCCGAGTGCCTGACCGGCGATATCTTCCACTCGCTGCGCTGCGACTGCGGCCCCCAGCTGGAGGCCTCGCTCCAGCGGATCAGCGAGGCCGGCCGCGGCGTGGTGATCTACCTCCGCGGCCACGAGGGACGCGGCATCGGGCTGCTGTCCAAGCTGCGCGCCTACGAACTCCAGGAGCGCGGCCGCGACACCCTCGACGCCAACCTCGAACTGGGGCTGCCCGCCGACTCCCGCGACTACGCCGCGGGCGCGCAGATGCTCCAGGACCTGGGCGTGCGCTCGCTGCGCCTGATGACCAACAACCCCGAGAAGACCGCCGCCCTGGTGCGGCACGGCCTCACCGTCCACGGCCGCGAGCCGATGCCGGTCAAGGCCGGTGAGCACAATCTGCGCTACCTGCGCACCAAGCGGGACCGCATGGGCCATGACCTGCCCTGGCTGCCCGGTGCAAGCACCGGCTCCACCGGAGCGGCTGGCGCCGCGCCCCCTGCTGACACGACCGGCTGCCACCACCAGTAACCCCGGACCAGCAGTCCAACCACCACCCCACCATCACCCGTACGAGGAGAACCGTGAGCGGCAAGGGCGCACCCGAACTGACCGTGAAGAACTGTGGCGACCTGCGGGTGGCCGTCATCGCCGCGCAGTGGCACGAGAAGGTGATGGACGGCCTCGTCGAAGGCGCGCTGCGGGCGCTGAACGAGCTGGGCATCAGCGAGCCGACGCTGCTGCGGGTGCCCGGGACCTTCGAGCTGCCGGTGGCCGCCAAGGTCCTCGCGAGCCGCGGCTATGACGCGGTGGTCGCCCTCGGCGTGGTCATCCGCGGCGGCACCCCGCACTTCGACTACGTCTGCCAGGGCGTCACCCAGGGCCTGACCCAGGTCAGCGTCGACACCGGCGTCCCCGTCGGCTTCGGCGTGCTGACCTGCGACAACGAGGAGCAGGCAGTGGACCGCGCGGGCCTTGAGGGCTCGAATGAGGACAAGGGCCACGAGGCGGTCACCGCCGCCGTCGCCACCGCCGTCACCCTCCGCTCGGTATCCGAGCCCTGGCACTGATTGGGCGGGGCGACCGCGTAGGGTGGTCACCATCATGTCCAAGAAGACGTTCGAGGAGCTCTTCGCCGAGCTCCAGCAGAAGGCCGCCACCGGCGACCCCGCCACCTCCCGTACCGCCGAGCTGGTGCAGGCCGGTGTCCATACGATCGGCAAGAAGGTCGTCGAGGAGGCCGCCGAGGTCTGGATGGCCGCCGAGTACGAATCCCATGAGGCGGCCGCCGAGGAGATCTCCCAGCTCCTCTACCACCTCCAGGTCATGATGGTCGCCAAGGGCATCTCCCTCGACGACGTCTACGCCCACCTCTGAGCCACCCCCCCACCCGCCCAACCCCCTTCAGCTGCAAAGGAACTCGCTCTCATGCTGCGCATCGCTGTCCCCAACAAGGGTTCACTGTCCGAGCCTGCGTCGGCGATGCTCCATGAGGCCGGCTACCGCCAGCGCAAGGACCGCAGGGAACTCGTCCTCGTCGACGCCGAGAACGAGGTCGAGTTCTTCTTCCTGCGCCCCCGCGACATCGCGGTCTACGTGGGCTCCGGCAAGCTCGACATCGGCATCACCGGCCGTGACCTGCTGCTGGACTCCGGCTCGCCGGCCGAGGAGATCCTCCAGCTGGGCTTCGCCGGCTCGACCTTCCGCTACGCCACCCGTCCGGGAACCGCCAAGGACGTCAGCGACTTCGGCGGCATGACCATCGCCACGTCCTTCGCCGGCCTGGTCACCCAGCACCTCGCCGACAACGGCGTGGACGCCTCCGTCGTTCACCTCGACGGCGCCGTGGAGACCGCCATCCAGCTCGGCGTCGCCGAGATCATCGCGGATGTGGTCGAGACCGGCACCACCCTGCGCAACGCCGGCCTGGAGATCATCGGCGAGCCGATCCTGACGTCCGAGGCCGTCGTCATCCGCGGCACCGGCGCCGAGGACGACGACCCGAAGGTGCGCCAGTTCCTCCGCCGTATGCAGGGCGTCCTGGTGGCCCGCCGGTACGTGATGATGGACTACGACATCCGGGTGGAGCACGTTGAGAAGGCCGTCGCCCTCACCCCGGGCCTGGAGTCGCCGACCGTCTCCCCGCTGCACCACGAAGGCTGGGTCGCGGTCCGCTCGATGGTCCCGTCCAAGGACGCCCAGCGCATCATGGACGAGCTCTACGACCTCGGCGCCCGCGCGATCCTGACCACCGGCATCCACGCCTGCCGGCTCTGACCCCGCCTCTCTCACGTACGGAAGACGACGACGTGTCCGCCCCCGCCTCCCTGCCCGGCCTCCCGGTGACCTTCCGGCCGACCCGCACCCGGATCGTCCTGTCCACCGTCGGCATCGCCCAGCTCGCCGCCCTCACGGCGATCGCGCTGGCGCTGCCGAAGCTGAGCGGCGGGGAGCGGATCAGCTTCATCGTCACCGGACTGCTGGTGGGCGCCGTCCTCCTGCTGCTCAGCCGCCCCAAGGTGGTCGCGCGGCAGGAGGGCATCACGGTCGTCAACCTCACCACCAAGCGGGAGCTGGCCTGGGCCCAGGTCGTCCGCGTCAACCTCCGGGCCGGCGACCCCTGGGTCCATCTCGACCTCTCCGACGGCACCAGCCTTCCCGCGATGGGCATTCAGCCCGGTATCGCCAGGGACCAGGCCATCCGGGACGCCCGGGCGCTGCGCGACCTCACCGAGAAGTACGGTGCGCTCGACCACACGGCCGGGTGAGCCTGCCCTAATCCGGGCCCCGCTGTTTACTCTGTTCCCCGGGGCGTGCCCGCGCCCTGCCCCTAGTGGGCCCACTGCGACCCGAGGAGTGACTCCCTCCGGCAATGGACGGATCGTCCTGTAGTACCTGCGCCGCCCCTCCACGACCCCCGCACACCACGGAGGCGGCGGCATGACCGGCCCCTTGCTGCTGCTCGCAGCGGCGTTCGTACTGATCCTGGCCAACGGCTTCTTCGTCGCCGCCGAGTTCGGCCTCGTCACCGTCGAGAAGGCGGACGCCGAACGGGCCGCGGCCGACGGCGACCGCCGCGCCGGCACCGTCGTCTCCGCCCTGCGGGAACTCTCCTTCCAGCTGTCCGGCACCCAACTCGGCATCACCATCACCTCCTTGGTGGTCGGTATGCTCGCCGAGCCCGCGCTGGCCCAGCTGCTGGGCGGCCCGCTGCTGGCGACCGGGCTGCCCAAGGGAGCGGCGCCCGGCGTCGCCGTCGTCCTCGGCATGCTGCTGGCCTCCGCCGTCCAGATGGTCGTCGGCGAGCTGGTGCCCAAGAACTGGGCGGTCTCCAAGCCGCTGCACGTCGCCCGTTTCGTGGCCGGCCCGCAGGATGCCTTCTCCCGCTTCTTCCGCCCGGTGATCACCCTGCTGAACACCGTCGCCAACCGGCTCGTCCGCGCCCTGGGCGTGGAGCCGACCGACGAGCTGGCCTCCGCCCGCACCCCGGGCGAACTGGTCTCGCTCGCCCGGCACTCCGCCCGGGCCGGCGCCATCGAACAGGACACCGCGGACCTCTTCGTCCGCACCCTCTCACTGGGCGATCTGACCGCGGAGAACGTCATGACACCGCGCGTACGGGTCAGCGCCCTCCAGGCCACCGCGACCGCCGAGGACGTGGTGAACCTGACCCGCGCCACCGGCCTGTCCCGCTTCCCCGTCTACCACACCCGCCTCGACGAGGTCGTCGGCATGGTGCACCTCAAGGACGCGCTGGCTGTCCCCGCGCACGACCGGCTGCGCACCACGGCGGCCCGGATCGCGGTGCCGCCGCTGCTGGTGCCCGAGACGCTGCCGGTGCAGCCGCTCCTGGAGCGGCTGCGCAGCGAACAGCCGATCGCGGTCGTGGTCGACGAGTACGGCGGCACGGCCGGCGTGGTCACGCTGGAGGACATCATCGAGGAGCTGGTCGGCGAGGTCCGCGACGAGCACGACGGGGTGGACCTGCCCGAACTGGGCCAGGCACCGCCCGAGGAGGGCCGTCCAGCCTGGGACGCCGACGGCGGCTGCCGGGTCGACACCCTGCGGCGGATCGGCCTGGAGGCTCCGGAAGGACCGTACGAGACGGTGGCAGGACTCGTGGCACACATACTCGGCCGGATCCCGGCCCCCGGCGACATCGCGGAACTCGACGGCTGGCGGCTGCGGGTCCGGCTGGTGTCGCACCACCGTGCCGAGCGGATAAGGCTGGTGCAGACCGTCTCGGCCGTCCCCGCCGCGCCCGCCACCCGTGAGCCGGCGGCGGCCGGTGCGGAGGTGGCCCGATGACGGTGGCCCAGCTGTTCTTCGCGATACTCCTGGTGCTCGCCAACGGCTTCTTCGTCGGCGCCGAGTTCGCCCTGGTGTCGGTGCGCCGCTCCCAGATCGAACCGCTGGCGACCGAGGGTTCCAAACGGGCCCGGCAGGTGCTGCACGGTCTGGAGAACCTGCCGCAGATGATGGCCGCCGCCCAGTTCGGCATCACCGTCTGCTCCCTGACGCTCGGTGCGGTCGCCGAACCGACCGTCGCCCACCTGCTGGAACCCCTTTTCGAGGCGGTCCGTCTCCCGGCCGCCCTGATCCACCCGCTCGGCTATGTCATCGCCCTGGCGCTGGTGGTCTTCCTCCACCTCGTCATCGGCGAGATGGTCCCCAAGAACCTGGCGATGGCCGCGCCCGAGAAGACCGCCCTGTGGTTCAGCCCGGGCCTGGTCGCCTTCGCCCGGCTGTGCCGCCCCGTGACGGCCCTGCTCGGAGCCTGTGCCCACGGGGTGCTGCGGCTCTTCCGGGTCGAGCCGAAGGACGAGGTCGAGGCGGTCTTCACCAGCGAGCAGCTGACCCACCTCGTCGAGGACTCCGGCCAGGCGGGCCTGCTGGAGCCGGCCGAACAGGAACGCCTCTCCGACGCCCTGGAACTGGGCAGCCGCCCCGTCACCGACGTCCTCATCGACCGGGCGGGCCTGGTCACCGTCGATCCGACGGTGACGCCCCGCCAGGTGGAGGAGCTGACCGTACGGACCGGCTACTCCCGCTTCCCGGTGTGCGCGCCGGGCGGGGCGTACATGGGCTATCTGCACGTCAAGGACGTCCTCGACCTGGAGGAACGCGACCGCGCGGTGCCCCAGCGCGTCTGGCACGCGATGACCACACTGCGCGCCGAGCTTCCGCTGGACGATGCGCTGACGGCGATGCGGCGGGCGGCCTCCCATCTGGCTGCGGTGGCCGATGCCACCGGCCGGGTCCTCGGCCTGGTGGCCTTGGAGGACGTGCTGGAGATGCTGGTCGGCGAGGTCCGCGATCCGGCGCACCGGCGGGCGCCGGAGCCTCGTGGGGAGACCGTGCTGCCGGTGGAGGACCGGGCGATGGCGGGCTGACCCGGCCCGCGACGTACCCGGTCTGCGACGTGCGCGGGCCGGGCGGGCCGCTGGATGCCCCTACAGGGGCGGCAGCGGCCCCTGCGGGTCGGGTCCGCGGCCCGACAGCACCTCCCCGTACGCCTGCATCAGATCGGGCAGCCGCAGGGTCGCCAGGTCGTCGCGGGTCGGCGTCCCCCGCCAGGTGGAGAGCCGCAGATCGCGATAGGCGCAGCTCTTCTCGTAGAGGGTGCGCAGAAAGCGGCCGTTGCCGAGCTCGTCGATCCAGCCCTGGTCGACGACGTGGCCGCTGATGCTGCACAGCTCCTCGCGGGCCTCCTCGTCCCAGCGGTCGCCGTTCTCGGCGGCCAGCACCTCGCCGATGGCGGTCAGCTCCAGCGGCCGGTAGCTGGGGAAGTCGACCCTGGTGGTGAAACGGGACGACAGCCCCGGGTTGGCGGCCAGCAGCCGGTCCATGCCCTCCGGATAGCCCGCCAGGATCACCACGAGCCGGTCGCGGTTGTCCTCGGCGCGTTTGAGCAGCACCTGAAGCGCCTCGTCGCCGTAGGCATCGCCCTTGCTGTAGCCGGAGTTGGACAGGCTGTACGCCTCGTCGACGAAGAGCACGCCGCCCAGCGCGGAGTCGATCAGCTCATTGGCCTTCACCGCGGTCTGGCCGAGGAACTCGCCGACCAGATCGGCGCGCTGGGCCTCGACGAGGTGGTCGCCGCCGAGCAGCCCCAGCGCGTAGAACACCCGGCCCAATATGCGGGCCACGGTCGTCTTGCCGGTGCCGGACGGACCGGAGAAGACGAAGTGCCGCTTGGGCGGCTGCACCGGCAGCCCCTGGCTCGCCCGCAGCCGCGCCATCCGCAACTGGGCGGACAGCGCACGCACTTGCCGCTTGACCGGCTCCATGCCGACCATCCGCTCCAGCTCCGCCAGCGCCTTCTCCAGCAGCACCGGATCGGCCGGACCGGCGGGCAGCCGCTCGGCGCCACGCGGTCCGGGCGCCGCGGCCTTGACCCGGGCGGCCGCCTCGTTCCCGGCCGGCGGGCCCCCGGCCACCTCGCCGTCCGGTCCCTCCGCCTCGCCGGTCGCCAGCAGCTCCCGGCCGTCGACCGGATCGAGCGGGGCCAGCGGGTCCAGGTCGCCGCCGGCCTCCTGGCCCAGACCCGAAGCGGAGACCGTGGCCAGGTCGGCGCCCTCGTCCAGCCCGTCGCCCTCGGCGATCGCGGCGAGCCGGGCGGCGGTGTCCATGAACGCCGGGTCCACGCGGTGCACCGCCCGGTAGAGGGGGAGGGCCGCGGCGCTGCGGCCGGTGCCCTCATGGGCGCGGGCGAGCCAGTAGCGCAGCTCCTTGCGCTGCGGCTGCTCGCTGCGGCAGCGCATCAGCGCGGTGGCCAGCAGCGGCTCGGCCTGTCCGTACATCTCCAGCCGCACCCGGGCCATCCCGCCGAACAGCCCGGCCTCGATGCCCAGCACGGGGTCGGGGAGCAGTGGCTCGGTGTGCCGTACGAGCTGGTCCCAGTCCTTGACGAGGTAGGCCCGGCAGGCGTGCAGAAAGCGCACCTGGGGGTCGGTGTCCACCGGCGGGCAGCCGGCCAGTGCCTGGTCCAGCTCGGCAACATGGCGGCCGTCGAGCCAGTGCGAGGCGTGCGCGAGCAGCAGATCGCGGCCGGTCTCCAGCACCGGCTGTACCCACCAGCCCAGCCAGTACCAGGAGTTGAGGGTGCGTCGGTGGCGGGACCGCATCTCGCCGAAGCGGTCCCGGTGCCGGTGCATCCTCAGCAGGGCGATGGAGGTGTCGGCGCGCAGTGCGTGCAGCCCCAGCCAGGCGTCGGCCATCGACGGATCGAGCCGTACCGCGGCCCGGAACTCCTCCTCCGCCTGCGGATAGGCGCCCACCGTGTAGGCGTCGACCGCGCGCAGCCAGGCGAGCTCGGCCGGGGCGGGCGAAGCCTGAGTTCCGAAGTCCATCCGTCCCCCCACAAAACGTCCCCCGTGTGTGCCACCGGGCGCGTACCGCCGCGGTATCCGAACCGGCGTACGGCGGGCGGTAGTTGACCCTTGTCGCGCACCTCGGCCCGTGGCCCGCGGTGGCACGGACTCGCATCGTACCTGCGGGATCGGTGCAGGCCGTAGAGGGCGGTACGGGGCAACGGCGCAGGACTTGGTGCGGCGCGACGGCGCGAAGAATGCGGTGACCCAGGGTGAGGGAGAGGGCGGCACGTAACGCCGCTGAGAGGTGGTTTTATGCAGAACGAAGCCCCCGATCACGGGGGAACAACCGGGGGCTTCGCGTCTGTGGGCGGTCCGTTGAACCGCACATTGAGAACGTAAGTCCTGTACGCCCCCCAGGTCAAGCCGAGTTGGGGCGTTCGGCGGGACCCTGTCGGCGAGTCCCGCTGTGCCGGCCGAGCTCCGCTACGGAGCGTGAACTGCGGGGCCGGTCACGGCGCCGAGGAAGGCCCCACACGTACCTCGTACCCCGTCTCCCCCTGGTGCACCAGGAAATCGGCGTAGGGGCGCGAAGGATCAGCCGCGAAATGCGCGCGCTCCGCCGGAATCCAGCCACTCCAGAAAGCGGAGAGGTCAGGTCCGTCCCGCAGTTGTCCTCTTTCCCAGGAGTGTTCGCTCGCCAGTTCCATCCACAGCAGGCACGCCAGGTACGGCCGAACCGCCCGTCGGCCCGAGCCGACGCCCTCGACCAGCACGACCGGCGCGGGCGCCAGCGCACGCTCCTCGGTGAACTCCCCGCACACCCAGTCGTAGACCCCGTACCGCGCCGCCTCCCCCCGGGACAGCGGCTCCAGCACCTGCGTACGGAACCGCTCGCCCCACGCGAACAGCTCCTCATGGGTCGCCAGGTCGTCGGTGTGCACCACCGGCGCACCGCCCAGCGCCTCGGCCAGCCGCCCGGCGAAGGTGCTCTTGCCCGACCCCGCGTGCCCGTCCACCGCGATCAGCCGTACCGGCCCGCACGAGGGCGGCCCGGTGCGCAGCCGGGCGGCGAGCGACACCAGCTCAGGATCCATCGCCCCAGCCTACGCCGCGGTTCCACGGCCCGCCCACGCCAGTGGTGTGGACCCATATTCATGCCGCGACGCGCCCCGCACCACCTTCCGAAGCGGGTTCACAGCCGCAATAGTTGACCCACTGTCACTCCGCCCGTGCCCGTGCCGCCGCCCGCCCCGCCCCTCCCGCCCGCTCGTACCGCATCCGACTGGGGGACCTCCAGATGACCAGCTCCGCACCCCGGCGCACCGTCCTGGCCGCCGCACTCGCCGCCGCGGCGGGCATCGCCGCTCCCTCGGCCCAGGCCACCGGCGAACCCCGCGGAACCGCCGCGGGCCGGCCCGCCCCGGACTCCGCCGCCACCACCCCGGACGCCGACGCACCCCGACCGAAGAGCCTCGTGGACTATCACGCCTGGACCTCCGCAGCCGACTGGAAGAAGGGCACCGGCCACGGCACCCGCGTCGAGCACGGCGCCCGCCCCGGCCTCGTCCTCGCGCACCCCGCCGGCACCGCCGACTACAAGGACCCGCACACCGGCCGGACCGCCGCCTGGGAGTACGCCACCTGGACCTCCCCGGCCCACCCCCTCAAGGTCCCGGCCACCGAACTCGTCGCCTCCTGGAACGCCCACACCCCGCCCGGCACCTGGATCACCGTCGAACTGCGCGGAAGCTACTCGGACGGCACCCGCACTCCCTGGTACGTCATGGGCCGCTGGACGGCCGGCGACAGCGACGCCGACATCCGCCGCACCTCCGTCGACGACCAGAAGGACGGCAAGAGCAGCATCTCCACCGACACCTTTGCCATCGACACCCCCGCGAGCGGCCTCCGCCTGACCTCGTACACCCTGCGCCTGACCCTCCACCGCAAGCCCGGCACCAGGCTCACCCCCACCGTCTGGCGCCTGGGCGCCATGGGCTCCGACCTCCCCGACCGCTTCGAGGTGCCGGCCTCCAAGCCCGCCCTGGCAGGCCGCGAACTGGTCGTCCCCCGCTACTCGCAGGAGATCCACAAGGGCCAGTACCCGGAGTACGACAACGGCGGCGAGGCCTGGTGCAGCCCCACCTCCTCCCAGATGATCATCGAGTACTGGGGCCGCAAACCCACCCAGCAGCAACTCTCCTGGGTCAACCCCGACTACGCCGACCCTCAGGTCTGCCACGCCGCCCGCTACACCTTCGACTACCAGTACGAGGGCTGCGGCAACTGGCCCTTCAACGCCGCCTACGCCGCCACTTACCACGACCTCCAGGCCGTCGTCACCCGCCTCTCCTCCCTCACCGACGCCGAACGCCTCATCCACGCCGGCATCCCGCTCATCACCTCCCAGTCCTTCCTGAAAACCGAACTCGACGGCGCCGGCTACGGCACCGCGGGCCACCTGATGACCGTCATCGGCTTCACCAAGCACGGCGACGTCATCGCCAACGACCCCGCCTCACCCGACGACAAGGCCGTCCGCCGCGTCTACAAGCGCCGCCAGTTCGAGAACATCTGGCTGCGGACGAAGCGCTACGACGCAAACGGCAAGGTCAAGAGCGGTTCCGGGGGCGTCTGTTACCTCTACTGGCCCACTAAGTCAGCACCAAGTCAGCACCGCGTACTGCGGGAGCTGGGAATCCGCTGAGCATGTGCACACCGAAGGTCGTCTCGATGACCTGACGGCAGCGCTCACTGCCGTCGAGGGTGAGGTGGCCATACCGGTCCACCGTGATCTTGATCGAACTGTGGCCCATCCACCGCGACACCTCATGGATGGGCACACCGTTGCTCAGGGTTACGGTGGCCCACTTGTGGCGCAGGTCGTGCGGGTTGTAGTCCGGAAGCCCGAGTCGTTTGAGGGCGCGGTTCCAGGACTTACGAAAAAGGTCGGGGTAGATCATTCCACCTGCTTGATTCCGTATAGGGAGTCGTTCAACGAACGGTTCCAGGGAGTTGGGAGCGGGTATGTCGCGCCACTCGCCCTCGTCGCGGTGGTGATGTTATGGATTTTCGCGGCCGCGCCAAATGGACGTCGTGCGGCGCGAACTGGCGACGGAGTCATTGCTGTGAATGTAGGAAGCCACGGTGATAGGTATGGGCGGTTGTGTCCATTATCCGCCGACGCAAGTGCGTCTGTTCCGACGAATTCAGTGGGGGAGGCTCACCGACGAGCGTTATGAAGGTCGCTTCTGGTCGCCGGGGGTTAGAGCTGGTTACGGGGCCAAGCGGCCGGTGGCGCGGCTCCGACACCGGCGGGGCGAGGGCTCCGTTTGCCGGTGGCACGACATGGCGATGCGCCGCCTGGTCGGCGAAGGGGCAGCGCTCGGCTGAGAACTACTCCGGAGCTGGTTGTCGAACCGCCCTGAAGCTGACCGAACCAAATGCGCCAGGCGAACGTCAGGCTGTAGAGGCCGATGGAGAAGACAGCGGCCCACAGCGCCCAAGGTGGCCAGTGCGGAGGCAGCGGCAGTTCGGTCATCAGCGCAAACAGAGTGGTCATGCCGACCGCGAAGGGCGGTGCGATCCAGGTCGGAGGCGCGCCGCCGAGTTGGCGGCCGCCGAAGAGGCGGGAAGGCTCCCGGCCCGGCAGCGGCCGCAGCGGGGTGAAACGCATGTACTCACGCTTCGTGGCCCTGCGCATCCGTCCTGCCGGACGCGAGATCCGCAAG